>CAYJED010000001.1:0-146993 GCA_964369115.1 uncultured Candidatus Saccharibacteria bacterium
ATATGTTGAGAATATCCTATTTTTAAGCAGGGTGTTCTCAAGGTAGTGAACCATAGCGCATTTATTGACTTTTTATATAATATATTGTATATTGTTATATAGTATTTTCTTGTTTTCAGTTCTCATACAGGAGACATTCTGTGAATAAAAGTGAACAATTTCAAGGTCGTTCTGTTCTTTACATCATGACGTGGGCAAGTCGCTATCCGCAGGTGTTTCTGCTTGCGCTTCTCATGCTTGTTTTTGACACGCTTCGCTTTCGGCTGGCAACAGGACTTGTTGCTTGTGCAAGCTCCTTCTACTCTGCCTGTGGCTACGCCGTGAATGAGAAGAAGGGGCTCAAGAAATATCTCCTCATTGCAGTTGGTGGTGGTGGTGCGCTCGCATTTGCTTTCCTTGCAACCATCGTGAAACTTTTTTTTAAAGTTTTGGACGGAAAAACTGTCTGGGAATATTTTTCTCCCACTGATGCTGATGTGCTTGGCACCATCTTCACCAGAGCAAAGTGGTATTCTTGGGCACAATCTATTTTTCGTTCACTCAATTATAGGTATGGCCGAGGTACTTCAGTGAGTGATAAAACAATAGCACTCGCTTGTAAGTGGTATGCAGAGAATCCTCGGCACTCAGCTCGATTTGTCGAAGATCTCAAGCAGAAGGTTCGCAGGCTTGCGTACTTTCATGCTGGTGAATGGGATGAGACGATTCTGTGCCAACTCGAAGCTTTCACCGGGTCGCTTGAACATGCGCGAATCCGCAGGCATGCGCTCATGGAAAATGATCGTCTCTATGTGTAGACCGCGAAGGTCTGCACATCATAAAGGTCAAGGTAGAAATACCTTGGCCTTTTTACTATTCTTTTACAGGGATAAGGGTGGCAATTTCTATATACTTTTTATTCCATGTCTGTTGTCGTTTTGCGTACTGCATTATTTTTGTAATGAGGTACTCTTTCATTTGATGAAGATCAAGCTCTCCTTCAAAATATTTACCCATAGCCTCATACTCAAGCCCAAACCTTTTAAGTTCCGCACCACTATACCCTTTATCAAAGATTTCTTTTCCTTCTGTAAGCATACCAGTATCCATTCTTTTTTCTAAACGTTTTGTAATCTTTGCTCTGAGGGTAGATCTGTCTACATCCATAAGAAATATTTCTGTAGGCCAGATAAACTTGGGTTGATGTTGCTTAGGTACTTCACCAAGAACTTCTACTACTTCAAGTGCACGTATAAGACGTACGCGGTTATGTTTATCTATTGCTTCTGCGCGGCACGGATCTTTTGCAAAGAGAAGCGAAAAAAGCTCATCATTTGAAAGTGTTTCTAAGCTATAACGAAACTCATGATTAGGGGGAACTTTTGGGAGGATGGTGTCATAGATAAGCGCATCAATATACTGGCCTGTACCTCCACAAATAATAGGGGTTTTACCACGCTCTAAAATATCATTGAGAATAAGTGTTGCATCCTCTTGATATCGTGCGACACCTACTTCAGATGAGAGGTCATACACTGAGAGCATATAGTGAGGAATGTCTTGCATTTCTTCTTTTGTTATTTTTCCAGTTCCTATATCAAGGCCTTTAAATACCTGTCGCGAGTCAGCAGAAATAATTTCTCCATTTGTACGCTGAGCAAGGAGAACTGCAAAATCACTTTTACCGCTTGCGGTAGGTCCAACAACAACTAGTACTTTTTTCTCTGCATCCATAGCTATTGTTGTACATACTACACTAGATATAGTTAATAGTTAATAGCTTTAATTTTTTTGTAATTAGTTATTTGTAATTGGTAATTAGTTACAGTACAAAGAAATAGATTTGTTATACTTTAAGGTAACTCATTACTAATAACCAATTACCAATAACTTGTATGTTAATTCTTTATACAAAAAATAATTGCCAGTATTGTCAAAAAGTGAAACAGTCTTTTTTAGAAAATAATATTACTTACGAAGAGCGTAATATTGAAAACGAAGACTATTTAGAAGAAGTGAAGGGGCATGGTGCTCATACGATGCCATTTCTTTTAGACACTACTGCAAATGTTAAGTTAAATGATTCTGCGGATATTATCGATTATGTGCAGGAGTATTCTTTTTAAGAAATAGGTTTTTTAAATGAAAAGAAAAAAAGGACTTCGCAAGCGAGGTCCTTTGTTATTTGAGCTGTGCCGGTTTTAGGCGGCCAGCTTTTCTTGTGGTTGATTGACGGCTTCCGTCGTCTTGAGGACAGGGTCCAGGAACCGTGCTGCCACCCAGATCGGTGTAACCCGACCACCTTTCTTGATGTTGACGCGGACTCGGCCTTGTTCCGAACAGAGTTCAGGTTGCTTGGTGGCGTCGCAGATGTAGATCGGGAACTTGGTGGCAATGAAGTCCGCCTTCGAAACATGGTCGCCCACGTTCAGATGACGGCGCAGCTTGGCCAGCTGGCTTTCGCTCAGCTGAGCGGCCGGGGTGACATGGGTTATTGCGCCATGAAAGCGCTTCACACACTTTTTGTCAGGCATCGGAAAGAGCTCCTGTGGTTTTCTGTCGGAGACAATTCATCGACAGGTTTTTATACTACTACTCTTTTTTGCTTTTGTAAAGTTCTTTTAGTTTAGAAAAGCGATACTGTTTTTTGAATTTGATTCAAAAAGTGACTCTCTTATTTCCGAAACCCTTTCCAGTAGTTCTTTGCCTCGTTCAGTAAGTACATAGCACTGCTTTGTGTGATGAAGACAAATGTAGTCACGTTTAGTTAGATCTTCAACCCAATACAAAAGTTCTTCAGGTGTATAAAGTTTCCCAAAAAAGCGCTCAATAAGATTAATTATCACAGAAAGAGATGCATAAGGAAGTGAAATCATGTCTTTGTTTGTGCTTAGTACGAAATGAAGCGAAAGAAGGATACGCACATGACGTTTGGAAAGCGTTGTGTGATCAAGATCTCCAAATTCTGCTTCACGCTCTATCGCAACAAGCTCTCTTTGAGAAAGGTAAGGTGCAGACATTTTGAATCTCCTTGTTCAAAATAAAAATCTTTTTAAAGTGTAGTACTATTTTTTATTTCTTTCAATAACATGCAAAAAAAGAGCTTTATGGTAGAATTTGATAACTTGCCGGAGTGGCGGAATGGTAGACGCGTTCGACTCAAAATCGAATATCGCAAGGTGTGAGAGTTCGAGTCTCTCCTCCGGCACAACATAAAAAGCGAGACACGAAAGTGTCCGCTTTTTAGTTGTGATGGAGAGAAAGTGAACTGCTTCACTTTCGTGTGGAACTCGATAGGGGTCGCGAATCTGCTTCGAGGAGTTTACGACGAGGCAGATTTGTGACCGAGTCCCACCTCTGGCACATGTAATGAATACTTTATTTTATAAGGTGTTTTCAGTGCTGAATTACGATAGGTGAAAGATTTTTAGAACTTTAGGTAGATATTGACAAACGAGTATTATATGATATAATACTATTGTATTGTTCTATTCCATAACCTGAGAGGATTACCAATGAAAAAGGCAGACCCGTTCGCTCAAGCCCCAGAATTCTTGGTCGCTTTCAACAACATCGCCACTAACGGCTTCTTCGAGGAGATAACATTTTCCTCTGGCAGCAAGATGGCAGAAGGTGATATCTACAACTGTTTCATCAACGCAACAGGCTGTGTCCCGAACAACAAGAAATACCACAAGGAAGGCGCTGGTACCCTGCTCAGCCCTGATGCCATCATTGCCTCCTGCAAGGCCATCATTGGCCGACGCAAGGTCAAGAACGTCTCCGTCACGGTGAAGACCAGTGACTGGGTGCTCTACGACAAGGCGGGTGAGAAGGTGATTGGAAGCAAGGGTGCGCGAACGGAGATGAGTATCTACATCTCGTTTGTCGTCTAACCCACAACCATCCTGACAAAGGAAGCCACCTTGGCACCTGTTAGGGTGGTTTTCTTTTTCTATACTTTTACAATTTCCTCAAGACTTTTTATACACTCTTTAACATAAGGCGAGTACTTATAAAGTTCTGAAAGCCATGCTTGTGACGCACATGAACATAAAATACCCAACGTATGTAAAGAAAAACAAAAGCGCACCGTGGTGCGCTTCTTGAGTTGTTTATACGTGCATGGGATGTTCTGGCGACAACGTTTTTCGGAAAAGATCAGGTTGGTTTTCTTGGAGAAAGGTCACATGGGCAAGGCCGCGAGCAGTGAGGGTGTACTTCTCACCGTTCTTAGAAACGAGACCCATGTGCTTCAGATCGTGAATGCAGGCAAGGACAACCGAAGAGGTGGCTGTTTTGTTGAACTGCTGAAGGAGGAGAGGAGGGACCTCTTCAAGCTTCATGCCGCCATCGTTCTGACCTTCTTTCAGAATGGCCAAGATACGCAACCTGGACTTCTTCAGCGGAGGAATTACATTCATGTTCTGGCTCCAATCTGGTACGACAACATTGTCGAGCTTTTACACTATCATGAGAGTGGTTTTATTTCAAATACAGTAACAGCACATTGCAAAAACAATGCGCTGTAATTTCGACATCAGATCTACGCTCTTAGTCGTTGATCTGGTCGTGTACTTTTGTTGAACCAGTGTGGAAATACTTCTTTTGTTTCTTTTAAAATATGAGTCCCAGCCTCAGTTACTTTCCAAGCAGGAACACTTACCACTTCAAAGCTTTCAACGAATTTCTTTTCGCTAAGTCTTGTTAGTAATTCTACAGCAACATGTTCATCAACTCCTTTATTTAAAAGAACTCTAAGCTGTAAAGGGATATTTTTTATTGTGATACCTCCCGAAACACTGCTCACCGCAAGAAGAATCTTTGCTTCAGGTTCTGTTATTTGTATTTCCATGAAAGAACCTCCGTTTTCTAAAAGAGTAAAGACGCTTAAGAAGAAGTACATAGTACACAAATTTTCCTCCGTTGTAAACTTTTTTCCTTAGTCACAGGGTATGTTTTTGAGCGTGGTATACTTTTTAAATAATTACAGATATGGGACAAATAGATTCATCAATTTTTTGGATAGAGATAGATAAAATAGTGCCAAACCCTTATCAGCCACGACGTGAGTTTGATGAGGATAGGCTTAATGAGCTTGCTGCAAGTATTCGTCAGTACGGTGTACTTCAGCCACTTGTGGTTTCAAGAAAAGAAACACATCTTGAAGACGGGGGAGTGCTCGTAGAGTACGAACTTATCGCAGGAGAAAGACGTTTGCGTGCTTCAAAGCTTGCTGGTATTCAGCAGGTACCAGTAGTGGTGCGTACAGGAGATGATAGTAGAGCAAAGCTTGAACTTGCGATCATTGAAAACCTTCAACGTGAAGACCTTAATGCTGTTGAGCGTGCACAATCATTTCAGAGACTTGCTGATGAGTTTAAGCTCACATGGGCGGAGGTGGGGCGTAAGATGGGGAAGAGTAGAGAGTATGTTTCAAACACAGTGCGTATTCTCATGCTCCCTCAAGATATTCTTGATGCTCTTTCAAAAGGGAAGATAAGTGAAGGGCACACAAGACCTCTTCTTATGCTTATTGATCGTCCGGCAGAACAGATGACACTCTTTAAAGAAATGATGGTGCGTAAAATGACAGTGCGTGAAGCAGAACAAATTGCGCGTCGTATTGCCTATGAAAAGGTTCGCAAAAAGGATCTCTTTATGACACCAGAAGTGGTGGATATGGAAGAGCGTCTCGCGGAGACACTTGGTACCCGTGTACAGATCGAGCCACGTGAGCGAGGTGGACGTATTTCTATTGATTATTTCTCTCATGAAGAACTTCTTGCGCTTTCGCTTGCAATTCGTAAAGCTGGAGAAGAGAAAACTCATAAAGGAATGTTTGATAAGCTTCGTGAAGAAGACATGGAAACACTTCAGTCAGTTTCTCCTACACCACGGCATATTGAGCCAATTACTGAGATTACTCATCTTAATCAGGTGGAAACGGTACACCTAGCTGACCTCTCTATTGTAGAAGCTGTACATGATGCTCCTATTGTGACAACAAGTGAAGCGATCGAACTAGATCAGATAGAAGAAGTGGCTGTGCACGTTGCTGCTGCAGAAGATGATCGATCATTAGATGAAGTGAAACAAGATGAGCAAAATGACGATCTCTACAATGTAAGAAATTTTGCACTCTAAAACTGAAGAGAAATATAAAAACAAGACCATGTCGGTCTTGTTTTTTTATCGAGTAAGGAGCTTATCAAGTGCGCTACCGTGTTCTTTGATATAAGCTTTTATTTTACGTTTTGCAAGCGTTGTTTTTGCCATGTCTATCCATTTACGTTTTGGAGAAGATGATTCTTTTACTTCAATCTCTACTACATCACGACTGTTAAGCTTGGTGTCAAGTGGCACCATCTTTCCATTCACTTTCGCGCTTGCAACATGGTCACCAATATCTGAGTGAACAGCATAAGCAAAGTCGATGGTTGTGGACCCTTCTGGAAGATCAATAACATCACCTTTTGGTGTCATCACAAACACACGGTGTTCAAAAAAATCTTCCCGCAAATGTTTCATAAAATCTTTGTGCTGGTTTATTTCTTTTTGCCATTCGAGAAGTTCTTTTGTCCAGCCAGTTTTTTTGATAATTTCCTCCTTACTTTTCCCTTTTCCAAGTTCTTTGTATGAAAGATGGCTTGCGATACCGTATTCAGCCTCTTCGTGCATATCTTTAGTTTTTATTTGAATCTCAAGCGTATTTCCGTCTCCAGAAAAAATGGTGGTGTGAAGTGATCTGTAGCCGTTTGGCTTTGGAACAGCAACATAATCCTTGAAACGCCCTGGAACAGGTCTGTAGAGGCCGTGGATGACCCCTAGAGCTTGGTAACAGTCATTTACAGCAGGAACGATGATACGAAGGGCAACAACATCGTGCACCTTAGATTCATCCATTTTGTAACGGTTGAGCTTTTGGTAAAGAGAGTAGAGGTGTTTGATACGATGATCAATGCGTTCAATCTCCACATCAAAAATAGAAAGCTCTTCTTTTAAGGTTTCAACCACTTTTGTAAGCTGCTCATCAGAAATAGGTCGCATACTATCGAAGATGTGAAGCGTCTTTTTATATTGCTCTGGGTAAACATATGGAAATGCAGCATCTTCAAGCTGGGCTTTTAGGCGCCCCATTCCAAGACGGTCAGCGAGACGAGCATGAATCTCAAGTGTTTCAAGAGCGATACGTTTTTGTTTTTCGGGAGAAACATGTTCAAGTGTCTCAATATTATGAAGACGGTCACACAATTTAATCACTACAACACGAATATCATCCGCCATCGCGATAAAAAATTTACGAAGTGATTCTACGTGACGCTCTGCTCCTGAATAGCGAAGCTTTCCAAGCTTAGTAACACCTTCTACAAGTTTGGTAATGTGTTCACCAAATGCTTCTGTCATTTCTTTTTCTGTAACAGGGGTGTCTTCGAGCACATCGTGCATAATCCCTGCTGCGATTGTGTCTGCATCCATTTTTAATTTCGCTAAGTTTACACCTGTTGAAAAAACATGGTTGTAGTACGGTTCTCCTGATTTACGAAGCTGACCTTCATGAGCTTTTTCTGCAAAGAGACATGCACGCTTAATGAGCTCTTTATCTTGGTCTGTGATGTCAGGAAGGAGAGCGAAAATTCTTGCTGGATTGGTGTCTGTAATAACAGTCATACGCTTTACTATACAGCGAGCTTATGTTTCTTTCAAGTGGTAAAACAAACATCCCCCTTTAAAAATATAAAGAGGGAGAAGGGGGGGTGGTTTATTTTTGTAAAACCATGAAGAGAAAAATGGAGGAAGTAATACTTCCAAGCATATACCAGTCTTCTGTGTTGGAAATAAGTATAATGACAGAACCTATAATAAATGGTGAGAGTGCAATGATGGTTTGCATAATAGTTTCGATTCTGTGTACATTATTATTTTTTGATGGTTTCTTACACGCAATCAAAAGTAGACTTGCAATAATGAAGAGGTAAAAACTTAGATCTATGTACATAACATAGAAAGTATTAAACTCATCACTATTTTGTGGTTTTCCAAGCAATTGAAATGCAAGTATTCCAGCAACAAGCTGAATAAAAATAAAAAAGAAAAGTCCCGCAACTATTGAGGTCATTACTTTCAGAACGTTTTTTGTAAAGAAGGTTTCTTTGTGAGAGCTGTTCACTCTGGTCTCCTTTTTTAAAGAACAAGAAATATACTCTAATGTTTTTATATGAAGTCGTCAAGAAATGAATTCTTAGTAAATTAGTATTAATTATTTTTTATCTTGATTAAGTTTGTGAGGGTTGTGGTTGGGACATAGTTTATCCGAACAACGTTCTGGGATGGTTTTTGTTCCCTCTACCATAAGTTCATCACATTTTGTACCGTCAGCTTTTACATACAGACAACGATTTCCTGTTGGACGTGTTTTAACAATATGTTTACAATCTGGGTAGTTTGAACATGAATAGAAAATACCAAAGCGCCCCTTACGTTCCTCCATGTATCCATCTTTACACTTGTTACAATGAACTCCAGTAGAGTTTGCTTTACGAAGCTCTTCATCCTGTTCAATGTATTTACACTTAGGATAGTTATCACATGCAATAAATTTACCGTACTTTCCTTCACGTTCCATGAGTTCACCTTTTTCACACTTTGGACATTTTTTATTCAGCTTCTTTGGTCCTTCCATAACACTTCCGTCAATTTTACGTGCACCAACACACTCTGGATAGCGAGAACATGAATAGAATTTACCGTTCTTTGCAAGCTTTACCACCATAGATGCCTTACAAAGTGGACAGAGAAGATCGCTCGGAGCATCGCCCATACTTGTTGCTTTTTCAAGATCGTCCTTTGCTTTTACATCTTTAATAAATGGACCGTAAAAATCACTAAGTGTTTTAAGATACGTTGCTTCACCTTCTGAGATGAGGTCAAGCTTATCTTCCATGTCTGCAGTAAAGGTGTCACTAATGTATTGACCAAAGTGATCTTCAAGGAAAGATATTACTACTTCGCCAGTATCGGTTGGGTGAAGTGCTTTATTTATTTTTTCTACATAGCCACGAGCTTCAATGGTGGAAAGAATTGAGGCATAGGTTGAAGGTCTTCCAATGCCTCGTTTTTCAAGCTCTTTAATGAGTCCAGCTTCTGTGTAGCGATGAGGTGGTTCTGTTTCTTTTTGTATAGCGTTCAATGCAACAAGAGAAAGTGCGTCACCTTCTTTTAAGTTAGGTAGAATTACGTCATCTCCACGAGCATCTTCATCTACTAGAAGCCATCCAGGAGAAATAAGAATAGACCCATTCACAGAAAAATCTGGAATAGATGATCCTATAATATTTGCAGTTACTTTTGTGCGCTTAATTTTTGCATCCCGCATTTGGCTTGCGACCGTTCTTTTCCAGATAAGTGAGTAGAGTTTCTTCTCATCATCTGTTGTTCCTCCATAACGAGATGTAGCATGGGTCGGACGAATTGCTTCGTGAGCCTCTTGAGCATTTTTTGATTTTGTTTTGTACTGGCGAACAGACACCATCGCTTCACCAAACTCTTTTTTGATTACCTCTGTAATTTCTCCAATTGCCTGACCTGAAAGAGTGGTGCTATCAGTACGCATATAGGTGATAAGACCTTTTTCGTAGAGCTTTTGAGCAATACCCATGGTGCGAGACGGTGCAAAACCGAGCCGCGAAGATGCTGCTTGCTGAAGAGTAGAAGTAGTAAATGGTGCTTTTGGGGAACGGCTCGCTTCTGTGCTTTCAATGTTGATAACATTCCAAGAACCTTTAATACCTTCACGAACAATTCTATCTGCTTCATCTTTTACTTTTGGTTGTTCAACACATTCAAGGATGAGTGAGTATGTTTTTGATTCACTGAGTTTTCCTTCTGTTTTAAATTCTCCCGCAATAACAAAGTAGGTAACAGGAATAAATGCTCGAATTTCTCTTTCACGTTCCATAATAATGCGAAGTGCAGGGGACTGTACACGTCCAGCAGAAAGACCATAACGAACCTTTTTCCAAATTACTCCTGAAAGGTCGTACCCCACAAGACGGTCGAGTACTCGACGAGCCTCTTGAGCCTCTTTCATTTTCATATCGATATCACGTGGGTGTTTGAGGGCTTCTTTGATAGCGCTTTCTGTAATTTCGTGAAAGGTAACACGCTTGGCATGATCAAGCTTGCAGGCTTCTTTTACGTGCCATGCAATAGCTTCTCCTTCACGGTCGGGGTCCGTTGCAAGAATCACTTCATTAGCTTTCTTTGCGAGTGCTTTAATGTCACTTACTACCTTTTCTTTACCAGGACTCATTTCGTAATGAGGAATAAAGCCGCCTTCAATATCTACAGCCTTTTTATTACTTTTCGGAAGGTCTCTAATATGACCAACAGAGGCGCGTACTTCGTACTCGCCGTTTAGATATTTTGCTATTGTTTTTGCTTTTGAAGGGCTTTCTACAATGAGGAGTTTCATAAATATGTTCTACCTACTTTACACTAAACGTCTCACTTCGCCAAGTGAATCAAAAATATACCCATCAATTTCAAGTGAAGAAAACGCAACCATAAAGTCTCCAAAAGAAAGTTTTGAAAGAGTGAAGAGTTGTTCTTTTTGTTGAGGCTCTCTTAATAAGGTGTATATAGTTTCCTCATGTACTGTGAGGGTTCGTATTACCTTCACTTCTCCTTTATATGGAAGCCGCAGAAGATCAAAAAGATCTTCTTTTGTGGTGATGGGGGAAGCTCCATTTTTAATAAGATCATGAGTGCCGTACGTGGTTTCAGAAAAAATATCACCAGGCACCGCACCAATATTTTTACCAAGTTCAAGAGCCTGACGTGCTGTTACAAGTGTTCCTGATTTTTCTCCTGCTTCTATAACAAGGACAGCATCAGAGAGTGCTGCCATAATGCGATTTCTCTTTGGGAATGTCCAAGGTAGAGGGGAAGTGAGAGGTGTGTATTCACTTAAGAAAACCCCGTTTCGTTTAAGAATGTCTTCTCGTAAGTTGTAGTTGGTGCGAGGGTAAAGAACTTTTATATCAAGTCCGCTCCCTGGAACGACAAATGTTTTTATGCCGTGTTTAAGCGCAGCTTTATGTGCGAGGGTGTCTGTACCATAAGCAAAACCAGAAAGAATGACAACGTCTTCTCCTTTAAGAGAACTTATGAGATGTTCAATGACTCGTTTACCATACTCTGTTCCTTTGCGGGACCCAACTACCGTCAGGATACGAGGTGTTGCAAAACCAAATTCATCACAAGAAAATGAAGGAAGTTCTCCTTCAATATAGATTTCTTTAGGAATATCATGAAGAGTAAGAAGGCGCTGTAAAAGCGGGTGTGATGCAAAATCTTTTTGCTTATAGAGAGTGTAAGGTTCCACGTATATAAGTATACCTTTTTTATTTTTTCAAAAAGAAAATGCTTCACAGTTTTTAGATGTGAAGCATTAAGGGTTTCAAAAGCAAATGAGTCCGCCGGGAGAGGTTTTTTCAAAGATATCCTCGTTTCTTCCTCCTTCGGCGTAGATTGTCTGACTTCTATCAACAGACCCCCAGTTGTCATACAGGTTTTCCCAGGAAGCTGTCTTTCGGAGTACTTTCCTTTCATATATTTCTCTGGAAAGAAGAGCTTTTGCTAGAAGCTTGTTTGGTGTGTAGTACCAGGCCACTGCATCTTCACGAATTTTGTAGGTGACGAGCGGGTGGACATCAGATACGTGCACAGGGGGTGTTGTCGGAAAAAAGAAGATAGGTTGACCTCTTGGTAAAAGATAACAATCACCTTGTTGTGGTGCAACTGCCGGGACCGACTGATGGATTTTTGCATATTTTAGGTATCTGACCCCATCTATTTCATTGAAGTAAAAGGTCCTGCCTTCTCCCACTCTGAAATCTTCAGGGAAAGGAAGCCATATTTTTGCCTCATTTTGTTTTTTGTCGAGATATACCCAAAGTGTTGCACCGTCACGTCTTGACGGTTGAATGCCGAGAGCTTCAGTAATAGGCTCAGTGACAGACGTGACTGCACCCACTACTGCACTGCTCACGTTTTCGGCTGTAAGCCACGGCTCTTTGGGTGCGACAGCTCGCCCGAAAAGTCCTGCAACAATGAGAATACACATCAACATTCTTTCAACACGGAAGTACTCAAAGTAACCATTCTCATCTCTGAAAGTAAATAGCCATCTGAATATTCCTCCAAGCAACTTGTCTGCATTCATTGCAAGGAAGGATCCAGTGTTAAGGCGTACCTCTCT
Organism: uncultured Candidatus Saccharibacteria bacterium; assembly: GCA_964369115.1. Lineage (GTDB taxonomy): Bacteria > Patescibacteriota > Minisyncoccia > Phycocordibacterales > UBA5272 > UBA11704. Next base: position 12,242 of record CAYJED010000001.1, read on the forward strand.
ACGTACCTCTCTGTCATCATAGTGGAAACGATTTTCTTGACGTTCGCGTCTTCCTTCACGTGAACGTTCAGGAATCTCAAGTGACCAACCAAGGTTGAGTTCATACTCCCGAAGAAACGGTAAAATATTTGGAAGAAGATAGAGACCTGATCCGTAGGTTCTTCCAGTTTTTGTCTCAAAAAAAGCAAGGTGTGCTTCTTCATGAGATCCGACTTTCCACAAGAACATCATGAGTGTGCTTATAACGGCGCCAGTCATGAGATAGTTTTCCCATGTCGTATGGATAGCAAACCAGTGTTTATACGTTTTTAGGTAGATGAACAGGAGGGGTGTCGTCAGTAAAAATGAGGTCAAGCGACCAATCGCAAAGACTGACATAATGAAGTCCTTTCAAATGTGTAAGAACAATTGAGAAAAATACTGACACGTAAAGAAATAAAAAGCAACATGGACATGTTAATTATAGTGTTTTATTATAAAAATGCTTATTTCTTTTCTTGATATATACTTTTTACATATGACACTACATATACTATATAAGAATAGTAAAAATCATAAGAAAAAATATCTCTTTGTTTCCTTTCTTTTTATTATCACAGTCGTATACTTTTCTATTTCTCCAAGTAATAATGAGAACTGGACTTTGGACCAAAAAATTCTCCCAAAAGCGATAATCGTAGATAATTTGGTGACTGTAGAAAATATCAGAAACTTTACATACAGAAGTACGGCTGATTATACTCCTGCATATTACACAAAAACATTTAATGTTGACGCAATTACAAGCGTTGACTACATAGTAGAGCCATTTGGAGACTTTAGCGGAGCCGCACATACGTTTCTTTCCTTTGGCTTTGTTGATGGCTCTTATGTGAGCGTGTCAGTAGAGATACGAAAGAAAGTCGGGCAGTCATTTTCTCCGTGGAAAGGTCTTATGCATCAGTATACTCTTATGTATGTTGTTGCAGATGAAAGGGGTGTGGTGAAGCTTCGCAGTAATTATAGAAAAGACGATGTATATATATATCCAACGCGCATTGACGGTCTTCACGCAAAAAAACTTTTTCTTAGTATGATGCAAAGAGTAAATACATTATATGAAGAACCTGAGTTTTATAATACTCTCTTTAATACTTGCACCACTAACATTGTTCGTCATGTGCAAGAGATATCAGATATTAATATACCAATTAGCTATAAAGTGCTTATGCCTGGATATTCGGACAAGCTCGCATATGATTTATATCTTATAGATACGGATCTTCCATATGAAAAAATTCGTGAAACTTACAAAATAAATGACAAGGCAGCTACATATGTCGACCATCAAGACTTTTCAAAAAAGATTCGAGAGAGATAGATGTGCGGTGATGTGCACGAAACTGGAGTGGATTATTTTGTGATCACAAGTTACTAATTGCGCTAATCATAGCGTATGCGAGTTGCTCATAAGTACTCGCGACCTCGCCTTGCACATTTTAGAAAAGTTAGAAATATACACTTTTCTAAAACATTGCTGTAGTTGGCATAAAAGCACGAAACTGAAGCAGTTCAGTTTCTAAAATTAAAACTAAGCTTTCAGAACTTAGTTTTTATTTTATTTTGTGCCCCCAGTAGGGCTCGAACCTACGACCTGCGGATTAAGAGTCCGATGCTCTACCAGCTGAGCTATAGGGGCATATATAAATTTGACAGATAGTATTATACCATACTTACTAAAATATTTCTAGTCTCTTTATCATTTTTATGCTAGAATAGAAAAACTTTTAATTCTAAAGATTTTGAGAATTAAAACGAATGACGCAGTGGCGAAGTGGCCTAACGCTGCGGTTTGCAAAACCGCCATTCGTGGGTTCGAATCCCACCTGCGTCTCCAGATATTGCAAAGCAATATTGCGGGAGTATATGAACTACTTCATATACGTCGGGATTCGAATACGGGTCGGAAAATCATCTGCGACAAAGGAGCTGATTTTGTGACCGAATCCCGCCCAGGACGTTTTTGAAGCCTGGGTGATGGAATGGTAGACATAAGACACTTAAAATGTCTGGCGCCAACGCGCGTGCGGGTTCGAGTCCCGCCCTGGGCACCAAAATAATAAATACCTTTTCTGTAATCAGAATGGGTATTTATTATTTTGCGAGCATTTAGCGCAAGTAAACTGCTTTACTTGCGCTGGGACTCGAATAGGGTTCGTGAAACTACTTCGAGCAAAGCGGGGTAGTTTTGTGAACGAGTCCCGCTCTAGACAAGCATTTGTAGTAAATAAACTACTTTACTTTGGTTATGATAGACTTTTTATATGAATTTCTTAAAAACATATTTTCCACATTATTTACTAGCTATATATGCGATTTGGTGTATCTTTTTTAGCGTCAACCCTTACTCTCGAGATGTGTGGTACGCAGAAATGATACCTATCTTGAGTATTCTTGCTGTGCTAGTTGTTCTATATATAAAAGGTATCCGCTTTTCAAATACAGCTTACGCACTTATGAGTATTCTTTTGTTTTGGCATACATATGGAGCGTACTACACCTTCGAACGAGCACCTTTTGAGTGGTTTAATACTATGTTTGGTTTCGAAAGAAATATGTTTGATAGAGTTGGCCATTTTACCGTAGGATTTTATGCATATCCAATTTTTGAATATGTTATAAAAACAAAAAAAGTTTCTTCAAAAATGATGGCGTTTTTATTTTCAGTATTTTGTATTGCTACAGTTGCGATGGTATATGAGCTTATTGAGTGGGGGTATGCTGTTAAAGAAGGGGGAGATGCTGGATTGGCATTTCTTGGATCACAAGGAGATATTTGGGATGCTCAGAAAGATATGCTGATGGATACTCTTGGTGGTATTTTTGCTACATTGTTGGCGTGGATGACAATTAAGAAGACAGATAAAAAATAAATACTATTATTGTAGTATGTAGTTCACTTTCCTTTTCTATTTCATGCTACAACCTCACTTTCAATTACGAGGAACTCATACAACAATTATTGAGCCAGCATACCTTATTATAGATGTTTTAAAAAAGGCACGAGAGCTTGGTCCAGTTAAACTTGCTCCAGGGAAAATAGAGGCTCGTGTCGGAGCAAAATCTTCTTCGGTAAAACTTAAACATATAAACAATGAATTGTATGAACTAGTTATAACTCATAATAGTGCGCGCCAAGAGTTTAAACTTTTCAGCACAGCCTCATTTAATGATTTTGAAAAATGTATTAAGAGTTCAAAAAAGCTACGCGATTGGAATATTAACTATCTCGACATGAGAGATACACATAGTTAACTACCGTAGAATGCTTCAGGTGCCCTCGCTTCAAAAGAGTAACTTTTTCCATTTAGTGAAAAAGAAATTTGGGAAGCATGTAACATAATTCTCCCATCTTTTTTTGTTGCACCATATGCAACGTCACCTACTATTGGGTGGTTAATATGAGCCATATGAGCTCGAAGCTGATGGGTGCGTCCTGTGTGTGGCGAAAGAGTAACAAGAGTTATATCTTTATATCTTTGTGTTACCACAAGTTCAGTAAGAGCAGGGAGAAGTTCTCCGCGAGGATTCTTCGGGCATGCAACATTTTTATACTCTTTTTTGTTTCTTCCAAGTGGAGCATCGATTATTATTTTTTCTTCTTGAATAACACCTTCCACAAGAGCTACATATGTTTTTTTTATTTTGTGTGACGTAAAAAGTGAAGCAAGTTCATCGTAGGTGGTTTTATTTTTTGTGACAACAAGTACCCCTGAAGTATCTCGGTCAAGTTTATGAACAAGGCCACCTAGGTTAACCACTCTTCCGTCTTGAAGTGTTTTTTTATTTTCAAATGAAAAACACTCTGGGAAGTTTTTTTCTATTTCATCGATAAGTGTTATTTCATCTGAATGATCAAAAGGATGCACAACGATACCGGAAGGCTTATTTATAATAATAAGATTTTTATCTGAGTGGAGAACGGTAAACATATTACATGTATGCTACGGCATAAGGTGCGCTTGTGCAACTGTACACATAAATAGATTGTTTGTTTTACGGTAAGGTCTACACTTACTGTAGAAGCTTCACTTAAAAGGGGTTGCCATGAAAAAGCTCTTTTTACTCGCCGTTCTCTTTCTTTCGGGTGTCTTAAACGCTTTTGAAATCAATGAAGAGACTGTAAAGAAGATCCCTCCGAAAGCTAAGTACCCGTGTCCGTCTTCGAGGTACGTCCTCTCATACTGTGAAGTAAAAGTGGATCCGGGTCTTGGAGAAGGGGAGCCTGTTCGTCGTAGAGATCAGATCGCTATCGCTCGCAAACTTTGCCTCTCCTTCCCTTCTTTAGGTGAAAAGGAGTTTAGTTCTCGAGAAGCAGACGGAGACGGAATAGTTTTTGTTTGCAGGTTTAATCGAGAAGATTTTCTGAGGTGGTGGACCAAAGAAACATATCTACTTACTCAGGGTGAGTAAAAATTTTCAACCGCTTGCATCAAGCGGTTGCTGTTTTCTTTGTGCTGTGATAGTTTGAAAGTGGATTTTTCCTTAAACAAGGAGAAGAAAATGTCATCACGAAGTGAAGTGCGAACACAAATTGCTCACTTAGAAAAAGCTGGAACTACTGAATTTGATGGTCGAGAGTTTTGTTGGCTGCTCACTTCTTTTGTGGAAGCCGGACTTATTCCTTCTGATTTTGGTTACACAGAAGATTATTTAGAGTCGCTCCACTTGCGTTTCGTCGACTCACTTTCTGATGAGGCTTTGCGAATGCATATTTTTAACATGAGTACGTTGCTCGCAAAGAAGAGTGGCACACCACCACAAGACCCTCTTTTGTGGATGATGTGGCTTCTTGATCCAGAAAGAACATTTCCACTTGAGTAAAGTTGATGCACAACCACCCGACACAAGGGTGGTTTTGTTTTAAATAAAAAGTTTAGCTTGTTTATATTTTCTTTCTAAAAAAATTGTACTATTTTCGTAAGATTTTTTTAGTAAAATTATACTATCTTTTTTGCCGTAAGTGAGAACATGCCAACTCTTTTCTTTTTGTGAGTATATCCAGCCACCTTGTATCGTCGACTCTTTTTTTATTTCCGAATGTATCCATTCTAAGAACGCTTTACTTGCTGAAGCTAATCTTATACGTAGCTGAGGGTGGTTGCTTTCTCTGTGGTAAAAAATATCAATATTACCATCGCCATCAATGCACCCTCTAAGAAAGTGAAAAAAATATTTTTTTGGAATTTTAACTTTTTGTATTGTTTTAGATTTAGCTGGAGAAATTCCAAGTTCTAATAAAAATGTATAAAAGTTTTTATCTCCTATTTGTAAAACATAATACATTTTTCCTGTATTAGAATTTCTTTCTCCAATCATACAAGTAAGAAATAGGGATGTCTTTATTTTCAGGAGCAGCTCTTCATCCTTTGATGTGATCACTATATGTCTTCCGTCTATAGAAAGATTTCCATCGGTGGCAATAATCCCAATAATATAGGCAAGTTCAGAGGACCAGACTGTTGAAACTTTTTTCTTTTGTTTCATTTATTCTAGTGTAGCATACTAAGGCATATAGCATATACCAAATTAAAATATCAAAAATAGCTCAATTAAGAGTTATTTTATAATGTGCCCAGGACTGGACTTGAACCAGCACGCTCGAAAGCATTAGTTCCTAAGACTAACGTGTCTACCAATTTCACCACCTGGGCGTATATAGTTGTGTACAATTTTGAAAACTGTTTGCGAATTATAGCGTACTTTTTGCTTTTTTGCGAGCAGTGCTACAGTTTTTGGGCAAAAGAAAAACCCCCGAAACGATTAAACGTTTGACAGGGGTTGTGCTTCATCTTGCGTGAAGCTTAGGCGGTTGCGGCCTTGTTGGCCGAAGCCTTGTAGGCCACCACCAGTTCGGCGAGCTCGGCACCATCGATGCCTGCGCTCTTGAGCGAGGCGATGTATTGCGGCAAGCCGGAGGTCGGTGCCTTGGGCTCGGCCGGTGCTTGCGCAGCCGGCACTTCGGTCCTGGGAGCCGTAGCAACGGTTTTCGGAGTCGGCCGATTGCCGCCACGGCCGAGGAAGCCGACATGCTGATGTTCGTGGATGCTGTGCACTTTGCGGGCGTCATGCAGACGTTTGCAGGCTGCCATCATCGCGTTCATCAGTTGCTGGCGCTCGAGTTCTTCGAGTCCGCCGCCGTTCAAGTACTTGAGAAGTTCACCGGCGGAAGCGATCATCTCACCCTGGCTCATCTTCTCTTCGTCGAAGAACTCGGGGAACTGACCTCGGCTGCACTTGAGGTAGGTGCCGTTCAGCGTCTTGGCGGCAAGCGGATGCTTGTTGCCGATGTGGCCGATGCCGACGACGATAGTCGAGTGACGGGTGTCATCGAACATGAACCCGAGCACGATACCGTCCTCCATCGTTTTGCCGAAGCGAACCTCGACACGATTCTTGTCGCTCAGTTGCTCGAGCAACGAAACGTTGGCCGATGCGCGGCTCCAGGCGGTGGCCTCTTCACCGATGAACTTGAACTTCTCGCGTTCGCTGGAAACGAATGCCGAGAGGTTTCCGAGGTCTTCCTCGCTGAGCTGTTCCCGGATGTAGCTGATCATCAGCTGTTGCTTCTGACCAGCCTTGCCCGGGATGGTGCTCACGAAGTTGTTCTTCGCGACCTGCCAGAACATCACGAAGATGTTCTCGTTGGTGCGCACGTGAGGTGCGAACACCACCGCCGTCGAGCTGACCAAAATCAGCCGATCAGGCGCCAGGTACTCAAACTGGCTTTCGCCAGCAAAGTCCACGCGGACACCCGTTCGGAGGGTGCCCTCGATGATCGCCTCGACCATTTCGGTCCAAGAAATCACCGGAACAGGGATGGCGAGGTTGTCGAGCTGATCGGAGATCGATCCGCGGCTGCCGCGCCTTTCGCGACGATCCTTGGATTCTTCGGATTGACGTTGTCGTACTGCGATGAGCTTGGAAGTGCCGGGGCCGTTGGAGCCACTGTTCTTGCCAGCTTTCTTGTTGGCGCCGTTGGAAGCATTCTTGTTGGAGGCCATGATGTGGACCTTTCTGCGCAATGCGCTTTTTGGAAACAGAAACAGAATGAACAAGCTTGTGTACCGGAGGTTATTTCCTCACAATCACATGTATAAGTATACACAATTTTACAGATTTGTCAAGTATTTTCTTGTAAGAAATATACATTTTACCTTTATTTATAAGCTTTATTTGTCTATTTTTACCTTTTTACGTAGGATGGAAAGTGTTGTTCTTTATGAAATAAGGTGCCTACGATGAGTATGCCTGTTAATCTCTTTGTGGTACTTCACGGTGAATCGCTTGGTAATCTTGTGAATCGACAAGGTTCACAAGGTAATCCTGTCTTTCTTGAAACTCTTAAACAAACACATACTGCACATTGGCCACTTTCGAATAAAGGCCGAGAGCAAGCAGGGCTTACGGGTGTTTTTTTGAATGATTTATTTAACAGCGAGAATATCATTTTTGATCAAGCGTATGTTTCAGCTTATGCTCGAGCACTTGAAACTGCTGCTAGGCTTGAAATTGCGCGATGTGCTTGGCGTGTCGATTCGCGGATTGTTGAACGAAATTGGGGAGACTTAGACGGTCTTTCAGAAGAAGAAAGACAAGGTCGTTATAAGGATGTAATGAAGATGCGTCATACGGAGCCGTATTTTTGGAATATTCCAAACGGTGAACCTTTTGATCGTTTTGTTGTGCGTATTCGTGACTTCGTTGATTCGTTGTACCGGGCAGGTGTGCAAAATGTGCTTGTTGTATGTCATGGTGAAGTGATGAAAGCACTTCGGGTGATACTTACTGGTATGACACCAGAAGAGTATTCTCTGATGGAGTTTTCGGATGACCCGCTTGTACGCATTCATAACTGCCAAGTTGATCACTATACGCGTAATAATCCAAATCAAAGAGAAAAGGTAAAAACACTTTCCTGGCTTCGTGTGTATCGCCCGTCTGAAGAGCTGTACGATCACACTTCTTCGGTTGCTGTTGATTGGACACCTATCAAGCGTCGCACCTACGACAGTCACGAACTTTTCGTTATGTCAGGAGAGATGTCAAAAGATTTGAGAGATTACGTGTAAAAGAAAAACAAAAGCCGTCCCGGTAGGGACGGCTTTCTTCTTTTTTGTTTTTCTCTAGTTATCCTCGAGTTCACTTTCAAGCTGTTCGTTGATAGTTTCGCATACTTGCTCTTGGTTTACAGTGAGCGTTGTTTTCTTTTTATCTTCACGAAGCAGTTTTTCAACATGAAGGCGATTTTTTTCTCCGTAATCAATTTCCACTTCAAAAAATGGAATCACTTTTACCGGAAGACGCTTCATTACGTAGTGACGCATTTCACTTCGCATACGCTTTGCAAAGTTGATTGCAGCCTCCTCTTTGTTTTCTGGAAAGACACTAATAAAAATAGTGCCGTGCTTCATGTCACGAGAAATATCAGTTCGAGTAACGGTGATCATAGAAAGGCCAGAGCTTTCACGTTGAAAGAAGTCCTGCACAATACCAAGTACCTGCTGTTCTACTTTAAGTTGGCGTTCTGTTTTTGGAATATTAGCGTCCATAGTTTTTCTATTTTTTAGATGCGAAGTTTTTCAACAGTAATTGCTTCTACGAGATCACCTCCAACCATTTCAACTTTACCTTCAATCATGAGACCACATTCATTACCTTCGATAACAGTCTGTGTCTTAATTTTTTGTGATTGAAGTTCTACGATGCGCCCTTTACCAAGCTCTACACCACGACGACTGATACGAACGAGAGCACCATTCTCAATACGACCAGTTTCTACACGTCCACCGATAACATGTTTATCTTTTTGTGAACTAAAGGTGCGGAGAATTTTAAGTGTCCCTAAGATTGTTTCTTTTTCTTCAAAAGGAAGACGGTCCTCAACAACAGTATCAAACCATTCAGAAAGTTTATAGATAATATCAAATGTCTCTGGTTTGAGATTAAAGCGCTCTGCTTGATCACGAGCTTTTCCGTCCATCTTTACTGTAAAGCCGATAATCACTGTCTTTTCATCGGATGAAGCAAGCATGATATCACCTTCTGTGATGTTTCCAACACCTTCTGCGATAATTTTAATTTTTACATCATCGGTCTCACGCTTCTTAAGCTCTTTTTTTACTGCATCAAGTGTCCCAAGTGAATCAGATTTAATAACAACAGGAATAACAACACGAGCATTACGGTAGATACGTGGATCAAGTACTTGCTTTACTGTATTTGCTTTTGTTTCACTCTGAAGTTCCTCCATAAGCTTTTTATCAGATGAAGAAACAAAGATTGCTCCAGATGCTGGGATACTATCAAATCCTGTTACTTTTACAGGCTGTCCTGCGTGAGCATTTTTAATAGGGCGTCCTGCAAAGTCTTCCACGATACGGATAGGGGAAAGTGCTACACCTACCACAACAGCGCCTGCTGCCGGAAGTGTTCCATCTTTAAGGACAAGCGTTGCAGAGATGCCACGCTTAGGATCAACAAAACTTTCAAGCACAATACCAGTAGCGTCCGTGTGAAGATTTGCAGTAAGTTCGTGCATATCTACAAGAAGAAGAAGTGTTTCAAGAAGGAAATCAATTCCTGTGCCTTGCTTTGCAGAAATTTCTACACATGGAATGTCTCCACCGTACCCTTCAATGTAAATACCGTTTTCTACAAGAGAGTTTTTAGTCTTCTGAATGTCTGCGCCTGGTTTATCAATTTTGTTGATAGCAACAACGTAAGGGAGTTTACGAGCGTCGATTGTTTTCCATGCTTCTAATGTCTGGGCTTTTACTCCATCTTCTGCAGAGACTATTAAGATAGCAATATCTGCAATTTCTACACCACGTTCACGCATACTTTGGAATGCAGCGTGCCCTGGGGTGTCGAGGAAAGTAATAGGGCGAGTAGTCCCGTCTCCGAGTTTATGAAGTACTTCGTACGCTGAAATACGCTGAGTGATACCACCAGCTTCTCCGTCGACGACATTTGATTTTCTAATATAGTCAAGGAGTGATGACTTTCCGTGATCAACGTGGCCAAGTACTGCGATGACTGGCTGACGTGGTGATGAGGAAGTAGTACCTCCTTGTGTTGTAGGCTTTTTTGACATATGATACCAGCAATTATACCACAGATTGTCAATAAAATAAAGACAGTAAAATAAAAAGCAAAGCTTGTACAGGGAAGTATCTCTTTGTGTCTAGCTCTTTATTTTTTGGCCTCTTTGTGAGCATCTTTTGCTTCTTTAAGTACTTGCTCTTCTTCTTCAGTTAATTCGTAGGTGCTTGTGTAGTTCTGTACAGGTTTTGCAAATGTATTATTTCTTTCATGGGCGTGAAGAGAAGAAATAACAGCCCCGTTTCCTTCTTCGTTAACAAGAGCTATTGAAAAACTCTGATTTGAGCCATTTTGGTCAAATGCTTTATAACGAACGGTGGAAACATTTCTAATAGCGTGAGACATTTTCTCCTGGAGAGTAAGAGCATGAGCTGAGATGAGTTCGTTACGCTCTTCGATTTTTTTAACACTTTCAATACATTTTTCTATGGTGTCTTCCAGAGATGCGCCGTTTTTCCCACGGGTAAGATGTGTTACTTTTCTATCCAAGTACACGATGTATGCAAATAAAATAACGATAACAAAAGAAAGAATAGCGATTGGGTCAGTTACTAAAGATAAGAGGGGAATTGGGCCAAATGACATGGAAGAAAGAGCGGTTATGGATATGAAAAATAAATCTTTTATATCTCCGAGTGTAGCATGTGAATGGTTACATGCTGTGAATAAAAAAGTATGTAAAATAATGCTGCAGTGCTGATCTGTGGAAGTACTTGACAAAAAATATGTATATGCTTACTAGTTATTACCATCGTCGAAAAGTGACCAGTAACCCTGGAAGCTTTGGTCAGAAGTTTGACCACTTTGATGGCCTGTGTGGTGTGCAGCCTGCGAGGCTGCCCCATAAGTTCTTTTCATCAACCACGATCTAGGAGATCTGCATGAAGCATCCGCCGAACGCCAAGAGCGCCAATCTGTACAGCCTGATCGCCATCGCTTCCGCCACGACCTGCGCCGGCCTGGGCGCCGACAACTCGACGTCGGCCACCGCCAGCCCCTGAACCGGCGGCCAGCCAAGGTTGATCGCGTACTGAAGATCTGATTCTTCGGTGCCCGCCGCCTGCACGCGAAAGATGTGCGCGCACGCGCGTTCGATCAGCCTCGGCAACCGCCGCAACCGCCTGCGTTTACGCTTGCAGTTTAAGCGTGACCGCAGGCGAACGCTCTTCCAGGCTCGCCTTGGCATCATCTCGATGGTGCCGTCGCCCGGAATTCCTGTGGACCTTAGAGCATCCACTCGTCTATGCCAAGAAGGAGAACCCTTCATGACCTGGTACTAGCGAAGATCTGGCCGCGCCACAGACGTTCACAACGCCTCTGGAGGGCGTCCCTCAAGGACCAGCCCTGAAGCACTGCCGGAACTCCCTCGCGGGAAGAAAGGAATACCAACGTGGCACCTTGTTAAAGCCCTTTGTGTCTGGAAAGACCAATGAGCTACAAGGCTCGTCGATAAGCACTACTAAAGCGGCTCGGTCTCTTGAGACCAGTTACTGAAGACTCGTGCCAACCGCCCCCAACGTCGCAAGATGTTGGGGGCTTTCATTTTTCATAGTTGCAAGAAATATAATTGTAAAAAATTCTTTTTAAGAGTAGTATTCCAGTCAGTTCTTTATATATGGAGGCTAACATGCTTGAAAATAGTTTTTTCTCGCTTGATACTGCTAAAGCTCATCAACTCATTGATGTGCTCTATCATGCGTATGTTGGTGAGAGAGGGTTTTATGCTCATCATCATCAAGCTCATGCACCGCAGAATGTGCACGCTCCGCTTGCACCTATTCCCACCCAAGACGATCTCTTCGGTGGGCAGTTTGAGCAGGCGATGCTCCGTGCCAAGAAATCATCTGGAAGAAAGGTTTCCGTAAAAGCTCTTACAGCTGGTTCCCTTGATCACACCAGGTGGCTTTTCTTTGCAACACTTTGTGACAGGAGGCAGGTAAGCAACTGGGTGTACGCTGCACATGAACGTTTGCACTTTGAGCATCCAGAGCTCTATTCTCATCGTGTGACGCGAATGGATCCTCATGATTTTGGTGAGATGCTTGCACGTTACAGGGTGGGATGTCCTCGTCAGTCGGCAGGGTATTGGATACGTTCCGCAACAACTCTGTTTGAAGATTTTGAAGGAGATCCAGTGCTTCCTTTTCGGGAAAGCGGACTTACGGTTGAAGGATTTATTTCATTCAAAAAGGGGTATAGGCGTGACGGAAAATTAACCGACCCGTTCCCTGGGTATGGTTCAAAAATTGCATCGTTGTACCTCCTTTTCCTTGCGGAAATTGGGGTGATAGCGATGCCACGCGATGCTTTCCCTGTAGATGTTCATGTACAGCGGCTTTTCTTTCAAATGGGTGCACTCACCTTACATGAAGGAAGTGTTGTCACTAATGAACAGTGTGAGAGAGAGATTCGACCACTGATCTGCTCGTATGCGAACGAGAAAGGGTACTGCAAGGTCGCGCTCTCACATGCCTTCTGGCTTCTTGGTCGCACACTTTGCACGAACTGTGACAAGAGAAAAGGGAAAGGTGTTAATCATCTCTGTCCAGTCTTTGAAGATTGCAAAGGAACAGCCGAAACTTCTTCGTATTTCAGAAAAGGAACATGGGGACCGATTATGTTTTTGGGGAAAAACGGAATCAAGTATGAAAGAGATGAAGACAAACAACGTGTTGGTCGTTAAGAAAAACCTGCACGAATAGTCCGTGCAGGTTTCTTTTTTTTTGCAAAAAGAAACCTCGCTTATGAAGCGAGGTGTGTGGGCTTATGTGCCCACATGCTGTAACTGTGTTTTATTTGGTATTTTTTTGTTGAGTGCCAAGAATGATCTGAGGTGCAAGCTCTTCTACAACCGCTTGAGCTTCCTGCACCGCTCTTGCTGCACTTCCGCTTGTTACTTTGCCTATAGCCTCGTGCCTGTGGAAGCGAACAACTCTTCGTACATGATCTGCACCAGCAAGCACTGTTTGTTCAACGGTGTTTCCTGTTTTTCTCTTCATCCCTTCGACCACCTCTTGTATTTCAAGACTAAAGAGAGGTTGAGCACCTGATCGTGCCGCTGCAAGCGACCTGATGCGCTCAGATATAACCTTCGCTACCTCTTTTGGAGACTTGTGCTGTGCGATGAGTACGTACGCCCACTTGATAAGCTCAAGTGTTGAAAGTGGCGCACCATACTCTTCTTGCGCTTCCTGAAGGCGAGCAAGTTCGGTAAGGGTTGTGTAGGGGACTCCTCTCTTAAATTCCTTACTTGGCATCACAAGCTCTTGCACTTCAGTTGGAAGCGACATAAAGCGCACTGCTCTACGAATCGCTTCTGGAGTCTTCCCCATCTTTCGAGCAAAGGAAGCGAGACTCATTGAAGGGTCTATTTTCTTTGTTGATCTCCAGATGAGAGCAAAGCTTGCCGCTGACTCTTCTGGAGCAAGTTGCTCATGAAGGTTTTCTTGTGCTTGAAATTCAATCGCTTGAATAAACGAAAGATCAAAGCGCAGGTATGAGAGATAGCTATCGAGTCTTACTCTCTTACAAGCACGAAGCCTGCGTTCGCCTGCCACAAGGAAAAGGTAGTAAGCTTCTCCTTTTTCTGTGATCCTTACTGGGGTGAAGCTTCTTAGGAGATGCTTCGTTCCCCAGGTTTCGTTGATGCATTCGAGGTACTGTAGAGCTTCCTCTTTGGAGAGAGCAACTACAACACCAGGGTTCATCTGTCCTTTGCTTTTGATGCTTTCCGCAAGTTCGTCCAAACTCTCCTCTCTGAACTTTGTACGCATTTGCCTGAGAACAGTGATCGTTCTCACCGGAAGGTGAACCAGATGTGTTCCTTTCGGAGGTGCAGCCTTCTGCCTCTTAAGAGAGATTTCCATGAGTATCTCCTCGTAGATTAAAGAACTGGTGATAATAGTACTCTTAAAAAAAATTTCGTCAAAATCTATCTTTTTTATGATAGAGTATACTTACTTATAATTATGTTTTCTTTTCTTCGTTTCAAAAAAAATGATCATAGAAATGGTCGTGTGTATCTTGACCATGCAGGAGCAACAGAGATAGGAGTGCGACCGAAGGTTGCGCTCCTTAACGCGCTCTCTACCTACGGTAATCCGTCCGGTATTCACACAGAAGGTCGCTTAGCTGGGGTTCTTTTAGATAAAGCGCGTAGCACATGTGCAACAGCCTTAAATGCACACTCATACGAAATATACTTTATGTCGTCTGGGACAGAAAGTTGTAATACCGCTATTTATGGGGTGTATGAAGGGTATATAAAAAGAAATAAAGGGAAGATTCCTCACATGATTGTGAGTGTCATTGAGCATCCTTCGATACTTGAGCCTGTGCGAGATTTAGAGAGAAGGGGAAACATTACAGTAACATATCTTCCTGTGTATGATAATGGCATCATTAAGGTGCGTGATATGGAGGAGGCTCTTACAGAAGAAACTATTTTGGTAAGCGTGATGTACGTAAACAATGAAATTGGCACTGTACAGCCGGTTAAAGAAGTTGGTCGTGTGCTTGAGTCATGGAAAAAAGATAAAGAAAGATCTCATACAGAGTACCCATACTTTCATACTGACGCTTGTCAGGCGGCTAATTACTATAATCTCGACGTAGTGCGACTTCGTGCCCACTTGATGACTGTAAATGGAGGAAAGGTGTATGGAGGAAAAGGTTCAGCACTTTTATACAAACGAGAGGGAATTATTGTAGAGCATATAGTAGAAGGTGGCGGTCAAGAAAGAACTCTTCGAAGCGGAACTGAAAATGTTCCAGCATACTACGCGTTTTCTGTTGCGCTTAATGAAGCAGTAGTGATGCGTGACAAAGAAGCAAAACGTTTACGCACCTTAAGAGACGTAACGGTAGAAGCTATACAAAAAGCAATTCCGGAAGCTGTTTTTTATGGAGCATTTGATGAGTACTGGGTACGCACTGCAGATAATAAAGATATTTCTCATGAAAAGAAAATTCGTTTTGAGCGAAGGTCTCCAAATAATATTAATTGCCGTATCCCGGGAATAAGTAGCGAGGAGATGATTCTTAGACTTGATGCAAAAGGCTTTGCTGTCTCACATAAGTCAGCTTGCGCTTCCATGGAAACAGACGGAAGTTATGTGCTTACAGCACTCGGTGCAACAGAAATTGAGGCACGGGAAAATATTCGTATCACTATGGGAAGGTCTACCACAGAAGAGGATATGAAAAAGTTTGTTGAAGCGCTTAAGGATATTTCCGCTAAGTACACAAAGGTTAATGGTTAATGGTAGCTAGTTAATAGTTGATACAATACTGAGACGCGATATACTGAATCTTAATGAAGACGTTCAGAGATCTTGTTGTTTGGCAACGTGCAATTGATTTTGC
This sequence comes from uncultured Candidatus Saccharibacteria bacterium, assembly GCA_964369115.1. GTDB lineage: Bacteria > Patescibacteriota > Minisyncoccia > Phycocordibacterales > UBA5272 > UBA11704. Next base: position 27,749 of record CAYJED010000001.1, read on the forward strand.
TACGTCAATCTATGAGGTTACTTCTCGTTTTCCGAGTTCTGAAATGTATGGATTAACAAATCAACTAAGAAGAGCAAGTGTTTCTGTGTCTTCAAATATTGCAGAGGGAAGTAAGCGTGGTTCTAAAAAAGAGTTCACACATTTTTTAAGAATAGCGCAAGGGTCTCTTGCTGAAATTGAAACACAACTTACGATAGCTAAAAATCTTAGTTTTGTCACTAGCGATAGATCTACAGAATTACTTAATGAACTAGAATCTATTACAAAGATGCTCACAAAGTTAATTAATACGACGAAAGAATAACTAACTATTAACCATTAACTAGCTACTATTAACTACATGTATTCTCAAAAAGATTTTTCGCATTTACTTGGTATCGAAGGGTTAAGTGACACTCTCCTTAGTAATCATTTTACGTTGTACGCAGGATACGTCACCAACACTAATAAGCTTATTGATCTTATGAAGGAAAAGGAGGTTGGCACTCCAGAGTATGCTGAACTTCATCGAAGATTTGGTTGGGAGTGGAATGGTATGCGTCTTCATGAGCTTTATTTTAGTAATTTAGCAAAGCATGGAGTGGCGCTTAGTAATCGCGCACTTCGTCAAAAAATTGAAAGCACATGGGGCTCATATGAAAATTGGGAAAAAGAATTTAAAGGAATGGCGACCATGCGCGGTATTGGTTGGGTGGTGCTTGGGTATGACAAGAATGACGGTAAACTCTTTAATATGTGGGTAGGGGAGCATGACGAAGGATATCTAGCTGGCACGACGCCACTTCTTGTGGTGGATGTATTTGAACATGCGTTTATGGTGGACTACGGACTTAAGCGTGCAGACTACATTGCTACTGTAATGAGTCATGTTGACTGGCATACCGTAGAAGAAAGAGTGTAAAAGATATACCTTTATATGTCTTATAAAGATTTTTCTTGGCTTGATTCAGTTCCGTATTCTTTTGATTTTAAAGAAGTCGGTACATTGCGAGTAGTTATAAAAGATAGAGATGAATCTTGTAAAGAATATACTGTTCAAGATAATGTTGATTTGATTAAAGAAAGTATTGCGTCTTTGCCTGTTCATGGCGATGAGTATCTAAAGATGAATCCTGTTCAGATAACATTTGTTATTGGTTTGAAAGAAAATAATCCTATCGCTAAGATTGTCTTCTACGATAACTTTCTTCAAGGAGAAAATACAGCCTTTTTTTCTTCAGAAGAGGTTACACATAAAGTTTTGGAATTAAAAAAGCTACTAACAGAAAGTATTAGGGAATAGTTAAGCATAAGAGCGGCGCCTACGGCGCCGCTCTTAATTTATTTTTACTATAAAAACAAAACCCCTTCGAAAAGGGGTTTGCGCGTTGTCACCTCAGAGGGTGACGAGGCTGTGTACCAATGGGTGATCCTTCACCGTTTGGAGTACGTACATGACGATCTCTTCGACCTTGAGGGTTGGATGCGTGATGTTCAGGTAGAACACCGTGAACCCGAAAAAGACGAAGGTGATGCCGGCACTGCCAGCAATCACAGACAGAACCTTGCGCATGGAGACACTCCTTTCGCGGAAGAAAAAAGAAATAACTACTGTATATAATATAGCATATTTAGTACACTTTGTCAAGTTGACGAAGGGGGTATTTTTTGCGAAGGTAAGTATATCCAGCTACGATTGTACACCTGCTTATCCACCACGACTGAAACCCTGTATTCTGTTACACTGTATATGTATTTGAATTGTAGGTTGTATGGTTTTTGTTTGTATTTTGTAACTATTAACCATTAACTATTGAACATATTTATATGCCCCCATCATTTAACAATTTCACCACAAAAGCAAAAGAGGTGATTCGTCGTGCGCATGAACTTGCGATTGAACGAGGGCAAAATCAAGTAAGTCCAGTTCATCTCATGGGAGCACTCCTTACACAAGAGGAGTCTCTTGTTCATGCTATTTTAGAAAAACTCGAAATCGACATCATTCATCTTACTGACAGTATTATTGATGCAATTGAAGTGCCGGGCGCGTCTCAGACCATGAGTCCGTCGTATCAGATGTATCTTACTCCTGAACTTGCAACGACACTTGAAGTGTCACTTAAAGTTGCACAGTCATTTAACGATGAGTTTGTTTCTACGGAACATCTCTTTTTGGCGCTTCTTGAATCTACTGGTCAGGTGCGTGAAATCCTTGCGCGTTTTCGTATCGATAAAGACGCGGCGTACCACACACTTGAAGAGCTTCGTGTACAGAATATTAGCGAAGCACAAGGTCCAAAGAAAAATAAAGCACTTCAAAAGTACACCCGTAACTTCACTGATCTTGCTCGTGCAGATAAGCTTGATCCAGTTATTGGGCGCGACACAGAGATTATGCGTCTTATGCAAATTCTTTCACGTCGAACAAAGAACAATCCAATTTTGATTGGAGAAGCTGGAACAGGAAAGACTGCGGTAGTAGAAGGTCTTGCTATTCGTATGGCAAAAGGAGATGTTCCTGAGAGTTTAAAAGGAAAAGAACTTGTTTCACTTGATCTTGGAATGCTTATTGCAGGAACAAAGTTTAGAGGAGAGTTTGAGGAGCGTCTTAAAGCCATCATGAAAGAAATTGAACGCTCAGAAGGAGGTATTATTCTTTTTATTGATGAGATTCATACTATTGTTGGAGCCGGAGCAACAGAAGGGTCAGCGGACGCCGCAAACCTCCTTAAGCCCGCGCTTTCTCGTGGAGAGCTTCGTGCAATTGGTGCAACAACACTTAAAGAGTATCAGAAGCATATAGAAAAAGATCCAGCACTCGCTCGACGTTTCCAACCGGTTTTTGTAGAAGAGCCATCTGAGGCTGACGCGCTTGCAATTTTGCGTGGACTTAAAGAAAAATATGAACTGTTCCACGGGGTGCGTATTACCGATGATGCTCTTGTGTCTGCGGTACAACTCTCTACTCGCTATATTACTTCCCGATTCCTTCCGGATAAGGCAATTGACCTTATCGATGAAGCAGCGTCATCGCTTCGTATTGCGCTTGAAAATAAGCCGCCGGTACTTGAAGATGCGCATCGTAAAATCATGCGTCTTGAAATTGAAAAAGAGGCCCTTACTAAAGAGCTTGTTACCGAAGACGATAAAGATGATATTTCTACCACAAAGAAACGTATTGCGGTAATTGATGAAGAGATTGCGAATGTTAAAGAAAAAACTCGTGAGCTTGAACTTAAGTGGAAGAATGAAAAGAAAACTCTTTCTGAGATTGGAGAAATTAAGAAGTCACTTGAGTCGCTACGTACTGAAGCAGAAAACGCAGAGCTGCGTGCTGATTTAACTCGTGTTGCGGAAATTCGTTATGGACAAATTCCAGAACTTACACGCGAACTTAATGAGCGTATTGAGAAGCTTAAGAAGCTACAGAAGAATCGCCGTATCTTAAAGGAAGAAGTAACAGAAGAAGAGGTGGCATCTGTTGTTGCGCGATGGACAGGTATCCCTGTTGTTCGCATGCTTGAAGAAGAAGAGCAGAAGCTTTCTCGTATGGAGGAAGAGCTTTCTAAACGAGTGATTAGTCAGCGCGATGCAATTACAAAGATTAGTGGTGCGGTGAGACGGTCTCGAGCTGGGGTAAATGATCCAGGGCGACCAATTGGGTCATTTATGTTCCTTGGTCCGACAGGTGTCGGAAAGACAGAACTTACAAAAGCACTTGCAGAGTTTATGTTTAATGACGAGAAGGCGCTCATTAAAGTAGACATGAGTGAGTACATGGAAAAACATTCAACGTCTAAGCTTATTGGTTCACCTCCAGGATATGTCGGATACGATGAATCAGGTCAACTTACTGAAGCGGTGCGACATCGTCCATACTCAGTAATTCTCTTTGACGAAGTAGAAAAGGCTCACCCAGAAGTGTTCAACCTCCTCCTTCAGGTGCTTGATGAAGGTAGACTCACTGACAGTAAGGGGCGCATTGTAAACTTCAAAAACACTATCATCATCATGACTTCTAATATTGGAAGTCAGTATATTCAGAAGATGGAGCAGATAGGTTTTGTGAATGTTTCTAAGGAAGGGGAGTATGTGCAGGTAAAAGATCGTGTTATGGATGCGGTAAAAGAATTCTTCAAACCAGAATTTTTGAATCGTCTTGATGAAACAATTATCTTTGATGTGCTTTCAAAAGATGAAGTAACACAGATTGTAAAACTTCAAGTAGATCTGATTGCTAAGCGTCTTATGGAAAAAGAAATTATGCTTGAAGTAAGTGATGAAGCTATTCGTCATATTGGTGAGAAGTCATATGATCCTCACTATGGAGCTCGTCCAGTAAAGCGATATCTTCAGACACATGTTTTAAATCAAATTGCTTCACTTCTTCTTTCAAAGAAGTTTGTGAAAGGTGGTATTGCTTCAGTTGGTCTTGATAAAAAAGGAGAGATAATTGTAGAAGCAAAGAAGCCTCGTAAAATTCCAAGTCCGCTTACTCGAGATGAAATTGTGAGTGAGAAGAAGGATAAATAAAATAACCAAAAGAGTAAAAACATAAAAGAAAAATGACACCAACGGTGTCATTTTTCTTTTGTAAAAAGTATTTACCATAAAACAAGAAATGCCCTTTTTGTCTTGTGGACTAAAGAGCACTTTTCTGAATGTTTGCATGTTGTTCTTAAAAAAGAAGGTCAGCAATGTAGGGTATCACCTGCACACTCTTCTCATAGCACCACAGCACTGCTTGTGCGAAGCTGTAGAGATAGAGAAGAAGGAGGGTGAGTTTGGTGGTTGTCCTAACTTCACGTCCTTTTAGCCTTTTGGTAGTTCTCTTCCAGGCTTGTACGGGTGTGCTTAGGGCGAATTCTGAGTAAATTCCGCGAGTGACCCTGTCTCCGAAGCTAAGGTAAAGGATCTGTCTGAGCATAAGATTTCCTCCTTGAAATGTTTCGCCAGAGAATATGTCCATATATAATTCTGCGCTTCCTACAGAAAAAGTCAATTCTTTAAAAGAGGATAACCTTTTTTGGATTACCTTTAAGTATAACAGAGTACTAATCTGTTATACTTAAAGGTAGATAAGTTATGAATACAAAAGAGAAAGGTGATATTGCTGTAGGCAGGGCTATTGGTTTCTTTATAACAAAAGGTTATGAAGTGTGTTTGCCAGTTGGTGACAAAAGAGACTATGATATGGTTGTAGAAAAAGATGGTGTACTACAAAAAGTTCAAGTGAAATTCGCCGGACTTTATTCAAAGGGAGGTGTCTGTAAAGTTGGACTAAGAATAACCGGAGGTAATCAATCCTTTTCTTATACTAAGAAATATACTAATAATGCTTTCGATCTTTTGTTTGTTTATACAGAAAAAGGCGAGCAGTATCTTATTCCGTGGAAAGAAGTAACATCTAGGAACGAGTTGTCAATTGAGACAAAAAAGTATATACTGTATAGGCAATAATTTGCTAAATAAGCGTAGATGGTGGAGTGGCCAATCACAATTGACTGTAAATCAATCGCCCTTCGGGCTTCGCTGGTTCGAATCCAGCTCTACGCACAACCCAGTACGAAAGGAGGCGAAAGCCTCCTTTCGTCGTTCTCCTGTAAGCTTTTTGTTTAGTTCCAACGCTCGATCTTTTTAAAAAGAGCGATCAAGATAAGGAATTTGGTGTTTCTTGGAAAAATCAAGTAATTAATTATTTAACAAGTGGAAAATCAGCCATTTTTTTATTGAGTATGCTCGTTTCCTTAAAGTTGGCGAAGAAGATAAGTATCTTCAGGATAATGAACTGACAGCTCTTCGTAAAGCGATTAAAGAAAATTTAACATTTACAACCGGTGAGATTGATTCATGGGACAAAGAAGGAGAATGGACAGCGGAAGTAAAAGCATTGCTTGACTATGTAGGTAAACACTATATTCAGGTTAAAGAAAGTGATCTTGCGAAATTTGAAGAGGAAGATTTTGATGATGAGTAATTGTTCTTAAATAGTTTTAACTGTGGTAATATTACAAGTACTATGGCATCACTTGAAGAACTACGCGATGAGCGTTTACAAAAATTACAACAATTAGAGGAACTGGGTGAAGAGGGGTATCCGGCCCGTATCACTTTTTCAGAAAAACGCCTTGCTTCAGAAGAAGTAAAAGCGCTTCTTGATACTGAGGGCGAAAAAGAAGTGTGTGTTGTTGCTGGGCGCGTAGTAAGTAAGCGAGGGCAGGGAAAAATCTTCTTTATTGATCTTGCTGACGAGAAGGGAAAACTTCAAGCTGTGCTTAAGATAGATTCACTTGGTGAAGAAAAACTTAATGCATTTGCAAACTCAGCTGACGTAGCAGATTTTATTGCAGTACGCGGCACGCCATTTATTACTCAGCGTGGTGAAAAAAGTATTGATGTTCTTGATTGGCAGATGCTCACTAAAGCACTTCTTCCTATGCCGTCACTGTGGTATGGGCTTGAGAATCAAGAAGAAGCAATGCGAAAGCGCTATCTTGATTTTGTGCTTCACCCAGAAAAAAGAGAACTCTTTTATAAGAAGATGAAGTTCTGGCATGTGGTGCGAACTTTTTTTGTGGAACGAGGATTTCTTGAAGTTGAAACTCCAACTATTGAAGCGACAACAGGAGGTGCTGAAGCTCGACCATTTATTACACATCACAATGACTATGAGATGGAGGTGTATATGCGTATTTGTGTAGGAGAGTTGTGGCAAAAGCGTCTCATGGCAGCAGGGTTTGAAAAGACATTTGAAATAGGTCGTGCATATCGTAATGAAGGATCAAGTCCTCACCACATTCAAGAGTTTACAAATCTTGAGTTCTACATGGCGTATGCTTCGTACAAAGAAGGTATGGATATGGTGCGTGAGTTGTATCAGAAAATCGCTAAAGAAGTTTTTTCTACAACAGTATTTACTATTAATGGCTTCACCTTTGATCTAGCAGATGAATGGAAAGTTATTGATTATACAGAAGAGATTAAACGAGTAACTGGTATTGATATTGGAAACACTACAGAAGAAGAAGTAAAAGCTAAGCTTATAGAGCTTGGTGTAAAGTATGAAGGTGAGACTCTTGAGAGAATGTTTGACTCACTATGGAAGTATTGCCGTAAACAAATTGCTGGCCCAGCTTTTCTTGTTGGACATCCAGTGCTTGTATCTCCTCTTTCAAAGAAAGTGCACGGCACACAAGTAACTGAGCGTTTCCAGCCTATTTTTGCAGGTACAGAAGTAGGAAATGGTTTCTCTGAACTTAATGATCCCCGTGATCAGCGTGCGCGATTTCTACTTCAAGCGGAACTTATTGCAAAAGGAGATGAAGAGGCGATGATGCCAGACATGGAGTTCGTAGAAATGCTTGAGCATGGTATGCCGCCAACATGTGGATTTGGTTTTGGTGAAAGACTTTTCGCGATTCTCTCAGGTCTTCCAATTCGTGAGACGCAGCTGTTTCCGCTTGTAAAAAGAAAAGAAAATTAAATACAAGAAATTATCTTTCTTTAGAAAGATGTAGAAAAGGGCGACTGAAAGGGAGTCCTTTTTCGCTTAGACGTAGAAGTTCATTATATTTAGAAAGTCTGTCTGTGCGTGAAAGTGAACCAATTTTTACTTGGCCTGCACCTGAAGCAACGGCAAAATGCACGATACTTACATCTTCAGTTTCTCCTGATCTGTGAGATATAATTGTGCGCATGTCGTGCTTGTGAGCATACTCGATTGCGTCTACCGTCTCTGAGACTGTTCCTATTTGATTTGGTTTTATGAGCACAGTGTTTGCTGCACCTTCCGTCACTCCGCGTGTAATGTGTTGCACATTTGTAGTAAAGAGATCATCCCCAACTATCTGCAATTGTTGGCCGTGTTGTTGTGTAAATGATTTCCATGAAGACCAGTCATTTTCATCAAAACCATCTTCAATCGAAAGTATCGGAAAATGTTCAATTAAATTGCTAAGAAAATTTTGCATATCTTCACTAGAAAAATGCTTCCGGTCAGCTGCAAGGTGATATTCTTCATCTTTATAGAGTTCACTTGCTGCAACGTCAATAGCAAATGCTATATCTTTTCCTGGGATAAGTTCTACTTTACGAATCGCATCAATCAAGATAAGGAGCGCTTCTTTATTTTGTTTTGCATTTGTTATAGGAAACCCTCCTTCGTCTCCAACTCCGCTTACCCCTCGAGCATTCATTATTTCTTTTAATGTATAAAAAACACGAGCACTCATCTCAAGACTGTCTTTAAAGGATGTTTTAGAAAGAGGGACAATCATCCATTCTTGTATATCTGTTGAGTGTGGTGCATGCTTACCGCCGTTAAGCACATTAATAAGTGGGGTAGGGATAGAGGCCGGGTAAGTAAAAGAAAACTCTTCACGTAAATGTTCGTAGAGAAGTATATTTTTCATTAAAGCACTTGCTTTTGCGAAGGCAAGTGATAGAGGAAGAAGAGCGTTTGCTCCAAAACGCGCCTTAGTATCTGTCCCATCAAGAGACAGAAGGTGATTATCAAAATCTCTCTGTGAAGAAAAATGTTTATTAAGTAATTGGTTTTTTAATGTTGTATCGATAGACTCAAGTACACACTCAACACCTTTTCCATTAAAATAAGCATCACCGTCCCTTTTTTCAAGAGCTTCTCGTGACCCTGTTGAAGCCCCAGACGGAGCGCTCGCTCTTCCTGTGTATACTTTATCAATTGTAAGATCAACTTCGACGGTAGGTATGCCGCGAGAGTCTAGTATCATTCGAGAAACAATGCTAGTAATTATTGTCATATGTGTGGTTGTGTTTTAAGTATACACGACAACGAAGTTATTTTACGTGATATACTTATTCATGATTGCTATATGAAATGTTATTGCTACGAAACTCAAGATATCGAAAAAAATTTTTTTGAACAACATAAAAATGACGTCGATTTCATATATAAAGAACATCCACTTAATGAAGATTCTGTTACAGAAGATGCTGAGATAGTAACTGTTTTTGTTAATAGTAAAGTTACTAAAGAGGTTTTGGATAAAATGCCAAAGCTTACTTTTATAGCTACACGCTCGACAGGATTTAATCATATAGATATTGAAGAAGCAGAAAGACGAGATATTACAGTCGTCTCTGTCCCCGCGTATGGAGAGCACACCGTCGCTGAGTATGCCTTCGGGTCACTTCTTTCGCTAACAAGAAAAATTCCTGAGGCTGTAAAAATGACAAGGGAAAATATATGTATTCCTCCAGAGCTTGTAAGAGGGGTTGATCTTTGTGGTAAGACAATAGGTATTATCGGTGCCGGAAGAATAGGAAAAAAAATGATTGCCATGGCAAAAGGTTTTTCTATGAATGTTGTTGTGTATGATGAATATAAAGATCAAGATTCTGCGGCGGCTCTTGGCTATGTGTATACATCTTTTGATGATCTTTTGATTCAGTCCGATGTTATTTCTATTCACATGCCACTTACGGACCTAACTCATCATATGTTAAATAAAGAGGCCTTCTTAAAGATGAAAAAAGATGTGTATATTATTAATACTGCACGGGGTGAGCTTATCGATACTGCTGCGCTTATTGATGCTTTGGTTCAAAATAAAATTAAAGGCTGCGCACTTGATGTTTGTGAAGGGGAAGAGCTTCTTATTAAAAAATGCAGCCCTGAGTTTTTGGCGTCACTACAGAGCAGGACACTTCTTAAGGAGTCGGCTCATTTGCAGATTTTAAAATCAATGCCAAATGTACTCTTAAGCCCCCATATTGCTTACGACACAGAAGAGGCTCTTATAAGAATATGTTCAACAACTATAGAGTCAGTGTGTGCATATATTAACCACGAAGAAATTAAGAACAAAGTGTCTTCACAACCTTCTAAGTTTGGAAAACTTGTTATCGTTCGTCACACAGAATCTGAATGGAATAAAGAGGGTAAATGGACAGGTTCACGAAATGTCCACCTTTCTATGAAAGGCTTTGAAGACGCAAGATTGCTCGGGCTTGCTTTAGAGGGTATACATATTGATCATGCGTTTGCCTCAGAGCAAGTGCGCACCATGGAGACATTATCGTCAATGTTGGGCACTATGCGGCAACCGACGGTTCCAATAACGCGAGATAGCGCACTAAATGAACGAGACTACGGTGAATATACTGGTAAAAATAAGCATGACATGAAAGTTATTCTTGGTGACGAACAGTTTGAGAAAGTTAGACGTGGGTACGATGTTGCGATTCCTCACGGAGAAACACTAAAAATGGTGTATGAACGGGTTTCCTCTTACTTTGTTTCTAATATTTTGCCACGACTAGAAAAAGGACAGACTGTGCTTATTGTTTCTCATGGTAACGCCCTTCGTGCTCTTATGAAATATATTGAAAAACTTTCCGATGAACAAATTGAACACACTGAAATGATGTTTGGTGGAGCTCTGGTGTATACCTTGTCAAAAGATGGAGGGGTTGTTCATAAAGAATTACGAGAAACACCTTCTCGCTCGTACGATTATGTTTAATGTTTATTATGGTTCACCAAAAATTATCGCAACACTTGGTCCTTCAAGCGACACAGTGCCTGTACTAGATGAAATGCTTAAAGCGGGGATGTTTTTAGCAAGGTGCAACTTTAGTCATGGTTCATATGCTGAGCACGCGAAGCGTTTAAATAACCTTACCTCAGTTCAAAAAAATAATGGCCACAAAATATTTAGTTTTGCTGATCTCTGTGGACCAAAAGTGAGAACGGTTGTAAAAGAAGGTGAGCTCATTTTAGAAGAAGGAGAAGTGGTTGTGATAACAGGCTCACAGGTTCCTATGGAAAATTCTATTTTATATAAAACATTTTCAGTGACCTATGCACACGTACATGAAGAGGTTAAGAATGGTGCAACTATTCTTTTAGATGATGGGAAGCTTATGCTTACGGTAATAAAAATAGAAGGTGAATATATTTACACGGAGGTAAATCGTTCTGGAGTATTACGTGACGAAAAAGGGGTTAGTATTCCTGGAGCATTTAAAAAACTCTCTGTCTTAACAGAAAAAGATAAAAAAGATATTGAGTATATTATTGCACACGCTTATGATGCGGTAGCTCTTTCTTTTGTTAAATCAGAAGAAGATATTGCTTATTTCAAAAAATATACAGAAGAAAAATATAAGAGAAATCTCCCTGTTATTGCGAAAATTGAAACAATTGAAGCGCTTAAAAATATTGAAGCTATTGCAAAAATTAGTGATGCTATTATGGTTGCGCGAGGAGATTTAGGTGTTGAGATAGGGGTATCACACGTTCCGTTGTGGCAGAAAAAAATATGTGATATTGCAAAAAAATATAATAAGCCAGTCATTGTTGCAACGCAGATGCTTCAATCGATGGTACATGAAGAAACTCCAACACGAGCAGAGGTAAGTGATGTTGTTAATGCAATTTTAGATGGAGCGTCATACCTTATGCTTTCTGATGAAACAACAATAGGGGATAACCCCGTGCGCACTGTGGCGCAACTGTCAGAACTTATTCAAACATATAAAGAAAATCCAATGCAAGAAAAATTTGATGCATACATGATACATGAATAGTTAATTAAGGTGTCGCACTACATATTAGTATATGCTAATATGTATATATGGCACACAGTTCACAAGAAATACTATTTAAGGTGTTTGGAAATGAAGAGCGAGTGAAAATGATTTGTTGTTTAGAAAAAAAACAATCAGTAACTAAGCTTTTGGAAAAATGTAGACTTTCACAATCAGCAGTTTCTCAGCATTTGTCAGTTTTAAAAGAGGCAAAGATTATTGATTGTGAACGTTTAGGTAAGCAGCAGTTCTATTTTGTTGTTAATAAAAAAGCACTCAAAATAGCAAAAGACTTATTAAGGTGCTAAATTTTTTATGAAACATATTGATGTCCACTCATTTAAACAAGTTCTTGAAACAGAAAAAAATAATTCAACAGTTGATTTTATTAATGTTTGTACTCTTGTAGAGTATAAAGAAAAACATATTAACGGAGTTCGAAGTGTTCCTCTTGATGAGCTTATTTCACATGTTTCTGAATTTAAAAATAAGCAAACCGTCTACATTCATTGCCGTTCTGGTAATAGAGGTAAAAAAGCAATTGAACTCCTTAATTCTTTAGGGGTAAAGGCAGAACTTGTTAATGTTGAGGGTGGTATTTTAGCTTGGGATGAAGCTGGTTTTGTAACAAAATCTATTACCACGGCGAAGTTGTCTTTGATGCGTCAAGTTATGTTAGGTGTTGGAACTATTATTATTCTTGTGTATGTGTTTGCATATTTTTTAAATCCATAGTTTATCCTTATTCCTATGCTTGTTAGTGTAGGGCTTACTATATCTACTCTTACAGGGTGATGTGGCATGACTATCTTCTTGCAAAGATAGCTTGAAATAAATAGTCCTAGAAGTAAAATAAAAAATATATGAAAAAATAACACCACTTGTAAAAGAGTTTTTTGATGGTGCAACAAATACAATTAGTTACGTTGTAACAGACCAAGAAACAAAAATGTCTGTCATTATTGACTCTGTTTTTGATTATGAGCAACATGGTGCAATATTAACAACAAAAAGCGACGACACTATTTTATTTTACATTAAGAAAAATGAGTACATCTTACTCTATGTTCTGGAAACTCATGTTCATGCAGATCATCTTACAGCAGCTTCTTACATAAGAGAAAAAACAGGTGCGAAAATTGGAATCAGTGAAGTGGTTACTGATGTTCAAAAAATTTTTGGTGATGTATTTAGTGTGGTTGATAATTTTTAAAAAAGACGGGAGCCAGCTTGACGTCCTTCTGAAAGACAGCAACATTCTTTCTCTTTGGTTTTTTTCTATTACTATTATGCCTGTTCCAGGTCACACTCCGGCAGATCTTGCATATCATATTAGTGATGTGCTTTTCATCGGTGACACTATCTTTATGCCGGATTATGGTTCAGCACGTTGTTATTTTTTACTGGTCTTCCATTTACTGTAGCTAAAAATATCTCTATTGTGATGATATTCTTTAATGCAGTTATTGGAATTTTTCTTCTAATATTATTCCAATTGTTAATGGAAAAGAAAAATAATACTTTTGTTGGTTCTAAGTTCTATAATTGGTGCGGGTGTAGGGTTATTCTTAGAGAAGAAAATAAAGCTATTCTATTTAGAAAAAATTTTTGCGGTAATGATTTTGATTCTCGCTATTTTTATCTTGTGTAAAGAATTGTTGTAGGTGTGCATAAAGATACTAAAATAAATTACTTGTGGTTTGGTTATTTGGTATACTTTGAGTTATATACATGAAGATACTTAAAAATTGTATAGAAAAAATTTTCCCTTATACGCTTCAAAAAAAGTTTTTCTTTTTGTGGTATTTACTTTTTATTTTTCTTGCACTTCTTCTCATTACTTCTTTCGTTAAGGAGTACAATGAAAACAAAGCATTTTATGATAAGCATCATAATCTTTTTTCTAAAGTAAAAAATGTAGATCCTCTTAATACTCGTGGCTTCGAAGAGCGTGTTACATTACTTAAAAAACGTCTTGAAAGTTCTGATAAAAATAATGTTCCAATCAACATAAGCTACGAAGAGTTTTTTTCTTTACCTAACGACCATTCGGTAGATTATTTTAATAAGGAAACACTTTCTCTTTCAGAGATTGTAGATTTTGATATTGAAAATAAATCACTTACAGTAAGTGGTGCAACACAAATAGCAAGCATTAACCAGTTTCTTAAAGAGTATGGTCTTGTGCTTCCGCTCGCTGTGCCGTCAAAGTATTCAACTGTGAGTGATATTGTTAATTTTAACTTACCAAGTGATTCGCTTGATGATTCTCTTGCAATTGAAACTATTCGTTCATTTAGACTACTCACTCCTTCAGGTGAAGTGGTAAACGTTAACCGTGCAGAAAATCCAGAACTCTTTAGTCTTGTGATAGGGGGGTATGGACTTTTTGGTATCATCATTGATGCAGAATTTGAGCTTGCATCTGATGGTACTTTTGAAAAAAGAACATACATTTCAAAAAGAGATGATTTCCTCAACCTCTTCTTTTCTAAGATCTTTTTAAAAAACGACACTGTTTCAATGGTTGCTACACTTTATTTACATCACCCAAGAATCTCTCCTGATGTTATTTCTGTCACTTCTTGGTTTGAGCAGTCTAAAGAAGCTTTGCAAAAAAGAAATGATAATGAGTTTTCGCTTTTATTAAAAAATCTTCGTAATGAAATCTCTTTCTTTAAAACAACTGTTCATTTTGATGAGGATATCTTCAAACAGCTTTTTTCAAGGAATGAGGTTCAGTCAGCTCTTAAGGATATTCTTTTCGAAGAAAAAAATATGTATAAAGATAGAAGGACTAATACATATACCTATTATGTGCCAGTGAGAAACCTTAACCCATTTCTTGATTTTATTATAGAAAAAAATAATAATGGTGAGCTCTATACTCCTAAAATTACCCTCTATTTTATTAAAAGTAACAGAGAAGGGTACTTAAGTCCTTCGTCTAAAGAAGATATGTTTATGGTTACATATACTGATGAATATACGCATACTGACAGGAGAACAAAAGAGGATCGTCAAAAAGTTCAGCTTGAAGTTACTAAAAAGGTAACAGCATTCACTGGTCGCGACGCCCTTACAAATTCTTACCACGGAAGTAGAGAGGATATGTTGAAACAGTATCAAAATATACCTGCTTTTATAAAACAGAAAAATGCACGAGATAGCTTGAGTCTTTTTACCACTGAGTGGTATACGCTATTTAATCAGTAAACTGTGTACATGAAACAGTTGATCTATTGTTTAACTTGCTAAACTTACATATAGAAATACTTTAAGGAGAGCTTCTTGTGTATGCGGTTCTGTTTGTAAAACCATTTCTCATTTATTGGGCAATCATGTCTGTTTTTATTTCCCCATATACATTTCCTGAGAAAAATAAAAAAGAAGAATAAAGTCTACACATTTTGTGTAGGCTCTCTTTTTGCTACTATAGAGAAGTTATGTATCAAATCGGTATTGATGAGGTTGGGAGGGGGCCGCTTGCTGGTCCTGTTGTTGTGTGTGCTGTTGCGCTCAAGAAAGGTAGTAACCTTCTTCATATTTTTCCTAAAGGAGTGCTTAGAGATAGTAAAAAGTTATCTTCTCTTCAGCGTAAAAAAATTATTAATGAAATAAAGCAGTATGAGATAGCTGAAGAAATAGTTGTAGGCATAGGAGAGTCATCTGCTTCATATGTTGATGAATTTGGTATTGTTCCTGCAATTACAAAAGCTATGAATGAAGCTTTTCAAAAAATACTTGAGCAGGGTGCGACTGAAATAGCGAAAGTATATCTTGATGGAGGTTTGCGTTTACCATATGACTGCCCACAAGAGACCGTTATTAGGGGTGATGAGAAAATAATCGAGATTAGCCTTGCTTCAATTATTGCAAAAGAGTATAGAGATGAGCTTATGAAGTTATACGATGTTACTTGTAATGGATATGGTTTTATAAACAATTCTGGTTATGGAACAAAGGCCCACATCGAAGCAATAAAGAGTAAAGGTGTATCTATGTTTCATAGACGTTCTTTTTTAAAAAAATATATATAGAAAATGATTACTTTTTCTTTTACATAAAAGAGATATACTTTACTAATATGAGTACAATTTTTTCTAAAATCATAAATGGAGAGCTTCCTTCCTATAAAGTGTACGAAGATGAATATGTGTGTGCGTTTCTAGATATCAACCCTCTTCAAAAAGGGCATACTCTTGTAGTTCCAAAAGTAGAAGTAGATCAGCTCTTTGATCTTGATGAGGTGATGTTTGATAAGGTCATGCATAGAGTGCGATACATGGCACAAGTTTTAAAAGCAAAGCTAGGTTGTGCTCGTGTGTGTATTTTGGTGGAAGGGTACGCTATTCCTCATGCACATGTTCACCTTGTTCCAACAAATTCACCAGATGATTTTGATAAAAAACATCTCTACAAAGCAACAGAGGAAGAGTTGATGGAAACGCATAAGCTCCTCCTTAGTTAATACTTTATGACTTATCTTGCCTTTAGAACTATTGCTGTACTGATTGCTAGCTATATCACAAGCGTTGGTGTTCCTCTTGTGTTTGCACCAATCACACTTTGGACGGCATTTCTTGTTGCTTTTACTTTGGCTATTATTAATCACACTATTAAACCACTCTTTGTACTTGTTTCTATTCCAGTAACATTTGCCACGTTAGGACTGTTCTCATTTGTGATTAATGGGGTCATGATACTCCTTGCGGCAAAAGTTGTTCCTTCGTTTGGAATACCAAATCTTCTTATGGCGATTTACTTTTCGGTAGTGCTAGCGATTGTAAACTGGTTACTTCACATTTTTGAGTAAGTTATATGAAGGTAGTAGAAACTGTTAACTTTCAATTTATTCATTATAACCAGGAAGAAAAAATTCTTTTAGATAAAAGTAAAATATATGTTGAAGATTCTTTTTAACTACATATAAGAAGAAGGTATTTCTAATGACATAAAAGATCTCAACCTTATGGTGTATGAACTTACTCGCGAAGATCATTTAAGGTTGACACCTTAAATGATCTTCAAAAGAAATATTTTACTGGTAACGTCTTTAAACTTTTTTGGTTAACGAGATACTACAAAGTGCTGAAAATGTTTCAAAACTCTTTGGGCTTCTTGATAAACATAAGACCATCTTTATGCTTGTGTATAGTAGTTCTTTAGAACAAGTTATTCATGTTGCTCTCTTTTTTCATCAGAAAGAAAAATATGTAATTGTTGTTCGTGATATGTACATAGATGATTTTCTTGAAAGAAATCAGGAAGTAGAAGAGTTTAGATATATATGTCTAGCTTAATTCTTGTTAGCTGATTTTTTCTTTTGATTCGTCACCATGGATTTCTTCAACATCCTCTTGAATTTCATCAAGGTCTTCTTGGATTTCTTCTACATCCTCCTGGATCTCGTCAACATCATGAGAAATTTCTTCAACATCCTCTTGAATTTCATCAATGTCTTCCTGGATTTCATGAACATCTTCTTGCATCTCTTCAACGTCATGAGAAATACCTTCCACATCTTCAGCGATTTCGTCAATTTCTTTTTCTACACTCGCGATAGCTCGAGCTTGATGGTTTACGCTCATTTGAATAAAAATAGAGAGGTAAATTGCTTCTAGGGATACAATAGTAGTAAGTACAAGGAGTACTCTGTCGGTATTTACACCAAGTGCAATAAGCGAAAAAGCTCCTCCAAATAAAAGGGTGTGAATAAGTACTGACCATATAGAGCCAATTCCTCGAGTGAGAGAAAGAGCAATGGATTCTAGTTTGTTTATAGGAGAAGATACCATATTTTTCTACTATACCATAAAAATGCTAGACTATTCACATATGACAGTAACCATACTTTCAGCCGTAGCTCTTTTGTTTGTCTTTATTATTGTTTTAGGAATTTGGGGAGTTTATTCATTTGTTTCATTAAAACACTCTATGTACGATTCAACTTCAAAAACAAAAGCTATTGATATTTTTCTTTATGCTGGTATTGCGATCTCACTTGTTGCGAGCGTTACAAATGTGCTCAATGTGCTTTTCGAGGCTATAAACCGTAAGTTTATTGACGTACTTAACTACTCATACTTTATGGATACAACGGCTTCGGATGTGCGTTTTGCTATTGCGTCACTTCTTGTTATGTTTCCAGTCTACGCACTTCTCTCATGGTATGTAGGTAAAGAAATTGTAAAGTTTCCATACAAAGGAGACCTGCTTGTGCGTAAGATCATGATTTATATTACATTGTTTATTAGTCTCTTTACACTTGCAGGAACCCTTGTCTCTGTGATTTATACCTTCTTAGGAGGGGAGCTTTCTCCACGTTTTTGGTATAAAGCGCTCGCAGTTATTCTCGTTGCAATTTCTCTTTTTGGGTATTACTTCTATTCACTTAAGCGTGATTATGCAAAAAAGAGTTTTGTTCCGCTCATTATTGCGCTTACTGCGTCACTCTTTGTTGTGGGGTCTGTTACGTGGAGTATTTCAGTTATAGGAACTCCAAAAGAAATGCGAGCAAAGCGATTTGACAGTACTCGACTTTCTGATCTTTCACGTCTTCAGCAAGAAATTGTGAATCGTTTTCAGATGACTGATAAACTTCCAACAGAAGTTATTGAGCTTAACAATGCTTTCCAGGGGTACACTGTTCCGTTTGACCCTATTACAAAAGTTGCTTATGAATATACGGTGATTCAGCAGCCTGTGATTAAACTTAATTACACAACCAATAAGAAAGAAATGACTGGACAAGGAATCTTCGAGCTCTGTGCTACTTTTGAAACCGTTCGTGAGTTTAATGAACGCGGTGTTGAAATTGGCGAAGTAAAAGGTGGAGGTATGACAGATAGCCTCTATTCAGTGCAGAATTACTATTATGAAGGAGACCGTTCACCGTTTTGGAATCATGGCGCAGAGAGAACTTGTTTTAAGCGTATTATTACTCCGGATATGTACTACGGACGCTAATTTTAGCTTAAAATCAATTTCATCTACTTCGTTCTAAGTTATTTTTACTCCATGCGTCGTACATCTAGGTACGCCTTAGTCGTAAAAATAACTTACGCCTCGTATCTAAAATAATTTTAAACTAAAATACGTGCTCCTGGTTTCCGTTAAAAAGAAAAACAGAAAAGTGTTACTTTTCTGTTTTTCTTTTTGATCTGGTAGTATAGAGGCTATGAGAGAACCATATAATCATCGTAATATTGAAGCTAAGTGGCAAAAGTACTGGGAAGAAAATAAGACCAATCTAACCAAAGAAGGTGGTGATAAAAAGTTCTATATTCTAGACATGTTTCCATACCCTTCAGGAGAAGGGCTTCATATTGGTCATCCAAAAGGATATATCGCAACAGATGTATATAGTCGCATGAAGAGAATGGAGGGGTATGACGTGCTTCATCCGATGGGGTTTGATGCTTTTGGCCTTCCTGCAGAGCAATACGCTCTTAAGAATAAAGTTAATCCTAATGTCTCTACTGCAAAGAATGTTGCTCGATATAAAGAACAGCTTCAAATGCTCGGCCTTAACTATGACTGGGAAAGAGAAATAAATACCACCGATCCAAAGTTTTATAAGTGGACTCAGTGGATGTGGAAGCAGATGTATAAAAAAGGTCTTGCGTATGAAAGTTATGACCCAATTAACTGGTGTCCATCATGTAAAACAGGTCTTGCGAATGAAGATCTCGAAAATGGACTTTGCGAACGTTGCGGTAGTGTCGTAGAAAAGAAACCTCTTCGTCAGTGGACTATTCGCATCACAGATTATGCTGATCGTTTACTTCTAGATATAGATAAGCTTAACTGGGAATCTCACATTAAGGAGCTTCAACGTAATTGGATAGGTAAAAGTGAAGGATCAGAAATTGATTTTCCTCTTGTAGATTTCCCTTACGAAGATAAGCTTAAAGTGTTTACCACCCGAGCAGATACCATGTATGGAGCAACCTTTATGGCTATCTCATATGAGCTCGCAGAAGCTTGGATAGAAAAAGGCTGGACTCCACAGCAAGAAGTTTTAAAAATGATCGAGGAGATTAGAGAAGATGCAAAAAAGCAGGACTTCTCTTTTAAAGATGTTGTTGAGAAAAAAGGTATCGCAACAGGGGTGACGGCGCGTAATCCAATAAACAATGAACTGATACCTGTATATATTGCTAACTATATCTTGGCTGGATATGGAACTGGTGCCATTATGGCAGTTCCTGCTCATGATGAGCGAGACTATGACTTTGCTAAGAAATATAATCTCTCAATTCTTTGTGTAGTTGATCCAACTAAAGTTTTTGAAAGCACTCTTAAAGAAAAATTTCCATCATCAAATTTAGATGAAAAAATGCTCTTAGCTTTAGATGATCTTAAAAATGGAAAAGGTATTTATACTGGTGACGGTATTTTGATTGGCTCTGATATATTTAATGGTCTTACAAGCAAAGAAGTAAAAGTAAAGATTACAGAAAAAGTTGGAGGAAAACTTACAAGTACATACAAGCTTAAGGATTGGGTGTTTGCGCGTCAGCGTTATTGGGGTGAGCCGTTCCCAATTGTCTTTGATGAAAACCACGTGTCATACGCGGTTGCTGATAGTGAGCTTCCTGTTGCACTTCCAATGGTAGAAGAGTATGAGCCGACAGGGACAGGGGAGTCTCCACTTGCAAATATTAAAGACTGGGTGGAAGTATATGGTCACATTAACGGAGAGGGAGAATTTGAGTCACTTCCAAAAGATGACCCTCGTGCAAAAGTATTTAAACGAGAAACCAACACCATGCCACAGTGGGCTGGTTCTTCATGGTATTATCTCCGTTATATTGATCCACGCAATGACATTACTTTTGCAGACGCTCTTAAAGAAAAAAAATGGTCGCCGGTAGACTTTTATGTTGGAGGAGCAGAACATGCAACGAGACATCTTATCTATGCTCGTTTTTGGCATAAAGTTCTCTTTGATCTTGGTCTTGTGAGTTATGATGAGCCGTTCACAAAACTACAGACAGTGGGACTCATCATGGCAGAAGATGGTCGCAAGATGAGTAAGCGATGGGGGAATATCGTTAACCCAGATGACGTTGTTGCTGAGTATGGTGCGGATACGCTTCGTCTCTACGAAATGTTTATGGGGCCATTTGATCAGTCTGTTGCTTGGAGTACAAGTAGTATGTCTGGAGTGAGGCGTTTTGTGGAGCGTTTTTACAAACTGTACGACAAGGTGACGGATGTTTACGAAGATGATGAAGAAACTGTTCGTGAACTTCATAAAACAATCAAGAAAACAACTGAAGATATTCTTGAATTTAAGTTTAATACTGCGATCGCGCAGATGATGATACTTCTTAATCTTCTTGAGAAAAAAGAAAAGGTTAGCAAGGAGACGTATTCACTTTTTGTCGCTCTTCTTGCCCCATTTGCTCCACATCTAGGGGAAGAGTTACACGCTCTTTTGGGTGCTACATCTTCTGTATGTGATGCTTCGTGGCCACAGTATGACGAGAAAAAGCTTATCACCACAACAGTGACTGTTGCGGTTCAGATTGGAGGCAAAATGCGAGGAACCATTGAAATACAAAGAGATTTGGAAGATTCTGAGGTGATTACTTTAGTTAAGGCTGCTGAAATGTATACAAAATATGTCGGAGCACAAGAGCCTAAAAAGGTTATTGTAGTTAAAAATAAAATCATAAATATCGTTATTTGACGTTTTTGGCAAGTTCTGGTAGAATGAGTAAAATTTATTAACACATCAATTCCTTTAGTCATGTATGTCTGGTATTACTTTTAAACCTAAAGCTGTGTCAAAAAAGCTTTTGACGACGCTCAATCCGCGAACACGAGAGATCGTGGTAAATCGCTATGGTCTTGAAAAAGAGGCGCGTATGACCCTTGAGGCAATCGGGAAGACATATGACATCACTCGTGAACGTGTACGACAGATTGAGAACTTTGCTCTTGCTACAATCAAGAAGTCAAAAGAGTACAAAGAGCATCTTTTTGTATTTGAAGAACTTAAGAAGATTGTTCATGAGCTTGGTGCTGTTGTAGGTGAAGATCACCTCATGCGTCATATTTCAAAGGATCCAATTGTTCAGAATCATATCAACCTTTACCTAGCTCTTGGTGAAGATTTCAAGAAGCATAAAGAAGATGATCATTTTCATCCTCATTTCACTATCGATGATAAGAAAGCAGAACATGTTCGTGATGCGCTTGTAAAGCTCTATTCATCAATTGATGAAGAAGACCTTGTGAAGGAAGAAGAAATCTTTAATCGTTTTATGGGTCATTTAACTGATGTTGTAGGTGAATATAAGGAGAATAAAGAAATTATTTACCGCTACCTCTCACTCTCTAAAGTAATCGGTAAGAATCAGTTAAGTGAATGGGGGCGTACATCATCTCCTCATGTTAAGGCTCGTGGTATTAAAGATTATGCATACCTCATTATGCGTCGTGCAAATCGCCCAATGCACTTTAAAGAAGTTGCAGAAGAGATTAATAAAACTTTTGGTAAGCGTGCTCATGTGGCCACATGTCACAATGAGCTCATCAAAGATTCTCGCTTTGTACTCGTTGGTCGTGGTATGTACGGTCTTAAAGACTGGGGACATACTGGTGGAGTAGTTCGTGATGTGATTGTTGAAGTACTTAAAGAAGCGGGTCGACCTCTTCCAAAAGATGAAATCATTAAGCGTGTACTTGATAAGCGCATGGTAAAACCAAACACTGTTTTAGTAAATCTTCAAAACAGTAAACATTTTAAGAAGTCAGGCGGAGATTACGCTCTTGCGTAAATTCTAAAAGAAAAGCAGTCCACAGAGACTGCTTTTCTTTTACCTTTCCACCGAAGTGGTGTATGTTTACGTGATATACTTTTTCTATATGCAATTTCTTATCGACATTGCCCTCTCACTTCTTTACTTTGTCTTCTTCCTTCTTTTTTGTTCATGGACATGGAGGTTTTGGATGATGTATGTGCAGCAAAAAGGGTTAAATAGTATTAATTGGATAATGCTTGAGATTAAACTTCCTCGTGAGATCAACAAGTCTCCGCTAGCAACCGAAATGATGCTTTCAACCCTACTTCAAGGAGGGGGTGTAGGTGATAAGATGTCAAAGTTTTTTAAGGGTAACCTCCCTATCTATTCTTCGCTTGAAATTGCGTCTCTTGAAGGGTCTGTGCATTTTTATATTCGCATTCAAAAAAAGTTTCGAAGTCTTGTGGAAGCAAACCTTTATGCTCAGTATCCGGGTATAGAAATTGTTGAAGCGGATGATTATACATCTCAGATTCATTATCACCACCTTTCAAAAGATGTTTCTATTTGGGGTATTGGCTATAGAACATCAGCTTCCTGGAAACCAACTGATCCTTCTACAGGTAAACCTTATCCTACCAGTGATCCAAAAAAAGATTACGAGATGAAAGCTGACTATCTTCCTATTAAAACGTATGTTGACTATGAGCTTGATAAGAACCCAAAAGAAGAATTTAAGATAGATCCACTTGCTCCACTTCTTGAAATAATGGGTGCTATGAAAAAAGGAGAGTACCTTTGGTATCAAATTCTTGTACAAGATGAAAGTGTTTATAATGGTAAAAAGATGCCAAAGTTTTATGTAAATACTAAAACCCATGACCATATCAGTCTTAAAGATATGGCTGATGCTCGTAAAAAACAAATCAGAACATCTGGGTATATTAAGCATGGTGATCAAGTGTTTGATGACTGGGGGTATGAAAAGAAACGAAAAGTTCAAACAGGTGTTGATGCGGATGGAAAGCCTGTATTTGAAGAGATTGACTTAACGTATAATATTGCCGCTGACAAGGATGGTGAGCGTTTAGTAAAGGCTACTCCTAAAAAAGAAACGGAGCTTATCCCAGAAGAAAAGGCAGAACTTGAAGCTATTAATAAAAAGCTTTCAAAGCCAATTGCTCTTTGTGTTATGCGAGCTATATATGTAAGTAAAAAAGAAAACTTTAACCCTAATCGTATTCAGGAGACGCTTGCGCTCACCAAGCCTTTTACTGGATTTAACTCCTTTGCTCCATCGCCTACAAACCCATATTCTTTCCCATGGGAAAACCTCGGGGAAAAAAGATCTTCTTGGCGTGGTGAAGAAATGTTTGAAGCATATGTTGAACGTGAAGGATTCTTCCCACATATCCCTCCTCGTGAGAGTCATGATAGTTGGGAACATATGTTTTTCTGGACAAGTACCATGAAGCAGCGAAAGCTTTTCCGTATGATATATGAGGCGATTTTTCATCCGTTTGATCACCCTTTAGCAGAAGAAGCTTTTGCGCTAAACCTTGAAGAGTTGGCGACACTCTGGCATCTTCCTGGGGCAACCGTGACCACTCCTACGCTTCAACGTATTGATAGTGCAAAAGGTGTTGCACCATCAAATCTTCCAATTTAATCAAGTCCACTTTGTAGAATTAAAAATGATATACTGGGAACGTTATTATGCAGAAAAATCTTGGAATAGTTGCCATCATATTTACCCTCTGTATCTCTGGATATTCTCTTCTTAAAGGAACTGAAGCCCCTAAAGACTTTCCAAAGGGAAAAACTTTTTTTGTTAACGAAGGGGAGAGTTTACTTAGTATTAGTAAAAGATTAGAAGAAGAAGGTTTTATTCATTCGCCGCTTCTTTTTAGAATGTGGATCTCTTTTTTGGAAAAAGATAAACATATTAAGCTTGGTGGATATATTTTTAATGAACCACAAACACTTTTTGGTGTAGCGCACTCATTTGTAGAAGGACGTCCTGCACGACCTCTTCTTTCTGTCACTGTTCCAGAAGGAAGTACAACGCTTGAAATCTTATCTGGTATTACAAAAATTCTACCGAATATTGATAGAGAGCGTTTTATGGAGCAAGTACTTGCAAACTCTCTTGAAGGTAAGTTATTCCCTTCCACATATTTTGTGCTCCCATCATACAAAGAAGAAGATGTTATTAGTTTGATGGCAAAAACATTTACAAAAAAAGTTGAGCCTATTGTAGAAGAAAGTAATTTACCTAAACCCCTTACAACACTTGATGAGGTTGTTGTTCTTGCTTCAATTCTCGAAGGGGAAGCAAATACCGAAAAGGATATGAAAATTGTCGCAGGGATACTTCTCTTTCGTATGAATATTGGTATGCCTTTACAGGTGGATGTTGCAATGGAAACCTATAAAACAAAAGGACTTCCTAAGGAGCCTATTAATAACCCAGGGCTCACTGCAATTAAAGCTGTTCTTAATCCAATACAAACAGACTACCTCTACTACATTACAGGTAATGACGGTAGCATGTACTACTCAAAGACATATACTGAACATAAAAGAAATATTCAAAAGTATCTTAAATAGCAAGTAATTAGTTATTAATAATGTGTAATTAGTAAGAATGCAGATGTCGTGATATTCTACAATCCTATACCTAATTACTAATAACCAATTACTAATTACTCTCACATGAAAGTCCATAATCTTGCCTTTATCGATACCGAAACAACAGGAACAGATCCAAAGCTTCATGAAATTATTGAGCTTGCGGTTATTATTGCACGACAAGTAGAACGACCAGGAAGGGGGCCAAAAATTGAGATTGTTGAAGAGTGTGAGTGGAAAATAAAAATGGTGCACCCAGAACTTGCGGAAGAGCAAGCGCTTCGTGTTAACGGCTACAATGAAGTAGATTGGATGTTTGCAGTAGATCGTAAAAAAGCGATGGAAGAATTTGCAAAGAAGACACAAAGTTGTACGTTTGTTTCGCATAACCTTACATTTGATTACCAATTCATCATGAAGGCTTTTGAAGAAACAGGGGTAGAAAATCGTATGCACTATGCAAAGATAGATACTATCTCCCTTGCCTTTGCTCGTCTGTATGATGCTCCACAAGCAGATAAGTTTTCTCTTCGTGCGCTCTGTGAACTACTTAAGATAGAAAACAGTAAAGCTCACACTGCGCTTGCAGATACAAGAGCGCTTGTGGAGGTGTACAAAAAACTAATGGGGGCATAATCACCATTACACAACATATCGAAAAAGACGAAAAACTTGCCTGCTGGCAAGTTTTCTCATTCTTGCGCCGTCGCACTGCGAAGAGCTTTTTCTTGTATGTTATGTAATAATGATGTAAAAGAAGGAAGAAGGAATACATAGGCAAGGCCTATGTATTTTGAAAGTGTGAAATATGTTGTAAAAAGGATTTTTAATCTATTTTTTTGACATATTTATTTATGTGTGGTAGTTTTTTTATGTTCCTGTTCTTTGTAGGAGAATTTCATGTCGAACATTATTACAGCCGATGGTCCTTATTTAGGTGAAGATCATTTTGGTTACTTTGAAATCATGCTCACACAGTTGCGTGAAAACTATCCAACGCATGTGCTCTCTGTAGTGCTTGCACCTTTTTTGCTTAACCACGAAGTTGGTTCAGAAGAGGCAGGTCAACAAATGTCGCAACTAATACAGTTTTATTCCAATCGATTTGACTGCGGTGTGGATGATGTCACAAGGCATCTTATCCCCATTATTCGCCAGGCATGTGAAGATGTAGAAACTATCAAAAGGCTTGTTGATGAGCTTAACCAGATGAATCCAGGTCATTCGCTTCTTGCCTCTCTTTTGCCTTTCATTAACGAAAATGAAAATGATGGTAAGCAAAACGAAGAAAAGAGACTGCTCTCCTTTGCGGTCATGCAAGAAGGCCTTGTTGAACGTTACCTGTGGAATAGTTCAAATCTTGATCCGGAAGAAGGACAGACAAAAATTTCGGCAGGATTGATCGATGATTTAGAAAAAGCGGTGAATGCCTGTGAGGCTAAAGAAAGACTTGCTGTGCCGGCCTCATTTGCTTAATAAGAATAATAAAAGTTACACACCTGTGCAAAGTTTATGCACAGGTGTTTTCTCTTTTTCAAAATAAATATATTTTGAAATAAAAAAGATGGTACGATTGTAATAAGAATAAAGTCATGACATCTGCTGCTGCACAAAACGAACCTATTTCTGATGAAACTCTCGCAGAGCGTGTTATCAAAGGAGATAAAGATGCTTTTGGGGGGCTCATTGATCGTTATGAAGAAAAACTCACGCGATACGTGAAGAGATTTACACAAGAAAAGGATGATATCGATGATCTTGTTCAGGTTATTTTTATAAAAGCATATACACATTTAAATGCATTTGACACAACTCGCTCTTTTAATAGCTGGGTGTACCGTATAGCACATAACGAAAGTGTGAACCATTTAAAGCGTAAAGGAAATCAGAAAATCTCTTTTATTGATTTTGATACCATGCTTCCACATCCTTTTGCAAAAGAAACATCCGATGATATTGCTTTTAAAAAAGAGATACAGGCAATGCTTGAGCCTCACTTGGCTAAACTGTCACCTAAGTATCGAGAAGTGCTTATTCTCTACTACTATGATGATCTTTCGTATCAAGAAATTGGAGACGTACTCTCTATACCCACTTCCACAGTTGGTATACGCATACGAAGGGGGAAAGAGTTTCTTAAAAAGAATTTAGGAGAAAACATAACACTACAGGACTATAGTACACAGTAATTATCATGACATCATTAAAAAATACAATTCTTGAATCAGTAAAGAAAAATGAAATTGGCATGATTCCAAAATGGAAAATCATTCTCTACTCATCACTTGGAATCGTTTCTGTGGTGTTTGTGTTTTTGTTGTCAGTATTTTTGGGTAGCCTCTTTCTTTTTATTCTTTCTCGGCACGGTTTTATGGATCTTCCATTTTTTGTCTTTCTCTCTACCGTTCATACTCTTTCTGTTCTCCCTATTCTTCTCCTCCTCCTTACTCTTTTACTTATTATTTTGATTGAACTTATCGCAAAACGGTATGAGTTTGCTCGTAAGCGTCCACTGGTCATTTCTCTTATGGTGATAGCAAGTTTGTCGCTTCTTGTGAGCTATGCTGTTATGGCTACACCGCTTCATGAACGTATTCGTGAGCATCTTCATAAAAGTGGAAATAAAAAACTGATGCATATGTACGATAGGCCTGCTCCATTTAAGAAGATGAAAGATGGAAGAGATGCACTTCGTGGAAAAGTGGTGGCAGTATCTTCAACTTCAACAACTCTTAAAACGTTTGACGGAAGTATTATTACGGCATATTTTGCTAACGGAGTAGGAACAAGTAGTTTGCTTGTAATTGATAATGATATTGTTATTTTTGGTAATCGCAATGAAGAAGGTTTTATGATGTACGATGTGCGTACACCTAAGCGTCCACCTTTCGGGGAAACAAGAGAGTTTCTTTTTGATAAGAAAGATGGAATGAGGGAGTTTGAAAGTATTGAAAGATAAAAAGGGTTCGTGAAGTGAAATAAAATGTGTAATCAAGATGTAGTAATAAGTGAAGGAGGAGATGAAAGACGCGCGAACATTCTCCTCCTTCTTTGATTAAACTTTGAACATTTGAAACACACATGAAAAAAACACTCACAAAACTAGGCGCTGTAAGCGCTCTCACTCTAGGAGCTCTCGGTATTGTCTCAGCTTCGGCAATGGGATTTCCAGGAATGAATAATCTTTCAACAGACGAACTTGCATCTCGACAGACAGAACTATTTACAAAACAGGCAACTCTCATCGGAGTAAGCACTGAAGAAGTAAAGAACGCTTGGGCGGAAGGGAAGGATTTCCTTACTCTTGCTAAAGAAAAAGGTCTCACCGAAACACAGCTCAAAGAAAAAATGAAAGCAGAGCGTACTGCACAGATGAAAGCACAGATGTCGGCGCTTGTAAGTAAGGGTGTTATCACTCAAGCTCAAGCTGACAAAAGAATTGCTACTATGGAAGCAAAAGCTTCAGCTAAAAAAGAAGGGCGTGGCGGCAAAGGGATGAAAGGATTTTCATTCTAACTTCACAAAGAGCTTACAATGCTCATCTCCTAAAGACGGATACAAACATACTATATTTCTGCAGCAAAAAAGAATGCCACAAGCATTCTTTTTTGTTTTTACAGATTTCTTATGTATAATCAAAAAATGTCACAAATACTTACTGTAAATCAAATTCGTACAAAATTCTTGCGCTACATGGAGGGGAAAGGTCACGTTGTCGTTCCTTCGGCTTCGCTTGTACCAGAAAATGACCCAACAACACTTTTTACCGGAAGTGGTATGCAGCCAATGCTTCCGTATCTTCTTGGACAGTCTCATCCACTTGGTCGCCGTATTGCAGACTCTCAGAAGTCGTTCCGTTCAGGGGACATTGAAGAGGTGGGCGATAATCGTCATACTACTTTTTTTGAAATGCTCGGTAATTGGTCTTTTGGTGATTACTTTAAGGAAGAAGAAATTACATGGATGTGGACATTTTTGATTGATGACCTTGGACTTGATCCACAACATTTTTATGTAACGTGTTTTTCCGGTAACGATGCACTTAATGTTCCTCGTGATACATTCTCAGCAGAGCTTTGGCAGAAGCTGTTTAAAGAGAAAGGCGTTGATGCGCTTATCTCAAATACCCCAGAAGCAGGCATGAAAGCTGGCGAGAGAATCTTTTATTATAATGAAAAGAAAAACTGGTGGTCACGCTCTGGGGTGCCACAGAATATGCCAGAAGGAGAGCCGGGAGGACCAGACTCTGAAATGTTTTATGACTTTGATCCGGCTGGTGAAAAGAAAATGCATGAAGGAAGTGCATGGGCACATGAACCTTGTCACGTAAACTGCGATTGCGGTCGTTTCCTTGAAATTGGAAATAATGTGTTTATGCAGTACAAGAAGGTGAACGGAGGATTTGAGGAACTTCCTCAAATGAACGTAGACCATGGGTCTGGGCTTGAGCGTTACGCTGCCGCTCTTCGTAATGATCCTGATGTATTTAATATTGATGTATTTGATACGCCAAAGAAAACTATTGAAGGTCTTTGTGGTGTCTCATATAAAGATGCCGACGAGAAAGGGGTGTACGGCTATCGTGTAGTGCTTGACCACATTCGCTCAACAACATTTCTTATAGGAGATGGAGTCCTTCCAGGAAACAAAGATCAAATGTACTTTGTGCGCCGTCTTGTGCGTCGTGCGGTACGCTTTGCACGTAACTTAGGAGTAACTTCTAACTTTACTGCAACGGTTGCAGGGTCATTTATTGATACGTACGGAGAAGAGTATAAAAATCTTATCGAGAAAAAGGAGATGATTATGTTTGAACTTGATAAAGAAGAGTCAAAATTCAGAAAAACGCTTGAGAACGGTATTAAGCAATTTGATAAAGTTGCAAAAGGGTCTATTTCAGGATCTGATGCATTTGATCTTCTTCAGACATATGGATTTCCTGTTGAACTTACACAAGAGCTTGCAAAAGAGCGTGGTATTGAAGTTGATATAGAAGAATTTGAAAAGCTTAAGAAAGAGCATGCTGACCAGTCTCGCACAGCTTCCGCCGGTAAGTTTAAGGGAGGGCTTGGAGGAGATGGAGAAATGGAAGTGAGGTTCCACACGGCTACACACATGCTTCATCAAGCGCTTCGTGAAGTCCTTGGCGAAACTGTTGAACAGAAGGGGTCAAATATTACACCGGAGCGTCTTCGCTTTGACTTTGCATTTGATCGTAAGATGACAGATGAAGAAAAGGGTCAGGTAGAAAATATTATTAACGCACGCATTAAAGAAGCTCTTCCTGTTATTCGTGAAGAAGTGTCTATGGATGAGGCACATACCCGTGGAGCAATTGGACTTTTTGGTGATAAATACGGTGATATGGTAAGTATTTATCGTATCGGTGAAGGGAAGAGTCGTGGAGATCAAAATCTTTTTTCAATGGAATTTTGTGGTGGGCCTCATGTAGAAAATACAAGTGTGCTTGGAACATTCTCCATTCAAAAAGAAGAGGCAGTATCTGCTGGTGTGCGTCGCATTAAAGCAGTATTACATTAAGCTTGTATAAAAGGTTGTAGCAAAAAAAGAGACCCCAACTAAGGGTCTCTTTTTGTTGTGTCCACTATTAACTATTAACCATTAACTATATACTGTGTACATAATGGAACAGCCAAAAAATTTTCTCTCAATTGCTGTCGGTGACACCTCTACGCTCATCAACTATCTTGTTGATGGACATATTCTTGTTTCTCATCTTCATCCAATCGGATACAAACACATCGAAGCAGAAGGAATGAATGTTATTGCTCGCTCTAAACTTATTGATGGTGTGATGTATACACTTGAATTTGTGTCACTTCACGACAGAATACCAACTGACTTCAGACTTATTGCACCAAGGTATGCAACATGGATAGGTGAGACACTTGAAAGCGCCTCTTATTCACAGTTCTTTACAGATGGCGTACCTATCAGTGTTACACTAGAGGGTGTTAAGGACGTTCCTCTCTCATATGCAAGACATTCGCAAACCATACACTCGTTCAAGGTCTAATGGCGATCTCCAATCGCGCGTGGAGGATTTTGAGTCGCGTCACTATAAAGGTGACGACTACTACAAGGATAACCAGGAACCTGTTCAAATTCCTCTTCGTAAACCTCGCCGAGATTTGCGTGACATGGATATGTATCCTCGTCGCAGAAAAACAGATGATGAGCAAGATGATGAGTTGGAAGAATTTTATGATGAAGGTCCAAGAACTCCTCCTCGATCAAAACCTCGCAAAAAGATCTCTCTTAAAAACGCTATCTCAATAGCTGTTGTAGTTTTTCTTTCTGTAGGAGCTTTTACCTATACATACGTTTTTAATAGTGCAAAAATAATTATTACACCAAAATATAAAGATGTTTCTGGGGTAAGTAAGACGTACTCTTTTTCTCCTTCATCTGATGCTTCTGCTATCCCGTACGAACTTCATACACTTTCTGTTGCAAAAGAAAAAACACTAACTAAATCAGAAACTAAAAAAGTAGAAGCAAAAGCAAGTGGTAAAATCACTGTATATAACAATTTTGATAGCAACCCTCAGCGCCTCATCAGAAACACTCGTTTTGAGTCTCCGGCTGGTAAGATTTATCGTATTAATCAATCAATTGAGGTTCCAGGCAAAAAAGGTGACACTCCTGGAAGTATCGAGGTGACGGTGTATGCTGATAATGTTGGTGCGGACTATAATCTTGATTCAGGTAATTTTAGTATTCCAGGATTTAAGGGTACGGAACGTGAAAAAGCTTTTTATGGAACGGTAAAAACAAAAATAGAAGGAGGTGCTTCTGGAACAGTTAACTCGGTTTCTGTTGTCGATATCAATGCAGCAAAAGACTCTCTCGCGCTTTTACTTGCTAAAGAAATTAAAGAAGAAGCAACAAAGGTGGAAAAAGAAGGCAGAACACCACTTCTCGGGGCACTCCAAATTATCTATGAAGACAATGAAGAAGAGCTTCTTCGTGGAGAAGGCGATGTTTACAAGGTGACAGCAAAAGGATATCTTCCACTCGCTTCTACGCCAGCTCTTGCCGAAGCTCTTGCTCGCGATATTTCTGACTATGATGGTCATTCTGTGTATATTGGTGTTAAGGATGCTCTTAGGTATACAAAAAAGGATACCGATACTGTTACAGGCACCGGAACAGTCGCACTTCTCGTTGAAGGGGATGTAAGAATTGTATGGAAAAGTAATGTGGAAAATTTAAAAGATCTAGTGCTTGGTAAAGACAGAGATGATTTTAAACCTCTTATGAAAACAGTAGACTCTGTAGATAGTGCTGAGGTTCGTTTTTCACCGTTGTGGCTCTCTTCTTTCCCTAAAGAGTCATCAAAAATTACTGTAGAAGAAAAAAACCTTAAAGAATAATCTTTGAGTATTGTAAATACTAGAATACTCTGCTACACTGTAGACTCTTACGTAAACTATGGATGAAAACGAAATAGATATTGAAACAGTAGAAGGGCGCGTCATTGAGGCGCTTCCAAGTACACTCTTTCGCGTAGAAACAAGTGATAAGAAGGTTCTTATTTCGTATCTCGGAGGTCGTATGCGAGTGCACAAAATTAAAGTGCTCGTTGGCGACAAAGTAATGGTTCAAGTGGATCCTTACGGAGGAAAAGGAAGAATCATCAAGCGTCTCTAAAACAAAAGTGACCAAAAAGTAACTACATCATTCTTTTTAGCTTAGTTTTCCTAAGTTAAAAGAATGCTGAAGTTGCAATTTTTATTAACATATAGTATAATGTAACCCACATTTCTCATGAA
Organism: uncultured Candidatus Saccharibacteria bacterium; assembly: GCA_964369115.1. GTDB lineage: Bacteria > Patescibacteriota > Minisyncoccia > Phycocordibacterales > UBA5272 > UBA11704. The sequence goes on from CAYJED010000001.1 coordinate 60,486, forward strand.
AGTTCGATCATCAGTAAAAACAATTTGTTCAAAATGCCAAATGCTTAAACGAGGTGGTGTTCTTCGTGTTATTTGTGAGAACCCTAAACATAAGCAAGCTCAAGGATAATCTCCTTGTCTTACTAATTTAAAGTAACTATTCATTTTTTATCGTATGCGTATCTCAGGTATTACACTCCCAGAAAACAAACGACTTGAAATTGCACTCACTGCAGTATACGGTGTTGGTCGTCCTCGCGCTAAAATGATCATTGAAAAACTTGGTCTAGAGATGGGGATGCGTACCACCGAACTTACTCCTGATCAGGAAAATCTCATTCGTCGTGAAATTGAGCTTTTTAAAACAGAAGGAGATTTGAAGCGTGAAGTTCAGCAAAACATCAAGCGTCTTAAGGATATCAAAGCGTACAGAGGTGTTCGTCACATCAAGCGCCTTCCTGCTCGTGGACAGAGAACAAAAACTAACAGCCGTACCGTACGTGGAAACGTTCGTCGTACTATGGGAAGCGGACGCCGCAAGACTGAAAAGACATAAAAATAAAGTCTAAAGTAATAATTTATATACAAACATTATGGGAAAGAAACGAATCGTAAAAAAGAATAGTTCAGGAGTTGATAGCGCACTTAAGGCGCGATCACTTGCTCGAGCAATCAAGAAGAAACTTGTTGATGGAACACTCTTTGTTGAGTCTTCTTACAACAACACTCGTCTTTCGCTTGCTGATAAAAGCGGTAACGTTATTGCTTGGTCATCATCCGGAGCTCTTGGATTTAAGGGTGCAAAGAAAGGAACTCCTTTTGCTGCTTCTAAAATCGGTGAACTTATCGGTGAAAAAGCTGAGCAGTTCGGTATCAAGGAAGTTAACGTTGTTGTTAAGGGTGTAGGGTCTGGTCGTGAGTCAGCGATCCGTGGCTTTTCAACTTTTGGGGTAGAAATTTCTTCAATTATTGACAAGACTCCTGTTCCTCACAATGGTCCGAAGCCTCCAAAGCCTCGCCATATTTAATTATTTAATCTTTAGTATAGTTTATGAGTAGAATTACATGTAAAACCTGCCGCCGACTTGGAGAGTCACTCTGTGGACGCGAAAAATGTGCGTTCAAGAAGCGACCTTACGCTCCAGGAAAGCTCGACAGTGAACGTAAGCACCGTTCAAGTGTTTCTGAATACGGTGAACAGCTTCGTGCAAAGCAGAAGATGCGTCATACTTACGGACTTATGGAGAAGCAATTCGCTATGTACGTAAAGCGTGCAACAGCTGCACACGAAACAGGTGAAGGATCTATTGCTCCATCTCTTAAGCTTGCTCGTCAGCTTGAATCACGTCTCGATAACATTGTGTATCGTGCAGGTTTTGCAACTACTCGTGCGCTTGCTCGCCAGATGGTGTCTCATGGACACATTGTGGTAAACAATCGTCGTATTAACATTGCTTCACATCAGGTAAAGATTGGTGACGTTATTGCTATCCGTGAGGGTAGTAAGTCAACAAAGCTCTTTACTAATCTTGAAGAAAAGTTAACAGCGCTTGCACCAAGTTATGTGCTTACTCTTGATCCTAAGCATTTTTCTGCAACAGTAAAAGCTGAGGTTCGTGAAGTTGAGCCAATGTTCGATACCCAAAAAGTTCTCGAATACTACTCACGTTAGTAACTTCTTTGAACCTGTTATATCTACAACAGGTTTATTGTAGTACCACATACTTGCGTACTTTGCAATTTTAGGTTAGAATATAATAACTTTAATTAGTACAGTGCGAGGTGCGTCTTTAGTTAACTTTCTATTAAATTTAAGGATTACTATTTATTTGTCTTATGTCTTCACATTCTATCATTTTGCCATCAAAGCCAAGAATTGTTAAAGAAGATGCTGTATCAGGTGTGTATGAAATTGACGGACTCTATCCAGGGTACGGCCACACGCTTGGTAACTCACTTCGTCGTATTATTCTTTCATCTATTCCTGGAGCTTCAATTACAGCGCTTTCTATTGATGGTGTTAAGCATGAATTTTCAGCGATTGACGGAATTAAGGAAGATGTAATTGCAATTATTCTTAACCTTAAAAAAACTCGTTTCAAGCTCCACGGTGATGATGCTCAGAAGGCAACACTTCACATTAAAGGGGCAAAGACTGTTACTGCAAAAGACATTACACTTCCAACTCAGCTTGAAGTAATGAACGCTGACCAATATATCTGCGAATCTACAGCAAAAGATGTTGATATCGCAATTGAGATCACTGTTGAAAAAGGTCTTGGATATGTTCCTCGTGAAGTTCTTCAGAAGGAGAAGGCTGATATTGGTACTATTTTCCTCGATGCGTCATTTACACCAATTCGTCGCGCAAGTTACGAAGTGGAAAACATGCGTGTTGGCGATCGTACAGATCATAACCGACTAAGAGTTACTATCGAAACTGATGGTACTATCACTCCACATGAAGCTCTTGAAAGTTCAATTCACACTATGATTACTCAACTCCAATCAATTGTTGGATTCCGTGAGCAGGTGATTGATTTTCCAAAAGATCATGCATCTATGCCAGTTGAAGCAATTTCAGTTGAGGAAGACATAAGTGATGCAAGTAAAGTTCGTGTAGAAGACCTCGGTCTTTCTACTCGCACAGAAAATGCTCTTGTTTCTGCATCTGTTCGCACTGCAGGAGGTCTTACTCGTAAGACTGAAGAGGACCTTCTTTCTCTCGATGGTCTTGGAGAAAAGGGGGTAACAGAAATTAAAAAAGCATTAGGAGATTTAGGGCTCACCCTTAAAGCGTAATACGCCAAAAGAGAGTACCTTTCGTTCTAGATTTAGTTAATAATTACGACGTATGAAACATCATAAAGCATTCAGAAAATTCGGTAGAGAAAAGAATCAGCGCAAGGCATTTGTGCGTGGTCTTATAATCAACCTTATCCGCCATGGAAAAATTGAAACAACACTTGCTCGAGCAAAGGAAATTCGTCCTTTTGTAGAGAAGCTTGTTACTCTTTCTAAGGAAGATACAGTAGCTCGTCGTCGTCTTGTGATGTCTCGTCTTCTTAATCAGGAATATGAGGTAAAGAAACTCTTTGCTGAGTACGCTCCTAAGTTTAAGGATGTTAACGGTGGATACACTCGTATTCTTAAGCTTCCTACACGTCTTTCTGACGGCGCTCTAAAAGCTGTTATCGAATTTGTTTAATATTTTTACTACTATGAATCACACAATTGACGCAACAGGAAAGGCATTAGGACGTTTAGCAAGTGAAGTTGCTGCTCTCCTTAATGCAAAAAATAGTGTTAACTTCGTTAAGAATCGCGTAGCAGATGTAACTGTTACTGTGGTTAACGCAAGTAAACTTAAAGTTACAGGAAACAAGATGAACGAAAGTGTTCATAAGTCATACTCTGGATATCCAGGAGGTCTTAAAGAAATGCCTCTTAAGTATGTTGTTGCCAAGAAAGGGTACGCTGAGCTCATCACTCACGCAGTAAACGGAATGCTCCCAAAGAATCGTCTTCAGGATATTCGTATTAAGAATCTCATCATCAAAGATTAATTATTATGTCAGTAGAAACTAAGAATCGCTATATAGAAGCCGTTGGTCGCCGCAAGACTGCTGTTGCTCGTGTACGTATTACACCAGGAACAAAGTCATCTTTTGTTATTAATGATAAAGATGTTAAAGAATACTTTACAACATCTGATCTTCAGTCTATTGCACAGGAAGCACTTTCAAAGTCAGAGATTAGTGAGAAGTTTACTGTTACTGTTAAGGTAATGGGAGGTGGTATCCACGCTCAGGCTGAAGCTGTTCGTCACGGACTTTCTCGTACTCTTGTGGAGCGCGATGAACAGGTGAAGAACACTCTTAAGAAGCTTGGCTTCCTTAAGCGTGACTCACGTCAAGTTGAACGTAAGAAGTTCGGACTTAAGAAGGCTCGTAAAGCTCCTACTTGGTCAAAGCGCTAGCAAAATTGTTTCATCTACTTTATCGAAACCCCGTTTTTGTTAGTCGTCGTACGTCTATGTACGACTTCTTCCAAAAACGGGGTTTCTTCGTGTATCTAAAGCAATTTTATAGCGCTCTAAAGCATTAACCTGTATGCAATAAACAAAACCGCACAACTATGCGGTTTTGTTGTGTCTAACAAGTAAGTTGTTGTGTGAGTAGTAAGTGATATACTTTGCATATTATATATAGATATGTTTTCTAAAAAAGCTATTATAGGATTTTTTGTTCTTCTCACTTCTTTTTCGTTAGCAAGCGCAAACTCCACATCGACATGTGTGACCTTTACTCAGAATCTTGGTTTTGGATCAAAACATAGTGAAATTGCTTTACTTCAAAAATTCCTTGTAGATAGCGGCTATAGTTCTGTACGACTTAATGGTGCTTTTGACTGGAGAACAGAATCTGCGGTAAAGAAATTCCAGAAAAATAATAATGTGTTTCCGTCTGGTTTTTTTGGGCCTATGACGAGAGCGAAGATGAAGGAGGTGGGTTGTAAAGATATAAATAAAACTTTGAGTTCAATAACAGGGGTGGCAAGTTCTTCGCCGTCAGATAAGACAAAAATAACTGAAGGCGATGTTACGAAAAAGTCTGCACCAAAACCAACGTTGTCAGTTTATGCCAACCCTTCGATTATTGAACCGAAGACTCCAGAGATGAACATTTTTAATACTTCAACAATTAGATGGAAGTCATCAAATACAAAAGAATGCTCTGTGGCTGTTTTAGGGCAAGGTTTTTCTAGAGTTACCCCAACGCAAAAGTGGAAATCAAATGATGAACAAGGGGTGTATGTAGACGCTTCACTTTTGACAGCAAAAGTTACTTGTATTGGTCAAAATGACGAGAAGATTTCAAAAGAAGTGTATGTACGAATTAAATCAAAGGAGGAGCCTTATTCAAGCGCTAAACAAAATGAACCAGGGGTTAAGCGTTTTGAGCTGTACATGAGTAGGCATTTAGCAATTATTTCTTATCTTACAAGAGATGAGGCAATTGCACATTGCAAATTAACTCTTCAGAATAATCCAAAAAAATCAGTTGAGTGTATGTGGGGTGAAGAAAAAGTATTTGGGGTTTTTGGCGAAGAAGACCTTAAGTTTTTCAAAGATGGCGGAGTAGATCAAGAAACTATCAAAGGGTTTATTTTATCTGGCACAAAGACAGATTCAGCTATTAGTATGGGTAAAAATGATAATGTAGTAAAAGAAACAACCCCTAGTGTATCGATAAAGGATGCTTCATTGCAAGGTGTCAAAAAATACACATTAGATGACCTAAGAAAACACATAGCGAACTCTGCTTCTTATGGCCCTGACATTCCTTTCACTATTCAAGATAGCTCAGATTCCTCTTTTGCTAATAATTCAGAATATAAAATTTCTGATACAGATTATTTAGTAAAAGTTTATAAACCTGGTTCTTCTTATGAAGGTTATTCAATTTCTTTTTTTATTCTAAACTCTGAAAAAAAGCTGGAGATGGAATTGCTTAATGCTGCTTGTGATCCTGGTGTTAGTTTTATTGTTGATAATTATAATGCTGACAGTTATAAATTTGATATGGGTAGAGTAGATATTTGTAAAAACAGTCCGAACTCTAATGTTAAAAATACATTTTCTAGCCATGCATCCAAAGAAGCGATCAGAGCACTACTTTCTTCTAGAACACAGGTTGGCAGCGGTAAAATAACGTAATACTTGACGTTGCGATTAATGATGTAGATGTTGTGTCTAATAATAAAAGAATGGTTTTGCGAAAAAAGATCACTTTTAACGTTGATGAAAAAAGTGCTAAACGTAATCTTGAGCGTGGTGCCGGCATAGAAACTATTCTTCAGGCGTTAAAACAGTACGCTGTTGATCACAAAGGTGACCTTCCTGCAGGTATCTCGGCAGCACCTGTCGAGATCTGCTCATCTTCTGTTGCTAGAACTTCATGTAGAGGGCTTGCTGATCTTTCTGTAATTACTCGTGACGGTCAGTATATCGGAGCAATTCCTAGCGAGCCATTAAAAACTAAGGCTAATGGAGCAGGGTATTTGGTCTCACGTGACGACGTTACAAAACGCTTGACTGTAAGTGCGCAGTTCCCTGAAGAAGGTTTTACGATCTCTAAAACGCGTTAAAGGTAAGAAACAAAACATTGTAGTAGTGGGGTTTTGTTTACAACACTAAAGCACTTTTGTAAATAAGATAAAATAATATAAAATAAATGTTTCTATTGAAAAGGCGACTCTAAATAAACTGCAAGTAAATTTTTCTTGACTTTTTTTGTGCGTACCTGTATAAAAATAAGGTACTGTAATGATTGATTTTCTGCTATGATTGTATGACCGTATTCCTGTGATTATTATTGATTATTGAAAACACCTAAGAATATTTATGAACGATACTAATGAAGACCCTATTCTAGATGTTAATGAACCTATTAATGAAGAAAGAGACGATATTTCTTTCGAAGAAGTAAATGAAGATGGTGAGGTGAATGCTCGTGATACCATCAAAAAATTACGAGAAAAAATTAAAACGCTTGAAGCTGAAAAGCAAGAATATCTTGATCTCTCTCAGCGTACTCGAGCAGATTATGTTAACTACAAAAAAGAAGTAGAAGCAAATCGCGTAGCAGATAGAAAATTTGCTACAAAACGCTTTATTGAATCACTTCTCCCAGTACTTGATGCATATGATATGGCACAAGCAAATAAAGAAGCTTGGGAAAAAGTTGATGCAAATTGGCGTATGGGTATTGAGTATATCTTTACTCAATTTAAAACTATTTTAGAAGGAGAAGGGGTAACACAATTTGGAAAAATTGGTGATACATTTGATCCACTTCTTTACGAGAGTATGGAGCATGTGAAAGTAGAAAATGAATCTGAAAACGACAAGATAGTTCGTGTACTCCAAAACGGCTACAAGATTCACGACACTATACTTCGTCCAGCTCGAGTGTATACAGGGCATTTTGAAAACAATAAGTAAACGTTTTGTATTTACTAGCAACTATTAACCATTAACTATTAACTGAATTTACATTATGGCAAAAATAATTGGAATCGATCTTGGGACAACAAACTCGGCAGTTGCTATTATTGAAGCAGGGCAGCCAAAAATTATCGAAAATATCGAAGGTAATCGTACGACACCTTCTGTTGTTTCGGTAAACAAAAATGGTGAACGATCTGTAGGACAGATTGCAAAGCGTCAGGCGGTAACTAATCCTAAAGACACGGTATACGGCGTAAAACGCTTCATGGGGCACTCATATTCAGATAAGGAGGTACAGTCAGACCTTCCTCGTGTTCCGTATGCAATCAAGAAGGGTGATAATGACGGCGTACTTATCACGCTCGGCGGTAAAGACTCTCGCCCAGAAGAAATTTCTGCGATGATTCTTCAGAAAATTAAAGCAGACGTAGAGGCAAAGCTTGGAGAGACTATCACAGAAGCGGTGATCACTGTCCCTGCATACTTCAATGACACTCAGCGTCAAGCAACAGTGGATGCTGGTAAAATCGCAGGGCTTGATGTAAAGCGTATTATTCCAGAACCAACAGCAGCTGCACTTGCGTACGGTTTTAATTCACAGAAAAATGAAAAGCTTGCGGTGTACGATTTCGGAGGAGGAACATTTGATATCTCTATTCTTGAAGTGGGTGACGGCGTGGTAGAAGTAAAGTCCGTAGACGGAGACTCTCATCTTGGTGGACGTGACATTGATCAGAAATTTGTGCAGCATATTGCAGCAGAATTTAAGAAGGATCAAGGTATTGATATTACGGGAGACGCTCTCGCCCTTCAGCGTCTTGATGAGGCTGCAGAAAAAGCAAAGCATGAGCTTTCAAGTCAGATGGAAACAGAAATCAACCTCCCGTTCATCACTTCAGGAGTAGATGGTCCAAAGCACCTTGTGATGAAAGTGACACGTGCACAGCTTGAAGAAATTGCAAAAGAATTTGTTGAGCGTTCAATTGAAATTACTAAACGCGCTCTCGAAAGCTCTCCATTCAAAAAAGAAGAAATTCATCAAATCATTATGGTGGGAGGTCAGACTCGTATGCCAATGATTGTTGAAGCTGTTAAGAATCTCTTCGGTAAGGAGCCTAATCGTTCTATTAACCCAGATGAAGTAGTAGCGCTCGGTGCTGCAGTGCAAGCTGGAGTGCTTCAAGGGGATCTCGGTAAAGATATTCTTCTCCTTGACGTGATCCCACTTTCGCTTGGTATCGAAACTATGGGAGGAGTGGCTACAAAGCTCGTAGAAAAAAATACTACTATTCCAGCATCTAAGTCACAGATATTCTCAACTGCAGCCGACAACCAAACATCTGTAGAAATTCACATTACTCAAGGTGAACGTCCGCTTGCAGCTGACAACAAGTCACTTGGTCGCTTTATTCTAGATGGTATTCCACCAGCACCACGTGGCGTTCCTCAAGTGGAAGTAACATTTGATGTTGATGCTAACGGTATCTTACAAGTAAAAGCAAAAGATAAGACTTCAGGTAAGGAGCAGTCTATTCGTATCGAAGCATCATCTGGTCTTTCTGATGAAGATATTAAACGTATGCAACAAGATGCTGAAGCTCACGCTGAAGATGATAAAAAGAAGATGGAACTTATCGAAACTAAGAATCTTGCAGATCAGATGGTACACACTTCAGAAAAAGCACTTAAGGATGCTGGTGATAAGGTATCTGATGACCTTAAGAAGGAAATCAGTGATGCTATCGAAGAAGTAAAGAAAGCTCGCGGTGGTGATGATAAGACGGCTATCGAAAGTGCAACACAAAAACTTTCTGAGGCTACTATGAAGATCGGTGAAGCTATGAAAACAGCAAATGACAATGCTCAACCTGCTTCAGGGACAGAAGGAGAAGCTTCTCCAGAAAAAGGTGAAACAACTGCATAAATAAAATAAAAAAGTATAGTAAAAATACCACTACACATGGTGGTATTTTTGTACTTATACAAAAACAAAAAACGCAGAGCTTCTCACGAAGCCCTGCGTTGCAGGTCTGAATTCAGACAGCCAATCTCTTCAAGGTATTTTCTTGCGATGAGTTGTTCTCCGCGCAGGTGTGCAGCAAAGTTATAACTATTTACGTATGCTGCTGCTCGCCGTAGCGGTGCACTAAACCGTGCGCGCCCGTTGTAGACATCAAAGGAAGGTTGACGTGAAGCAGGGAGACGAAGAGTGGGGATGTGAAGCTTGTATGCAATACGACTCATTTCTTTGTTAAACAGTTCTAATAACCCGAAAATGAGTTTACTGCACGGATTTACATCGTTGTTCCACACTCCTTCCGAAATCCTTGCTCGATATTTAAGGTCGATAAAAGGATCCTGAAAGATGAGTTCTTGTAACCTGCTTTGAATACGTTTGAACTTTCTTGATTCACGCATAAATTCTTCGTAGGTATACGGAGTTGCTGTTGCTTCAGCTACACCAACTTCCGTAGTAACTTCATCACCTAAAAATCTGTAAGCAAGAAAGAGGGCAGCCTGAGGAGTTGTTCCGTTAAGAGACAGAGCTTCTCTTTCCTTTTGAGAAATGAAGTAGTGAGGGGATTTATCCCATGCTTCCTTCAAAAAGTTTTTAGGAAAGGCTTTTCTTTCAACGGTAACTCCCTCAGGGATTACAGAAGCGATGATCACTCGAAAGTTCTGTGGGTTTTCATCGTCAAACTCCACCATGAATCCATCTTCTCGTATCCTTGTTTGAAGAGGGTCAACAGCATACAGTTTCATCTCTTGCCTCCGAAGGTGTAAATTGGAAAGATCAACAGGGTTATATATAAATATACAATATATTTTACAAGTAGTCAATTTTAACTCTTTTATTCTTAAAGTAAGTATGTTATAACATGTATATCTATGACGAAAAATTATTATGATACGCTTGGTGTTAAAAAAGATGCCTCAAAAGACGAAATTAAGAAGGCCTTCTATAAACTTGCTGCAAAATATCATCCTGATAAAAAAGATGGAGATGAGGCGAAGTTTAAAGAAATCAATGAAGCTTATCAAACGCTTTCTGACGATAAGAAACGTAAAGAATATGATACCTACGGACAAACCTTTAATGGACAAGGTCCGTTTGGTAATGGTTCTGGTTTCGGAGGTTTTGGAGGATTTAATCAAGGAGATTTCCAAGATATGCAATTTGATTTTGGTGATCTTGGTGACATCTTTGGTGATATGTTTGGGGGAGGTTTTGGTGGCTCACGTCCTAAACGTGGTCGCGATATTTCACTTGAAATCGATGTTCCGTTTACTGAGGCTGTATTTGGTACTGAGCGTAATGTGCTTATTTCAAAAGTTGCAACATGTGACACCTGTTCTGGAAAAGGGGCTCGTCCTGGAACTAAGATGAAGACATGTTCAACATGTAATGGTCAAGGAAAAGTTCATGATGTAAAACGAACATTCATGGGTAACTTCCAAACAGTAAACACCTGTAGTGCGTGTTACGGGGTAGGGCAAGTTCCTGAAGAGAAATGTTCTTCATGTAAAGGTCATGGCGTACTCAATAAGCGTGAAGAAATAAATATTGCAGTTCCTGCTGGTATTTCAAACGGTGAAATGATTCGTATGACTGGTATGGGTGAAGCTGTGCAGGGTGGTACAACAGGAGATCTTTACGTTAAGATTAACGTTATCCCTCATAAGCTTTGGAAACGTGAAGGGAATGATCTTGTTATTACTCACGAAATTAAGCTTACTGATGCGCTTCTTGGAGCAAAGCATTCTATTGTGGGCCTTGATGGAGATATTTCATTTGAAATTACAGAAGGTGCTTCGACAGGAGAAGTGTTGCGTGTAAAAGGTCGCGGCGTGCCACATCTTCATGAAAAAGGTAAACGAGGTGATGTGCTCATTAAGCTCCACATCAGGATGCCTAAAAAACTTTCGAAGAAGGCTGTTGCGTTTATCGAAGGACTTAAAGAAGAAGGTCTCTAGAATATAAAAATCAGCACAATATGTGCTGATTTTTATATTTAGGAAAATTTGATAGTATACTTTTTAAAGTAGATCTTTACAGTAAAGATAAGGAGACTTCTCATGTCTGAAAGTCATTACGTTGGCAGGCAAAGTGAAATTGCAGAAAGTATTTTTAACAGAGAACGCCATGTCACAGACCACCTTTCCCCGTCAGAGTTTGCTCAACTCCTAAGAATTAAAACTTCTTCATTAAGAACATTTGCCGTAGAAAGTGGAAGACTAAAACCTTACACTTACTACATTGTACCTCCAGGACCTGAAATACACCCAGAGTTTGCTTTGTATCCAGCTGAAGACTTTTTGCATTTTTCTGTTTCTTTCCCCACAAAAGAAGAAATGAAAAAGCTTGCTCAGTGTGAACACAAGAAAGCTAACAAAAGTCTAAGTTTTGCTTTTATTCTTGATAAGGTTTTTGAAAGAGAAATAGAGCGAGCATGTAACAACGTAAAACGTTATGAGTTTTGTCTTCGTCATCTTGACCTTCTTTGCAATATCAGCTATTCGGTTATCTTTGGAATGCTTCGGGATACCAATCAGAAAATGAGGTATTACAAAAAAGAAGCCGAGTGTTCACATAGTGCTGGTGGGGCAAGATTTTTTTGGACACTTTACCGCATTGCGCAAAGAGAAGTTTCTGTACTTTTTAGTGAATTAGCCAAAAGAGGTTCCTTGTGAACCTCTTTTTTCTTGTGTAGAATACAAACATTTATATATAATTTAGATCTAAACAGCTTATGCTTCCAGTTGCCATTCTTCTTTATACGCTTGTTATGGTTGCTATTGGTATCTATGCTGCACGTAAGGTAAAAAATTCTGAAGACTATGTGCTTGCAGGTCGCTCACTTCCTTTTTATATGGCGCTTGCTACTGTGTTTGCAACATGGTTTGGAAGTGAAAGTATTATGGGGGTAGGGAGTAAGTTTGCAGAAGGAGGTTTTTCAAACATCCTGGAAGATCCGTTTGGTGCCGCGCTATGTCTTATCATCGCCGGTATTTTTTTTAACAGAAAGTTATATCGACTTAAATTTCTTACAATTGGAGATTATTTTAAACATCGTTACAACTCAACAATTGCTATCTTTCTCTCGTCAGTTATCATCGTGAGTTATTTTGGATGGGTGGCTGCGCAATTCTTGGCGCTTGGTGTAGTGCTTCACACTATTATTCCAGCGCTTTCTGTGAGCTTATGGGTAGTGATTGCAGCAGGGGTGGTATCTCTCTATACCATTTTAGGTGGAATGATTTCTGTTGCGCTTCATGACACGATACAGTCTGTCATTATTATTATTGGTCTTATTGCGGTGCTTGTTGCAGTGCTTCCGCTTGTTGGTGGCATTGAAGGATTTTCTTCTATTATTCCAGAAGGACATCTCAATATTCTTCCGACAGAAGCTGGGTTCTTGCCGTGGATTATGCTCTTTACTGCACTCATGACACAGGGATTTGGAAGTATTCCTCAACAGGATATTTATCAGCGTGCCATGAGTGCTCGTAATGAACGTGAAAGTATGTGGGCGTCAGTCTTAGGAGGAATCTTTTATTTCTGTATGGTAATGATTCCTATCTCAATTGCAATGATTGCGGCACATTTGTATCCAAATCTTTTACGTGAAGATTCTCAGCTTCTTATTACCACACTTATTACAGAGCACACCAGTCCACTCCTTCAGATATTCTTCTTTGGGGCGCTTATCTCTGCGATTTTATCTACCGCCTCAGCTGCACTGTTGGCTCCCGCAACACTCCTTGCAGAAAATGTGATTAAACCGTTCTTTAGTGAGATGAACGATAAGGTACGCATGATACTTATTAAAGTTGGTATTGTTCTTGTGGCATTAGGTGCGGTCTTTCTTGCGTATAATCCAGACGCACACATTTATGAGCTTGTAGGGTCAGCGTACTCAGTGACACTTGTTGCAGGATTTATTCCGCTTGCATTCGGGCTCTATGCTAAATGGGTCACAAGCTTTGGAGCATTTTTCTCTATTGTTTCTGGTATAACTTCCTGGCGTATTGCGGAAATGATAGGCACTGAAATTCCTCCTACGTTTATTGGGTTTGTGGCATCGTTTATAGGCATTGTTCTTGGGACATATCTTGGTAAGTGGATTGATTACCTTGATACAAAGTACAAACGTGCAGCCTAATACAGGTGTGCTATAATGATCCACTCATATGTCTAGTGGATCATTATTTTCATCGCTTCTCTCTGCAACATCTACCTCGATTACAGAGTCTGTACCACACGGGAAAGTACTTTTTGTGTGTATTTTGGTTGTAGCTATTTTTGAAACTATTCTTTATAGGTATAAGCTTGGAGTTCAAAAAGAATACTCAAAAAGAAAAACAGATATTCTTTCGTCTGAAGAAGCAGAAAAAGCTTCCCTCCAGTATTTTTCAAAACTTCATATTGTTGGTGTGGTTAGAGCGTGTTACTTCTTTGCGATTAGTATGACACTTATCAGTGCGTACAATATTCGTGCTTTTAGTTTCTTTGCGCTTGCATTTGGTGCGATTATTATTGCACTTCGTGATGTCATCATTTCACTCCTTGCATATCCTCACGTGGTGCTTGGATACGATATCGGGGATGATATTTATGTAAACGGCGTGCTCGGTGAAATTGTGCGCATTAAACCACTTTCTACACAGCTTGCCGGTAAAAATAAAAAAGGGGATTTTAATGGACGGCTTCATAATATTCCTAACTCAAGATTCCTTCTTGATATGGTAGAGCGTCAAGAAATTAAAAATTTAAGTTACAGAAAAAGTGAACTTGAAGTGCTCTTTGTTCCAGAGCAGTATAAGCATACATTTACGGCATGGCTGGAAGAACTTAAAGAAAAGTTAGACAGCATGTTGCGCAAACGTTCTCTTAAAGAAGTTGGTAACTTTAAAAGTCATGCTGGAATGCGCTATAAGCTTGACTACGACTACAACGAAGATGGTTTTCTTATTGTTACTATTTCGTTTATTACAAGTGTAAAAAATGCCGCACTTAAAAAAGAAGAAATTGTATCATATGTCGAGTCTACAAAAATAAAACAAGAAGGGTTTAGTTTTAAAAAGTAACCATCTTCACTGTGATATACTTTGATTATCTATGAAAAAAGTTCTCGTTTCAGGTATTCAATCAAGCGGTCGCATTCATATTGGAAATTACTTTGGTGCGATGCGCCAGAATATAGTGCTCTCACAATCGGATGAATTTGATGCGCATATTTTTATTGCGGATTATCATTCGATGACTAGTCTTACTGATGCAGAAGCGCGTCGTAAAAGTAGTTTTGATCTTGCGTGTGCCTACCTTGCATGTGGTCTTGATTCATCTTCAGTCACTTTTTTTAGACAATCAGATGTTCCTTCTCATACGGAGCTTGCTTGGATTCTTAACACAGTTACTCCAATGCCAATGCTCGAACTTGCGCATTCCTTTAAAGATAAACAGGCTCGTGGCCTTGAAGCAAATGTGGGACTCTTTACGTACCCGGTCCTTATGGCGGCAGACATTCTCATGTATAACGCTTCTGTTGTGCCTGTTGGAAAGGACCAGATTCAGCATATTGAAATGACACGTGAGATCGCGGGAAAGTTTAATCGAGCATATAACACTGAGGCATTCACTGTGCCACAGGAATATGTCATGACTGATGTAGCAATTGTTCCAGGAACTGATGGACAAAAGATGAGTAAGAGTTACGGTAACGTTATTCCACTTTTTGGAACTGACGAAGAAATTAAACGTGCTGTTATAGGGGTAGTAACTGATAGTTCTCGTCCAGAGGATAAGAAGAGTCCAGACAGTAATAATATCTACAGAATTCATAAACTCTTTTTAAATGAAGAAGAAGATAAAGCGCTTCGCGCTCGTTATGAGGAAGGTGGTCTTTCATACAAAGAAGCAAAAGAAGCTTTGCTCGCGTCTATACTTACTTTTATTGCTCCTATGCGAGAGAAGTATGAATACTATCAAAGTAATCCAGCCGAAGTAGAAGCTATTTTAGAAGAAGGGGGTAAAAAAGCTCGCGCAAAAGCAGATGAAATGATGAAGCGGATTCGTCAGGTGGTAGGGCTATAAAATTTTGAATCTCTTTATGTTTTCTGGTATAGTGAGAAGATATGCGTACCTATACTAAAGATATTTCACAATCTGTTGGACAAACTGTTACCCTAAAAACCTGGGTAGATGTTCGTCGTGATCAGGGGAAAATGGTATTTCTTGATCTTCGTGATGTTACTGGGCGTGTGCAAGCCGTTGTACTTCCAAATCATACTGAAGCATTAGAAGTAGCTCAAAAGCTTCGCACTGAATGGGTGGTAGAAGTAGAAGGAATTGTGAACAAGCGCCCAGAAAGAAATATTAAGCAAGGGGTGCTTAATGGAGATGTGGAGCTTGAAGTAACTAAGATTACTGTGCTTAATGAAGCATCAACTCCAGCGTTTGATCTCTCCACTTCAGGATACGAAGTAGGGGAAGAAGTTCGTCTCGAGAAAAAGTACTTAGATCTTCGTCGTGCGCGTTTGCAGCGAAATATCATCATGCGTCACAAGGTGATTAAGGTGGTACGTGATGAACTTGATGCGCAAAACTTTTTTGAAATAGAAACTCCACTTCTTACTAACCCAACACCAGAAGGATCTCGTTCATACCTTGTGCCGTCACGTTTATGGCAAGGATCTTTCTATGCACTTCCACAGTCACCACAGCAGTATAAGCAGCTTCTCATGTCTGCTGGATTTGAACGCTACTTCCAAATCGCTAAGTGTATGCGTGACGAAGACACTCGTGGAGATCGTCAGCCTGAGTTTACACAGATGGATCTTGAAATGAGTTTTGTAACTCGCGCGGAAGTGATGAAGATAAACGAAGAGCTTCTCATTAAGCTTGTAACAACCCTTTTCCCAGAGAAGAAAATTCAACAAGTGCCATTCCCTGTGCTTACCTATAAGGAAGCGATGGAAAAATATAATTCTGATAAGCCAGACCTTCGCGAAGATAAGAATGATCCAGATACCTTAGCATTTTGTTGGGTGGTAGATTTTCCATTTTTTGAAAAAACTGGTGAAGATAACGTAGATGATACTGGTGAGTGGACATTTACTCATAATCCATTTTCTCGGCCAACAGATGAACACATGACTAATCTCATGGAGAAGAAAAATATTGGAGACATTCTTACAACGCAATATGACGTAGCGCTTAACGGCTATGAAATAGGGGGTGGATCTATTCGTAACCATAACCCAGAGGCACTCCGCAGAGTATTTGAAATTATGGGATACAGTCCGGAGCGTATCGAAAAAAACTTTGGTCACATGTTAGAAGCGCTCGGGTCAGGCACACCTCCTCACGGGGGTATCGCTTGGGGGCTTGATCGTCTCCTTATGATACTTCTTAATGAGCCGAACATTCGTGAAGTAATGGCGTTTCCAAAGACAGGGGAAGGAAAAGATCTTCTCATGCAAGCTCCAGCTGAAGCATCACCAAAAACACTTCGTGAGCTCGGTATTGAAGTAAAGAAAAAGTAATTGTAATGATTAAAAAGGTCCGCCAAAAGCGGGCTTTTTTAAGGTGTGTAAGTATTGCTTTTTTATAGAATATGTGGTATAATAATTTCATACCGTTCTCTCATTACACCTTCCAAAAAGAGGAGATTCCTGTGACTATTGCTCGAATTGCACAGCTTGTTGTCGAAGATGGTGTTGGAACCATTTTCTGGGCTGACGGCACAAGCACTTCACTGATCAATACGAAAGAGCTTGGGCAGCACATTGTCCGAACTGCGCTTCAGGAAAAGAAAATTCATTCGGTCGAAGCTGAATATCTGCTCGCTGCGATCAAAGAATCTTCCATTCTCACAGAAGCTGAACTACTGCTTGTCGAGGAGGGGCTGTCGGTGCTTAAAAAAATGGCAGAAGAGGGTGTTGTACTTCTTCCTAACTTCATTCCCGTAGGTGCTGTGCCTGACAAGAAAATGCTTCATTAAAAGAATAAAGATCACATCGGCCGCCTCGAAGAGGCGGCCTGTATTTTTATAAACCTGGTTGTTCTTTGCCTATATCTCTGGTATATATAGAGTATGAAGAATATTCTCATTAAAAGCTTTTTGACGCTAATTGTTACTGCGCTTATTTCTACAAGTGCACCGGTTTTTGCTTTTGAGAAAGCTGTATGGATTCCATATTGGAGAAAGACAGATGGAGCAAGTAGTACGCTTCAAAACATTAAGTCTGTTACTCAGATTAGTCCTTTTGCTTATGAGCTACAAAATGACGGCACTATTACAAATGCCCTTAAAATAGAAAGTGCTCCATGGCCAGATCTTATTAAAGAGGCAAAAAAGAATAAGGTAAAAATATATCCAAGTATTTTGTCATACCCAAACAATGAAACAGGTAAAAAAGCGGTACTTACACTTCTCTCTGACAAGAAAAAGCGACAAGCTCATGTGAAAGAAATTGCCGCACTTGTTAAGAAAAATAATTTTGATGGTATCGATATTGATTACGAGGCAAAGCTTGCAGAGACAAAGCCTTACTTCGCATCTTTTTTAAGCGAACTTTCTACTGCTCTTAAAAAAGACAAGAAGAAACTTATTTGTACGATTGAGCCACGCACTCCACCAGATAGTCGTTATGCAACCACTTCAAAAGAAGTGCTCTCTAAAGTTGAATATGCAAATGATTATAAAGCTATAGGTAAAGCTTGTGATGAGGTCCGTATTATGGCGTATGATCAGTCAACCGATGACGCAAAACTTGTAAACCAAAATAAGTTACAAGGTAAGCTCTATGCGCCTGTTGCTGATATTGAGTGGGTAAAGAAAGTGGTAACTGTTGCGCTTTGGGATATTCCAGCAAAGAAAATTTTAATTGGCGTGCCAACTTATGGGTATAAGTATGAAGTTATTAGAGGAACTTCAACAATTCAGTATAGGAGAATTGGTACAATGAATTATGAGTTTGCTGAAGAGCTTGCGCAAAGCCTTAAGATTACACCAACACGTAACAGTGCAGGAGAGCTTAGTTTTAGTTATTCATCAAATACAGATAGAGCGTATCCAAATGATACGAAGTTACGCGAGTACTTAGTGTGGTACTCAGATGCGGAAGCGATTAAAGATAAAGTAAAGCTTGCAAAGCTATATAAACTTGGAGGTGTCTCTGTGTTTCGTGTAGACGGAAGTCATGATCCAAGATTATTTGAGGTGCTGAAATAATTATTTTTTGTTAACACGTATTTTATTTTTTTGAGTATTCCAGTCATTAAGGTGTATACTATAAAATACATGTTAAGAAAAATACCTCACTTATTAGTCGTTACTTTTATTTTTTCATTTGTACAAATTGCATATGCTGGAGCGTGTCCTTTTGTTACTCCTGAGGTACCGATTTGTCCAGAGTCCGGTCACATTTATGAGTGCGGAAACCCTCCACAAGCAGAGGCTGCCTTTTTCGATTTTATGGGTCAAGAAACATGGGTATGCGGTCAGTGTGTGGATGGTGATCTTGGAATGGGGGGGGTTTGATAATCAAAGTGATTGCTGTGGTAGTGGTTGTCCTATTCAAAATACTGGAACGGTCAATATTTCAACAAATATTACGTCTTCGTGGACGGTAACAGGTCCAAATAATTTTTCTGGTTCTGGGGTATCTCAATCTGAGCAAGGGTCTCCGGTAGGAAGTTACACTATTACATATGGATCGGTAGATGGATACGTAACACCAGTAAGTGAAACATTCACTCTTACTGATCAAGGTACTATTACTTTTTCAGGAACATATGTAGCAAAACCAGTAGTTAATCTTAATTTTAGTTATCAGGAAAAAATTAAGTTTTTTTTTGCAACTCTCTTTTAAAATAATTTATGTCAGAAATAATTACCCCTCAAGAAGAAAATAACAAAGAAGTTACTCCTTCTTTCTTTGCTATATATAAGAAGACAATTCTTATAACAGTTGGTGTTTTGGTTATCGTAGGTGCTTCAGTGTTTGCTGCAGATTTTATCAACAAGCAAGCAAAAGCAAAAAAACAAGCCGCTGAAATCACGCAAAAAAAAGCGGACCCTAAAAAAGATTTTGGTAAAGAGATACCTCCGACTCTCCTTGCGACAAGTACACTTATACGAACTACAATTAATACCCCTGAACAAAGTTACACTATCGCTTATGGTGAAAAGACTCAGTCAACAGTTGTTTTTAGTTCAACCCGATCAGCTAAAGAAAATTATCGTCTATACCGTGAATTTCTTGGGAAAGAAGGTTGGTATGTGGTAAAGATTTATGAAAATGCAGGTGTATATGGAATCTATGCGATAACAAAAATGGAAAAAGAAACCGTAAATATTACGATAAGTCGCACATCAACTTCCACAGACGCACTTACTAACAAATCTTCAGTAAGTATCACTCACCTTAAATAAGGTATAAACAGATAACAGCACTCTTTCAGAAAAGAGTGCTGTATACTTATGGGTATGGATTTTACTGTTAAACTTGATCGTTTTGAAGGACCATATACAAAGCTTTTGGAAATGATTGAAGGGCGAAAACTTTCTATCACCGAAGTAACACTTGCATCCTTGGCGGATGAGTATATTGCTTATATTAAAACTCTTAAGGAGAACAACCTTGTTGATGTTTCTCAGTTTATTGTTGTTGCATCGACTTTGATGCTCATGAAGGCAAAATCTCTTCTTCCTTCGCTTACTTATACAGGTGAAGAAGAAAAACAGGTACACGATCTCGAATACAAGCTTGAGTTATATGCGCTTCTCTCTAAAGGGGTTGGAACAATAGCTTCTTTGTACGGCAGTAAACCTCTTTATGGAAGAGATCACGGTATTCCTTTTAAAGAAGGGTTATTTGTTCCGGATAGTCGTATAACTCCAGTCTTTTTACAATCAATAGCAGAATTAACGCTCCTTTCTTTTGCTCCACCTAAACCTCTTCCTTCTGTACAAGTAGATCAGTCTCTTCGCATTGAAAAAGTAATAGAAGGATTAATGCAACGCATTACTTCACTTGAAGTGGTTAGTTTGCAGAGTGTTGCAGAAGGGACTGGAACTAAAGAGGAGCAAAAGAAAGTGCTTATCGTTACGTTTATGGCTCTTCTTGAACTTCTTAAGAATGGCATGGTTCATGCAGAGCAAACAGAAGATGGGGGAGATATTACCATTCTTCCAAAACAAGAAAATAAAAAAGAAGAAAAAATTGAGGTGAAGTCGCTTGGAGACACTGCCCCTATTGCTCCACAAGAAGAAGTCTCTTTATCAGAACAACCCGTGGTACAATCATAAGTATCTAAAAAAGTATGCTCGAAAAAGTTATTACACTTCTCTTTCTTTCCGGTGAACCAATTCCACTTAAAAAGCTTGGAGACTTTTTGGGAATCTCAAAAGAAGAAATCGTTGAGAATGCACCTTTTCTAAAAAGTAAGCTTGAAGAAATGGGGCTTACGCTTATGATGAGTAATGACGGAATCGGTATTGTGACTCAAAGCTCTCAAGCAGAAATGATTAAAAGCTGGTCAGAAAAAGAACTTGAAGGTGAGCTTACACCAGCTCAGCTCCAGGTGCTTACGCTTGTTGCCTACCTGGGATACCCTACACGAGAACAGATCTCATATATTCGTGGTGTGCAATCCTCACAATCAATTCGCACTCTTACTGTAAGAGGTCTTATTACCCGTGTTGGAGAAGTATGTTCTCTTACTGGTGCATCTTTAAAGCAGTTAGGTATCACTAAAGTTGAAGAATTACCTGAGTATGAAAAAATGCACAATGACCTTCTTGAAAAACTCAAAGCTCGTGAGCTGTAATTGTACAGCCTATGAAAAAACTTTCGTTTTCTAAAAAAGAATACGTTGAGCCATTTTTTATTTACAGTCTTTCTGTGCTTAGCATTGTTTTTCTTTCATTTTTGCATGTAGCTCCAATTTCAAAACAAACAGAAAATTATGAGCAAAAAATTTTGAACGAACTTGCTCAACCTACACATATTTTTAGTTCTGGTTCTTTTAATGATGTAGAAATAGAAGCAAAAGCATATGTTGTATACGATCTTGTTGAAGGTCGTGTGATTGCAGGTAGAAATGAAAACGAAACTCTTCCTCTTGCAAGTATTACTAAAGTTATGACAGCTGTAACAGCTTTGCTTCATTTACCTAAAAATCAATCTGTAGTAATTACTCCTGATATTATTGATGGTAGTTATGATCTTGGTTTAAAAAATAAACAAGTATGGGAGCTTGGAGAGCTCCTTAAGTACGTTCTTATTTTTTCTTCAAACGATGGAGCTGAAGCTATTGCAAAAGTATATGGAGGGAGGGATAAATTTGTAGATCAGATGAATGCTGACGCTGAAGCGTTAGGGTTTAAGTTTATCTTTACTGACCCTTCGGGACTTGATCATGGTAATTCTCTTGGAGGTAAAGGTTCAGCCCTTGATGCTGCTAAACTTCTTGGAATTGCAAAAAGAGAATTTCCAGATATTTTGGATGCCACTACAAAAAAGAGACAGAGTGTGTACGCTGGAAATACAAAACTTACGGGAGTTCCAAACACCAATCAGTCGATAGAAGAATTATTTGGGGCTGAGGGGTCAAAAACGGGCTTTACAGACCTTGCTGGGGGAAATCTTGGGGTAATTGTCGATGTGAGCCTTGGAAGACCTGTGGCAATTGTTGTGCTCGGCTCTTCTAGAGAGGGAAGATTTAAGGATGTGAAAACACTTTACGAAACCCTTAAAAAGAGCCTTAATGTACCCACAGAAGCAAATTAACTTCATGCTATACTTTAGTTTATATGATGATGTTTGCGCTTGATCCGTTTAAGGTACTTCTTCCAGCCGTTGTTTCTTTTCTTATTGGACTTTTTATTGCTCCGTCGATTATTGGTTTTTTAAATAAACGACAACTTTGGAAGAAAAAAAATGTTACAAAGACAATAGATGGAAAAGAGGCAACTATTACTGCAACGCTTCACAATGATGAAAAAGCACCGGTCCCGCGACTTGGTGGCCTTGTGGTGTGGATTTCGGTAACGCTTACCGCGCTTTTGTTTTGGATTGTTTCAAAAGTATATCCAACAGTTTTTACTGAAAAGTTAGATTTTATTTCTCGTAACCAAACATGGCTTCCTCTTTTTGCTATGATTGTCGGTGCTTTTGTGGGTGCGCTTGATGACCTTCTTGTTGTTGAAGCTTTTAAAGGGAGATTAAATAGTTATATAGGTGGAGGGCTTTCTTTCCCTGTGCGACTTATAGCTGTTTCATCTCTTGGGATTTTTGCGGGGTGGTGGTTTTTTGCAAAACTAGGAGTTAATCATGTCTACGTTCCTTTTCACGGCGATGTTGCTCTCGGAGGGCTTCTTTTCATTTTATTCTTTGTAGTGGTAACGCTGGCAACTTTTTCAACGGGCGTTATAGACGGAATTGATGGTCTCTCAGGCGGGGTAATGTCTGCCGTGTTTACAGCTTACGGGATGATTGCTTATAGTCAGGGTCAGGTAAATATCGCTTCATTTTGTTTTGTTGTTGTAGGGGCTATCCTTGCATTTCTTTGGTTTAATATACCTCCGGCATCTTTTTATTTAAGTGAAACAGGGATGTTGGCACTTTCACTTTCACTTTCAGTGGTTGCTTTTCTTACTGATGCTGTTCTTTATCTTCCTATCATTGCACTTCCGCTTATGGTGACAACTCTTTCGGTAATCTTGCAATTAAGTTGGAAAAAGTTTTTTAAACGCAAACTCTTTTTGGTTGCGCCACTTCATCATCATTTCCAAGCTCTTGGATGGGCTTCATCTAAAGTAACAATGCGTTACTGGATAGTATCATATATGTGTGCAATGCTTGGAGTAATTACAGCTCTTGTAAGCTAGTTAAACATACTTTTATGTTTAAGAACGTTGATAAAATATTATTTTTTTCAGTACTCCTTCTACTCTTGAGTGGTCTTGTTATTTTTGGATCAGCTGCACTTGGTGTGCTTGCTGTTAACGAGGTAAAGTTTTTTGCTGTTGTAAAAACACAGCTTATTTATGCTCTTTTGGGTGGAACTGTTGCTTTATGTATCGGAGCTTCTATTCCTTACTCTTTCTATAAGAAGTATACATTCATTATTTTTACAACTTCAATTCTCTTAACTTTATGTGTTTTTGTTCCTGGTCTTTCTGTGTATCACGGTGGAGCACATCGATGGATTGATATTGGACCTTTTTCGCTTCAGCCAAGCGAGACACTAAAGTTTGCTTTTGTCATTATTATTGCATATTGGTGCAGTATGTATCGAAATCTATTTAAAGATTGGCGATACGGTTTTCTTGCGTATATGATAGGTCTTGGAATTGTTACCATTGTCCTTCTTGCTCAACCTGACTTTGGGACCTATATGGTGATAGCTGGAGCATCATTTGCTGTTTATTTTGTTGGAGGTGCTCGTAAGCGCCACATTCAATACCTTATCTCTTGTACTGTTGTAGGGTTTATTCTTCTTGTGCTTGCTCGTCCATACATGCTTGAGCGTGTAAAAACTTTTTTTAATAGCGCACACGATCCAAGAGGCTCTTCTTGGCAATTAAATCAGTCACTTATTGCACTTGGAAGTGGAGGTCTAACAGGACGAGGATTTGGACAAAGTGTTCAGAAATTTAACTACCTTCCAGAGCCAATCGGAGACTCTGTATTTGCTGTTTTAGGGGAGGAGGTTGGTTTTTTGGGGGCGCTGTATCTTGTTCTACTTTATGCTATAGTGACAGTACGTGGGTATATTATTGCAAAGGTTTCAGAGGATCAATTTGCTCGCCTTTTAGCAGTAGGAATTTCAACAATTGTACTTATTCAAGTGACTCTTAATATGGGGTCAATGCTTGGAATATTGCCACTTACGGGAGTACCTCTACCACTTGTTTCTCATGGTGGTACAGCGCTCCTTGTGACACTTTTCCAATTTGGAGTACTTCTTAATATTTCAAAATACTCAAAACATTATTTATGAAAATTGTAATTACAGGAGCAGGGGGAGGGCATTTTTATCCGCTTATTGCCGTAACGGAACGTGTCAGAAAGCAAGCTTTTATACAAAAAATTCTTCAACCAGAAGTATATTTTTTTTCTGATAAATCATATGATGACGAGGCTTTGTTTATTGCTGGTGTAAAGTTTATTGAAATTCCTGCAGGTAAGTTACGAGTATACCCATCGCTTGAAACTATTACTGATTTTTTTAAGACTGTGTATGGATGTTTTGTTGCGCTCTTTAAATTGTACTCAGTTTACCCGGATGTTGTTTTTGCAAAAGGCGGGTATGCAAGTTTCCCAACACTGCTCGCTGCCCGTCTTCTTTCAATTCCTGTTATCGTGCATGAGAGTGACACTGTTCCTGGACGCACAACTGTTTGGGCGGGGAAGTTTGCTACACGAGTTGCTCTTTCTTATCAAGAAGCAGCTCATGCATACCCAAAAGAAAAAGTAGCTCTCACGGGGCAACCTATTCGTGATGCGATTCTTCCACAAGAGGGGTACAAAAGAGTTTATGACAAGAAGGAGCGACCAACCATTCTTATTCTTGGTGGATCTCAGGGGAGCGAAACTATTAATAATACAGTACTTAACATTCTTCCTGCGTTACTTGAGAATTATGATGTTGTACATCAGACTGGTGTTGAAAAATTTGATGCTGTAAGCAAGAGAGCTTTAGCTCTTCTCGCTTCTCATTCGTTTAAGGAACATTATTTTGCTCAAGGGTTTATAGATACTGCACTTTTTTATGGTAAGGTTGATCTCGTGATTACACGTGCCGGCTCTTCAATGTTTGAGATGGGGTTATGGCAATTACCGATGATTGTGGTCCCTATTCCAGAATCAGTGAGTAGAGATCAAAGAAGTAATGCTTATGCCATGGCTTCTCGGGGTGTCGCTTCTGTTCTTGAAGAAAATAACCTTGGCCCAAATATTCTTATGTCAGCTATTACAAGAATATTGGATTCGGAAGAGATTTATTCTAAGATGTCTGAGAGTGGTGAAAAGTTTTCAGATAGTAGAAATGCCGCGGATACAATTGCCAGGGAACTTATTCGCATAGGTATGAGTCACATTAATTAATTTTTTATGGATAAAAAGATTGTCACACGTTTTGCTCCAAGTCCTACAGGTTTTATGCATGTGGGAGGTGTTCGTACTGCGCTCTACGCATATTTGTTTGCACGTCGACACAACGGAACATTTATTCTTCGTATTGAAGATACTGATAAAGGAAGAGAGGTAGAAGGTTCTATTCCGCACATTATTGAATCTTTGAAGTGGCTTGGCATTAACTGGGATGAAGGAGTTGATATTGGAGGTCCCTCTGCTCCTTACTTACAGTCAGAGCGTTTGGAGTCTTACCGAAAGTACGCCAAAATCCTTATTGAAAAAGGGTTTGCTTACCCAGATCCTTATACAGAAGAAGAGGTTGCTCTGTTTCGTAAAAAAGCAGAAGAAGAGAAGCGGGTTTTTCTTTTTAGAGATCATCGCCCAGAGCATTTTGGAGTATGGAATGGTACAAAACCACTTCGCTTTAAAGTTCCTCAAATTAAGACTTTTGTTTGGAATGATGCAGTTCGTGGAGATTTAACAGCAGGGGAGGAGGCGCTTGATGATTTTATCCTTATCAAAGGAGACGGGTATCCTACCTATAACTTTGCCCACATCATTGACGACCTCGAGATGGGGGTAACACATATTATGCGAGCAGATGAATTTATAGCATCTACACCGAAGTTCCTTTCTCTTTATGAGGCACTTGAAATTACTCCGCCTATTTTTGTGACGCTTCCACCGATTCTTGCACCAGACGGAAATAAGAAGCTCGGTAAACGAGATGGTGCGAAAGATATTTTAGAATACAGAGAAGAGGGGTATTTACCTTCTGCGATGGTTAATTTTTTAGCCTTTCTTGGATGGAATCCTGGAGGGGAGAAAGAGGTAATGACAATGGGTGAACTTATTCAACATTTTAGCATTGAAAGAATTCATAAGTCTGGCGCAATGTTAAGTGAAGAAAAACTTCTCTGGCTTAATAAAGAACATATAAAAATGCAATCACGTGAAGTTCAAAAGAATTCTGTTCTTACGTATTTACATGGATATGAAGAGGGGGTTATAGAGAGACTTTTGCCATCAATCATCGATAGAATTTCTTTTTACGGTGAACTTACATCAGTTGAGTCCTCAGAGCTTTCTTTCTTTAAAGAACGTCCTCTTTTTACTGATGAAACCATTGAACGTGTTACTTGGAAAGATTCTGGTATATC
Source organism: uncultured Candidatus Saccharibacteria bacterium (assembly GCA_964369115.1). GTDB lineage: Bacteria > Patescibacteriota > Minisyncoccia > Phycocordibacterales > UBA5272 > UBA11704. The sequence goes on from CAYJED010000001.1 coordinate 86,787, forward strand.
TGAGGCTGGGATGCATTTAACTAAAGTAGCTTCCATTCTTGAAACTACTGATTTTTCTTCACCTGAATCACTTAAGGCTTCTATTATGCCGTATGCTGACGAAGTTGGAAGAGGAAATGTGTTGTGGCCACTTCGTATGACATTATCTGGTCAGGAAAAGTCTATTGATCCGTTTACAATACTTTACGTGCTTCAAAAAGAAGAGTCCCTAGCTCGTATTTCATCAACTTGTACATTACTCCTTAGATAGTACACTAAGGTAATATGGTGAAGTATCGGTACATAGTTGTAACCTTTATCCTTGTAGGGTTTTTCTTTCTCTCTGAAACAGGAAAAGATGTTTCTTTTACACTTCACGCACAAACAGCTGAACAGTTAAAAGGAGATCTCGATGAGCTTTCTCAAAAAATTAAAGCACTTGATGATGAAATTAAGGCATATAATAAAAAAATAAGTGAAACTCAAGGTGAAGCAAAAACATTAAAGCAAGCTCTTGCTCAGCTTGAGACAAGAAGGACAGCTCTTAATAAAGATATTGATTACACTAAGCTTCGTATACAAAAAGCAGAAGAAAATATTTCTTTTACTGAAGAAAAGATTGAGTCTACAGAAGACACATTAAACAGAACCAAAGCTGCGCTCTCAGAATCCTTTAGAGCTCTTAAACATAATGAAGAGTCTGTGCCACGTTTTGTGCGTCTTCTTGCGCCAAATGCAAAACTTTCAGATGTGGTTGATATCACCAAGCGTGAAATGGATGTTAACAAAGCTATAACAGAAAAAGCTGATGCGTTGTCAGATACTAAAGATGTTCTTGCTGTTCAAAAAGCTTCGTACGAGTCACATAAGAAAAATCTTCTTTCTCTTAACCAGACACTAAGTAATCAGCGTCAGCTTGTGGATCAAACATCTAAAGATAAAAACTCTCTTCTTGAGAAAACTAAAAATCAAGAAACAGCATATCAGAAACTTCTTGCTGACAGAAAGAAAAAGAAAAATGACCTCGAAGCAGAAATGTTGGACGTTGAAGCAAAACTTAAGACAGTTGTTGATGTAAGTAAACTCCCTAAGTATGGAAAAGGGGTTTTGCGGTATCCGGTTGAAAAAGTGGTAATTACCCAATATTTTGGAAACACTCCATTTTCGAGTAAAAATCCACAGGTATACAACGGATCAGGTCACAATGGTCTTGATTTTGGTGTTCGTGTAGGTACGCCAATCCTTTCAGCAGCTTCTGGTGTGGTTGTGGGAAGTGGAGATACGGATGCTTCCTGTAATGGTGTCTCTTATGGTAAATGGGTACTTGTTAAGCATCAGAACGGACTTTCTACTCTCTACGCTCATCTTTCAGTTATAGGAGTAAAGACAGGACAGGAAGTAAAAGAAAGAGAGCAGTTAGGTCTTTCAGGAAATACCGGCTATAGCACCGGTCCACATCTTCACTTTACTGTATATGCATCAGATGCTGTTCAGGTTCAAAGCTATAGAAGTAAGGTGTGTGGCACCAATATGACTATGCCTGTTGCTCCACGTGCAGGATATCTTAATCCTCTCAGTTATTTGTAATATACTGTTCTTATGATTACTTTTACTATTCCAGCATTCATTCTTATATTGTTTACTACGTTTTTGGCTGGTGTAGCTTTTGGGGTGTATTTGATTTTAAATAAGATTAAATAAAATTTTTTTCTGTCTCTTTTTATTTACTAAAGACCCGCAACATCGAGGGTGTTTTTTAAAGTAAATAAAAGGGGAGAAGGGGGTAGGGTTAAACTGAGCTAATCTCTAACTTAATAGGTGCAATTTTCAGAATATAAAGCCCCTATCAAAAAAAGAGAAATTAGACTTTGCTTAAAACGGAGTGTTATTAAAAAGTAATTTCAACATGAGATCCATTTATGTTATGAGAAGTATATTAAAAATATTTTTTACACTTTTTATTTTTTCTAGATTAAGCCAAGTATCTGGTTAAAGAGAAAATCAAACAAGAGTTCCTTAAAGTGTTTATATAAGACTTATTCTGGAGTTTATAGTCGTAAAAGATATATTGTGCGACATTAAGCATATAATAAAACCCTGCCTTATATTCCTTTATATATAAGGATTTTTTGAATTGTCTTTTATATCTTTAAAATAAGGAATATTTTTTTGAGATTAGTACGCCCTACTCTTTTAATTTGAGAAATTGTCCTTACTTACTATCTTTGAGTTGGTTCTGGTTTATGTATACATTAATTAAATATTCATTTTTGTTTAGCTTAAAACCTGAAGTTAGTTAATCAAGCTCTACAAAAGCCTCTAAAATGACCGCTAGTAACCCTTAGATAGTAATTAGTGATCTTTCCTATGTCTAGCCGGTCTTTTAAAGATGTCTTTATATGTACAGATTAATTTACCAATTTATGTAAAGGCTTATGTGATGCCTGTCTTTTACTAATCTTAGTCTAAGTTTTTCGGTATTAAATAAAAATATTTTTATTTTTTACTAGATAAATTTATATTTGAATGCTTGCAGATGATCATTATGATTAGAGATATTCTAAAATAAGAGTATCTATTTTACCCCTTTAATTTAAAGCCCTTTTTAACTATTAGATTAAACAGAATATTATTATATGTGGATAAATAGATATGATTAAGATAGTGTCCTTGTTAAAAAAACACTCACCTGAATATATTTTAGTGAGTGATTTTTTGTTACATTCATTAACTTTTATTAGTCGCAGTTTGGAGTAAAGGTTGCAAGGAGTTCTTCTTTGGTGATGATTGTTGCTACATCTGATGTTCTCTCTTTTAGTTCAACCCCTCCCTTTTCAAGCGACTTATCTGAAACAACGATTCGCATAGGAATACCTAAGAGATCACTGTCCGCAAACTTTTCTCCAGGACTTGCGCTCTCTCTGTCGTCAAAAAGCACTTCAACTCCACGAGATGTTAAGGTTGTGTAAAGTTCTTCAGCAAGTTTGTAACTTTCACTTTCTGTATCTTTTGAAAGGCTTACAAGATGAAGTGAGAATGGTGCAATCACTTCTGGCCATACGAGACCTTTTTCATCAGCGAGAGTTTCTACAATAACCCCCATAACACGTGCTGGACCTATACCGTATGAACCCATCCATACTGGTTGCTTTTCTCCTTGTTCATTTGTGTAATGAAGGTCAAGTGCATCTGAAAAGCGAGTTCCAAGATTAAATATATTTCCTACTTCAGATGCTCTTACTATACGAAGTTCATCTTCTTTAACTCCTAGCTCAGCAAGCACTTCAGGAAGCATAACTTCTTTATTAATTGCTATACGCTTACCATCGTGAATATAAATGTCATCTTCACCCGCTTTACATACAGTTTGAAATTCATGTGAAAACTTAGAGAACATTCCACCTGAAGCAAAGGTTACATAAGTTAAATCTCCTATACCAAGACGATTAAAGATACGCACATAAGTCTCTTTTACGGTTTCGTAGTACTTTTCTTGAGCTTGTTTAGAAGTACAGAAAGAGTAAAGATCTTTCATAATAAATTCTCGTGTACGCATGATGCCACTTTTTGCGCGTGTTTCATTTCTAAATTTTGTTTGAAACTGATAGACGTATTTTGGAAGATCCCGGTAACTTCGAGTAAATTCCTTCACCATTCTTGTCATAGGTTCTTCATGAGTTACCCCAAGACCAAGCTCGGTATCGTTTTTAAGTTTTGTCTTAAACCATACATCAACTTTATCATCATCCCATCTGTCTGTGCTCTGCCAAAGTTGCTTATCCTGAAGAGCTGCAAGACTTACTTCATTTCCTCCAATTGCATTCATTTCTTCACGAATGATGTGCATAATATTTTCCAACACCCGTTTTCCTAATGGGAGAAAAGCATAAACACCTGCCATTTCTTTATGAATATAGCCAGCCTTTAAAAGAAGTTGAGCATTGAGAGATGTTTCGTCGCTTGGAATTTCTTTACGTGTTTTTGTGAAAAGATGTGATTGTCGCATATATCTAAATAGTATAATTATCCCTTAATGTCATTTATGGTGACAATAATAAGAAGGAAAATAAGAAGGAAAAATCCAATAATGTTTACCCAAGAATAGTACTTAAACGGAACTTTTCTTCGGATAACACTTTCGATTACCACAACTACAATTCTTCCACCGTCAAGAGCTGGGAGTGGGAGAATATTAAAGATTGCTAAGTTAATTGAAAGCACTGCAATGAGTGTAAGGATTGCTGTATACCCATAATCACTTGTCTCCCCTACAACTTTAGCAATACCAACAGGACCAGAGAGTGAGTCGATAACACTTTCACCTTTAATTGCAGAAGAAAGAACACTTGTAAGACCTTCAACAGTCATAACTGTTATCATGTAGGTTCTTTCGACTCCAAGAGCTATAGATTCAAAAAAGTTTACATCAACAGTCCCGATATTATCAAGAGCTATTCCAAGAGCTTTCTTATCTTTAACAATTCCATACACTGCTGCAACTGTGGTTGTTTTTTCTTGTCCATCAGGAGTAACATGCGTAATGGTAAACGGTGTGTTTTGGTGTACACCAATAAACGTAACTGCAGATGTTGCAGATGAAAGATCTGCTTTTTTGTTTCCGCTTACAACACTTACAAGTGCTGATCCTGGTGCGATACCTGCTTTATACGCAGGGCTTTCTTCCGAGACTTCTGTCACAATAAGTTGCGCATTTTTTACGCGTGTACCATATTCTGGGTCGTCGACACTTAAGCGTACTCCGTTAAAAGAGATACCAATAAAAATAATAACAGCCAAAAGCATGTTCATTGTTACTCCTGCAATAAGTACAAGGAGTTGAGCCCATGCGGGACGGTTACCAAAAGCACGAGGATCATCCACCTTCTTTTCTCCCTCACCACCATTCTCACCTAGTATGGATACATACCCTCCAAGAGGAAGTGCGTTTACCGCATAGGTTGTCTCTCCGACTTTCTTTGAAAATAATCTTGGAGGAAAACCAAAAGCAAATTCATCAACTCTCATGCCGACAAGTTTCGCAACAATGAAATGACCGAATTCGTGCACAATAACTAATACCAATAAAATAAGAATAAATAAAAGGATCGCAGATATCGACATAATATACAAAGTATACCATATTTAAAGCTTTTTCTTATTTGCGCACGTTGACATCTTTTAAGTAACATAGTAGTTTTCTTAGGTGGACAACTTTCGTTCTTTCTGTAACTTTATATCGTTTTTAGAAAAAGGAGTATGACATCATGTCTTTCAAAATAAAAGCTTCCCTTCTCTTTCTTCTTGCTTTGCACCCTCTTGTTTCTTTTGCTGAAAATTCCAAAGAAGATTTTTCTGTTAATGGTTTTTTTGTAGAAGCGACAAAAGGGCTCACTACCTGCGTAGCGGTTAAGGTTTCTCGTTTTCCTATCTATATACAAGTAAGAACAAATAGACCAGAAGTATTTTTTGAAGAAATAAAAGAAGCGAGGCGCTGTGTTCGTGAGGTGCTTAAAATTGCACAAAGTAGTAAGCATACCTCTCGACGTATTTTCTTTGAAGGTTCGCTTTCTGTAATGGAGGGTGTTTTTCATTTCGGAGAACAACACTCTCTTGTTTGCAAAAAGTACGTAACGGGAAATGGAAGAGAATTGGCCTATGAGTTTTCTTTCCCTTTTATGTATCAAAAAGAAGTTGACTACTTTGTTCATGAAACACCAATGACAATGTGTTTAAACGAATCTCGTCCCCTTGTGTCACCTCGAGAAGAAAATAACTTGCAGCACCCTTCAATGCTTCCTGCTTAAAAACAAAACCCCGCAACCGTCTTTTACGTTGCGGGGTTTTATTGTGTGAGGTATCTTTAGTGAGCGACTATTCACCCATTACTTCCTTTTCTTTTTTATTAAAAAGATCTTCTAGTTCTTGGTTTGCTGCATCAACAATTTTCTGCATTTCTTCTCTGTACTTTCTCTGTTCGTCTTCTCCATAAAGTCCTTCCTTTGCTTCTCTGTCAATGGCTTTGTTATTTTCTTCACGCATTCCACGAATTTTAACGCGAGCATCTTCAAGTCTGTCTTTGAGAAGCTTTACAAGCTTTGCTCTTGTTTCTGTGGTAAGTGCCGGGAAGTGTACACGAAGCCCTTCTGCATCAGATGAAACCGAAAGCCCAAGATCTGCTTCATTGATAGCTCTTTCCATTTGTCCTATCACTGATTTATCCCACGGTGCAACGCGAAGCGTGCGAGGATCTTCTACGGTAATACTTCCGGTATGAGCAATTGGAGTGCGAGATCCATAAAGATCTATGTTAACTAGATCAAGAACAGAAGGTGTTGCTCTCCCTGTTTGAATTGTCTTGTATTCACTTTTAAGCCATTCTGTAATTGAGGTTTTTTGGGTGACAGCAGAAGAAAAATCGTACGCCATAATAATTGTATAAGGTAAATTTAGTAAGAATGTAAAATATTGTAGCCCACTATTTGCTTTGTGGCAATAAAAGAGCTGTATACTCCAGAAGCTGTTTTCCTGAGGAAGAAACATCTCCAGCGTATGAAGCTATAGTAATCATTCTCTCAAGATAAGGAAACATTTCTTCTTTTTCTTTGCTAGCAGCAACAATGTCAAGCAGAAAAAGTCTCACCCCTTCTCTATTTTTTCTACCCTCCTCATCAACCTCCTTAAGAAGTTTTTCTATAAAAGGTAACTTCATCCTTTCTGTCGGTGTAGTTATGAGAAATGTTGTACTCAGTGTAAAGCCTTTAGGCTCTTTTGCGGATGTTACATCAAAGAGACGTGAATAAAGTGTAGGAAGTAGCCCTTCTTTATTTGAAGTGAGAAGTATAAAACGTACACCTGTTTTTGGTTCTTCAATTATTTTAAGAAAGGCATTTTGCGCTGGGTGAGTGATTGAATGAAAGGAGATGAGTATGGTTTTATTATCATTACTTCCGTTAGCAAAAGTAATGATATCTTTTACTGTTTCTATATCAAGAACCGTTTTTTCGTAGAGGCGGTTTGTATGACTTTGTTGTAAAATTTCCCACAGTTCAATTACTTTTTGTTTACGGTTATCTGAGGTGTGTAAAATTGCGTGATGTTGTATAGTGAGTAAGGAAGACATAGTGGTGTGAGTATATCAAAATGCCACAAAGTATATCTTAACGTTTTGCAAAGATGCTACGTTTATACGTATCTAAATGTTCAAGAGCAATACCTGTTCCTTTTGCCACACAATAAAAAGCATCTGGTGCAAGTACTGCTTTTACTCCGGTGCGACGTTCTACGAGATCTGGAAAATGTCTAAGCATCGAAGAGCCTCCTGACATGATAATGCCGTTATCGATAATGTCAGATGCGAGTTCAGGAGGTGTCTCTTGAAGAACATCACGAATTGCTTTAATCATAAGCTTAAGTTCCTTGTCGATGGCTTTTACTATTTCGTTAGTTCTAATTTCAACGGTGCGAGGGAGTCCTGCAATAAAGTCTCTTCCTTTTACTTTGATTACAAGTTCTTCTTCTACAGGAAGCGCTGAGCCAATTTTAATTTTTATTTCTTCTGCGGTCTGATCTCCAATTGCAAGATTGTAAGTCTTTTTTACATAATCAATAATCGCTTGATCTGTTTTTGTGCCAGCACATTTAACTGAAGTACTGCAAACAATTCCTCCAAGCGAGATAACTGCAACGTCAGTTGTTCCACCTCCAATGTCTACAATCATTCTTCCTTGTGCTTCATGAATTGGGATGCCTGCCCCAATTGCAGCTAGGATCGGCTCTTTTACAACGTAAGCATTTCTCGCTCCCGCTTTAAGTGCGGCTTCAATAACAGCACGCCTCTCAGTAGAAGTAACTCCAGCAGGAACAGAAACCATTACGTCTGGCTTAAAGAGATTAAATCCCCCAAGAGCTTTGTTGATGTAATAACGAAGCATTGCTTCAGTTACACGATAGTCAGCGATCACTCCATCACGCATCGGTCTATAGGCAATAATATTGTCTGGAGTCTTTCCAATCATTTCTTTTGCCTCTGTTCCAACGGCCAAAATTTTATTTCCACTTTCTGAAATAGCTACAACCGACGGCTCAACAAGCACTACCCCCTTTCCTGGAACATATACAAGCGTGTTTGCGGTCCCTAAGTCAATACCGAGCTTCTTGAAGAAAAATCCCATAATTTCTTAATTATATCATAGATTTGAAATACAAAACATTTAAAAAAATACTAAATAAAAAGGGTTTTAAGGCACTTTTGATCTATCTTTGATATACTTTTAGTATGTATATCCTCTCGGTTTCACCCTTTGTTGATGGTATCCCTTATGAGGAGCTTTCTTATTTCTCAAAACAAGAAGTTCAGCCGGGTGCTCTTGTTGAGGTGCTTATACGTAAACGAGTATGTCGGGCGCTTGTTGTAGAAAGCACTCCTCTTCATAAAGAAAAACAATCAATCAAGCAAGCTTCTTTTGTAACAAAAAAAATTATTAAAGTTATTAAAGATGACTTTCTTCCTCCTCTACTATGGAATGCAATTGCATACAATGCATCATGTGCTCTACGAAAACCTGGCACCGTGGCGTATGATCTTATTTCAGAAAAAGCGTTCGCAACACTTTCTCATTTTCCTTTGCCAACATCAGGTAAAGGTTTTGAACTTCTTTTACTTGAACAGAGTTATGAGTACAGAATATTGCGCTTCAAAACAACTATTCGAGAAATGTTTTCAAAGAAAAAATCTCTTGCAATCTTTTTTCCGACAGTGGTTGATTTAGAAAATGCTGTTCATTCAATTTCTAAAGGTATCGACGAGTATGTTGTAGCTCTTCACGGAGGGTTAACAGAAAAACAATACACGACAGCGCTCACTAAACTTACCACCACAGAACATCCTGTAGTAATTCTTAGCACCCCTTCACTATTACCATGGCTACGTGAAGATCTTGGTGCAATTATTGTTGAACGTGAACATAGTCACTATTACTATACTCACGGTGATAATAGTTACGACATGCGACCTTTTCTTGAAGGGTTGGCAAAAGCTGTAAACATCCCATGTGTTCTTTCGTCTCACATGATGTCTTTACGCGCTCATATGCTTCATCAAAGAAAGGATGCTCACGAAGTGATGCCCCTTCAGTTTCGTAATGATACTAATCTTACTGTCGTTTCAATGACAGAAGAAAATCGAACAAGTAGCCCCTACTTATCTCGTCAGGCACTTTCTATTTTGCATGCAATAAAAAAATATAAACAAGGGCACTATTTTTTGTATGCTCATCGTAAAGGCATGTATCCAACCACCGTGTGTAGTGATTGTGGTGAGCTGTTTACGTGTACAGCATGTAAACGCCCTTACGTTCTTCATAAAATTGGTGGAGTACGAACCTATGTATGTCATGGGTGTGAATCTATTGTTCAAATTACAGAAGAGACGTCTCTTAACTGCAGGTACTGTGGAGGGTGGCGTATGGCAACACTTGGCATCGCAACGACAGGTATTGAAGAAGAGCTTTCTCGATTAGGGCTTCCCCTCTTTGTAATTGACGGAGAGCGTACACCAACAAAAGCAAAAGTGAAGAAGGTTCATAAAGAATGGCTAGATGCGCCGTACGGGATATTGATTGGTACTGAAATGGCACACAATATTGTAACCAAGTGTGACGGTATTATTATCCTCTCTTTGGACTCTCTCTTTTCGCTTCCTGAGTACCGTACTGACGAAAAAATAATTAGTTTGGTTACTGAGATGTCTGAAAAAGTAGAACATGATGAACATAATGATTCAGCTATCCTTCTTCAAACACGACTTAAACAAAGTCCTGTTATTAAGCACTTAACTACACCATCTTTTCGTGAGGTGTATGCTACGTTACTTAAAGAGCGTGAACAATTTATGCTACCCCCTTACTTTACGGTTGTTCGGGCATCATATGAAAATCTTTCAGATGATTTACGAAAACGTTTTCAGGAAGAACTTGAACCACATACTACCGTGTGGTTTGAGCAAGGGAAAGGTGTAACCCTTCTTTTTATTCATATAAAACAAACTGAATGGCACACTAATGATGAAGCAAGAGAAAAAGTTAAAAGAGTTACAGAGGGTGCCCACCCAACTGTAAATCCTCTTCATTTTTTCATGTAAGTCTTTACAAGACTGTTATTGTAGTGTTTTTTGTGATAGATTATGTTCATGAAAGTTTCTGATACGGTTGTGCAAATTGATGAAAGTGCACATAATCCTCTTCGTGCTAATGCTCGAGAAGTAACACAGGAAGAGTTTTCTTCTGTATATCTTAAAGATGTTTTACAAGCGATGAAAAAAGCGCTTATGAGAGAACATGACGGTGTAGCAATTGCTGCGCCTCAAATTGGTGTTTCGCTTCGTATTTTTGTGGTGGCAGAAAACGCATACAACGAAACCGCAAAGCATAAGCCTCTTGTTTTTATAAATCCTAAAATAGTTAAGCGTTCGAAAAAGACTGCAATTATGCAAGAAGGATGCCTTTCGGTGAGATGGGTGTACGGCAAGACACGCAGGTCAATTTCTGCAACAGTTGAAGCATACGATGAAGAAGGTAAGAAATTTACTTTCGGTGCATCTGGTCTCATTGCTCATATATTTCAACACGAGACAGATCATCTAAATGGAGTGTTATTTATTGATCATGGTTTTGATCTTCAGGAATATACTGAAGAAGAAATAAAAAACGCCGCAAAAGAAAATCATGGAAAATAACCCACCTCTCTCTTCTCTTCGTTATGCATTTTTTGGAACAGGAGCGCTTGCTGAAAGTGTGCTTGCTGCTCTTGTAAAAGCAGGTTATGCCCCTGCTCTTCTTGTGACAAAGCCAGACAGTCTTTCTGGGCGTCATATGCAGCTCACTGCACCACATATTAAGGTGTGGGCGGAAATGAAAGGGATTCCTGTATTTCAGCCTGAGTCGCTTAAAAATCTTCCAGAAGATTCCCCTCTTCATCAGACCTTTGATTGCTTCATTGTGGCATCATATGGAAAAATTATTCCAAAAGATATTTTAGATATCCCTACTCATGGAGTCTTAAACGTACACCCATCGCTTCTGCCTCTTTATCGTGGACCATCCCCTATAGAAAGTTTTCTTCTCTCTGGAGAGCTCACTACTGGTGTGACTATTATGAAATTAGATGAGCTTATGGACCACGGCCCCCTCCTTGCTCAGGTGCCGTTTACAGTTCATGCGCATACAACATCTGGCACTCTTGAGGTAGAATCAGGTCAGCGAGGAGGAGAGCTTCTTGTATCTGTGCTTCCTCATTATCTAGAAGGAACATTACTTCCAAAAGAGCAAAATCATGCTCGTGCTACGGTATGTAAAAAAATTACCAAAGATATGGGGCAAGTAGCTCTTACTGATGATATCGACGTAGTACGCCGTAAGTATAGAGCGCTTACTCCGTGGCCAGGATTATATTTTTTTATGAAGCATCATGATAGAGATATTCGTGTAAAAATAAATGCTATCGAAATGGTGGAAGAAAAAGAGTCACGTATGTTACAGGACTACATCATTGCTGTAACTCCAGAAGGAAAAAAAGAAATGGACTTTGAAAGTTTTAAACGAGGGTATTTGAAATAAAAGATATGAACAAAGAGCGACGCCTACGGCGTCGCTCTTTGTTATTCATCATTTCCGTCTATCGCTTAACGAACAACGATCTCTTGAATGATAACGTCTTCAAGTGGGCGATCATTTGCATTTGTTTTTACATTTTCAATTGCGAGAGCAATATCTAATCCTTTTGTTACTTTACCAAAGACTGTATACGCAGGAGGAAGTGGAACACCTGGATTTGCTGTTACGATAAAGAACTGACTTCCATTTGTATTTGGTCCAGCATTTGCCATAGCGAGTGTCCCTTGCGGGTACTGCTCTTTTCCTGTAAGTTCGTCATTAAACTTATATCCTGGACCCCCTGTCCCCCAAGCAGCTTGCTGTGCAGGATCTTTACTAAGAGGGTCTCCTGCCTGAATCATAAATCCTTTGATAACTCGATGGAAGCGCACCCCATCATAAAAATCTTTTGAAGCAAGGGTTCCGAAGTTTTTTACTGTGTTTGGAGTTATTGTTCCAAACTCAACTTCGATTGTTCCTTTGTTGGTAATGATACTTGCACCTGTATATACTTTTTCTTCCATAGGTTTCTGTGAGACTTGATTAGTAGTTGTAGATGTTGTTGTTTCTTGCTGAACTGGAGCGGTAGTTGTGTTTTCTTTTTCTTCTACAGGTTTAAGCATGTATGCAAGTCCTGCAAGAAAAATAATAATAACGAGAACCACCCCATAGGTTACCTTGGTGTCGTTTGACATATTTCTCAGATTCTCTTTTTAAATAAGTTTTTTAAATAACGCCTTTACCTTGTGAGCACTCCTTCTCATAATAGATCGTTCTTTATCTTTATGTGAAGAAAGCTCTCTTAGAAGCATGTCTTTCAATGTGTCGATTGATTTATAGAGATCATCTTGAGTTGTTCTCAGTGATGAGTCCTTTCCTCTTATATGAAGAAGAGCTTCTGCTTGAAATACTTGTCCATGAGTATGATGATTTGTTGTTTTTGAAAGTTCAACACTAAGTTTTGCACTTGTGTCATCAGATACAACAAGTTTTTCAAGTGAACGCATCTTTTCAAGTGTATACGCACGAATCGAATCAGTAATTTCCATATGGACACCAGTGATTATGATATGCATAGATCGTTGAAATATATTTAGCTTACTAATACCTTTAGTATATAACAACTACAAAAAGTTACTAACAACTTTTTCTTTATACGTTTATGCACAGTTTTTTGTCTTTATATAGATTCTGATACAGCCTTTATTGGTATAATAAACACATATGACAAAGCAACAAGTATCACAAAAAGAAATCTTTAAGTTTGGTTGGTCAAAGACCCGTCAGCACGCATGGTTTGTTGTTCTTGCAGGTCTTATTACACTTATTGCAAGTGGTGCCGTAAGTTCACTGCCAGTTATTAATGTTATTGTTAGTGTTTTTGTTGGAGTAGCAATTACTTCTATTTCTCTTCTCGTTGTAAGAGATCATCATTTTGACTTTTCAAGTCTTTTTACTCCTCTTCTCTCGTATAAAAGAGTGCTTAAGTTTGCTGTAATGCATGCGTTTTATTCACTACCAGTAATTATTGGTATAGTTCCTTTTATGCTTGGAGTGACGATGCAACATCGCCCACTCGCTATCGTTGGAGCGCTTCTCCTTATTCCTCTCTTCTACTTTATAGTTCGTTTCACTTTCTACCCATTTGTGGCAGTAGAGAACGAAAATATGTCGATTGCAAACCTTATCGAAACTTCGTTTAAGGTAACAAAAGGATATTTTGGAAGTATTGTTCTTTTTATTGTGCTCGCTATCCTTCTTAATATTCTCGGTGCTATTTTCTTTGGGGTTGGTATCTTTATTACTATCCCTGTTACTCTCTTTGCTTGTGCTCATCTGTATACAAAGATTGCAGGTCATCACGAAGCACACACCTCTTAAGCTTAGTTAAGCTTAAAGAAAAAACCACAAATTTTCGTTTGTGGTTTTTTCTTTTATGTATACATGTTCACACATGCACTTCTTGCAGAAAAGTATATTTTTGTGTATGATTATAAATACCAGATTTAATTTATCTGGATGTTTTTAACTGGTAATAGATAGATTCTTGCGTAAATTAGCAGTAAAAAATATAGTAAAGGCCTTCTGCTTATTATATGTAAACAAAAATCTGTTAATATTTTTTGCAAAAAACAATATTCCGCGATAGCTCAGCGGTAGAGCAGCGCGCTGTTAACGCGTTGGTCGTAGGTTCGATCCCTACTCGCGGAGCATAGTAGAAAAAACATCTCTTTTAAGGGATGTTTTTTCATTTAACCCTTGTGTATCAAAGTTTAATTTAGGTTCGAACTCTGGAAAATTCACTCTCATACCTTTTACTCCATCAATGAGTGCTTGTGTTGCTTTTGACCAAGTAATACAAAGGTTTTCTTCGTCCCAAACTAGGTTCGAACCCAGTGCAAAAAGCACCTTCCTTTTGTGATCTAATGACCCATTTTTAAGCACTTCTGCAATTGATTCAGAGAAACCGACAATCTCGTTTAACTTAGACATCCAGTCAATATCATCTGCATTTTTCTTCTTTGAGACATGCTTGTAACGCTGTTCAATATCAGCAAGGTCGGCATTGTATTCGTCGTTAGTTATTTGTTGATTACGAAGCATTGCACGTGCGTGAAGTTTCTCTTCGTTGTACTTCTTTTTATCTTCTTCAATATTTATTTCTGCAGTAAGAGCATCCTGAAAATCACCATCTTTAAGTTGATATAAATTCGCCTTTGACCAATCAGCAAGATCAGAGGATATAGGAAAGTCAGAAATCGCAACAGAAATCAGTTCCTTAGTTATGTTTTTCTCAGTAATAGACTTATACGACTGACGAGACTTCTTCTTACGATTGTCGTAGTGATATGAATACTCAAGAAGTTTAGGAGAAACCATTTGAGGTATATCAGTGCCACATGTAGGACAAATGGTAGACAGAGTACAAGAAAACTTACGCTTACAGTCACATATGACCTGTAATTTAACGTCCTGAGCCAAAACATGTCCCAGTGGAGACCTTACGAGACCAGAATACAGAGTCTTGTGATCCTGAACTTTAGGAAGCGAATGCTGACCAAGTAGACGTAGAATCTTCACATGTTCAGACTCGGTTATAATACGAGGTAGAGATTTGTGAAGTTCGTAACGCTCACCACCATAAAAGAAGAAACCTGCATAAATAGGATCCTTGAGAATCTCATAGATACGAGACCTCATGATAGGCATACCACCACTTCTACCTCGTGCGACAGTAGTAAGGCCAAGTTCACCAACTGCGTAGTCGTACAACTTACCACCAGTAAAACCTCCTTCAAGAAACTTTCTTAATAAAAGATTTATTTTATTCAAACGAACCTTATCAACCTTCCATTTACGATTACCTTTCTCTTCAGACTTATCATTAAGAAAACCAAGAGTAGCAACACCGTGAGGAAAACCCAAAGATGCTTTCTTAGTCTGACCTCTTTTAACATTCACAGAAAGATCACGAACGAATTGATTAGCAGAACCAAACTCAACCGACATCAAAATAGTGTTCTCACTACTGTGATAAATCTTGTTGGGAGTAATAATGCACTTAATGGTCCCACGCTGTAGCATGTCCATTATAACCCCACCATCAATCATGTTACGGGCCAAGCGATCAATTTTCCAACATACAATGCTGTCATATTTACCATTCTTAATATCTTTAATCATTTGAGTAAAAACAGGTCTCTTGTTGGACATCTTACCTGACTTAGACTCTTTGAGGACATCAAGAATCTTAATACCAAACTGACTCGCTATCTTTTTATTTTCATCAACTTGAGAGTCGATAGATAACATTTGCCTTTCTTCTGACTCAGAAGACTTACGATTGTAATTCACTGCTTTCAACTCACCATAATTTATTTCATACATATATTTTTCATATTAATTAGTTTGTAAACAAAAATGAGGTAACGACGTTTAACTTTAAGTTGCTACACCAAGTCGTCATTACCTCGTTTTTATCGACAAAATTTGAGTCATTTCCGCCCCACTTGTTCCGTTCTCTGTCTTCTTACGGTTCTTATGGTTCGTATCTGCTCAATCTTGTTACTTGGTGTAGCATTTGTATTTGTCACTTAACTCTCGAATCTTTGCAAGTATTAAGTGATTCCAATTGATAGGAAAGGAGCACAGCCCCCCTTACCCCCCAAGGAAACTTTTAGTAATCTAGGGGGAGATGTTGAAACTTGTATCCGTTTTCTCTCGGAGTTTCTTAGTATCATTCTTTGCTACACATGTAGCATTGTTACTCCGCTATTCGTTGATACTTTTCCATCGGTACGAATAACTTATTTAGAGGCGATTCCACGTTGATGAGGGATCCTCGCACTCCGCAATTTAACCAAAGGGCCTTACTCGAAGGGTGGCTTGCGGAATTAGCCCGACCAGTCCTTCTCGTGTGAATAGAGTCAATTTCTTGACTCTGGTTTGATTACCAAAATTGATAATAAAACCAGAATTAAGAAGCAAGTACTTTTACTTTTAAGTGTTCTGCTGTTACCACTAGTAATGCGTTACCAATCTCTTGAACATCGTCGTCAGACAATGGATCGCAAAAATTACAACCAAAGGATTTATTCAATGCTGTTCTGAGATCTTGAATTGATTTGATTGATAACTTCATAATAAAAACACCATAGTGTTACTATGGTTATATCAACATATGAAAAATGCCTACAGTCAGTTATCTGTAGACAGTTAAGTGACTCAAGAATCTTTCCTGTATTTCTTCTGTCTGATTATTTTATCTACCCGAGTGTAGTCCCAGTCAAGATTAAATCTCTTGTTTATTTTCCCAGCAATCGCTTTAGTAGAAAGTCCAATGTTATTTTTAATAAGATTGTAAATTGAAAGAAGGTCTTCTTTGGTTTTTCTTATTGTTAACATTTTACTTTTAGGGTCTCGTAACTTTATCTGCATTGGTTCAATTGTATCTTTGTATCTCTTATCCAAAATATCCTTAAGTTCAGTCAGAGAAGTGTAAGGATCAATAAGTATTGCGATAGGATAAGTTTTAGAATACTCGTTTGATAATGAGAAATTCTTTTTAGAGTCGTTATTTATATTGTAGATTCCGTAAGATTTACCAAAATTAAAAGAATCATATCCACCAAAGACAACGTACTCAGAAAACAAAGTAAGCCAAGTGTCTGAGTCAAAACCAAACTGATTACATAGTTTGGCAATAACATCAAAGAATTTTGTAGTATCCAATCTCTCAGGTATATCAAAATTAGTATGAGCAAAAACTTCGTCTGAATCTTTTGAATCAGTAGATGTTGGGTATTCTTCAATTCCTTTTTCTGGTATATCAAATTCCTTTCTGATCTTCGTAACTTCAGACTGAAACTCGTCTGTATACACAACGTGCTCAAAATACGTAGCCATTCGATTGTCGGCCTGCACATCACTTCTATATCTAAAGTATTTCTTCTTATCGTTTTTCATGGTGTAGCAACCGAAATAAAGTAAACACATTATAACATTTTTGACACTAAAAAATTACTCGAAAATGATATAATTTATAGATGGAATTTAGCAACAAACCAATTGATGTGCTGAAAGAGATAAGTCTAGAACCCCTTAAAGAAACAAAGGTTCCTTTGGTGCGAGGTTACCGAGGAAGATTTGTAACTGGTAACCAAGAAAGTGTTGGCAATAAAGGTGGTCGTCCACGCAAACTCACACGTGCTGAACTGATTGAAAATCCTGAGAAGTTACAAAGAATTATAGAGAGATCCGAAAATGGTGACACTGACGCACTGATCATACTAATAAACCTTATGGAGGGAAAAATAAAATAATCCAATTGATGTGCTGAAAGTAGAGACTGATATAACAGTAAGAAACTCGGTGAAAACAGATTCAAAAAAATTGAATAGTAATTTCTGTACAGAAATCGAGACCGTATAAACACGGATAAAACTCGGTGAAATTAATAGTGGCTCTAATTGATATACAGAAAGTGAGACCATCTAAACTTGGAATAAACTTGGTAAAAAATTACAGTAACCCAATTGATATAGTGAAAGTGAGCCCAGTTATAACAGGAGAAAACTCGGTGAAATACTGAAAGTTTAGATTGAAATAACAAATTAAAACTCGACAAAAACAAATTCATAAATATAGTAGCCAGAATTTCAGTACTGAAATTGACACCGTTAGAATACGGTGAAAACTCGGTGAAAATTACTTCTGTGATCCAAGTAGAATGTACTTAGCCAAGAATTTTAGGCCTCCGATAAGTACAAGGTACCCGAGGAGAGCCAGAAAAAATTCATAGTGAAAACCGTCTGTGATCCAAATGTAAATACTGAAAATTAGTCCAACCCAAAATGGTATTCCAAGTATAAAATAGATAACCTTAAAGGATCTATAAAGCGGTGTATTTTTTGTATCTGTAGTCATAATGATGAAATACAGAGTACCTACGTAAAAACAAAATAGGCACCCCATAGAGGTGCTCACATATCAATAACTTTCGTTACCAATCATGTTTCCTCATAGGATGCCTATGCTGTGCACGATTGGTAACGAAATAAGCACATTAAAATGCTGATTTTGAAAAACTTATTGATATGTGAGCAAGTACATAATACCACAAAACATTGATATCTCATAGGGTATTAGACGTAAGTTGTTCACAAGTGCCTTAACTTGGTGCTTGACAAAGTTAAAGTAAAGGTATATACTTTAACTATAAAAATAAATAAGTAAAAGAAATGAACTTCAAATCAGGTACAAAATATAAGGCAGAAACACCAAGCGGACAGAAATATACCGCCTTTTTACCTGAACTTATAAATAAAGAATTCACTTGGAAAGATCCGCAGATAGACCTACTACTTGAACAGGCCCGAGGTTGGATTGGTGAACTTAATGCCTATTCTAAATTAGTCCCTAACGTTGAATATTTTATTCAATCTCACGTAGCAAAAGAAGCCGAACAATCTAGTAGAATTGAGGGCACTAAAACTACTCTCGAAGAACTGTACCTAGATATTGCAGACCTTACAGACAGTGAAAAAGTAAATGACCAAGAAGAAGTTAAGAACTACATTAAAGCACTCAATGAATCTGTAAAAGAATTAACTAGTGAAAGTGGCCTACCTTTGTGTACGAGACTTGTATGTGACACACATAAAATACTTCTATCGGGTGTTCGTGGGTATTCTCGCAATCCAGGTAAAATAAGAAAAATACAAAATAAGATCGGAGGCGGACACGGCACTTTTGAAGATGCCGTGTTTATTCCACCGTCACCAGATAAAGTAGACGACCTGCTAAAGGATCTAGAAAACTTTTGGAATAACAATGACTTACATATACCAAACCTTATAAAGACTGCATTGTCACACTACCAGTTTGAAACCATTCACCCATTCGAAGATGGTAACGGTCGTACAGGTCGCTTGATAATCATTCTTCAACTTATCTCATATAAGATGCTCGAGAAACCAACTCTCTACCTATCAGACTATTTCGAAAAGAATCGTCCCGCATACTACGATGCCCTATCAAGGGTACGTGAGTCACACGACATAGAGCACTGGATTAAGTTTTTCTTGATCGGAGTGGCCGACACTGCAAAGAAAGGTAAAGAAACACTAGAGAAGATAATCGACTTACGAATTAAGTACGAAACACTTATTAGTGGAGGTATCGGAGCAAAGAGACAAAAACTTGCACGAGAACTCATTGTGGCCCTCTTCGAGAAACCAGTGGTAACCGCAAAAGATGTTGAAAGCATATTAAATATTACTAAACCAACTGCCCACTCCCTCGTCGATGATCTAGAGCGAGTCGGAATACTAAAAGAAAAAACAGGGTTGTCTCGTAACAGAATATTCACCCTACACGAGTACTTAGCATTATTTAATAACTAAAAACATATGGAAAACTTCAATCAAAAAACTTCAATGATCTGGAACGTAGCCGACATACTACGTGGTGGATGGAAACAACACGAATACCAAGATGTAATCTTGCCACTTGTGGTGCTTAAGAGACTGGACTCTATTCTTACAGATACCAAACAAGCAGTACTCAACAAAAACGATGAGTATCAAGGAAAAATCAATGATTTAGACCCAATCCTAAAACGTACTTCAAAAGTAGAGTTCTACAACATATCAGCATATGACTTCAAACTACTTCTTAGTGATCCAAAGAATATTGCAAAAAACTTCAGACTCTACATAACTGGATTCAGTAAGAATATTCAAGATATATTCGAGAAATTCAACTTCAATGTGCAACTAGAAAGACTGGAGGGTGGTGACATGTTGTTCTTGGTAATTCAAGAGTTAAACAAGATAGACCTACACCCATCAAAAGTAGATAACTATCAAATGGGACACATCTTCGAAGAACTCCTTCGTAAGTTCTCTGAAATGTCTAACGAGACCGCTGGAGAGCACTACACACCAAGAGATGTAATCAATACAATGGTTGAGATACTCTTGTCTCCAGATGCAAAGGAACTAAAAAAGCCACATGTTATCAAAAAAATATACGATCCTGCTTGTGGTACAGGTGGAATGCTTACAACTGCAAAAGATTACATTATCGACAAAGTAAACAAAGAAGCAGATATATTCCTGTACGGTCAAGAACTAAACTCAGTCACATACGCTATAGCAAAATCAGACATCCTTATAAAGGGTGAAAATCCAGACTTGATACGTGGAGGAGAAAAGGATCACTCACTTGCAAGTACGCTTTCCAACGATCAATTCTTTGGAGAGGTATTTGACTATGGAATTTCAAATCCTCCATACGGAGTAGACTGGAAGAAAGATAAAGATGCAGTAGATCGTGAAGCATCACGTGGATACGCAGGCAGATTCGGAGCAGGTACGCCTCGTATATCAGATGGTCAGTTGCTATTCATGGAGCATCTTGTCTCAAAAATGAAACCAGAAAGTGATGGAGGTTCTCGTATTGCAGTAGTTCATAATGGGTCACCTCTCTTCACTGGTGATGCAGGTAGCGGAGAAAGTGAAATACGTAGATGGATACTTGAGAAAGATTTACTAGAAACAATAGTGGCACTCCCTGATCAACTTTTCTATAACACAGGTATCAATACATACCTTTGGTTCGTATCAAATAGAAAATCAAAAGAAAGAAAAGGTAAAGTACAACTCATAGATGCACGTAACTTCTACAAGAAGATGCGTAAGAGTCTCGGCAATAAACGCCACGAGATAGATACAGATTCTCAAAAGAAAATATTTGATCTATACAATTCATTTGAAGAAAATGAGCATTCAAAGATATTCAATACTACCGACTTTGCATACCGACAAATACAAATTGAAAGACCTCTAAAACTTTCATTTGATTTCAACGATGAAAAAATAAAAGAACTGCTAGTGCTATTTTCTACAGATACAGATAAATCAGGTATCAAGTCGTTCATAGAATCCTTCAAGGGAGAAACTTATAACGACAGAAAGAAACTTGAGGATATTATAACCAAGCGTTCAAAAGAGTTCATCACTGGAAAACTTGGAGCGGGAGTAATAAAGAAGTTTATTTTACTCTCTGGGACCAAAGATGAGAATGCAGAAACCTGTGTGGACAAAGATGGTAACCCTGAAGCCGATGGTGACTTACGTGATCACGAGAATGTGCCCTACGGCACCGACGTGAAGGAATACTTCGACAAAGAAGTAAAACCTTATATTAGTGATGCATGGATCAATGAATCGGTCCGAGACCACAAGGATAATCAGGTGGGTGTAGTTGGCTACGAAATACCCTTCACAAGATACTTCTATAAGTATGAAGCACCGAGAAGTCTTGAAGCAATAGAAAAAGATATTGAAGAGGTCGAAAATGAACTTCTAACCTTGCTTAAGCAATTATAATTATATGAAAGAAGAAACAAAAAATATAATATGCCCTGAATGCGGAACATCAATATCAATCGATGATGCTTTAACGCACCAGATTGAAAACAAACTCAAGAAAGAATATGAGGACAAAGAAAAATCAATAAGAGAATCTATTGAAAAAGAATCTTCAAAGAAACTTGAGCAAGATAAGGTAGAAATGGAAAAGAAATTAAAAGCACAGGTCCTAAAAGATACTGAGGCAGAAAAGGTAGCATCCAATGAAAAAAATAAACTCCTTGAAGAACAACTTGCTGATAAAGAGGCAAAACTAAAAGAAGCACGTCAGAATGAAGTTGCTCTCATAAAAGAGAAGCAGAAACTAAAGGATGATCAGGAGGCATTCGAATTAGAAAAGACACGCCAACTTGCAGAGGAAAGAAAGCAAATAGAAGAAGATGCTTCAAGGAAAGCCACTGATGCAAAGCAATCTGAAATCGATCAACTTAACAAGAAACTATCTGATGCTACAAAAGCAAAAGATGAATTAGCAAGAAAACTAGAACAAGGGTCACAGCAGACCCAAGGCGAGGTCCAAGAACTGGCCCTAGAAGAACTCCTTAAGGAGGCATTCATCTATGACGACGTATCTCCTGTTGGAAAAGGTGTTACTGGTGCAGACGTTATACAAACTGTCAAAACAAAGTCTGGTGTTGAATGCGGGAAAATAATCTGGGAATCAAAGAAAACTAAAACATGGACCGAGGGATGGATACAGAAATTGAAAGATGACCAGAGACAGGTTAAAGCAGATCTTGCGGTTATTGTTACATCTGCTATGCCTCAAGGAACTAGTGGTATCACCCAGAAAGATGGTGTATGGATTTGTGATATCAAATTGGCTCTATCAATAGCAACACTACTGAGACACTCACTTGAGACAGTAGCCAGAGAAAAGTCTATGTCTGTAGGTAAGAATGAGAAAGTTGAAATCCTATACGCATACCTCACAGGCACAGAGTTCAAACAAAGAATCGAAGTGATAGTAGAGACATTTTCTAGTATGAAAACTTCTCTTGATAAAGAGAAACTTTACTTCACCAAAACTTGGGCAGAAAAAGAGAAACAAATAGATCGAGTTATACAAAATACTGTAGGCATCTACGGTGATCTTAGCGGTGTCGTTCAATTGCAAAAAATTGAGTCACTTGAATTACCAAGCGGAGTAGATAAAGAAGAATAATATGCAAACACTCAAACTCACAAAAAAATATGAGACATACCCTGAATACAAAGATTCGGGTGTTGAGTGGTTGGGTATGATTCCGAAAGATTGGAAATACAAAAAACTAAAATCATTTTTCTCACTAAGTAATGAAAAAGTTGCTGAGAATCCAGAAATCACAACCATTCTTTCTGTCTCAGGTTACAGAGGTGTAGAAATTAGAAAAAATACTGAGACTTTTGATGGACAAATGCCATCAGAAAATGTTGATGCATATAGAATTGTAAGAAAAAACCAACTAGTAGTTAATACTATGTGGCTTAACTTTACTGGACTGGGTGTATCAAATTATGAAGGGTACGTTAGTCCTGCATATAGGGCGTACAACATATCGAAAGAAATGCTCCCAGAATATGTAAATCATTTAATGAGATCTACTGCTTATGTTCAAAAATATTCTAGTCTATTATACGGAATGCGACCAAATTCTCTTCAGGTGAAGCCGTATGATTTCGAAAAGATTGAAATATTGTATCCAGATATAAAAGAACAAAAACGTATTTCAATGTACCTTGATAAAAAAACTACTCTCATTGATCAGATAATAGAAAGAAAAGAAGCACTAATTGTTATCTTACGGGAAAAAAGAAATGCTACGATAAGCAAGCAAATAGTTGAAAATACTGGAAAAGATTGGAAAGTTAAAAAAATTAAGCACCTAGTTAAATCAATTGAATCTGGAATATGGGGAGACAATCCATTATCTAATAAAGATGACATTAAGTGTTTACGTATTGCTGATTTTGATTATGACAACTTCAGTTACTCTACAGTTGAAACAATAAGGAATAATTCAAACCTACAGGAAAGAAAGGTTCTCAGAAAAGGAGATATTCTTATGGAAAAATCTGGTGGCGGTGAAAAGACTCCAGTCGGTCGTGCGATATTGTTTTCCTCTGACGAAAGAATGGTTTGTGCAAACTTTATAGATAAAGTACGTGTTGATAAAGAAAAAATACTCCCAGAGTTCTTAGTCCTATACCTATCGGTGCTTTATGCAGGTAGAGTAAACACAAAATATATTAAACAAAACACTGGTATCCAGAATATGGATATTAAAGAATACTTTGGAGAGAATATTTCCTACCCTGATATTAAAACCCAGAAAAATTTAACGGAATTTGTTAACGCTAAGATTAGTGCTTTTAACAAAGCAATTTCTGATGTAGAAAAAACCATTGAAACATTAAAGGAGTTCAAGACTTCTCTTATTTCCAATGCAGTAACAGGAAAAATCAAAGTATAAATATATGGCAAAAATTGAGATAAACAAAACACACATAGACGCACTAAAGAAACAGAAAAGGACTGTGGGTCTTTTGCAATTTCAAAATAGAGACGATCAAAACTTTTCAAAATGGTATTCACTTACAGAAAACTTGATAATTAAATCTTTTGGACAAAAGTCTAATCAACTTGGGCAACTTACATCCCTATATCATAAAATGCCAAGAACCGAAGACTTAAAGTATGAATTTGATAGAGGTAGATTGGATATAAAAGATTGTAAAGAAAAATTAAAAGACTTGCTTGAAAACTTAATAGCCGAACTGGAATTGGATCTTGCTTCTGAAAATGAAGACACAAAAGATAAGCCAACCAAAAAAGGTACATCTATAAAGATCAAAAATAGTCAAACGCAAACGCAAACCATAAATATTACACTGACAATAGATCAAATAATTAATAGAATTAAAGAAACAGAATCAGACCCACAAAGAGTCTCGGAAGCAGAAGTAAAATTAAAAGAATTAGATTCTGAATTAAAATCAAAATCTCCAGTATGGTCGAAAGTAAAAGACGCTCTAATATGGTTACTGAATTTCGGAAGAGACACATTTTTACAGGTCTTACCCATTATCTTAGAAAGATACAAACAGTAATATGAAAACACTAACAAACACAAAAGAATCAGGATTCGAAGAGTTCATACAAAATGAACTTGAGAAGATGCATGGATACAAAATCCGCTCATCACATCTCTATGACAAGAAACTCTGTATGGATACAGAACTTGTTATTGAGTTCATAGAAAAAACCCAACCTCAAGCATGGGAGAAACTTTCTGAACAGTATGGAGAGAACGTAAAGGCAAAAGTTCTGCAGAGAATAGACGAGGAAGTAGACTCACGTGGGATACTCTCAGTATTTCGTGAGGGCATCACAGATAGAGGTGTGCGTTTCAAACTTGCATTCTTACAACCACAGAATGATTTGAATCCAGAACTAATGCAGGAATATGCTGGGAATATTTTGAGCGTGACTCGCCAAGTGAAGTACAGTGAGCAGAATGAGAACTCGCTCGACGTGGTCCTATTTATAAATGGATTACCAGTATTCACTCTCGAACTTAAGAATCAATTCACAGGTCAGAATGTTATACACGCTATCCATCAATACAAAACAAGTCGAGACCAAAAGGAGAAACTTTTGTCGTTTAAGCGATGCATCACACACTTTGCAGTTGATACAGATCAAGTGTATATGACAACTCGTCTTACTGGACTCACTACGTACTTTTTACCTTTCAACAAAGGAGACAAAGGTTCATCTGGTAACCCGACAGCACCTGAGGGTAAATACAAAACTCATTACTTGTGGGAAGAGATTTTCTCAAAGGATATGGTGTTTGATTTGATTGGAAATTTCATACAAGATGTCACTGAAGAAAAAGTAGATAAGAATGGAAAGAAGCGAAAAGAAGAGAAACTTATCTTCCCTCGATATCATCAACTAGATACTGTGAACCGAATACTAACTCATGTAAAAGCAAATGGGACTGGTAATAACTACCTCATACAACACAGTGCAGGATCAGGGAAAAGTAATACTATCGCTTGGACCGCACACCGTTTGGCGGAATTACACGATCAAAGCAATAAACCGATTTTTGATGGGGTTATAGTGGTTACCGACCGAAGAGTGCTAGATAGCCAGTTGTCGGCCACTGTGGACAGTTTTAGCCAAGTTGGAGGGGTCGTAAAGCACGTAGAGAGTTCTGCTGACCTCAAAGGAGCACTTGAGGGTGGAGTTAAGATCATTACGAGTACTCTACAGAAATTCCCAGTTATCGTTAGTTCTATAGAAAAGACTGAGGGTAGAAAATTTGCTGTTATCGTTGATGAAGCACACTCGTCACAGTCAGGAGAAAGTTCAGCGGATTTGAGACAGGTGCTTACTCTTGATGATGCTGTAACGCAAGAAGAAAAAGAAGAGAAGTTATTTAAGACAGTCGAAGATCTTCTTAATGAAAGAATGAAATCAAGAAAGGTTACTTCACCGAACCTGAGTTTTTTTGCATTTACGGCTACACCAAAACAAAAGACAATTGAACTCTTTGGAACTCAAGATGTGGTTACAGGTAAATTCATCCCTTTTTCTCTTTATTCAATGAAACAAGCGATTGAAGAAAAGTTCATCTTAGATGTGCTTAAAAACTACACAACCTACGAAACATACTTCGGTCTCTTAAAGAAGATTGAAGATGACCCAGAGTTCAATAAGAAAAAGGCACAGAGACTACTAATTGGATATGTAGAAAGAAATGAACATGCGATCTTGAAAAAGGTAGCAATCATGACTGAGCATTTCGAACAGAAGATCTCAAAACTAATTGGAGGTAAAGCCAAGGCAATGATAGTAACTAAATCACGTTTACATGCCGTGAGATATAAACTTGCCTTCGATGCTTACTTAAAGGAAAAAGGTTATGAGCATAAATCCCTTGTTGCTTTCTCTGGTAGTGTTGTTGATCCTGATACAAAACTTGAATATACAGAAACTCAAATGAATCATATTCCAGAAAGCCAAACTGCTGAAGAATTCAAGAAAGATGAGTACAAATTCTTAATTGTTGCAGAGAAGTTTCAGACTGGATTTGATCAACCGTTACTATCTGCAATGTATGTAGATAAGAAATTAGGAGGCGTAAATGCTGTGCAGACTCTTTCTCGTTTGAACCGCACAACATACGGAAAAGAAGATACTTTTGTACTAGACTTCTTTAACAAGACAGACGATATCAAGGAAGCATTCCAACCGTACTATACTACTACCGTACTTTCTGAAGCGACAAATCCTAACTTATTACATAACCTCGAAAGAGAAGTTCGTGGGTTCAAGTTGTTTACCGACTTTGAGTTGAATGGATTTGTGGAAGAACTCTTTGGAGGTGCAACCCCAGACAAACTAAATCACATAATAGATGTGATAGTTGAAAGAGCATTATCCGAAAAAGATGCGGAAGAAATTGAAAGTTTCAAGTCAGTAATTTATGACTACTTGAAGAAGTATTCATTTATCTCACAGATCGTAACCTTTGAGGACCCTCAACTAGAGAAGTTGTATATATTCCTAAAGTTCTTGATAAAGAAACTTCCAAGACGAGAAAACCCTCTGCCAGTAGAGGTCCTTGAGGCAATTGATATGGAAACATACAAGATAGATAAAAAAGGAGAAACTGATGTGATGCTTGAAAATAAAGATGGAGAACTAGACCCTATGACTGGTGGAGGTGGTAAAAAAACTGGAGGAGATGAAGAGGAAGATGCATTATCTAAGATAATTAAGGAGATAAATGAACGATACGGAACAAACTTTAGCGATAATGACAAAGTTATACTTAATGACCTAAGTGCAAAACTACTAAAGAGTACAATTCTTCAAGGTTCAATACAAAACAACAGTAAGGATTCTGCGAAGTTGAAGTTCGATCAACTCTTCCAAGACGAACTAGTTGGGATGCTTGATAACCACTTTAACCTCTACCAGAAACTGGACCAAAGCCCAGAATTAAAGAAATTCGTACAGGAGAAAGTCTTTGAACATGTGGTAAAGAAGATGAACACCAATAAAACAAAGGATTAAAGACTATTTTCCTCTATCACAGCAATTCGCACATCGTCCCACACTCGGAGCAAAAAGTAAAATCCTCAGGTTTCATGCCTGAGGATTTTACTTTTTGTTTCAATCGAAGCAAGTGACCTGCGTCACTTGCGTGTAGGGTCGAATAGGGCTCGCGAATCTGCTTCGAGGAGTTTACGACGAGGCAGATTTGTGAGAGATCCCTACTCGCGGAGCAAAGGTTGACAATAACCAAATTATAATGTATAATATGGTTATTGTTCTATTTTAGGAGTTTCGTATGTATATGGGAAAGTTTGTTTGCGGAAATCCTGTTTGCAAAAAAGTTTTTGCTGGCAGTGACGATGGATTCTCTGTGAGTGAGTGTCCGCACTGTGGTGCTGGCGCAAACTCTGTTCACCCTGAACCGGAACGCACTGACCGAGGTATTGAGCAAGTTGACTACGATGCTCGTAAGGAGCTGTACCAACAGCAACGTTTCGCTGGTTGGTAAATTACCGCCCGAGCAAAAAAACTGCTTCGGTGGTTTTTTTGCTTTTATACTCCACTTTCTTCAATAATCGCCTGTCGAACATCTTCCCAGGTTCGGAGCCAAGAGAGACGAGACGCCATGAAAATGGCGTTTTGTCCTTTTATACCAAGGTAATTAGTAGGTTCTAACCTTTTCATTATCTCCTTTTGCGCTTTTAATTCGTTTTCAATCAAAATAAATGGATGCGCCTTCTCAATTATGAGCTTTTTATCTTTTAAAGTTAGGTTCGAGCCAATTGTTGAAAATATCGTTCGCTTCTTTTTGAGGTCTCCTGTATTGAAATGATGGAAAGCAAAGGCACAAAAATTAAAGGCCCTCTCTGTAGGGTTGTCTACGGTTCTCTTGCTATCATGGTCATTTCAGTTATTTACAAGATATTTTTTGATCCAAACTGGCAAGTTCTTTTCTCTGCATCTGTCGCATACGCAAGTTTATTTAATAGGACTATTACTCAACATCTCCCGAAACTCTTCTCTAAGAGTGATGGTAAAGTTGCCACGACTGAATATTTAATTGATAAAGTTGTACTAGAAAGTATAAATGTATGTAACGCAAATGGTTTATTCTTTAATCAGGCAGTATTGGTGTCTGAAGATTCATCACAAATAATTACAATCCCGAACGAGAGAATAAACGATATAGACTCATATCTTAATGAGTTAAAATTAAGCGATTTTAAACATAACAACATTGCTATCGCTATGGCAGGCTCATATGATTGGAAACAATTCTTGTGGAGTGGTGTAAAGCATTACGAGGCATTAATAATTGAAGTCTACTTATCTAAAGGAGTGAAAAAGTATAGTTTTTGCCAAACTATTGATAATGATTCGGGCTTATACAAGCCAAGTGAACGAGGGTTAATATATCAAGGTTCTGTAGCAATCAAAGGGTAAGTGAAAGATTTGCTCCAATCAAAAGTTCTGAACCTGTGTACCGTTCGGAGCATTAATACAAAAAGCCACAAGTTCATTCTTGTGGCTTTTTGTATTAACTTTTCAACGAAGCAAGTGACCTACTTCACTTGCATGTAAGATCGAATACGGGGTCGAGGTTCTACTTCGAGCAAAGCGAGGTAGAATCGTGACCGATCCCTACTCGCGGAGCACTATTGACAAAAGCATTATATATTGTTATACTGCTTTTGTTCTTTCATCAGTATACAGGAGTTACAAAATGTTTCGTTTCAGTTCGAAGGTCAAACCGCCTTACAACAACAGAAAAGAACATGCAAAATGGAAGAAAAAGTTCGCTTTCTTTCCGGTCGTTATCAGCAGAACAGGAACCACAGAAACTAAGGTCCTATTTTGCTTCTACGAGGAGCGTGTCTACTGCGACCCCATGGGTGCTTCTGTGTATGGTGGTGATACGGTAACCGAACGTCGTCTGCCGGGTTCAACAGAAGTCTGTGAAGTTGATCGACATGATGGTGACCCATTGCTCTAACCGCCAAGCAAGAAACTGCTTCGGCGGTTTCTTGTTTTACACTTCATCCCTCAAACTTTTCATATTCATCATCCCCACCCTCATACCCGAGTACTCCCTCATCAGTTCGGTAAAGAAGGTTTGTGGGGAGCACATAAAATCTTAAGTCCACCATTTCGGTGGACTTTTGATTTTAGTGCTCAGTGAGAGTAAAGCCAACTGCTTGGCTTTTCTTTTTGATATACTTATATAATGAATACTTACGTGGCTCTACTCCGTGGAATAAATGTAGGAGGTAATAACAAAATTGAAATGACAAAACTCAAAGTCCTTTTTGAGTCACTCGGCTACACGAATGTTGTTACTTACATCAATTCAGGCAACGTAATATTTGAGACAAGAAAAAAGATGTCAGTCGGCTGACAAGTGAAATTGAAAAAGGTATAAAAAAGAAATTCAAGCTAGATATTCCAGTTGTACTACGTACACAACAAAGTATTGAGAAAGTGTGTAAGAACATCCCACCAGATTGGGTAAATGATAAAGATAATAAAACTGATGTAATGTTTCTGTGTGATGAGTTTGCAAGTAAGAAAACTCTAAAAATAATTTCTACTAACCCAAAAATTGATTCGTTACTGTATGTTGATGGGGCTATTGTTTGGCATCTAAAAAAGAAGGATTACGAAAAGAGTAAAATGAATGACATTATCGGTACAGAAGTATACAAAAATATGACTATACGAAACATCAATACTGTTCGGAAACTTGCAACATTGATGTAAAAGAAACTATCTCTTTTTCTGTACTCACCCAGTCCAAAGTTCTGAACTCGTCCACTAGAGGGATCGAATACGGGGTCGAGATTATACTTCGAGCGAAGCGAGGTAGAATCATGACCCGACCCCTACTCGTAGAAATGAGCGATCATTGTCCTTACAAACCATTCAAGCTGATGCTTGCCTCGATCTGTAAGCACCTCGGCGAGTTTGTCGATCTGTGGATGCAACAGAAGATTGTCATGCTCCAAAAAACTGTCGCAACGCATTGCCGTAGCAACCCGATGTGAAGAAACTCGCCAAGCATTGCAAGAATCTCAATCATGCCTTGGTCAGCGAAGAGGACATCATGATCCCCGATGAAAAGTAACCAATACTGTGTGGTTAGATTTCACATTTAAATAAGACTTTTGGTCAAGATTTGTCTTGTGACATAAGAGGCTCGGTACATGATGTCATAAACCATAAGACCAAAGGAGTAGCTTTAGTCTATAGTCATCCAAATACCAGTGAACACAACCCGGGCCCCGTTTCGACGGGTGCTTTTTCTTTTTTAGCGATGTGTGCACCCAGCCCAACAGCAAGGTCTCTTTTTTCCTTGTAATAAATCATTGTGCAATCTTTCTATTCGACCCTTCCTCGTATCTTCTTTCTTTGCGGAGTCTATAAAACAGAGCCATTCATTTCTAGCAAGTGGAGTAATGTTTTCCCAGGAAGTGTACATTTTTTCAGAAGAGAGAAGTCTTTCTTTTACATCTGTTGGAATTTTGTGAACAACTCCATCCGAAAGAGGTCTTTTTATCATACTGTAAGTGTAACAGATTCTTGATATACTTTTTGTATTATTAGTTAATCATATAAATAACCTATGCTTTATTTTCTACTTAGTGCACTCGTTGTTATTATTGTAAGTATTCGTCAAATAAATCAGTATGAACGTGGAGTTAAGTTTACTCTCGGAAAGTTTTCTTCTGTAATGGAACCAGGATGGAGGATTGTCGTTCCTGTCTTTCAGTCGTATCAAAAAATTGATATTCGCATTAAGGCGGTAGATGTTCCAGACCAGAATGCGATCACGAAAGATAATGTTTCCGTAAAAGTAAATGCAGTTATTTACTACAAGGTTAGCGACGCACAAAAATCAATCATTGAAGTAGAAGATTTTAGATATGCTATTTCGCAATATGCCCAGACCACAATGAGAAACATTGTAGGAGAAGTAACGCTCGACGAGCTTCTTTCAAGTCGAGATAAAATTGCAGATAGAATCAGAGAAATTGTTGATAAGGAGACAGATGCCTGGGGTCTTGTGGTTCAGAATGTTGAACTTAAAGATGTAAGTCTTCCTCCTGATATGGAAAGAACCATTGGTAAACAAGCGGAAGCTGAAAGAGAAAAAAGGGCTGTAATCATTAATTCTGAAGGAGAATTGGCAGCATCGGAAAATCTTGCAAAAGCAGCGGAGATGCTTGCAAGTACTCCTGGAGCACTCCACCTTCGAACTTTGCAGTCTATCAATGATATGTCTTCTGATCAGTCAAATACAGTGGTGTACATGGTTCCAGTGGAAGCTCTTAAAGCTCTTGAAGGTTTTACAAAACTTGGCAAAGCCTAAAAAAATTAACATAAAAACAATCGCACGATCGTGTGTTTGTTTTACTTTGTAGGTATACTTAAACATAATGATAAAAATTGTTGCTGTAATAATGATTGTGCCAATTCTAATTATTATAAGCGCGCTTTCTATGTCTTACAATGCAAAAAAACAAAATGCAGGAAAGGATACAACAAGCTCTCTTAAGGTTTTAGAGAAGGAAGGTGTGGTTCAATAAGTTTTGAAAACCAAAGTTTGTATCCTTTATCGTTAGGATGTGTCTTGTCAGTTGCGTAAAGTCCTCCCTCAGAAAGAAGCCCTTCATCTTTTTCATCCTGGTATAGTGAAATAAAAGTTACAGAATGAGTATTGCTTATTTCTTTTGCTATAGCTTGAAATTTCTGAGAGCGTTTTTTATATATATAAGATAAAGGAAAAGGGAAAATCGGAGAATTTCCAACATTAGGGGGTGTAATGTAGACAAGTTTTTCCGCACGATGTTTTGCTTCTTTAAATAAATCAGTAAGACATCTTTTAATGTGAGTAAAACTTCGCATAGTAACGATATCCATCCCTCCACAAAAAATAATAATAAGATTGTACTTATTTGTGTCTTCTTTCAGAATACGAGAACATTCAGAAATTCCAATAGCATCTTTTCCTTGAAGTGTAAAAGAATCGGTGCGATAGTGTTGTTTAATTTGTCTCCCTAGTGTTGTTTCTTGAGACCTTGCGCCAACACCACGAACAATACTGTCACCTATAAAAAGTATTGAAATTGAAGTAGTTTTGGAAAATCTCGGATACTCCTCTTTTTGTAAAAGTGTTGTTAATTTACTTTCTTTTTTTGTTTTAAGTGAAAAATAAGTTACCCATACTGTTACCCATAGAACATAGGTAAAAATATAAATTATTAAAAAAATAATTACTTGTTCCATGACTGTATAGCTGTTAAGAAAATGTTTTTAGTGAATGTTTTCTTCTTCATGTCAAAATAAAGAGCTACAGCTGGAGCGCTCACTTTTGGATAATGCTTTTCTTTTCCAAAAACGGTAAAGCCTAACATCGTATAGAAACGAACGTGTTTTGGGTTAACTGAGATACAAAGATAACGCACGTTCTCTTCTGTGGCTTCTTTAAAAACTTTACCAAAAAGAGGTACTTGAGCAAAAAGTGACTCTTTAGCACTCATTACACTACATACGATATCTTTATCGATCGCAAGTTGAACAACTTCAGCAACTAACCCCCCTTGTCTCAATGGAATAATTTCTTCTTTGTATAACTCCTCCATCGGAAGCGAATCATCATTTTTACTTAGAATAAGACTCACGGTTCCATACATTATCTCTTTGTGTAGTGCAATAAAACGAAAAGCGTTTTCATTTTCAAAAAAAGAAACTATTGATGACGCTTCGATCTCTTTAATATATCCTTCCCCTTCATATACTTTTGTTACAAGTGTTGCTGCTTGTTTTTTTTCATTCAAGGTTACCGCCTGTCTACAAAAAAATGATTCAAACATATAAACTATTGATAATTCTTAGTAAGAAAAAAATGTGAAAGAAAATTAGGATTTTTCTCAAATTTTTTCATTGCAAGATCAACTATGTCGCCAACTGTATCAAGCAATACAACATCCTCGTAATCAATTTCATGATCAAGCTCCTTTTCAAAAGTAACTAAAAGTTCAAAAAGAATAATGGAATCACCGTGTAGCTGTAAGATTTTTGTCGAAGTGTCAAGATTTTCGACATTTGGAATAACTGAACGAATTATTGATAAAACTTTTTCCTCAGTAAACTTTTTTAATTGAGATGCTTCCATGAAATATATCTTAAAGTGTAGGCTTATTTTTTTGGAATTGCAACAAAACTAACCACATAACCTTCTATTTTATAGGTTTTTATAAAGGCAGGGACAGGTTTTCCGCTCCTTTCTATCGTTATGCATTCTCTCCTAAAGAGTGTCTTTTTGGGGTGAATAAGCAAACCTTCACCGTACGACTTCCCTACCGCTTCTTTTACACTCCAATAGAGAGTAGCGAGCGCTTCTTTATCTTCATTATTTTCTATGTCCAAGACTTCTTCGTTCACACAAAATTTTTTAGAAAGAGATAGGGTTTTTATATCTATCTTTTCTATATCTATACCAAGATTAAAGTTACCTTTTGAAAATGCTATACATATATATTCGTCTTTATGAGAAATGCTTAACGAATAGATATTTTTTTTTACTGATAGAAATGGCTTATTATTTTTATTTTTTACGATATAGCAATCTTTCAAATCAGGATGCTTTTTTGTTAGATAGTTTTGAATTAAAGAATGAGAATAGATGTTCTTATCTTTCAGACGTAGTACGTAAATATAACACTTCATTAAGTAAAGTATACACTTCTGTGGTTTGTTGTATGAAATTTTTTATACACATGAAATATTTACTTTTTTTAATAACCTGACCTATACTCTGAGTATGCTCACAGTGCATAATCTCAAAAAATATTTTGGAACTAAAAAAGCCGTAGATGGCGTAAGTTTTTCTATTAAATCAGGTGAAATATTTTCTCTTATTGGGCCAAACAGTGCCGGTAAATCAACAATCGTTAAAACTATTATCGGTCTTCTTGAACCAACAAATGGGTCGGTAACTATAGATGGTCATGATGTTATTAAGAAACCAGAGGTTACAAAGGCTTTAGTTGGATATATTCCAGATGAACCTTCTGTGTGGAGCTATATGACAGGAGAAGAGTTTTTACACCTCACACAGGCGCTTTTCGGTATTAAAGAAAGTGAAAGAAAGAAAGAAATCCCTAAGCTTCTCGAAACCTTTTCTTTGACAGGAATTGAAAAGCAGTCATTTGATGAATATTCAAGAGGAAATAAGCAAAAGTTTAGTATTCTCTCCGCCCTCTCTCATTCCCCTAAACTTCTTGTGGTGGATGAACCGATTGTAGGTCTTGATCCAATAAGTGCTGATATTGCAAAAAAGCTTTTTAAGGAATATGCGGAGCAAGGAGGTGCTGTGCTTCTCGTAACTCATACACTTTCAGTGGCTGAAGAAATTTCTACACACATTGGTTTTCTTAAAAATGGACAACTTGTTGCAACTGGCACCCTTGAAGGGTTGCGTAAAACAGCTGAAGTAGAAGATGATGCTTCTCTTGAAACTATTTATAAGACGCTTGCCTAATGTACTCTTATATATGTTCTGTCAACTTTTAGCATTTGAACTACAGAGAATTGGTAAATTCTTTAAAGAGAGAACTCTTGCAAAGACTATTACTTCTCTTTTATTTGTTCTTGTTTTCTTTTTTGTTGGCTCTACGTTGTATTTCTTTTTCTGGGCAGCTTTTAAGTATATTTCTATTGAAGCGGTTATAGATATACGACATGCACTTACATTATTTATGTATGAAGCGTTACTCCTAGCTCTTCTTTTTTTAGGAATTGTAAGTGCAGCAATTTCGCTTTTGTTTAATTTATTTAAAGGTGGATCTAATACGTGGATTATTTCTTCACCTTCATATAATGTGTTTCCAAAACTCCTCTTTGTTCGAAGTGTTGCGACGTCCTTTGTCCCTCTCTTTGTTGTATTTCTTCCAGCAATGCTTGCTTTTGTTAAAGTTAATAAAATCTCCCTTGTTGCTCTTCCTTCTATAATTCTTAGCTTGCTTCTTTTTATTGTTACGGTGAACGCTTTAACATTTATCTTTATAATTACGCTTAGCACCTTATATTACAAGGTTTTGAAGCATTTCTACCTCACCACAACACTTCCTGGTATTGTGACTCTCTTTGTTCTTTTTGTGATCGGTGTCACTGTTACTGTCTGGAAGTCTGTTGCCTCACTTGATTTTGTGACTCTCTTTAAGGCAGACACCTATACTGATATCTTGCCTACGGTTATGGTAAGTAAAGAATTCTTTTTCCTTCCAACACATCCACTCGCTCTTCATATAACAAGCTGGCAAACAGGTAACACACAAAGCATGGTGCTTAGCTTCTTAACGCTCGCTCTTCTTACTGTGACAAGTCTCTTCCTTATGTTAAAAATTTCTCCACGTTTTTTCCAGTTATGGAAAGTCTTGCAAGAAGGACGAGGTCGTAGTACTAAAGTAAATTCTTCGCTTTTTTCTTCATATACATTTAGCGGAAGTCAGAATAGTATTTTATTTAAAAAAGAAATGCTTGTGTTTAGTCGTGATATGAGGGGGTTGCTTTGGTTCCTTTTCCTTCTTTTTATTTGGGTGCTTCAAATAGGTGCAAATCTTGTTATTGGAAATAATATAGGGAGGTATCAGCCAGATCTTATAAGTAAAATTGCGATACTACAGACCATACAGTTTATTATCGCTATTTACTTTATTAGCTCCTTTACACTTCGTTTCCCCTTCCCTTCCTTTAGTGTTGAGAAAAGAACCGGATGGATATTTGGAACCGCTCCACTTAATATGCGTACCATTTTCCTTGGGAAATATATCTTTTACACTACTTTTTTTGTAGCAATAGGATTTCTCATGAGTAACTTAAATAGTATTGTTCTTTCTCTTACGGCCATACAGGCAACTGCTGCTACAACGCTTCTTGTTGTAAGTACACTATTTATTGTTACTGTGGGGCTTTGTGCAGGTTTTATTTGGAAGAGTAAAGAAAGTGATGACCCAGAAACTGTCACCACAAGTATGCCAGGTCTTTTCTTTACAGCTTTCTCTCTTTTGTACGGGGCAGTTGGCTCTTACACTCTTTATCTTTTTACAAAAGATGGAGCAGTCTCACACATTTCATTCTTTCTCTTTGGAAGTCTCACTCTTGGATCTGCTCTTCTTCTCTTTGTAATAAGAAAAATTACAAAAGTAAAATTTTTGGAAGCCTAATAAACAAATAGAACAAAAGCTTGATTGATTTTTCTTAGCATGCTAAGATTTCGACATGAAATCGTCTGATGAAGCTCACAGTGTGTGCAAAAAAGACTCCTTTGATGGGAGTCTTATGCATACCGTACATACGCTTTATTTTCTTGTACAAAAAAGACTTCAAGAAAAACTTTCGTCTTCCCCTATTTCTTTTTCACAGTTTCTTGTTCTTGCGGGTTTTTCTTGTTATGGAGATACGCCTGTAAAACAGGTGTCTCTTGCTGAAAGCTTGCTCCTTACTGAAGCAACATTAAGTAGACACATTAAAGTTTTAAGTGAAAAAGGCCTTCTCATTAAAAGAAAAGATGAAGACAATAAAAAGCTTTCGATGCTTAAATTAAGCGAAAAAGGAAAACGTATTTTTGAAAAAACTCTTAGTATTGTTAATAAAGAGCTGGAACACTACTTCTCACCTCTTTCACAAGAAGAAAAAGAAAAAGTGATACTGCTTTTCTCCACCACAATAATTTTTCTCCATAAGAAAGAATGATCCGGTTATGGAAGATTGTGCTGCATTACTTACTAATTACTACCACCATGAATCAACACTTTAAAAAAAGTATTACTCTTATTAAAGAAATTTATACTAGGCTTAAAAAAATTATTCACGAATATAGTGTCTGGTACAAAGAACAGTCACGTAAAAAGCAAAGTATCATCGTTCTACTTGCTTTAGTTGTGTTTATCATTATTTTAAAAATGTTATTTGGTGGATCTTCAGAAGTAAAAGAAGAAGAAAAAACTGTTCGAGAGGTAGAAGTTGCGTCACTTACATCTCTTTCTGGTAATGAAAATAGTCTTCTACTTGTTGGTAATGTTACTTCTCTTAGTGAAGCGACAATTCGTGCAGAAACAAGTGGTCGCCTTACTCGGGTATATAGAAAGCTTGGTGACACTGTAGTTGCTGGTCAAACTATTGCTGAGTTTGAAAACAGTGGTGAACGCGCTTCAGTGCTTCAAGCGGAAGGTGCATACGAACAAGTAAAAGCAGGAAGAGATATCGCTCTCCTTAATAGTGGTCAAGCGGGAAGCAGTCTCTCAGAAATAAAAAACCAAGCACTGAGTGCTATCTCGGGCTCATACAGTACGCTTGATGATGCTATACGAGGAAAGACTGATCAGGCATACTCTGACCCAACATTTGAACAGCTAAAGCTTCTTCTTTTTGTTCCTGACGCAACACTCTCTATCTCTCTTGAATCAAAACGTAAAGCAATTGAGATGCTTCTTAAAAAGCGTGCAGAAAAAAATAAAACTCTCACCGAATCAAGCGATTTTGTGTCTGAGCTTACCTTAGTACAAAATGAACTTGAGACTGTTAAAGTATACCTTGATGATCTTTTTAGTGCATATAGTAAAGCTCTTCCAAATAATAATTTTACACAAAGTACGTTAGATACTAATAAGCTTAGTGTTCAAGCTGCTCGACAAGCAGTTATTGGAAGTCTTAATTCTATTGCTTCTACTCGTCTATCTCTCTCTCAAAGCATTACAGCAAGTAAGGTTGCTGGAAGCGGTCAAACAGAAAAATCTGGATCTATACTTTCTGCTGAAGCTCAAGTAAAACAAGCTTTGGGAGCATATAATGCAGCACTTTCTCGTCTTGAAAAAACAATTATTCGAAGCCCGATTACAGGAACACTTAATTCTCTTAGTATTCAAACAGGTGATTATGTAAGTAGTTTTACACAAGTTGCAGTTGTCTCTAATAACGGATCACTTGAAATTGTTTCTTTTGTTACAGAAGATGACGCTCGTCGTATTAAGCCATTTAATGAAGTGCTTATTAATGGTACCTATCCTGGTGTTGTGTCGCGTATTGCGTCAGCACTCGATCCTGTTACAAAGAAAATAGAAGTTCGTGTTTCTCTTAAAGAAAGAACTTCTACGCTTGTAAACGGCCAGTCAGTGCGAGTAAAAATTATTGGTTCAAAAAATGAAAACATAGCAGGTATTAAAAAAGATACCCCTCTTATTATTCCAATTGCTGCTCTTAAGCTTACCCCACGTGGAGCAAATGTATTTACAGTAAGCACCACAAGCACTCTTATTGCTGTTCCAGTTAAAGAAGGTGCTATTTTGGGTGACCAAATTCAAATCCTTGAAGGACTGGCTGGTGATGAAATTCTTGTAAAAGATGCCCGCGGCCTTAAGGAAGGAATGCAGGTTTCTGTTAAGGAAGAAAAATAATTTAACTTACCTCGTATGCAATCATTTTGGATTTTCTTTCTTAAAAAAAGAGCCTTTACCTATATGGTTATGGTGTCACTTATTGTGACTGGTTTTTATTCACTTCTTGCTATTCCAAAAGAGTCTGCACCTGAAGTGATTGTCCCTGTTGGAATTGTGACCACAGTTCTTCGTGGTGGAAGTGGTGAAGATGTTGAAAAGCTTGTTACAAATAAACTTGAACAAGAAATTATAAATGCAGAAAATATCGATAAAGTTACTTCATCTTCTCAGGAAGGTGTGTCGGTTATTACAGCTCAATTTAATGCATCAGCTGATATAGATGAGTCAATTCAAGCACTTAAAGACGCGGTCGATAAAGCAAAAGGTGAGCTTCCAGCTGACGCTGAAGAACCTTTTGTAACAAAGATTAATTTCTCAGAACAACCAATTCTTGTTCTTTCTATTTCCTCAGATATTTCACCAAAAGGGCTTACTATTTTAGGTGATGATCTTGAAAAAGAACTAAAGAAAGTTAAAGGAGCAAGCGATGTTTCTATCTCTGGGGTACGTAAACGTGAAGCGCAGGTAGTTATTAGAAAAGACAAGCTTGCAAATTATGGCCTGTCCCTTAATCAAGTAATTGGGGCTCTTCAGTCTGCAAATGCATCCTTCCCTATCGGAAACATTACTGTAAGCAACATTGATTACCCTATTAAGTTTTCTGGATCAATTGAGGATCCGATAGAAATACCTGAAATAAGTCTTACTGCACAAAATGGAACACTTGTATACTTGCGTGATATTGCATTTATTACAGATGGTCTTGAAGCACCTAAAACCTTTTCTCGCATTTCAGTCGATTCAGAACCTTCGGAAAACGCTCTCACCTTAAACATTTTTAAAAAATCAGGAAGCGATATTACAGAAGTTGGAAAAGAAGTTAAGGCAAAAATAGAAGAACTTAAAGGTTCACTTCTTCTTGGGGCTAATGTTGTTGTTTCTTTTGATGGAGCAAGTGATGTAGAAAAAGATTTAAAGAAACTTACTCGTGTTGGCATGGAAACAGTGCTTCTTGTGATGCTTGTACTTTTCCTTACTATTGGGTGGCGTGAATCTATTGTAGCCGGACTCTCTATTCCGCTCTCATTTGTAATTGCATTTATTGGGCTTTATATTTCTGGAAATACAATTAACTTCATTTCGCTCTTCTCACTTATTTTAGCTATTGGAATTCTTGTTGATTCGGGAATTGTGGTAGCTGAAGCAATTCATACGCGATTTAAAAAATACGGAGATATTGAAGAGGCAGCAAGAGCTTCTCTTAAGGAGTATGCTTGGCCTCTTATTGCAGGAACAATGACTACGGTAGCCGTGTTTGCTCCCCTCTTTTTCCTTTCTGGTGTTACGGGGCAATTTATTTCTTCTATTCCATTTACAATTATCTTTGTTCTCATCGCTTCAATTTTCGTAGCTCTTGGTATGGTGCCTCTCTTAGCAATTCTCTTAAGTAAAAGAGAAGAAAAAGAAAGTAAATTTACAGAGCTCCAGGAGCACTGGTTTATGAAATCACAAATATGGTACAAGACATTTTTGAGTGGAATGCTTAAAAGTAAAAAGAAACAGGATCGCTTTTTAAACAGTCTTGCTGTCGGGTTTATTATCTCCATACTTCTCCCTGTAACAGGACTTCTTAAAGTACAGTTCTTCCCTCAGGATGATCAGTCGTTTGTGTATGTAAGTATTGAGAAGCCTCAAGGTACACCTCTTACAGAAACAGATAAATCTGTTCGTGAAGTAGAGGAGCTTCTTTATGAAGAAGAGTATGTCACTTCTTTTGTAACTACTGTTGGAGCATCATCTGCATTCTCTGGAAACGGTTCAAGTGGTGGAGGTAAGCTTGCAAATATTACTGTTCTACTTACTGATGAGCGAGAAAAAACCTCTTCAGAGATTATGGATGATTTAAGAAAGAAGTTATCTGTAGTAAAAAGTGCTACGGTAAAAGTTGAGCAAGGAAACAGTGGACCACCAACTGGTGCACCGGTGGTTATCACCTTTAAAGGGGATGACATGGAAGCGCTTTCTCTCCTTGCCGATCAGGCAGAAAGAATACTCACAAGTATTCCTCTTGCGCGAGATGTGGAAACATCTCTTCGTGATAATGGTACTCAGTTTGAGCTCATTATCGACAGAGCAAAAGCGTCTCAGTATGGAATTACCGCTGCTCAAGTTGCACAAACTCTTCGTATTGCGGTTTCTGGAAGTATTGCTACTACCATTAAAAAACAAGGTGAAGACATCGATATCTTGGTTAAAACAGATCTTAATCCAAACTTCATAAATCCAGAAGATACCATCAAGACAACAATTGATGCGCTTAACCAGCTCACTATTGAAACCCCTTCTGGGTCTGTGCTCCTTGGGTCTCTTGTAAAAGTAAAACTTTCAGAAAGTAGAGCTGTTATAGAGCATGAGGAAGGTAAACGTATCGCACGAGTAACTTCTCAGCTTTCTCTTGGTGCAACCGCAATTGAAGTTGTTCAAGAGTTCAAGAAAAGAGAAAAAGAGCTCACTATCCCGTCCGGAGTTGAAATTAAGTATGGTGGAGAAAATGAAGAAGTAGAAAAGACATTTAAAGAAATGTTCCTTGCTCTCATTGTCGGAATGGTGGGCATGCTTGCAATTCTTGTACTTGAATTTAATTCATTTAGATTCTCATTCTACCTCCTCTTTACTATTCCTCTCTCACTTATTGGAGTGCTCAGCGGTCTTACTATCACTGGTCAGGCGTTGTCATTTTCTTCCATGCTCGGACTTATTGCTCTTGCTGGTGTGATTATTAATCACGCTATTATTCTTCTCGACTCAATACTGCGTCGCCTTGAAGAAGAGAAAACAAAAGACGTGCATGCTGATCTTCATGATGTGATTGTGGAATCATCGGCAATTCGACTTCGTCCAATTGCGCTTACTACAATTACTACTGTTGTAGGTATGATTCCGCTCGCTGGAGTATCAGCACTATGGGGACCACTTGCATTTGCTATTATGTTTGGACTAACGTTTGCAATGATTCTTACTCTTGTACTTATCCCTATGTTTTTCTACAGGTACCCAGGTAAATATAAGCATTTGAAACAACCAGAAGATCTTACTCAATTCTAAAAACAAAAAGACCGTAGATATCTACGGTCTTTTTGTTTTTAGATGATTAAACTTACGTTATACTATCTTCAAATCTAGTAAGCATTTTATGCAAAAAGAAAATACTTTCTTATCTTCTAAAAATCTTTTCAGGTGCGGTGCACTCATTTTTGTTCTTCTTATAAGCTATTCTTATTTTGCAGATATACGTTCCGAATATAACAGCATAAACTCTTTTGAAGAATGTAAAAAGGGAGGTTACCCCATTATGGAAAGTTATCCTGAGGTATGTAAAATGCCCGGAAAGCAGTTTGTGAATGAAGAGCAAGTAAAGCATATAGAAAAAGAAAATAGGCAGGCTCGTTTACATGAAGACACTTCTTTTATTTCTGGAAACTATTTTTTGGATGGAGAACGTATTTACTTTCATGGCGGTGTAGCAACAACTTCTTTAAAAAGTATTGAAAAATTAATTATCGCAACATCCTCATACAAAAAAGCAGACATTACAAAAGATACTACTCTTGATACAGTTTTCTTGGTTAAGGCTTATGATAAGCGGGAGATTGTAACAGGTCTATATCTAGGTGTTGCTATAGGTCTTTCAGAAGGACAAACAGGATTAAGTCTTCGCTTCCTTTCAAAAGATGCTTCGTACTCTCTTTCTTCTATTACTCGTGATACTATTACTCTTACAAATACTCTAAGCAGTTCTACATTACGAAAATTTACTATCATTAATAACGCTATAGAAGAAATCAAATAATTACTTTTAATTACTTTATGCACGCAGCTCGTAAAATTCTCCACATTATTGCAGCAATTATACTTCTTACCCTTGGTCTTTTTGGGCTTGTACTTCCTATTTTAAATGGAATAGTACTTCTTATCCTCGGACTTATTCTTCTTTCATTTGAAAGTAGGTATGTAGAGCGAAAGCTTTTTTTACTTACACAAAAGAATGCTCTTCTTCATAAGTGGCATGTATATTTAGAAAAAAAGATGCGAGAAGTTTTTAGAGTAGAGAAATAAAACTACTCAAGAGGTGCTTCAGATTCATTTCCAATATTTACTTGAGCTTCCTCAGAAAGATCATTCTCTACAGAAGTACCCGAAGATGAAGTTGATTCATCTGTTTTTTCTGAAGAACGTATAAAGAGTGGATCTTCCATTCCTTTAAATAGATTTTTCTGATTAGAAAATCCAGTGATTTGCATACTGCTTATTTTCTTTGCGGTAAGCGATCTTGGATAACCGCCAAGTTCTGGATCTGTCTTTTGTAGAATAAACACAATAGCACCGTCTTTTCCTATACCCCAAGTACCCTGCCCCAAGCTTACATCTTGACCGTTAATGGTCGCACTAAAATCAAGAGTCGTATCTTCTTCAAGAATAAGGCGTGTCGTATACTCGCACCCCTTTTTACATTCATAGTATCCAGAAAAAACTGAAAGAGCAGAAACTCCGAAGCTTTTACCCTTTGCTCCTTGAGAAATTCCTTGTGCTACAAGGTCAGTTGCTCCTGCGTTTTTAAAATAATACCCCGCTCCACCAATGAGGAGCAAGGTAACAAATATAATGAGACCTTTATACATAACTGTAGGTAAGTATACTCCATAGCCCCCTCCTTTCTCTAGTGGAAAAGCTCTTTCTCTCAAAGTAAGGTATATGCATTTTGCCTTAGGTGTGGTATAATATACGTATCTACAAAGGCCTCGCTGGCCATTTATTGTTTCTATTTTTATTGTCTTTTTAAGTTTAAACGTATTTTATATGGCATTTGAAAAACAAATTCCTCAAGCCGGTGAAGCTGTTCTTCGTTTCGAAGATGTGTGTTTTAATTACGGTGAAAATAAGCCGATCTTATTTGAAACCAACTTTGTGGTGCGTCGTGGTGCAAAGCTTACCTTGATGGGTCAGAATGGTGCTGGTAAATCAACGCTTTTTTCTATGATTATGGGGGAGCTTCAAATAGAAGAAGGTCGTATTATTTTAGGGCAAGGACTTAAAGTTGCGATTGCAAAGCAGTTTATACCACACACTAAATGGTCTCTTGCTGTAAGAGATTTTCTTCAAGAAGGGTTTAAAGAAAAGGTGTACGATATCGACAAACGTGCAGTAAGTGTTTTTGAGCAAGTTGCACTTAACGTTCCTCTTGATCGTCCTATAAAAGACCTCTCTGGAGGCCAGAAAGGGCGTCTCCTTATTGCGCAAGCACTCATTCAGGAACCAGACATCCTCCTTCTTGATGAACCTACCAACAATCTCGATAAAGCGGGTATTCAACTTCTTACAGATTTTATGAAGGAGTATACAAAGACAGTAATTGTGATTTCTCACGACGCTGACTTCCTTAATGCCTTCACTCATGGGGTTCTCTATGTAAACACCCAAACCTACCAGGTAGAACAGTATGTAGGTAACTACTTTAAGGTAGTAGAAGAAATTAAGCGCGCTGTAGAAAAAGCAGAACGTGCAAATGCTCAACTTGAAAAAGAAATTCAAAACAATAAAGACAAAGTAAACTTCTTTGCGCTTAAAGGAGGAAAAATGCGTAAACTTGCAGCTAAACTTAAAGATGAAGTTGAGGAGCTTGAGGAAAGTAAGGTGGAAGTACGTAAAGAAGATCGCACCATTAGACCCTTTACTATCCCCTGCCAAGAAGATATCGGAAGTGTGATTGTGGAATTTTCTTCAGTTGAAGTGCTTCATGATGGCAAACCTGTTAAGCGTAACGTTTCAGTTGAGCTTCGTAAGGGT
Organism: uncultured Candidatus Saccharibacteria bacterium; assembly: GCA_964369115.1. GTDB lineage: Bacteria > Patescibacteriota > Minisyncoccia > Phycocordibacterales > UBA5272 > UBA11704. The sequence continues at coordinate 131,743 of CAYJED010000001.1, forward strand.
GACAAACTTCACATCACTGGACCAAACGGGATTGGTAAAACAACACTTCTTGAGAAAATCGCAAAACGTGCCGAAAAAGGTGTAAAGATTCAAGACGGTATTACTGTTGGATACTACAGACAGGACTTCTCTACACTTGATTTTAACAAGTCAGCATACCAAGAACTTGCTCAAGTACTTAAAAAGCTTGATGATCAGTTCCTCAGAAAAACAGCTGCGAGTATGCTCTTAGGTGGCGTGGAACTTGCTTCAAAAATTGGACTCCTCTCTGAGGGGCAAAAAGGTCTTCTTATGTTTGCTTACCTTCGTTTACAGCAACCAGGTCTCCTTATTTTAGATGAGCCTACCAACCATATTAACTTCCGTCACCTTCCTGTTATTGCTGAAGCTATAAAAAACTACCCCGGACCGGTAATTATTGTTTCCCACGTTCATGAATTCGTGAAAGAGATCGGTGTTACTGAAACACTTGATCTTGGGAAACTCTAAACTTCTCCCCTTGGTATATTCTTATTTGTGTGGTAGTATATAAAGTATAAGCAACTCTCACGTTTTCCGTGTGCTAAGAGCTTATTGTTAACAATTAGTTTCCAAAAATAAATGAATTCAAAACTTTACATAGGTGGTATTCCTTACACTTCTACTAACGATGATCTTAAGGCGCACTTTGGTGCAGCCGGAACAGTAACTTCTGCTCAGATCATTATCGATAAGATGACTAATCGCTCAAAGGGCTTCGGCTTCGTTGAAATGTCATCAGATGCAGAAGCTGAGAAGGCTATCTCTATGTTTCATGATCAGGACTTCCAGGGACGTCGTCTTACAGTAAACGTAGCACGCCCACTCGCTCCTCGCGAAGATCGTCCTCGTCGCACTTTCTAGTCTTTACTAGTAGCGACACAAAGAAAAACCTTTGTATATACAAGGGTTTTTCTTTTGCTCTATCTAAAGACTAAATTATTGCTTTTATGTATATTGTGTGTTATACTATAGTAGTCACAGGATAATGAGCAATTCCCTAAAGCTTCTTCGCAGTTGCCATAAGGATGCTTCGTGAAGACTGTGGCGATAAAAGATGTGCTGGCATGACGAAAGTTACAGCCAAAAGTTCGTACCTTTGCTTGAGCCGAACGGTAGGCAACACTCCTACCCGACTGGATCGCGGAATGAGAAAAGGTAGAGCCTCGAACTCACTCTTCTATGTTTTTCGCCAAAAGGGTGAGGACCCTCTAGAGCGAAAGTTGCTGAGACGCATGCTCCGTCTCAGCTTTTTTTTATTTGTACTCTGATAAAGATAAGGGCTGTGTTTGTTTCAGATATTAGCCTTGAATCCCTGTTAGAAAATATTCTTGATTTCCGTCACCTCCTTGTATAACACAGGGTGAAATCGTGGCTTTCTCTATATGGTGAACTTTGGCAAGGTCTAAGTATTCTTCTGTAAGTGTTTGGATAAGGCTAACATCTTTTACAATCCCCTTTTTTGTATTTCCTTTTCCTACTTCAAATTGAGGTTTAATAAGTAAAAAATAGTAGGTGCCTTTTTTAGAAAAAGAGATAATTGTTTCAACTACTTTAGTGAGTGGAATAAAAGAAAGATCAGCAACAATCACGTCATAAGAGGTTTCTGTGGTGAAGTTTCTGATGTCTGTATTTTCGTAAACATGTACTCTTTTATCATCTCTTAATTTAGGATGAAGCTGGGATGTTCCAACATCAACCGCATCAACAGATGAGACACAATAAGAAAGTAAACAGTCTGTAAATCCTCCCGTTGAAGAACCTGCATCTAATGCGGTTTTACCCTTTAAATGAGTCTCTATAGCTTCTTTATGTATAAAGAAGTGCTGTAGTGCACCGTCTAGCTTTTCTCCTCCACGACTTACATATGTTCGTCTTTTGGTGAGCACAATAATGTCATTCTCTTTTGTATCTTTTGAAGATTTTGTAACTGATACACCATTTAACGTCACATACCCTTCCTCTATACAAAACTGCGCCTCTTGTCTACTTTCTACAAGTTTACGTGCCACAAGAGCTTGATCTATACGCATAAAAACTACTCAGCACTTACCCACTTTTTTGCAACAAGAGCATTGCGTGCAGAGATCGTCTCGGCTTCTTGTTTACTTTTTCCTCGCCCTTCAGCTATTTTTTCATCACCAAAATAAATTGCCACAAAGAAAAGCTTGTCATGGTCAGGTCCTTCTTCTGACATAACCTTGTATGTGGGAGTGGTGCCGTAAAGCTCTTGAGCTTTTTCTTGAACATAACTTTTTGCATCCTTATGGAGACCCCGACGAATAATTTCTTCTGTTTTACCAAGAAGTGTTTTTGTTATAAAGCTTTTCGCAGCCTCATACCCCTGATCTAAGTAAAGAGCGCCTACAAATGCCTCATATGCGTCTGCTAAGATAGAAGAACGTGCACGGTGTACATCTTTCGCTTCACCTTTTGAAAGCTTCATCATGTCATTAAACATAAGCCCTGTTGCAACTTCTCCTAAAGTAACAGCATTTACTAGGGCAGATCTGTACGCAGTAAGATCTCCTTCGCTATGATGCGGATAGCTTCCATAAAGGTACTCTGTAGTAACAAGCTCAAGCACTGCATCCCCTAAGAATTCGAGACGCTCATTATGAACAAGGCCTGTACGCGGGTTTTCATTAATAAAACTACGATGAATAAAAGCTTGCTCAAGAAGAGCTTCATCTTTAAAAGTGAGGTTATTCTTTTTGAGAAAATCTTTGTACATAATCAATACTTTTATGAGTGTTTACGCTCTGTAGACTAGATCAATTTTTTAGTTTTTACGGTAGCGAGCGCACGTTCAACAAGAGGCTTAATATCATCATACATACGAAGTGTTGGCACATCAGTAAAAGCAAACCACTTTACTTCATCAAGACCACCTTTCTTTTCAAGAGCAATAGTGTGATCTTCTGTTGTTGTAAGGTAATACACAACATGCTTTACCACCTTACCTTGATCTGGTTTGTTTGCAATGTATTCATTTTCTCCAAGAGAGTCAATAACGGTGATAGCAGTGCCGATCTCGCGTTTAATTTCTCGGGCTACCCCCGCCTCAGGGCTTTCATTTTGGTCAACGTGACCTTTTGGAAGCGTCCAATACCCGAAAACGTCATGCACAAGAGCAACAGAAAGGATTCCTTCTTTTCTTGTAACCACAACAGCACCCGCGAGAAACTCGCGTTTACTTGACTCAAGGTGGTCTTTTTTACTCTTCGTAGTTTGAGTTTTTTCTGGCTCGCCCATTTCTTTGTAAATAGCACCAAGTACGCCGTTTACAAACTTACCCGAAGTATCTCCTGCATAAGCTTTTGCAAGCTCAATAGCTTCATCAATCGCCACTTTAGGAGGAACCTGAGATCTGTCTCCAAAGAGAAGTTCTGCAAGACCCATACGAAGAATGTTTCTATCAATAACACCAATCTTTTCAAGCGGCCAATCAGGCGCAGCACGTGTAATGATATCATCAATAGTAATACGTCTTGAAAGAGCATTAGTGACAATACTCTTTGTAAAGGATGTATCTTTTATGCCTTCACCAAATTCTGCAGTGTTACGGATAATAATAGCATCAACATTTTCACTACTATCTGAGAGAGATCCTCGCATGTCGAGCTCAAAAAGTGTCTGTAGTGCGATGGTTCTAGCAATATGCCGTGTACTCATAGGATGTTTTTGCTTTGTAAAACTGTTATAGAATTTGATAAAGAACTTACTATTTTAAAAGGTTTAGGCAGTTTTTGCCTTAACTTTTACTGTCATCACCTTTTTACCTCGGTAAAAACCACAGGCGTCACACACTTGATGTGAGGCTTTGAGGGCTTCACAATTCTTGCATTTTACAAGATTTGCAGCTTTAAGAGCGTGATGACTGCGACGGTTTGCAGTATGCGCTCGGGTGTGTCTCATTCGTACTACCATAAATAAGTTATTTAAATTATTTGTTAATTATACACTATATTTTCTCATTTAGCAATCCACAGTCCTATTGTACAAATTTATTTGAAGCAATTCCAAATTGTACGGAAAGAGCATGTATATGAAGATTCAGCACTCTCTTTTGCATGTAGTTCGCTAGAAAATCCTAAGAGATTTGCCACAAGCGCACCAAATGTTGATTGTTTTTCAAATAATGTGACTGTTGCCCCTAACAATCTTTGCCATAGTGATTTATTTTCTAAAGCATATGAACTGCCGTTATAATTAATATATCCAACATCTCCACCTCCACCACAATTTCCTCCTTGGCAAGGTGTACTTGTGGAAGTGGTAGTGGTACCGGTACCGGTTCCTGGATCTGTAGAAGATCCAGTTCCTCCTTGTCCACCACCACCAACAGTGGTGGTACCCGTAGATTGTGTATCTATGTTGACAATCCACCCCGCTCCTCCACCTCCTGACTGATACCTAAAAACAGCTGGAAGTGGTGTGAGCGAAGGAATTACGTTATAAGTAACACCTGTACTTGTACCTGAACGAAGTGGTCTAAAACAGTAAGGGACAGATGTGTCTACGTCAGAAAGAGACTGTAAAACATACTCAATTTCTGTAAAATTAGTAGATGAAAGTGATATAACTGTTGTTGTTGGAAATACTGACTGAACAGAGCCTGTAACAAAAGACTTTCCACCGGGAGTTGTTGTGTAGGTAGCATTAAAAGTGGTAGGTTCACCATTTAAAACAAATCCAGAACTATCCAACTTAAAGCCAGACGATGTTGTAGTGATGGGATACCATGAAGTGCAGGAAGAAGTTGCGTACTGTAATGTAAATGAATCATATGATGTCTGTGTCCCATAATTTGCAATACCGATACGCAAACGAGTCCTGTCACCTTTTGAAAATTCTGTTGAAAGAGGCATGGCTTCAGCTGCGTATGCAGAAGCAGTAGCTTCGCTTCCGTTATCTTTTTTGAAAATAAATGTATGTACACGAATATCTACAGATGATCCAGAAGAAAGGATAAACGGATAGTTAATAGGTTGAACTGGGTTAGAATAATTACCAAATGTATCTTTTGTAAAAATTTTTACATAATAAGGAACAGCAGTCGTCAATCCAGATAATGTGCAAGTGTAATTTGATTCTGGTGTAGTTGAGGCAGAGCACCCAACGACACTACCGCCAATAAGGGTACCTGTAGCGTAAGAAACTCCATCTGTTGGCCTATCTGAAATAGGTAATGTCGAATACAAAACGAGAGTCGAAACTATATCTGAAGAATATATATCTGCTGAGGTAACAAAAGTAACACTGGAGGTACCGTTACCGAGATTAAAGGATAGAGCAGATGATCGAGCAAACTTCTCTGCTGTACTACTCCCTACTACAACAAACATGCCATTTCCGTAAGCGACAGAAGTCCATTCATCATCATTTCCTAAAATATTTTGTGACGTCCAGCTAACACCGTCAGGTGAGGTCATCATACGATCAGGGCCATTTCCAACTGCCACAAAAGTACCGTTTTCATAAGCAACAGACTTCCATGAATCGTCATTTCCTAAAGCAGAAACCGCTGTCCAATTTATTCCATCTTGAGAAACAACTACTCGAGAGCCAGATGTTTCACCAACTGCAACGTATTTACCACGCCCATAAGCAACAGAAGTAAATTGTCCAAGTGATGTTGATCTGACTTTCCAATATATTCCATCAGGGGATGTTATAATTGTTCCTGAAGTTTTGCCTACTGCCACAAAGAGGCCGTTTGCAAAAACAACATCGTAAAAAGCTTCAGAAACCGTTGTTGATGCACTTAACCAAGTTATTCCATCTGAAGAAAACATCGCCCCATCACCTGTTGCTGATTCCCCTACTGCTACAAATCTTCCATTTCCATAAGTAATGGCACGCCATGCATCGTTATCTGATAATGCTGATCTGTCTGTCCAGACGAGACCATCGTTAGAGGTGACAACGCGTGTACCTTGTGCACCAACCGCTACAAAAATGCCGTTGCCGTAAGTGACATCATTCCACTTGTCATTATCTGAAGAAATGGATGTTGTTGCCCAAGCAAAGCCATCAGTAGAATAAGCGACCCTATCAGGTCCGGAACCAACTGCCACAAAACGCTCATTTCCGTAGGTAAGAGAATTCCATGTATCGTTATCTCCAGCGACACTTGTTGTTGCCCATGTTGTTGCATTAAGTTCATAAACTTGAGGCACTGCATTATCTATTGTAAGCGTGGTGCTTCCGGTGTGCACAACAGATGTGTCACCAAATGCGCCAGAAAATGAAAGAATTCTAGGTGTAATACTGTATATTCTTGATTTTTCATATGAAGGCATGTCTGTGTGAGCTTTTGGAGTAATACGTACAGCGTATGATGCGCTAGAAGTCCCAACCATGAATCCTTGTAGCGAAAGAGGAACACTGAAAGTGTCAGAAGTAGGGTTGTTTACTTCTCCGTAAACAGTAGATCCATTACTTGAAGTAATTTCGACTTTAGCTATTCCTTCATAAAGGTTTGGTGAATTATAGAAGGTACCAGAATTTGAGGTCATAACACGGTCGCTCGTACCGCTAACAGAAATTGCAACATACTTATCATTAGCGTAAGTAACTCCATACCAACTATTATCTACTGCACTAGTACGAGCTGTCCAAACGACACCATCAGGTGAGGTCATGACGCGATTACCTGTGCCAGACCAAGCCACCGCCACAAAGAGTCCGTTACCATAGGTGACTGACTGCCAATTATTATCAAATCCAACCGTTGAAGATGTTGCCCAGGTAATACCATCTACCGAGCGCATAACACGATTGCCTGTACCAGAATACGCTACCGCCACAAAGAGATTGTTACCATACGTAACGGAAACCCACTCATTATCAGCTGCACTTGTACGAATAGTCCACGTGATACCGTCCGGTGAGGTCATGACACCATTGCCGACAGCAAAAGATGCAACCGCCACAAAGAGGCCATTACCATAGGTGACTGAATTCCACTGATTATTTACAGGTGTATTTCTTATGGTCCAAGTAATACCATCAGTTGAAGTCATGGCTTGGTTAAATGAACCTGTTATTGAAACAGCCACAAAAAGACCGTTGCCGTAGGTGACGGACTGCCATCCATTATCCGCCGCACTAGTACGACTAGTCCATGTAATACCGTCAGGTGAGGTCATAACTCTGTTATTGCTACCAGAACTTGCTACTGCCACAAAAAGACCGTTACCATAAGTGACGGATTTCCAACTATTATCCGCTGCACTCGTACGAATGGTCCATGTAATACCGTCCGGTGAGGTCATGACACGGTTACCTGTGCCAGATAAAGCTACTGCCACAAAGAGGCCGTTACCATAAGTGACGGAAGTCCACTGGTTATCTAATCCTACCGTTGAAGATGTCGCCCAGTGCTGAGCATCACTTTTACCTAATGAAGATGATTCTGTTGCTCCAGAAGTTGATAAAACAGCTCTTTCACCAAACCCTTGATTGTTAACACCAACTAGACGTCCGTTGGCATATGTAAGCGACGTCAAAGAAAAATTGGAGCTCCTTAAAGTCCATGTATTTGCATTTGCTGATGTGTACACATCTGAAGCACCTGCTGCAAAATAATAACCATCAGCAAAAAAAACATGATCAAGAAATGCTCCAGCGAGCGCACCACTTTCCATTGTCCATGTAATACCATCGGTCGAAGTCATAACATTATCACTTAAACTTTCACAAGAAATTGCCACAAAACGACCATTACCATACGTTACTCCAATCCAACAATAATCTGGTGCATTTTGTATGGTCCACACGACACCGTCTTCAGATCTCATAACGAGCTCTGAAGTACCTGCTCCACCAGGATTCCCCCAAACTGCTATAAAAGTACCGTTTCCATAGGCAAGGTCATTCCATGAATGATTTGGGGTATTTTGTAACGTCCAGGTAATACCATTTTTTGAGGTCATTATGCCTGTAGCCCCACCATCTTGCGCTAAAGTGACGAACATATTGTTACCAAAAACAACTTTTGTCCACGCAAATGCTGCAGCGCCCGTACGAAGTGTCCATGTGGTTCCATTAGAAGATGTCATAACATTTTGAGATGAAGACGTTGCAGAAACAGCCACAAAAATACCATTGCCGTAAGTTACTGAGGTCCAGTCATTATCCATCGGACTTGTGCGAGCTGTCCAAACGACACCGTCAGGCGAGGTCATAACGCGATTACCTGTACCAGATGAAGCCACTGCCACAAAGAGGCCATTGCCGTAAGTTACTGAAGTCCAGTCTCTATCAATACCCGCAGTTGATGATGTTGCCCATGTTGTAGCATCATTTCTCTTACCTCCATTTAACGTCATCGTAATTTGAGAAATCGTGTTAGAAAGTCTGTCTGTTCTTATGCTAAATGTACCTGTGATTGTCGATGTTCCTGAAGGTCCAATAAGTGTAGAGGTTGCATCTATGTGATCCTCTATTGTAGTTATACGTGGAGCATATGAAGTAACAGTGCCTGATGGTGAAGAAAATATTTTGTACAAAGAGTAGTTATACTGAGCATCACGTGTCCACAGCGAGTAGTAATACGGCACATCTATTGGAACGTTATTTATGATGCAACTACTCTGTGACCCAGGAGTGATAATTGAATCAATACAGACAAGAGTAGAAGATCCAAACATTTGACCTAATGTGTAAGGAATTCCATCTGCTGGAGTGCTTGAAAAAGAAAAAGTAGAAGATGCGTTTTGCAGAATAATAATTTCTGAAGTTGTTTGATCTTTCGGTTCTGTGTAGGTCACTTCTATCGTGTATGGTGAGGTACTTGCGGTCATTGGTGAAGACGAGGATATCATCACGCGATCATTGGTGCCGGTATATCCAACAGCCACAAAAAGTCCATTGCCATAAGTGACTGAGTTCCAACTATTATCCGCCGCACTAGTACGACCAGTCCACGTGATACCGTCAGGTGAGGTCATGACACGGTTACCAGCCCCGTCTGAGGAAACAGCCACAAAGAGGCCGTTACCATAAGTGACGGAAGTCCACTGGTTATCTAATCCTACCGTTGAAGATGTTGCCCAATTAATACCATCTAACGATCGCATAGCACGGTTACCTGTACCTGACCCTGCAACAGCAACATAGATTCCATTACCATAAGTAACGAACCATCCATTACTTACCGGATTTGTACGTGATGTCCAAGTGATACCGTCAGGTGAGGTTAAAATACCTGTTCCAGAAATAGTAAGACCTGTTGCAACAAATAAACCATTTCCAAAAGTTACAGAAAAAAATATATCAGTAGGCGTAGAGCGAAGGGTCCACGTAATACCGTCCGGTGAGGTCATAACACCTGTAGTTGCACCATTAGCAGACACCGCCACGAAAAGTCCATTGCCATAAGTGACGGAACGCCAATTATTATTTGCCGCACTACTACTTGTTGCCCAATTAATACCATCTACTGAGCGCATAACACGGTTACCTATACCTGTGTCCGAAACAGCCACAAAAAGTCCATTGCCGTAGGTGACGGATTGCCATCCATTATCCGCCGCACTGGTACGACTAGTCCACGTGATACCATCTGGGGAAGTCATAACGCGATTACCTGCACCGTCTGGGGAAACAGCCACAAAAAGTCCATTACCATAGGTGACAGAAACCCAGCTATTATCTGCTGCGCTTGTACTAGTTGCCCAATTAATGGCTGTTGCATAATAAGGATCAGGATTAAGATTATCGACAGTTGTTGTAAATTGATTATTATCATACCCTTCTAAACTCGTACTTGTTGCAGTCGAAGTGGCAGTATAAGAAATAACTCTAGGGGTAAATATATAAGCTGTTCCTGTTGCACTTGGAAGTTCACTGTGAGATTTTGGAGTAACACGTATATTAAATTGCGTAGATGATGTACCAAAAGTCATTGATGTTGTTGCAATAACAAGCGTCACTTTATCACTTGTAAATGAAGTGGTAGAAGCATACACAACAGTATTTGCACTATTGGTTATTTCAAGACGCTGAAGTGAAAGATAATTATTTGCTTTATTATAATCATATCCATTAAAAGAAGTCATAACACGGTTACCGGTACCTGATGAAGCTACTGCCACAAAAATACCATTACCATAGGCAACCGAGTTCCAACTATTATCCATCCCTGTAGTCGGAGAGATGGTCCATGACGTACCTGTAGCAGACACCATAACACGATTTGCTGTACCAGAATTTGCAACCGCAACAAACAAGCCGTTACTATAAAACACTGACTGCCACTGATTATCTGCAGCATCTGCACGTGCAGTCCATGTGATACCGTCAGGTGAGGTCATGACGCGATTACCTGCGGTAGTATTACACACTGTCCCTGATATTCCACAAGCAACAGCAACGAAGAGACCTTCACCATAAGTGACAGAATACCAAACCTGATCCGCAGCATCTGCTCGCGGAGTCCATGTAATACCGTCAGGTGAAGTCATGACACGGTTACCTGCGGTAGCATTACATGTGGTCGAAGTAATTCCACAAGCAACAGCAACGAATAATCCATTACCATAGGTAATAGACTGCCATGCAGTGTTTGAAGTGGTAGCTGTACGAAGTGTCCATGTGATACCGTCAGGTGAAGTCATGATACTTTGTGCTGAAGATGTTGCTGAGACGGCAACGAAAAGTCCGTTGCCGTAAGTAACTGAATTCCACTGATTATCTGCAGCATCTGCACGTGCAGTCCAGGTGATACCGTCAGGTGAGGTCATGACGCGATTACCTGCGGTAGCGTTACAAGCTGTTGCAGACATTCCACAAGCAACTGCCACGAAAAGACCATTACCGTAAGTAACTTCTTGCCAAGCATTATCCCCTGCACTTGTACGACTGGTCCATGTAATACCGTCAGGTGAGCTCATGACGCGATTACCGGTACCAGATGAAGCTATTGCCACGAAAAGACCATTACCGTAAGTAATAGAATTCCATGTATTATTTGCAGAAGAAGTACTTGTGGCCCAGACTTTTCCTTTACTTTTTTCCTTAACTACAGAAGTAGTGAATCCAGCATCTGATGTTAATACTTTAGAGGAACCGTTACCTCCAAAAACCATAACAAAGCGACCATTTCCATACACAATTGGATTGTTGCTCTCTGATTGAATTGGGATACCTACTGGAGACCAGTTAGTTCCATTACTTGAAACATATACAGCTGTGTCACTTACAGCTGTTCCAATAAAAATTCCATTACCGTAAGTAATGGAACTAAAAAAAACACCACCGGAACCAGTGTTTGCAATATTCCATACAATTCCATCCGAAGATGTCATCACTTCTTGTAGTTCTCCTTGAGATACAGCAACGTACTTACCATTACCGTAAGTAATAGTGCGCCAAGCATTATCCCCTGCACTTGTACGACTAGTCCATGTGATACCGTCAGGTGAAGTCATGACACGATTACCGGTACCAGATGAAGCTATTGCCACGAAAAGACCATTACCGTAAGTGATCGATGTCCATTGATTATCAGCAGCACTGGTACTGGTCGCCCAATTAATACCATCTACTGAGCGCATAACACGGTTACCTGTACCTGTGTCCGAAACAGCAACAAAAAGACCGTTGCCGTAGGTGACGGATTGCCATCCATTATCCGCAGCATCTGCTCGCGGAGTCCATGTGATACCGTCAGGTGAAGTCATGACACGATTACCTGCGGTAGCATTACATGTGGTCGAAGTAATTCCACAAGCAACAGCAACGAATAATCCATTACCATAGGTAATAGACTGCCATGCAGTGTTTGAAGTGGTAGCTGTACGAAGTGTCCATGTGATACCGTCAGGTGAAGTCATGATACTTTGTGCTGAAGATGTTGCTGAGACGGCAACGAAAAGTCCGTTACCGTAAGTGACACCACTCCAAAGTCCTGAAGATGCGCTTGTTCTCTCTGTCCATAATGTACCAGCATTTGAAGATCCGCCATTTAAATCAACGGTTATGGTTTGAGCTCTTGCGGTTGAAGTTGAGGTACGAAGTAAAAAACTATCTACTGTCGTTATACTAGAACCAGGAGCAAGAATGTTATTTGAAGTTGAAGCAGTACCGTCAATTGTAATGACTTGTGCAGGTGCAGCAAAAACACTAGAAGAGAAAAACGAAAGAGTGGTTGATAATAAAAAAACAAAAAAATAAACAATTTTTTTCTTTTTTAAAATAAATGAAAAATTCATGAAATGTGCCCTTACGTATAGTACAGTTTACTCTTTTTGTAATCAAAAATACCATGCACTTATCAACAGTTTTATACACAAATTAAAGACATGTGTTTTTGTTAAAAATAAGCGAAATTTATTCAATTTTTAATTAAAGATGATGCAGGGCTTGAGATTTTAATTTTATTATAATTTTTGATAATAAATTATCTGAAATATCAAATAGTTAATATTCTTTTTAAAATAAGGAAATTTTAATAATACAGTTTTACTAAATATTTTATACCAATTAACAAATTTGAAATTATGTAATAAAAAACAAAAATTCGCTTATCATTTTAAGCGAATTATTATTCCATGAACAACTTAATACCTACACCAAATAAACAAAGCTCACCCTATTTTATCTTAAAAAGATAATAAATTATTATTTTTGTTAATTCTAGGGTGCTGGTTCAGGCTGAGCTTCTGGAGTTGGTGCTGGTTCAGGCGGAGTTTCTGGAGCTGGTGCTGGTTCAGGCGGAGTTTCTGGAGCTGGTGCTGGTTCAGATATTTCAGTGACAGGAGTATCACCTTCTATACCTAATGAGCTACTTGCTGTCCCACTGTCCGTACTGGTCGATGCTGGTAATTCTTGCGTACCTTGAGTTGAAGTGCCAAGGACTGTACCTGACTGGCCTGCAACCTGAAGGATATTTGTAAGAGTGTTTTTATCAATACAGAGATCCTCTAGACAAATTTGTTTAGCAATAATTCGACCATTTTCATCTATAGACCATGTACCATTTGCTGAAGCAAGTGACTTGATGTTGGTAATAGCTACACCATTTGCGTTAAGATCAATATTTCCTGTTGTAAGCATACCTGTAGTTGTAGCAGTGCGTCCTGCAAGATCAAGCTTTTGAAGTCCATTTTCTACGAGCATAAGCACTTTATCGCGTCCTTGTGTGTAATCTGAGAGAACTCTACCGATAGACCGCCCTTCTCCTGTAAGCTTCATAGCATATCCTGGCATTGTCTTAGATACTGTAAGGTAATCTCCTTGCTTAACTTCACCGTTTTCTGAAGTTACTTTTACTGGAATACGTCCTGAAAAGGCTACAGGAACACCGTTTTGAACTGATTTTCCAAGTACAATTCCTGGGTTTGTAGAAATAACACCTACAGCCTCCCCTCCTTCCGTTGCTTTACGAACCGTACTCATAGCATAGGTCATTTCTGATGATGAAGCATTTCCATCTACTGACCATTGTGTCGTAGTAGTACTAAATGCCACAACTGTTCCAGCGTCCATTGCTTCAATTGCTTCAAACTTCTCAGCAACATCAGCAGCAGAATCAATATCAAATCCTGTTGCTCTTACGCGTCCAGAAACACGCAACATCTCATCATCAAGAGGATTACCTGCGTTACCTATGCCAACATTTCCATTTGATGTAACAGAAATAGAAGAAGCTTTTCCATTTGTAAGATTAATAACGTTTGTAATTTCATTAATTCTTCCATCCAAAACACTTGTCGTAGATGTGAGAAGACTTATTGTATTACCGAGATCGGTTGTTGATGCTTGAATGATTGTAAGGAGGTTATTAATTGCGGTTGCATTTTCGAGGTAATTGTTTGTTACAAGATTTGAAAGTGCTGCGATTGAAGAAGAAGCAACTGAATATTGTGAACCAAGAGCTGCAATTGATGTTGAAGCTTCGCCGAATTGAGTTCCAACGTTTGATATAAGTGTCTCAAGTGAAGTGGTTGTTGTAGCTTGAGCTAAACCAAGCTCTTGAACTGCTTTAATAGTAGGAACAACGAGTGACGCATAATCAACTCCTATAACATCACCAAGCTCCCCTCCATCATTGTATACAGTGTTAACAGAATCAGGGAAAACATCACGGACTTCTTGAGCAATGAAACCAAGATGTTCTGTAGTTTGATCCTGACGACCAGAAATTGTATTCCATGTATAGGTAACAGGACGAAGATTGCTTATCTTAGCAAGATATGAACCAGTAAGAGAAGACACATTTGTTTTAAGTCTTCCATCAGAAGTACAGTTAGTAGCTCCTGTGCCGTTTCCAATGGTACATGTTGTACCAGATCCTACGATAGTCACATTACCCGTTGGAGCAATTGTAAACATTGAAGCACCTGTAGAGGAAGCAATAACTACTGGATTAATGGTTGTCGTTGCAATCGACTGTACACCAAACATTGCAGCAATTGTAGAAGAACCAATCTGTGTACGACCATTACTTTGTACAACAAAGCGTGAAGCATTATTATTGCGGAAATTAAGGTAATTTCCAGTAAATGAACCACCGGCAAGACCGAAGTTCATACCAAGACCAGTTCCTGTAAATGCTGAGATTTCCTGATACAACTGAGCCATATATGTAGTTGATCCAGTCATTGACGCTGTATAAAGTCTCATCACATCACCTTGAGTTGTGCCTGTGTTTTCGGCATAGACAGCAGCTGGATTTGATGAACCACCTCCAAGACCTGATGTAAATGCTTGGATACCAAATGTTGCCCCTGTTGTACGTACACCAGTATTTACTCCTTGTGTATTTGATCCTGCGTTTGCCACTACTTCGATACCGCGAACTGTATTTGCAAGACCTGAGTTATCAACCATACGAACAATTTCACCAACAGCAGTGTTAGCATTTGTAACAGGTGCATTATTAATTACAAAACGATTACCAACTTGCACAGATGTAGAAGTTGCAACTCCTGATGGATTTAATGTGTAATTACCATTTATACCAGCGATTGCGAATGTCGAACCAGTGGCGTTTCCAGTCGATGCATCAAGAAGTAATTTAGCTAAAGAGAAGCTAGTAGTAGTACCCAACATAAACTTTGTTGCGGTTGTTGTAGCAAGATATGTCTGACCAGACACAGTAAGTGCTGTAGCTGATGCTGTCGTAAGGTACGCCTGACCTCCTACAGTGAGTCCAGCTGAAGTAGAAGCATTTGTGAAGCGACCGTTAGTACCAAAGAGTGTTGTTGCTGTAAGAGCGGTAG
>CAYJED010000002.1:0-121979 GCA_964369115.1 uncultured Candidatus Saccharibacteria bacterium
TTGGGTGACGCTACATCCTCAGGCTGACGCCGTGGGGTATTGTGCGCGAATAAAACTTTTTTAAGCATAATATAAAATTAGTTATAAATAATACCCACCTATAAAGCCTATCATACAAAAAAACATGCCCAAAAGGACATGTTTTTATATCTTTTTATTTTAGTAACGTCTTCCCCCTGTTCGCTCTACTCTGTTTGGAACAAAGGTAAGAGCGTGACCTAGCTTAGTACCACGACCGGTACGACCAATACGATGAACATAGGTGTCGTAGTTATTTGGTATATCATAGTTAACAACAAGAGAAATATCATTAATATCAAGTCCGCGAGCAGCAACATCGGTCGCAATCACCACCTGAACCTTACCTGAAGCAAGAGCCTTAACAGCTCGTTCACGTTCACGGTTATGCATATCACCATGAAGAGCGAGTGCCTGGAAGCCTCGAGCTTTAAGCTCATCTGCAAGCCCATCAACATGACGCTTCATTTCTCTAAAGATAAGCACCTTAGAGTACTCTGGCTTTGAAAGGATTTCCTGAAGGGCGTCGATTTTTTCAGCCTCTCCATTTACTCGAACAACATCTTGCATCACAGATGACGCTGTATCACGAGTTTTAATAGAAACAGTTACTGGATCTTTAAGGAAATCACTACATAGACGCTTAATCTCTGGAGAGAATGTTGCAGAGAAGAAAAGACCTTGCTTATTTTCTGGCATAAGGCCAAGAATCTCACGCATATCATCAATGAACCCCATATCAAGCATACGGTCCGCTTCATCAAGCACAATACTTTCAAAGTAATTCATGTTGATTTTTCGGCGCTCAATAAGATCTTTAACACGTCCCGGAGTTCCAATAACCACATGAACACCCATTTCAAGTTCTTTAATCTGACGCATAATAGGAGCTCCTCCTACACACGCAACAGAGAAAAGTTTCATGCCACGAGTAAACGCAACAAATTCAGCCTCCACTTGAAGCGCAAGTTCGCGCGTTGGTGTAAGAATCATAAGCTTATGCTCTTTGTCAGCAACAAGTTTGTTGATGAGCGGAATAAGGAACGCCGCAGTTTTACCTGTTCCTGTTGAAGCTATACCGATAACATCCTTTCCTTCTAAAGCAACAGGAATTGCTTGATCCTGAATCGGAGAAGGACTAATGAGGCCTTTCTTTGTAAGATTTTCAGCAAGGAGTGGATCGATACCGAAGTCAGTGAAAAGATGTTTTGCAACATATTCAGCGGCTTCAGATACCGTCACTTCTTTATTAATAAAAAGTTTTTCATCAATAAAATCCTTTTTAAATCCTTTTTTTGGATTAAATGGCTTTGAAGATGAAGATCCTCCTCGAGAAAAACGAGATCCTCCACGTGAGGGACGTCCACCCCTTTCTGAAGAGAAAGATCTTCCAGATCCAGATGAAAATCTAGAAGAAGATGAACGGGCAGATTGTGAAGCCTGTGCTCCACCAGTTGTAATAGTGTACATAAAAAAACAAACCTTGATTTTAATATAATCCTAACTAATAGTGATATTATTTGCGCTTATTTCACGCTTACTAGGTTAACAATAAGCCTTACTGTTACAACATAAAAAGTTGTACAGGTGGCTATCACATACATAACAGTCAAGAGAACTGAGAAAAACAAAGGTTTGACTACAACTGAGAGATATCCACAACGAAAATAATAATTGTATTATAGCAAATTACTTTACTATTGTCAAATTTTTAGCGCGCCCAAGGTTTTGCTAAAGGCTCGCCAACAAATATGCCTTGCGCTGTCTGCGAAATACTTTTCCAGTATGCTTCCACAAGTGTTTCTCCACGTGTATAATGTCGCATCATAATTGCTGGATCTGGAAACTTTTCCAATATTGCATAAGGTTCAACAACTGTTCCATACGAACCAGTGACCCCTCCCGCAATAAACTCAAGAATACTCATCTGAGTTGAATCAGTTAATCTTCCTCCATATGAAGTTAAATGATCTGCGACAGCTCCTTTAGGGAATTGATTTTTTGTAATATTTGGCACCGTAGCTAAACCTTGGAAATAAAACAAAGAATCTGTTGTACTTGCTATTGAATTTGAAGTAAGTATTTTTACGTCAACATTTGGACTTATTACTTTTCCGAGTAATGACGGTGTATAAGAATAGGCACGCAAACTACGAGTATAATCATATGTCTTCATAAGATAAGCGCTTCCTATTGGATTTGTATTGTCAGAAGCAACACCATTGTCAATCATCTTTTTTACATCTTCGAATGTCTTTCCTGCAAGCATCATAGACGGTCGCATACCGAAGTCTGTATACGGTGCTTCAGAATATGAATCATAGTAAGGTGAAACTGATGCAGACATATAATTTCCAGATACACATATATCACTTATGTACCCACGAGAAATAGCTGATGTCATTGAGTTACACCCAACACGTGATGGATTTGTCCACGCTACCGCTATTACTTGAATATGTTTTGGTAACAAGGTATCTACTTTGTTTTTTATTAAACTAAATTCGTTTGGTGTTAATTCATTTTTTAACGGCACATTAAGGTGAATAATATTTTCCTCAAGGATTCCTCTTTTTTCTTTATAATATTGAGCAGTTGCGATACTTACAGGGTCATTATCATTAACAAGAAGACCAACATCACGAGCTGTAATTGGTTTTTCTGGCGCAGGTTTTACAACAGTAATAAATGTTGTTGATGAAGCAGTTTCATTAAGATTATTTTTACATACAATCGTGTAAGCTGTAGATGTAAAAAGAGGAGGTGTTACATACACTCCAGAAGTTTTCATTTCCCATGAAGTAGACCACGGTGTTTTACATGAGATCGTATTAAATGAACTCCATGTTACGGTTGTACTTGCCCCAAACACAACAAGTGAAGGGTTTGCAGAGAGGTACACCGATGGGTTACTTGGTACTGGTGCAGGTGTTGGTGGTTCTACACCAAAATCAATGACATCAACTGTTACCGATCGAGTAATGCTTTTACCTATACTGTTATTACACATTACTGAGTAAATGTTCTCATTGGTAGGCAATAATGCTGTTGTACGATATTTTCCAGTTAAAGAAAGTTTTGATATTCCCCACGATGACTGACACGAGCTTGCTCCAGTAGATTCCCAAGAAATCTCTGAAGAACTTCCCTCACTTACCACTTCAGGATTTGCATTTACTGTAAGAGTAAGAGGAATAACTGAAATATCTACATTTTTAGAAATCTTTTGACCTGCTGGATTGCTACAAGTAAGTGAGTAGGTGGTTTTTGTTGTAATAGAAGGAGATGAAAAAGCGCCATTCATCTTAACTGAACTCGTTGCCCACGATGCCTCACATGCGGTTGCACCTAAAGTACTCCAGTAAAGCGAAACACTTCCACCTTCATCTACAGAATAATTTGATGCAGTCAGTGAAACAGAAAGAGGAATTGTATCAACAAACACTTTTCTTGTTATTGGAATATTTTTTCCTTGACTAGGCTTTGATGTGTCAAAACAATTAATTGAATACCAAATAGGTGACATAATAGCCTGGGTGATATATGATCCGATAGATGGTATTTTATTATTTACCCAAGATGCTTGACATTGACTAATAGAACCTAATGTTGTATAATAAAGTGTTGTGGTTCCCCCAACAGGAACCTTTTCTGGAGACGCTGAGAGTGTAAAGTTAGTATACCTAGAAGGAAGTATCGCACTACTACCAATTGTTTCACCTCTTATGATCGTTGTAGGTTTTATTTCATTTATTTTTTGAATAGTTGTAGTTGGGGCTGTATTTCCGGGTAAGATTGCCGGGAGGGCAGTTTTATCATTTTTTTCCACCTCTTTTTCGCCGATAATAATATTTTTATTTATATACTCAAACGTTAATGGTGAGACTTTTTTTTCTAAAAGGACAGCTGTGCCGGTTGGTGCAATTTCTTCTGCAAAAGTAGTCTGAAAATTAAGCAATGCTTTTAATGTCTTTACACCAAAATATTCTGTTTCCTTACCTAAAGAACCTAAGCCATTTAGAGCAACAGAAAATCCATTAAGGTTAAGATACCTCTGAAGAAGACTCACATCACTTGCAGTGTCACCAACTTTTAATAGAGGTGATATTTCAGCATTAACTGTAAGTGTTGTTAATAATAAAACAACAGAAGCTACTATTTTTTTCATATTACATTAAAGTATAACCAAAACAACCAGCAAATGACAACTGTGCACAAAATTAAAAAGCGTTTGGTTCAGATACGATTTACTGCACTTAGTAAATACAGCAAACAAACCAAAAGTTTCACATTTCCTTTCCTTCAGTTATTCGTGTATTAATGTATAAAAATCTTTTATTTTTTTGATTTTCTCTTCTTTTGAAACATTTGCACCGATAAGCTCACTGAAAATAATTTTTGTTTGATAACGTTTTTTAGAAAAAAGAGACCACGTAGCCAATCCATCAATATACACAGGTAAAATAGGTGTTGTATCATCCGCTAAAAACATAACACCTTTTTCAAAAATAAAAGCTTCTGATTTATTTCTTACTATTTTACCTTCAGGGAAAATGAGAAGTGTTTTCTTTTGGCGTAAATATTTTTTTATTTTAATAAGTCCTGCAGCTTTCTCTATAGGAGATTCCCCGATATCAAAACAGCAAAGAAGTTTTAAAAGTAGACCAAGGCTAAAGTTTCTCATATAAGGACTTGCAACAGGAAATACTACAGGAAATCGGTTTAAAAAATTCTTAACTCCAAGATGATACGCAATAAAAAAAGGATCTATGCGACTTTGATGGTTTGCAATAATAAGGGTTCCTTTCGGAAAATCAAGACCAGTGTTTCCTTTTATTATTTTTTTTGTTCTATGAAAAGGCAACAAGAGGAAAATAGAAACGAGAGAAAGTAGCTGTGTTACCGTAAAAAAAATAGTTGCTATTTTTCGTTTTAAATTAAAGCCTGAAGATAGAAAAGCAACCATGTCCTAATTTAATTAAGTGTTATCTTGCCTTACAGTATAACAAAAAACCACAAGAACGTCCTTGTGGTTACCATATTATTATTCTAATATTTTTTGAGCAACGTAAGAAATATTTCTTTTTTCTCCTTTTTCTATCTCAAGTCCTATTGGCGGAAAAAATTCAATTTTGCAGCCGTCAATTTTTACACGAACAATCGGAACATTATTTTTTGAGGCTATTTTTATAAACCCGTGATAAATTTCTCCTTTATTTACTCCACCTTCTGGGAAAATGCCTACCACACCACCATTCTCTAGGATCTTTTTAATGGAACGAAGTGCTTTACGATTAACAGAAGAAACCTCACCTCTTCCATCAATCTCTCTTTCAATTGGAATAGTGGCTGAATTTTTGACAACAAAAACGACACACCGACCAAAAAATGTCCTCAACATATAAGGAAGAGATGTAAAAAAAGCTTCCCCTGAACGCTCTGCCGAAAAAAGAAAAAGTGCTGCAACCCAATGAATAGGAGCCCTGAACCACCCGTAAGCCCCCACCACATCCCATGGATCAAAAACACTCACATGGTTTGCAATAAGAATATACGGCCCTTTTTTTGGAATGTTTTCTCTCCCTTTTACTTTTTTTACGCGAAAAGGAAAGAGAAAGAGACGCCAAAAGAGTGCGCTAACATGATACATATCAAACTCCTCTCTGTATAGGTTTAAAAAGGTCAGCTTATTGTATCCTAGCAGATATAGAGTTTTTACAAAAGATCCCTACTTTACTGCGTTCTTTTTTAAAAACCAAAACTTAAAACGTTGTAAAGGGTGGCGATTACCAAAATAAAGCTTTACTCTTTTTACTTTTCCTACATAGGGATCGAAGTGATATGAGACGGGCGCAGCTTCTACTGAAATACCAGAGACAATTTTGTACACAATAGCTCCCACCCAATTAGCTGCAGCCAGTGTACCCAGAACTGTTGACGGAGCTTTATGATTCTTAAAATTAACCTTAGTTGGAGAATAATATGCACGCTGTAGAAGCGCAGGACAAAGACCTATACCAAAAAGAATAAATTTCTCTTCTTCAGAGAGAGAATCGTGTATCGCAAAATAATTATCAAAAGTAATACTGTCTTTAGTAAAAAGAAGACAAGATGAACCAAACCCAAGAGGTGCTGCCGTGACTACAGGGATCATTTTTTCATATGCTTTTCTGTAAATCAAACGACGAACTTCTATCTGAAAAAAATCCATACCGTCAACAACAATGTCAACTCCTTCCAAAAATTCATCAATATTTTCTTCACTTATTTTTCCAAACATCCTTACTTGTGCAAAAGGATTAATATCATGAATAATAGTACTCATCACTTCATTTTTTTGCTTGTCTATCGTAGAAATAAAAGCTCCTGTCTGACGGTTAAAGTTAGCAAGCTCATATGAATCACCATCTGCAACACTAAAAGACCCAACACCGAGACGAGCAAGTGTAGTTGCGTGTATTCCCCCAACTCCACCCATACCAGGAATAGCAACGTGTGTATTTTTTAATTTTTCTTGAATTTCATCTGAGATAATCCCTTTGTTACGACTAAAGGCTTCTTCGTAAAATGTTTTTTGTTCCATGTTTTTAATCTATACAGTAAAGTATATACCTATTTGCTTAACCATGTACAGTGATATACTGATCAATAAAGTGATAAACAAAACTATTCTCAACCAAATTATAAATGAAGCAGTAGATGCTCCCTCTGGTGAAAATTGTCAGCCTTGGAAATTTACAATATCAGGAGAAAAATTGCTTACTGTTTATTGTATTAAATCAAGAGATCGTTCAGTGTTTAACTCAAAAAATAGAACCACACTTATAGCTTGTGGCGCACTTCTACAAAATATAGACATTATTGCACATCATTACGGGTATATTGCAAAAATTAATATCTTTCCAGATTCTAATGATGATACTTGTATCGCTACAATAACATTTACACATGAAGAAGCCTCGTTACCAGAAAAGGAAACTCTTTACAGAACATTACATCAGAGAAAATCAACACGTGGACCATTTAAAAAAACGGATGTAGCACAATTTGAAAAATTAATACGACATCTATCTTTTGAAGAAACCACAACTCTTAAGGTAACCACGCAAGAAAAGCATATTACTACTTTAGCACATGCACTAAGTGTTAATGACTTTCTTATTATTCATAATAAATATTTTCATCATTTTTTCTTTTCGCACATTATCTGGAATCAGAAATCAAAAAATATTGGTTTTCTTATAAAAACTCTTGGTATTTCACCTTTAAAACAATTCGCACTTTATATTTTACGATTTTGGTTTTTTACAAATATACTCAATAAATGTAATTTTGCAGAAAAAATAGCAAACGACGCATCCGAAGTAACTGCAACAGCTTCTCTTATTGGCTGTTTTTGTATTAAAGAAGATACACCTCGTGTTTATATTGATTTAGGAAAAGATTTACAAAAAGTATGGCTTTTCGCTACTTCACAGCATTTTTCATTTCAAAATTTTGGGGCACCAATACTCCGTTTTACTAAAGAAGAACACCCTCACATTTTTACCGAAGAGGAACACATAAAAATTGAGGACGCAATACTAAATATCGAAACCATTTTTAAAAAAGGAAAAGGTTTTCCTGTTTTACTCTTTCGAGTAGGTGAAGCAACTCGTGATGTTCCTAAAACAAAAAAAATGAAGCCTTTTATTACCTACCGTTAACAGCAACACACACCGCGCTATCATTATTATATTGATCTTTAAAAAAAGAAAGTATCTCATACGCATATTTCTCAATAAGGTTAGTAAGCCTCTCTTTTTCGAAATAATCAAATTCAATAAATATACAACCTTTATCTGTAAGCACATTTTTCCCTTCACGTAAAAGCACTTCATAATAATAGAGACCGTCTTCTTTATCAAAAAAGAACCCCTCTTTTTCAGCGGAAAGCTCCTTCATTACCTCTTCCTTGTAAATTGAATTAACGTACGGGGGAACGGCTACAATAACATTGTACTTTTTTTGACACTGCACAAAAAAATGTTCTATATCTGTAACGTAAATACTTGCACGCGAGGTGTCGATTTTATTTTTCTTTAGAGAAATCTTAACTTGCTCTTCTGTTGGAGCGTAAACATCAACAAAATCACAGTTCGACCGCGGGAAATGATTAAGGAGAGCAAGTCCGAGCGCACCAGAACCAGTAAATACATCGAGTAAATCTGCTTTATCCAAATCTTTCTTTTTTAAAAAAAGAATACACTCCTGTAGCCAAAATTCTGTTTCTTTTCGAGGTATCATCGGGCGAAAAGTCAAATCTACTTTTGTATCAAGAAAAACAACCTCACCTAAAAGATACTCATAAGCTTCACCTTTTGCCATGAGCACAACATCAGATAGAAAAGCCTCAGTCTCTTTTCCTTTATATTTTTTTTCTCGTAGTCCTTTAACTTTATCTTCAAATTTCACAAGAATATCTTATCTGTCTATTTTTCAATCACCATCTCTGCAAGAGGTGCACCGGAAAGAATTTTTGGCGTATGCTTATACGACTCATACAAATGTGACAACGACACTTCTGGCACATGAGTATCGAGAGTTTTCCTGATAGCAGGCAACTTCGTTGCTGCAATATGAGGATATGCATGATGTTCGTAATGACACCACACTTTATACGGAAACAAAAAAAATTCTTGAAGTCGCGTTGGTCTACAACGATGAATACCCGCAGTACCTGTATGCTCTGTTAATGTTCGCATTCTGAAAAACCCCCAAAAACTTGTTCCAAGACTTATAAACCAGAGCAAAACAAAATAAAAAATAAAATAAACTTTACTATAAAAAATACTTCCAATAAATAGAGACCACCACACTACCACACCAAAAGCCTGTGAAAAAGTTCTCGGGGTGGTGAAAATAAAAAGAAATTCGAAAATTTCTTTATAACTTAGTCCAAGAAAATCTCGTAGTAAAAGTTTGCCGACAGATCTCTTACCAATCATAGGTAAATCGTGCGTCGGGGATGCCATTTTTTTTAAAATCAATTCAGTATCTTTTGATGTCCCTAAATTATTATGATGTGCAAAATGAAAAGTACGGAAACGTTCAATGCTGACTCCAAACGGATAAAAAACAAAAAGGTTTGTTAGTGTGTCATTGAGAGTTGTATTTTGGGTGACGCAACCATGTCCTCCATCGTGCCCAAGTGTCGCCAAAGAGTGTTGACGTGTTCCATAAATAATCCAAACAAAAATAACACAAAAACAAAAAATAAAGATTGAAAGAAGGAACTGTGTATCAAAAGATAGTTGATTAAAGACAAAATAAAGAAAATAACTAGAGGCAATAATCACAAACCAATTCGTTATCGCTGTCAAAATCCAACGAAACGGGTCGGTTACACGTACTGGAACCTGATGATTATTTTTATCCATATAACTATGAAGCAGTTTATTTTTAAGTTAGTACTATTCGAAAGTGTATCATCATATTGATTCTGTTGCACTATCTTTTTTGCGAAAAACCAGAAAAGGAACCTTGACATTTTTCACCACAAAAACCTGCCCCAGAAACATCCATACAATCGTCACACACAAGAAACAACATATTACAATTAACATTAGAGCAATTTTGATACCTTTCTGTTGTTACACCACATCTTTTACATGTTCCAACAATTTCCCTATCACCACCAAAATCCATAGTGAGACGATTATCAAAAGTAAAAAGTGTTCCCTTAAAATCCTTACCTTGGTACTTCTCCATATAGCTATGCATTCCACCATCTAGTTGGTAAACTTTATCCTCTTCAAATCCAGCATGAAGAAGATATGCTGACATTTTTTCACAACGCACGCCACCGGTACATACAGTAAGCACTGTTTTACCTTTTGTTGCTTCTTTTATTTTTTCAATTTTTTCAGGAAGCTCGCGTGAAGCATCCATTCCAGGATCAATTGATTTTGCAAAATGACCTGATGCAAATTCGTAAGAATTACGCATATCCACCACCACAAAATCTTTGTCTTCTTCATACCAAGAGCGAAGCTCTTCTGGTGAAATGTACTTCCCGGTTTTTTTTGTAGGATCAACTTCTTTAGGAAAACGAGTTCCCACAATTTCATTGCGCACTTTTATAGAAAGCTTAGGGAAAGATTCACCTGTTCCTTTACTTCTTTTAATTTGCATATCGCTAAAACGATCATCTTGTGTAAGTTCAAGCACAAATGCTTCTGTGTGTTCAAGAAGTCCTTCAAGAGTACTATTAAGCCCTTCTTCTGCAATAATGGTACGCCCTTTAAGTTCGTATTTTTCACAAAGACTTTTATACCATACCTTAAAAGCTTCAGGGTTTTCAATTGGAGTATATTTATAAAAGAGAAGTACTTGGTAGTTCATAGTAGATAATGTATGTGTATCAAATTTTACCACACGAGGAGACTCCACAAAAGAGATGCGAGAATAATCATAAAAAGGAGCGGCATCACTTTTTTTGTCTCAAACGGTAAGAGTAATAAAAACCAATACCATGAAAACGGAGTTAAAAAAGCACCTAAAAGTATAATCATAACCTTAGGAACAAGAAAAGATACATTTTCAGCCACTTCGGGTATCTCTTTTAAATAATCAAAAACAAACTTCCCAACAGCAAGACTTCCGATAGTAAAAAGCCTAAGAACTTCAAATAGAAATCCACCTGCTGTACTCAGGTCTTTAATAAAATACCTTACAACTCTTTCTGCGAACGAGCTATGTAAGTGCGTTCCAGCTACTTCTGAAGAGGTGTGTGACATACGCAAAAACTCTATCAAAAAGAAGCTGGAAAATCAAAGGTGAGGAGAAATGTATATCTATTGCTCAGTAAAAGAGATGCTTGCAGGAAGATCAAAAACTTTCTGATCAACCTTCCAATCTTCACAAGAGTAGTCAGTCACCTGTCTTCCGTCCCATGTCTTAACCGCACCAGAAGAGCTTGCTAATGGGCCGGTAGTTTCAATGGAGGCAGCTGTTGGCATTTTTATTTTAGTTCCTTTAGTTGCGTCTTTATCAGTCCAAGCATACATATACCCATCACGAGCAACCATCGATGAGTTAATTGTTGTATTCATGATAGACATCGAAAAATCAGCACGAACTGTACCGTTATACATATACACCACCCCTTTACTACTTATTGTTCCCATAGACTGGTTAACTGTACACTTTCGAGAACCACTCTGTCCTAAAAGTTCATAAAAGGGTGTTTTTGTATCTGTAGAAGATGCCGTCGTAACAGATGTAGCTCCGTTACCTACAACACTTTCATTTTCTTTTACTGGTTGCCGCACTTCTATCATCTGGTCTTTTTTTACAACAGAAACAACACCATAAAAGACACCGAAAGATACCCCAACCGCAACAATAGCGAAAACAAATTTTCCAAACAATGTCATATAACCTAAGTATAGAACGGTCTTTAAAAAAGTACAGTTTTTGACTATATTAACTGTATATACATATCTTGATTAAAGCCACCAACACCAACGTACTTCACTTTCCCTTCTTCTCCATTTTTAACTTTAAGAATCTCTTCGTATGGCGCGCAATGCATACAACTACCTCCGTAAGGACAAGTAAACGTTTTTGTTTCTCGGGCTTCTTTTACTTTAACAGCCACCTCGTACACAGCCTTAAAAGCGTCATCTTTATCTGGAAGCTCTTTTTCAACGATTGAGTCCATCTCAAGATACCAGTAACTTGCTTTTGTTACAGAACGTTTCTGAAGAGCGTTACAAAGGAGAAGGTAAATAGGTAGCTGAAGCGAAGATTCTTTTTCTTCGTGTTTACCAGTTTTAAAATCAATGATATGTAACGTATCATTAGGCAAATACTCAATCCAATCAACCAAGCCATTTAATATAATATTATCTTCCTCTGAGAGGTAAAAATTGCACGGCATATTGCCTTGTGGAAGCTTAATACGTTTATTAACCAGAAAACGTGGATTACTCACTGCCGTAGCAATCATTCTTTTGCCACGCTCTTTAAACTCTTCTTCTTGCGCTTCTGATAAAAAGCCACCTTTTTCTCCAGAAACTTTCTCCCATTCTTTTAGAAACCATTCTTCTAAGTCTCTGTCCATTCTTGTTTCTGAAGGAAATTCTGCTAATCCTTCAAGTACATTATGTACCGCAATACCAAGCGACATGTACGGCGTCACAATGCTCATTTTTCGATTTGTCTTTGGATCCTTATATACATTGTGAAGGTAATATAGTCGCGGACACTTAAGAAAATCCCCCATGGATGAATGAGAAACCCATACAGCTGAATACTTATCTGGCATAGTGTATAAAAGTATAGCAAAGAGATGACTGTTTGCCTTTGTATAGACTTTTTGTTAACATACATGTTCTTCGGTTACCCATGATAATAACCTGAAGGATGTTCTCTTAACAGTAAAAGAAAGGTACTCATGCGCGCGATTGTTGGAATTAGCATCATTTTCTTCACGATGATCCACAACATGAAGCATCGCCGTAAACAAAAATAATTTATTCGCCTCGCTTACAAAGCGGGGCGATTTTATATTTTTCCTTCCACTAAATCTTTTTCAAACTGAAGCAATCCTTTGTATGACTCTCCATACGACGAAAGATCCATAACAAATGTAAGAGAGGTAATTTTTGTATACACTACCTCAATCAATTTTTCCACAAACGCAAGTTCTTCTTCAGAAGCATCTAAGAAAAGAGAAATTGGCTTTTTTTCTTCCACAAAAAGAAGTGACACTTTTACAACAGGAAGATCGCTATAGTGTATAGACTTACGGAGAAGAATAATATACATAATGAGTTGCAAACGATACATATGAAGCTTTATCTTCTCTTGATCTGTCGCCGCATCATCCCATGACGCATATGCTTTTCCTGTTTTTATATCCACCACTTCATAATGTTCTTTTGTTTTTCTAAGGAGGTCAATTTTACCTGTGAGACGTGCTTCACCTAAAGTTACACCCTCATCTTTCATATCCACTTCCACCATATCCCCTTCTTTAAAAAGACTTTCTTTGTGTTCAAAAAGCGTATGCAACACTTTCTTGCCTCGCTCTTCCTGCTTTTCTTTTTCATACAACGGAAGACGTCCACGTCTAAGCGTTGAAGAAAATGTTGCGAGTAAGGTCTCAAGTGAAGCTTGTTTTCCGGCGTTATATTTTGGATACATTACAAGCTCTTCAAGAGCTTTATGAATAGAAGATCCATAAACTCCAGACGGATTCATCGGCTGAGGAAAGCGTAGCAGATTTTGCTCAACGAAATAAAGTGGACCACCTTCCTGTAGATTAAGGAAGTTATTTAGATGCGTTACCGGCATTTTATAATTTTTAACGAGACGAGATAGGAGCACCCATTCATCTTCTTTGAATGGATCTTTATGCAAAAGGAGAGCATTCTCGTGAGCTTCAATTGGAACTTCTTCATGCTCCTCTTCTCCCTCTTGCTCTACAAGATACCGCACAAGTGCATCATGTCCTGAAATATGAAGGGTGTGCTTTGCGCGGGTAAGCGCAACATACAGAAGTCGTATGAAGTCATCTTCAGTGTCTCCTGCTGGCTGCATAAGAGGAACAAGAGGTGCTGGAAGTGGTGCAATGTTAGTGCGCGGCGACTTAGTCCATAAACTATCATGACAAGCAATCACATACACATGCTCAAATTCAAGCCCTTTAGAAGCATGCGAGGTAAGAAGCTGTACTGACTTTTCATGCTTCATAAAAGGTGACTCACTAATAAGCGAAATATCATGATCTTTATGTGTTTGCACAAACGAAGCAACATCACTTACAAAAAGCACTTCCCCTTCTTTCCATTCACGCAAGCTTTCGATAAATGTTTTAAGTGAAGCAAGGAAGGCAACATACGTCGTCGGGCTTTCTTTGATACGGTCTTGCGAAAAATAAAATTCCTTAAATCCACTTTTTTCCATAAATTGCTCCAGTATATGTTCAAGTGGTGTAGTGAGCGCTTCTACCGAAAGAGAAGCAAATATATCATGAAGCTCTTGTATTTTTGGAATAGAAGATTCTTTCATTGCTGCCACCCATGAGACATGACGCTCTTTTGCCTCTACCGCCAATGTGAAGAGATCTATTCTTTCAAGTGAAAAACATGGATAAGAAAGAATTGTTGGGAGGAGATACTCTTTTGTTACCTCTTCTGAAAGCGTTGAAGCTATATACTCACACACATCGATAAGAATTTTTACATGAGGCTCATCAAACACGTTTGCTTTCTTTATGTACTCATACGGAATATTTTCTCGATCAAGATATGGAAGAAGCGCACGAAGCTCGCGGTGACCACGAGAAAGAACAGCTATTTCATCAGGCTCTCCACCTGCGTCGAGCGCTTTACGTATAGAACGAGCAACGTGAGCATATTCTGCAACATCAGAATTTTTACGCGTAATAGTAATACCCCCCTCCTTAAGATTTTTATTTTTTGCAACAAGGACTTTTGTAATATCTTCATACTTATTTTCAAGGCGACCACTTCCTTTAATTTGCGTAATGAGACCTCTGGAAAGATCGAGCACCTCTTGAGTAGAACGATAGTTTTCATCAAGCACCACTGTCTTTACGTTTTTATAGAGCGAGTCACGAAAACGCATCATATGAGATACTTCTGCACCTTGGAATTTATAAATCGCCTGATCATCGTCCCCTACCACACACACATTCGGTGAGCCTTCATGTACAGGGTGAGAGGTAATTGATCGAACCAGTGACATTTGTGCTTCGTTGGTATCCTGAAACTCATCAATAAGTACATACTGATATTGCTCTTCGAGTGTATTTCTAAGCACGCTGTCATGTGTAAGAGCATGCGCTACTTCAATAATCATATCGTCATAGTCATATAAAGCGGAGGCATTCATTTGCTTACTGTAGCTTTCATATATTTCTGCAACAGCAAGTAATTTATCTTTTTGATAACTATCCTTACAGATAAGCACATCATTTTCCTTAACGAGATATTTTGTTTTCCATGATGCAATAGGCTCTGTTACTCCTATCTGCTCTGCATGCTCAAACGCCTGACTAAGTGTCTTTGCAAGATATCCTGAAGTGACCCCTTGTAGCTTTTCTAATTTTTCTACAATTGAAGTTACTTCGTCTAATTTTTTTGCTGAAAGTCGCGCTGGCCAGTCCGTAAAACATGCGTTAATTGCATCGTGCTCATGAGTGAGTGACTGAACTACTGCTTTATATTCTTCTGCGGTATACCCATAACTTTTAATATGTTTGATACGATCGGCGGTATCTCGTAGATATACATACCCCTTTTCCGGATGGTAACTTGCAAGCGGATGACCATGTGGAAGCGAAGCAAAAATCGCCTGTAATAGCTCTGCTTTTGTAATATCATTTGCTTGAATAAAGTGAGTTGCATTCCAAAAATATTCTGGGAAGCGAGAAATAATGTGATTACAAAATGCATGGAAGGTAAAGATGGAAACTCTATAAGCATTTTGTCCAATGAGAGCAACAAGACGCTCACGCATGTTAATTGCTCCATTTTCTGTAAAGGTAAGACAAAGAATGTTGTGCGGAGACACAGGACGTTCTCGTAAAATATTTCCCACACGAAGTGAAAGAAGTTCTGTTTTACCTGATCCAGGGCCAGCCACCACAAGAAGTGGGCCATCTAGCGTATCTACCGCTTCTTTTTGTTTTGTATTTAATTTCTTGTATCGTTCTAGAAAGACATGGTCCATACATATCTCAGTATACGCCATGTTGACCACTTACAAATGTTAATGTAGTTTAGTGTTAGATCTTCCACAAATTAAGGAGAACCACATGTTCACTGCAATTGATGATAAGCTCATTGAGTGTGCTCAGTGGACAGTACGACAAATTGAGCTGTTTACGAAGTACACAAGGAAAGATGTCGGCGTTGTTGTAAGACAGCTACAACTTATCTCAGGAGCTTTTTCGATTTTTGTTGCACTGCTTTGTGTTGGCAACTTTAGTAAAGATAAAACCTTGCTTCTTGTTGCAGTTCCCATGTTTCTTGTTGCTTTACTTCAAAGAAACATTGCCATCAAAATTAAAAATGAAAAAGAGGTTTTTGGTATACAACCAAGCTCGATCATAAATGAAAAAACGTTCCGCCAGACAACAATCTCTATGATCATCAACTTCTCTTTCAGTCTTTTTTTAGTGAATTTTTTTCTGGGAAACGAAAAGGATATTCCTGCTTTGTGGACATTTGTTAACGTAGCTAAAATAAATATCAGTATTTTAAGTATTCTTCTTCTCGGTCTCTACTTCCTCTGTACCAGCTCTTTGCCTCCAGGAGAAAAACAAAAAAGGCTTCTTGAAAGAGAATACAAGAAACTAACTCCTGTGCCCATCAAAAACTAAAGCGATCCACAAGGGTCGCTTTTTCTTATGAAGAGATATCGAACTTTTTGAACTCTTCGGTGCACGCTCTAAGTCTTTCTACGAGCACGTGATCTTTACCAAGTCTTTGCTCACTTATCATAAGCACCTGCTCGTTAAGCCAGATACGATTACGCATACTTGACCCAAATGATTGAGCAAACGCCTCACCTTCTTTCTTAAATGAATCAAGAAAACTTTCAGTGTTATGAATTTTATCTGCACAAGAAACTAAGATACTTTCAATAGGACCTTCTTCTAAACGCTTTAAGTACATTTCTTTTCGAGTAAGCCACGGCAGCTGATCAAAAACACTTTTATTTGCATCAAGCGGCTCAGTAACGTGAGCAACTATCGTAGCTACTCGCTCCCCACAGTCTTGTGTCAACTTTTCATACGTATACCCTTTTACATCTTCAAGACTGTCATGAAGCATGCCTGCAATAATAATATCTTCATCTAAAGTAACAGAAGAAAGCAAGAAGGCTACACCCATTAAGTGTGAAATATACGGGGTCTTAGATGCATCATTCCTTACTTGGTCACGATGAAGGAGAGAAGCAAGATTGATCGCTTCGTAAACACGAGGAGAAAATACCATATAGTTACATTATAGCATAAAAAAGCTTATAAGAAAAGACTTGTTTGTGTACAATCATTGACATATTGTATTAAATAATGTATAATGATATATAGGTGTTTTTTGTCTCACAACTTCACAAAGAAAGCGAGTTGCGCATGAAAAAGCTGTTTACGTTCATTCAGAACAACGGCGTTGCTTTCGCTGTCCTCTTTGCACTTCTGCCTCAGTTTGTACTTGTGTCAATTGCCACATGGGGAGCTGTTGCATTTTGGTTTACGCTTTCTCTGACACTGATCACAAGCTTTGTCATGAGTGGATGTTTTCTGTGGTACCTAACTGCAGGATTTCAACTTAAGCATCGAGGCTACTTTACCGCTGTTGGGTTCAGTGCTCTTTTTGCACTGCTTCAAGGAGTAGCTATGTTGCTTGTGGTAAATACCTTGATAGAGGATGAAACTTACAAAAACCTCACCCTTTTATCTTTCACACTCCTTCTTGGGGTTCTGTGGGGGTTTACTGCTGAATGGTTTATCAAACCACTCAAAGGTGAAGTTGGTGGTGAGTAGAAAAGAACAAGGCACACGAAGCAAAGCTTCGTGTGCCTTTTTGTTTCCCTCACCAAGGGGTGCTAATTACTTAGCCGTTTTCTTTGGCTTTTTTGTTTCTTTTTTATGTGTTTTTGTTTCTTTTGCCATATGATAAGTATAACGATAAAAAGAAGAAGAAAAGAGTGGATAACTCATTTTACATGCAGGTTTTTGCAAGTGTCCTCCCTCTTTTTTCAGCATCTTCCTGAGAAAGGAAAAAGATTTTATTTTTCTCTAAAATCCTTCCACTTCCCAAACACCATGAATAGGTGTAGGTAGTGCCATTTTTACTTCCGAAGGGTTTTGCCAATGAAACATCATCTATTACCTCTACTTGCCGCTTTATAAATACAGCCTCAGGGTGGGATATTTCTCTTTTTGTATGCAAAATAAATGTAAGAGGAATAAGAAAGACAAGAAGAACAACAAGGCTGACAATATACTCCAAGCGAACCTGACTATTGATTTTTTTGAAATAATCTTGTATACTGTGTGCCATATAAGTTTCTATAAAATCTATATTAATTATACGCTATGGCAACAAGAAAGGCCGCAGGTTCGGCAAAAAACCTAACAGACAGTAAACCAAAGTATCTCGGTACTAAGCTTTATGCTGGAGAAATGGCTACCGCAGGCGCAATTATCGTTCGCCAGCGTGGCACAAAGATCCTTGCAGGAAAAAACGTTGGTCTTGGAAAGGATCACACACTCTTTGCTCTTAAGGAAGGAAAGGTGAGTTTCTCTGAGCGTCGCATGAAGCACTTAGACGGAACAACAAAGCGAAAGAAAGTAGCTAACGTTGATCTCCAGTAAATACTACATAAAAACTGCACATCTACGATGTGCAGTTTTTATTTTTTATTGGATGTATCTTTTTACTTAAACGAGCTAAACTAGAGAGTACCTATGTTCAAAAAACTAAGCACACTATCTCTTGTACTCATTGTTATTATTTATATTTTCTCAATACTTCCTTCATGTGTAAAAATAGAAGAAAGTATTGAAACATCACAACTAGAAACAAGAGAAGATTTAAGCGGAACGTATCCTTTTACCTTTAAAACTTTTCAGAAAAAAGATGGTCAATGGTTCCAGTGCAAAACCCGTGCTTCGCGATACTTTTTTTCTTAGAGAATATGAAGGGTGAATGTCTCTTTCTTATCACCTTCTTTAATTGAAAAAAGGTGCCCTCCTGTGGTTTTAATTGGGGAAACAATTGTCACCTGACGTGGATCTATCGATACTTTAATACTTCCAAAGATTGCATCAACAATGTCAGCTTCTTTAATATGTGCAAAGAGGTTTCCTTTTTCATCTCGTTTTTTATCTTTTATAACAAGTTTTACTTGCTTAAGATCGTTAACAAGCCGAGCAAAAGCACTCACCGCAAGCTCTTTTTTGTGAAGCTTAGCGTCTTCTTTTCCTTTCCATTTTGCAAGCTCAGAAGGTGTTGCTTGTAAAGCGTTCCCTTTTTTAATGAGAACATTAATAGCGTACCCATCTGCTACTTCTTTCACTTCTCCACGCTTCCCCATCTTTGCAATATCTTTTAAGAGAATAACTTTCATACGTACCCCACATTATATACAAAAAAGGTACACATGCAAAAAAACACTTCGTAAGAAGTGATTTTTTGTAAAAGCCTCTTTTAGACTACTTTAGCTGTTTTACAGTTTCTATCGCCTTAATCATCTGTGCATCATATGGCTCTTTCATACCCTTTGGGGTTGAGGTTGCCACAGGCACTTCAATATCTGGCTTAATACCATGCTCTGAGATATTTACACCGTTTGGGGTAAACCACTTAGCAATAGTTACTTTAAGCGATGCTCCACCGTCTAAGTTAACAAGCTCCTGAACAGACCCTTTCCCAAATGACTTTATGCCAACAACCTTAGCAATACCGTGATCTTTAAGAGCTCCTGCCAAGATTTCAGAAGCTGAAGCTGATCCACCGTCAATCAAAACAACAACTTTAAGACCAGAAGGAAGACCTTTTGTGCCATAACTTCTATGATTAACAACACTTTCTGCCTTTCCTTGTTTTTCAGATACTACCACCTGTCCTTCTCTTAAGAAATAACTCGACATATTTACCGCCGCCTCAAGGTATCCACCCGGGTTTCCACGAAGATCAATAATAAGGTGTTTAAAACCAGAATTTACAAACTCAACAAGAGCATTTCGGAAGAGGTCTGGCGATTCACCTGAAAAGTTGTAGAGCTTAACAATAAATACTCCGTCTTTTTTCTCAGTATCTAATGTTGGGATTTTAATTTCTTTACGAACAATCTTTATATCAGTAGTCTCTTTTGCTTCAGAATGAAGGACGGTAAGTGTAACGGGGGTATCAAGCTCACCACGGATAAGTGACACAGCCTCATCAGAAGACATGCCTAAGATATTTTTACCATCAACAGCCGTAATAATATCTCCTGCTTTTATTCCTGCTTTCATTGCTGGAGAATCCTTAAGTGGAGCAATAACTACAACATTTCCATCTTTCATGCCAACATTCATTCCAACACCACCAAATGAACCCTTAACGTTTTCAGCAAAACTTTTTGCTTCACGTGGCGGCATAAATACTGTGTATGGATCTTTAAATGACGCCACATATCCAGCAATCATTCCATACTCAAGCTCTTTATCTGTTGGAAGTGTGGAGGACGACTTCCAGAAAACAAACTTTTTATCGATTGTGCCTTTAACTTCATTAAAAAGAGAAGTGTTGAACGTAAGACCGTCTTTTGTTTCTGCTTCTGCTACAGAGCCAACACCATTACCAATAAGGAAACCAACAGCAAAGATGCTAAAAATAAAAGTTCCTGCCGCAATGCTCTTCATGGCAAACTTTTTTGTAAGCATATTTTCTTCACTTACACGATAATTAAATAAAGTACGTATCATAGACATATAGTCGTAGTATACACGTCACATGTGCTAGAATAAAGTGTATTGTCTTCCTATGCCTATGAAAAATCCGCTGATCACTTTTTACAATACGAAAACAAGATCAAAAGATCTTTTTACTCCACTTACTGAGGGGGTTGTAAAAATCTATTCTTGTGGACCAACTGTTTATCACTATGCTCACATTGGCAATCTACGAGCGTATGTCTTTGCCGACATTCTTCAGAGAACACTTAGAGCGCACAACTACAAAGTGGAGCACGTCATTAACATTACCGACGTTGGGCACCTTGTTGGGGACGGTGATGCAGGTATGGATAAGCTTGAAAAAGGTGCAGCACGCGAAGGAAAGACGGCATGGGAAATTGCATCTTTTTATACAGACGCTTTTATGAATGACCTTGCATATCTTAATATTCCAAAAGAAAATTATTCTTTTCCAAAAGCAACAGA
Source organism: uncultured Candidatus Saccharibacteria bacterium (assembly GCA_964369115.1). Taxonomy (GTDB): domain Bacteria; phylum Patescibacteriota; class Minisyncoccia; order Phycocordibacterales; family UBA5272; genus UBA11704. The sequence continues at coordinate 20,969 of CAYJED010000002.1, forward strand.
TCATATCCCTGAACAAATCGCTCTCATTCAGACACTTGAACAAAAAGGATACACCTACAAAATTTCTGATGGCATTTATTTTGATACTTCAAAATATTTAAACTATGCAACGTTTGCCAAACTAAATCTTGAAGGACTTGCTCACGGGGCTCGTGTTACAGAAAATGAAGAGAAGAAAACTGCAACAGATTTTGCTCTATGGAAATTCTCAAACCAAGAAGAAAAGCGTCACATGGAGTGGAAATCTCCTTGGGGTAAAGGGTTTCCAGGCTGGCACATTGAATGTTCTGCAATGTCTATGAAATATCTTGGAGAAACGTTTGATATTCATACTGGCGGTATTGACCACATTCCTGTACATCATACAAACGAAATCGCTCAAAGCGTCTGCGCAACAGGTCATCCATACGTGAACTACTGGATGCACGTTAACTTTTTAAATGACACTGAAGGGAAGATGTCTAAATCAAATGATGACTTCTTGACTCTTTGCTCTCTTATTAAAGATGGTTATGACCCTCTTGCTTATCGTTACTTTCTCCTTACAGCTCACTACAGAAAGGAGATATCCTTTTCCTATGAAGCTCTTGATGGGGCATCCATTGCTTACAAAAAGCTAAAAGAATTTATAAGAGAGCACAAAAAGGATGATGGAGAAATTATAGAGCTCTACAAAGAAGAGATGCTTGAAGCACTCCGTAACGATCTTTCAACAGCAGAAGTTATTGGAACTATCTGGAAAATGATCAGAGACACGACAATCGACGATAAAGATAAGGTGGCAACCATTCTTTACGTAGATACTATTCTTGGATTAAAGCTCTCACATCAAGAAAAACTACAAATTCCGGAGGAAGTGGAAATTCTTTTAGCTCAAAGAAAAAATGCAAAAGAAAACAAAGACTATCTTACCTGCGATCAGTTGCGAGAGAAAATTCACACTCTTGGTTTTACAGTAAAAGACACAAAAAACGGCCAAGAAATCGAACAGTTATAAGGTTATCCCCAATATCCCCCTTTTTTTAGTACAAGATAACATAATTTAATTTGTGCAAGAGAGTGTGTCTTTAGTACAATTATTTCTATCATGCTTCCACTTAGTCAACTTGCTGCCCCAAAAAAATCACGACCAAAACGATCTTACGAACAGTACGAGAAAAAGGAAGACCCGCTTCGTGGACCGCGCATTCCACCTCAAGACCTAGAATCTGAGAAAGCGCTTCTTGGTTCACTACTCCTTTCCTCTGATGCGCTTTTTGATATTTCGGATATTGTAAACGCAAAAAGTTTTTACGCAGCAAAGCATCAGATTATTTATGAAGCGATAGAGACACTTGTTAACAACAAAGAGCCTGTTGATCTTCTTACTGTTTCTGCAGCCTTACGTTCCGGAAAAGAATTTGAAGCAATCGGAGGGGCGCCGTACCTTTCTGAACTCCTTGGCCTTGTTGGTTCTGCGGCAAATATAAAATACTATGCACAAATTATTCGTAAAAAAGAACTACTTCGACGTCTTATTGAGGCAAGTAGTCATATTATTGAAGAAGCTTACGATGAGGAGGATACTCTTGAGGCAGTTCTTGAGGAGGCAGAACGTAGTATCTATGAAATCACCACAAAAGGAGGCTCTTCTGATCGTCTTATTGCTTTCCAAGAAATGATCGACGAGACCTGGGCGCGTATTGAAAAAATGGCAGACAATGGTGGAGGAATGAGAGGAACACCGAGTGGATTTAAAGATCTTGATACCAAACTCTCAGGCTTCCAGCCGTCTGATCTTATTATTTTAGCAGCACGTCCGTCTGTTGGTAAAACTTCTCTTGCACTTGATTTTGCGCGTAATGCTGCAGTAAAACACGGCATTCCTGTTGCTATTTTTTCTCTTGAAATGAGTAAAGAGCAGCTTGTTGATCGTATGCTTTCCGCTCAATCACAAGTAGATAGCTGGAAACTTCGTACCGCAAAACTTTCACTTGATGAAGAATTTGAGCGCCTTCAGGCTGGTATGCATGAACTTATGCGTGCACCTATTTACGTTGATGATAAAGCTGCAAACAACATTCTTAACATGCGTAGTACATTGCGCCGTTTAAGCACAGATAAGCCGATTGGTCTTATCATCGTAGACTACCTTCAGCTCATGAGTACCTCAAAGAGTTACGACAGTATGGTAAACCAGGTTACTGAAATTTCACGATCTCTTAAAGGATTAGCCAAGGAATTTAACGCTCCTGTTATCGCACTTTCACAGCTTTCTCGTGCCGTTGAAGCTCGCGGTGGAAAACCTCGACTCTCTGACCTTCGTGACTCTGGATCTATCGAACAAGATGCGGACGTTGTAATGTTTATTCATCGTGAAGATAAATACGGAACGGAACAAACTGACCGCAAAAATATTGTTGAAATACTTATTGAAAAGCATCGTAACGGCCCAACAGGAATGGTTGAACTTTACTTTGATGACAAGAAAACTTCTTTCGTTTCAATTGAAAAAAGTGAATTTGGTGACTTCTCATTACCTTCTGTTTCAATACCAGAATTCTAAGTCATGAACCCAAGCGAACGTCTCACCGAACTCTTTATGCGTTTTCCGGGCATTGGCCCAAAACAAGCTAAACGCTTTGTTTATTTTCTTTTGCGTGAACGAGCTGAGTACAAACTTGATCTTATTAAAACGCTTGAGGAATTAAAGTACACAGGTAAGCAGTGTGAACAGTGTTTTCGCTATTACGGTGACAAACGAGCTCAGGAAACATCGCTTTGTGACATTTGCGCTTCATCTACTCGAGAAAAAAATATGCTCATGATTGTAGAAAAAGAGCTTGATCTTGATGCCATTGAAAAAACAGGCAGTTATAATGGTCTTTATTTTATTTTAGGAGGTCTCGTTCCCCCGCTTACAGAAAAACCTTCAGAAATTATACGTATTCGCGAACTTGTATCTCACATTCACACAGGAATCAAAGATCAGTCTATTCAAGAAATTATTTTTGCGCTCCCTGTAACAGACTACGGAGACACAACAACAGAATATGTAGAAAAGACGGTGTGCCAAATTGTTGGGATTGATAGCGTTAAACTGTCCCACCTTGCTCGAGGTCTTTCAAGTGGGCTTGAAATTGAATACATAGATAAAGATACCTTTAAGCAAGCTTTGCTACGTAGAATATGAAAAACGCAGTCACATCGACTGCGTTTTTTCTGCTACTTTTATGAGTAGCTAGAGTAAGAAGGAACACGTATTTCTTGAACAATCGAAGTTATCCACAAAACAGTAAGAACTGCCGTCAGGGTAAGCATCGATAAAATCAAAAATTCAGGGAATGCGGAGAAGATAGCCGCAACAAGAATATTTGAACACATGCTTGCAAAGACACACATCGTCGAAACGAGCATACTAAACAAAACAAGCTCAAGGTGTTGTGGTTCTTTTTTGTTCTTGGCGATTGCCGCTGAAACGAGGAAGAAGAAAAACATGATGACACTGAGGAAGTACATCTGGAAGGTTGTTGCGACGGTTTCTTCGTAAAAGAAAACTCCTTTCTCAAATGACATTGCTGATGTTGCGATGGAAACCGTTGCCATGACGATCGCCATCTTTTCCAGAACTTCTTGCACGGTGAAAGCTTGTAGCTTTTTCAAAAAAATCACTAACTACTCCTTGTAGGTGTTATAAAAAGAACAATTCCTCTTCCAAAAAAAATTAGAAAGAGGAATGCACATGGTAACAAAGAATACCCAAGAAGTCAAAAGCGCTCCTTGCGGAGCGCTTTTGTTTTTTTGATTACTTAATTGAATCAATCTTGAGACTCATGAAAGGCTGTCGGTGACCATTTTTCTTATGGTAACGTGACTTTGGTCGGTAACGAACAACGAGCACCTTATCAAGACGACTTGATTCAGTAATTGTTGCTTTCACCTCTGCACCTTTAATAAAAGGAGCTCCAAGTGTAGTAACTTTACCGTCGTCCTTAAGAACAACAGCATCGATAGTTACACTGTCTCCAACTTTAAGATCTCCAGAAAGCTTTTCTACAGCAATTTCATCGCCAACGGCAACTTTATACTGCTTTCCTCCTGTTTGAATAACTGCAAATGACATAGTTTCAGTATTATACAGTATTTTGACCAACTATGCAAGAACTCTTGATAGTTGAGCGACATGTAGTTGTTTTTGGTATTGCTCTAATAAAATAAGGTCTTTTTTGTCTTTTTCACGATTGAATCGATGTTTTATTACTTGTATATCAGAAATACTCACGAAAGGAATACCTTCAATATATTCAACAGGAGAAAATACACGAGTAAATTCTTCAAAAAATCCAACATTAAGGAAATAATCAAATGCTTCAATTTTCCCTTGTGAAAAACGACGACATACGTTGTTTTGACCACTTATCACCTCTTCCTTAAATCCATTTTTAAGAAGTATTTTTCGTAAAGAGGGATGAATAAGGAGATCAATATCACCAGAATTACGTATTCCACGAGCACAGAGCGATGCCCCTATAAGCACAACATACGAGTCTTTTGGTAAATTAAGCTTCTTAAGCAGGGTGATCATTTCATTTTTTGCTATAGAGATAATGCTAAAAATAGTGCGTATATAGTGGGGTATATACATAGTGTATACAAGAAAAACTTTTTTAACTATACCCCTTGCATTGTATGGAATAGTGATTTATAATTATAAATATTGATAATTATCAATATTTAAATATATCTATTTTAAAATTATATGACACAACACATTATTGATACCCTACATTTTCGTTACGCAGTAAAGCAATTTATTAAAGATAAAAAAGTGGACGATACGACACTTTCAACTATCCTAGAAGCAGGAAGAATGGCACCTACCGCATACGGACTACAACCGTTTACTCTTATTCACGTTAAAGATACAGACCTTCGACAAAAAATTCGTGAAGCCGCTTTTAATCAGCCTCAAGTAACTGATGCTGGAGATGTATTTGTGATCGCAAGAAGAACAGACATTAACGATGCTTTTGTTGACGAATATGTAGCCCGCACAGCACAAGTACGTGAAGTTTCAATAGAAGATCTTAAAGGTTTTAGTGAGATGATGAAAGGAGATATTCTTTCACGTGACGAAAATGCTAAAGCATCATGGGCAGGGCGTCAGGCGTATATCGCACTTGGAATGATGGTAGAGACAGCAGCACTTCTTAAGGTTGACGCCGCATCGATGGAAGGCTTTATTCCTTCTCAGATAGATGAAATCCTTAACCTTAAAGAGCACAACCTTGCAAGTCTTGGTCTTTTTGCTGTTGGCTACAGAGATGAAAGCGATGCCCATGCAACACTTACAAAAGTTCGCAGATCAAAGGAGGACCTTATCCTTGTTCGGTAATTTTGCTATACTTAAGCTATAGTATTTGAGAACTATGGAAAAAACACAGGCAATATTCAAAGCTCTTTCCGATGAAACACGACTTTCTATCGTGCTTTTCCTTCGCGATGTTAAAAAAGCTTCATGTAAAGATATTTCTGAAAAATTTCCAGAGCTTTCTCAACCAACAATGAGCCACCACTTCAAAATCCTTAAAGAATCAGGAGTCTTAGATGTTAAGAAAAAAGGTACAGAGCATACGTATACCTTAAATATTCAAGACCTTAAAAAATGTGGGATTGATGTGGTAAAGCTATAAAAATTCATTTACCCTCCTTACACCGATCATTGACTAAAGTAAAAAAGTGCTACAGAATAACCTGCAGATGTTCACTTTTAAGCGAAGGAAACATGATGTGTGAAGAAAAAGCCAAGAAAGAGCGCTCTAAGCGGCAACTAGCGCTTACCCGAAAAAAACTCCTCCATGCCGCAACACTTCTTGAAGAAGCGTCTTTATGTCTAGAACTTTTGCAAGCTTCGTTAGAAAAAGAACCTGACTACAAACATAAAGATGTCATTGTAGGCATTGCACGCTCACTACGAGAAACCTGTGGCAGGGAAAGCCTTGCCCTTTCTCGTCTAGTGAAACCTGTGAATGCTCTTGAGCTGCAAATACTAAAAGAACCTCGTCTTTCATTGGTGAAAAATAATGCAACATAAAGGAAGGGCGCGTATGCAAACATATATACTGTTTGTAAGAGAGCGGTTTCAAGGGGAATCAAATGTGCCCGACGTAGAGTACGGGCTATTAAGGTACAGCAATAATCTGTTTGCGCCGATCATCCTACAAGAAAGCGATCTATACCAGCGACTGTCTGCCTGTTTACAAAAAGGCGCTACATACGCAATTAAAGATCACTTTCATGAAGATGCTTTAGCGGTATTCCTTCCTGAGTCAATAGCCTATCGATGTGAAGGAAGGTTTTGGTGGCAGACAAGGTGTGGCTTGTACCTTTTCTACCATAACACTGCTTCTAGAATTCTTTTTCCAGAAACAACACTTATCATGAAGGACGTCTTTGATGTCTTTAGAAAAAAGAAAGGAGTACTGTAGCGTGTTCTTGTAAAAGGATACGCTACTTTTGTTGTATAAGAAGAGTATGTATCTACTGAACCCCTATACCCCGATGGAATTAATTAACTTCAAGAAAGTAAACTCCGTTTCTGGAGTAATTGCTTCAAAAAAAGTTTTCATATTATTATCCATCATCCCGTCTTCAAGATAATGCTTTCTAGCATATTCCAAGTGCTGTGGAGTAAATTTTTCATCTCCTTTCATACCAAAATATGACTTAAGCTGTGACATACGTTCAATTAATTCATGTGGTGATTTAAAATTAAAAAGATACTCTCTTGCTGAATCAATAACTTGCTGATCAGTAGATTCTGCAGGCCTATCAGGTAAATAATTATTTGGACTAATCTTACTTACATCAAATGCTCTAGAAAACTTTTCTTCCAGAAAACCAGAGCCTCTTAACACTCTAAAAACATGTCCTTTTTCATGAGATTCTATAATAGACATATTTCTAATCTCATTTTCAGATAACGGTACAGAACTATTTCTTTTAACTCCTATTCTGACTGTTCTGTTGTTAGGGTTAGTTATATCAGCAGATTGATCTACAGCGGTTCCAACTGATTCATCGGGTTCAGCCTGAAAATCAACCTGAGTAAAATGCTGTTCTCTTTCCAGCGCTTCACGTATAGACGCTTCTATTTCCTTTTTTGATTTTGGAATATATACATCTGGAACTCTTTCAAATATCGGTATACCAATATCATCGGTAAGTATTTCGCCGTGCTGATCTTTTTTAAGAACTTCTTTTGTGGGAGGATGAGCCTGTATCCATCGTTCGTTTTCTTCAATAAGATCAAGTAATTGAGACCTAATCACAGGATTATTAAGTCTAGAAAAAACAAGCTCAGAATAATTACCTTTATAATTTGCTTGATTTTCAATAGGAATACTATTTTCACTCTTTAAAAAAAGAGGTTCGCTAGAAAAGGTATTACTCTCTGGAGTTAACATCTGCATAAGTAGATAGGAAAATTAAAAACATTAAAGTAGACAGTATTTGGTAACAAAAGCACTCGAGACGCTCTCGCGACCCCTATTCAAATCCCAACGCACATGAAGCAGTTCATGTGCTTCTACTCTGTACAGAAATCAAAATACCAGGGCAAGAAGCCTTGGTATTTTGATTTTGCGCAGTGAATGGGATTTGAACCCACGACCCCCGCCGTGACAGGGCGGTGCTCTAACCAGCTGAGCTACCACTGCATATGTTTATGTTTTATGACAAGAGCTTTGTTTTATTTTGTGCCCCCTGTCGCACCGCGGTGCTCGCTATTTTTTTTCGGAGTAAACTCCTATGAGCTGAGCTACCGCTGCAATTACTTATATTATACCACAAATACTTTATATTTCAAATCCACTAAAATACCAAAAGAATCTACATTTAGACATGGTACACTATTTGCTATTGTCGCATTTTCACTACTAACTAATAACGAATAACGATTCTTATGGCAAAAGCATTTTCAGCAAAACAGTACTTTAAAAAAATTTACGCCCCAGACCTTATTGTTGAATTGTATAAGCGACACAATATTGTTGCTCTTTTTGAAATAACAGAACAGACTCCTCGTAAAAATGCTGTGGGAATTTTTACTGATTTTTATAGCAGTCTTTCACCTGAAGAGAAGATACTCGTAGATGAAGATCTGGCACTTGTAGCAAGCGTCTCAACACAATACGCACCATCACTGTGTATCAACCTTCTTAAGAAAAAAGGCATCCCGCATGAAGTAACACAAATTGAATGTACCTCAGATCACGATAAAACAATGTACTACTATCTTTTTCATAAAGATATTTTTGATGAAATGTTTTTCTTCCATGATTTCTATACCAGTAAAGGCTACATGCGCTACGAAGCAAAGAAGGTTGATCTCGAGGCCGCATCGTTTGCCACAACTGAACTTACAAAAGAATTTACAAGAATTGTAAATAAAGACGAAAATCAAACAGAATGTTCAGTAAACCATAACGTATTAGAAAACATCCTCTATGTAACAGCTCAGTTTTCAAGTGGAAAAGAAATAGTTACGGAGCAAGATAAAGAAACGCTTACAATGCGCCCTGTTACAAAAAAGAAAGAGGAGAAGATTCACATCGCCTATCTTCCAGAAGACGAGGAAGTGCTCATTAAATACACTGGAGGAAACTATGAGAAACTTATATTCCTCGATACATTTTTACGCATTGTATGTAAAAGTGGCTACGAAGCAAAAGAAGAATCCTATTCCCTTACATCATTTTCTCGTGATGATTTTGATATAGCAAAAACAAACAAAGGTGTACCACTCATGACCTGGAAAGTTAAAGGGGTGAGTATTTCTTTTGGACAAGATAAAGCAAAGAAAAAAATTAAATTCACTATCCCAAGTAGTATGCACGAAAGTGGCATGACCCCTTTACTTACTACACTTCGTGATATTGGAATAGAAAAAGCATACAAGGAAGCATCGATTGATTCAGTTATTCTTGGTATGACATTTGTAAACAAAGACAAACCAGAAAAGAGTATCCCGCTTAACGTTACCGTAAGTCGTTCAAAGTCTTCTCTCTGCTCGCTCTTTACTTATGACCGCTACGCACGAAGCCTTCTTAAAGAAGCCGGCATTGATAATGGTTTTGTAGAAGCAGTAAAAAAAGAAAAAGACAACATGGAAAAGAAGTGGGAGATGTAAGATACAAGAAAAGCAGTCCTGTGGACTGCTTTTCTTTTACAAAGTTAAATTATGTATGAATGACGAAGCTTTGTTTTAAGTTCTGCTTCATTACAATCTATAGCACGGTCTGGAAGATCATTAATAAGGTCTATCTCTTGTTGATTAAATTTATTTCTATGTGAAGCAATAAGATGTAATACAATCGAATCAACAACATAACTTTTACCAGAAACACCTTGTAGTTTATAACCAACATTACGTTCAAGAGGCATTCCGCAACCACAGCTATGATAAATAATACCTCTATATCCTGGAGGCGGGAGACCGTACTCACTTTGCACTTTAATTTTCTCTCCTGTTTTACAAGCTGCCCACACATCTTTAGTCGCATCATCGACAATTAATGTTGCCTCACCACTGCGAGCCATCCAGTTAAACCAAAGAGATGGTTCTTTTTCCATGGATTCTATAGCTTCAGAGCCCTCTGTAACACCAAATAATTCATTCAGGGTATTTCGTATATAATCAGAACTTAAATTAAAAGGAATACTCATTCTATCAGCATCCTTTTTAATAACATCGATCCAATAGTAAATTTGATTGAACGAAGATTTAATTTCATTAGCAGAATCATTATTTGGTTTTTTACAATAATCTATAATTTTAGGCAAAATTATATTAAAAAAATTTCTAATAATATTACCTGGCGGCTTATCTGGCGGATAAGGTAAATCCAATAGCGCCCTATCATTAAAGGCATTAATAAAATTATCAATAAATCCATTCATTTTATTGATTGTTAAAGAAAGTTGTTCATCTGTTTCGCTACTTACTTTAATATAATCAGGTGACCGTGGTAACACTGCTTCGGTACTATATTTTTTATCTTTACAGAGATCGTTATATTCATCTCTTGCTTGAGATACAGACTGATATACTTGTGATAAACTCGTATCCACGTAGAAACTGCGGCCTATCTGAATAAATTCATCCATGTAACTAACGGACGCTAAAGGCTCATGAAGATGTGGCGACTGTTTGCTTTCTTCTTTTTGAACTTCTCCTTCAGATTGATTTGTGAACAACTTTGATGCATCATTACTAGGTTCCATAAATTTATTTTTTTACTATAAATAAAGTATATATATATACGGCGTGTAAAGCAATTTAAAACAGCACTAGTTAGTGCTGTTTTCTTTTCTGTGTCGGTGGCGGGAAATTGGTCACAAAGTCTATTTTTGATTACAAAAATACAAGACTTCGCGACCCCTATTCAATTCCCGAAGCGAAAGCCAAGCAGTTGGTTTTCTCCACCGACAAAAAAAACGAAGCTGAAGTGCTTCGTTTTTTCTTTTCTGTGTCGGTGGCGGGAATTGAACCTGCGACCTTCTCTTTATGAGTGAGATGCTCTAACCAACTGAGCTACACCGACAATCTTTCTATAATAGCACACTTTTCTTGTTTTGCATATACTCTTTCATATAATCGATCATCGCCAAAGTCTTATACTTAATACGTGAACTTTTTGCAACAGAAAGGTGCAAAATTCCTGTATACCTCTCTTCATTTTCATATACTTTTTTTGTATTTGTATAAACTAATACTGTTTTTCGAAATTGTTTCTTTGGTATTTTTATATACGAAGACCAAAATGAATGTACTCTATCTGTCCTATGGGCATGTTTTGCATTAATATAAATCTGTAGTTGCAATTCACTTTTTGTAATAGCAAAAACAGTTTGTAACCAATTAATAATAAGCACTATAGAGTCAGGATCTGAATTAACAAAAGTAAACGTAGGCTTGCTATTCTTTGCACCTTCACCCCAATACAGTCCAATACCAAGCATAAGCAAATCCCTTTTTGATATATTATCCATTTGACAAAAAACTTCATTCTTAACATCTGCAATAACTTTCTCCTTCTTTTCTTTATTCATTTTTGCACCCAACATTCTCCCTGCGTTACCAGCAAGAACCATACGTTTATGCAATTTTTCTTTCACATCTTTACTCAGAATAACGTCACGACACCATATACTTACGGTACTTTTTGATATATGTAATGTATTTGCAATCTCCGTAATACTGTAACCACCTTTTCTTAAAGCGAGCGATTTTTGTTTTTCTAGAGATTTCGCCATATATAGCAGTATATCAGACATTCGTTTTACTTGTACGTATTTATATAGTAAATTCGTATCATCTTGTAAAAATACACGTTTTGTGTTATTATTCTAAGGTTAATAAAAGATAGCGGAGTAGAGTAGAGGTAACTCACGAGGCTCATAACCTCGGGACACTGGTTCGATTCCAGTCTCCGCAACAAGTAAACAAAAAGTTCTGATCATGTGATCAGAACTTTTTGTTTATCTAATTGCTTTTAAGTCTCTAAATACCGACTCAAAAAGAGTGAAAGCTCTACGCGCTTCTCGCTCAGTAAGTTCAAAGTCAGACCCTTCGTGAGCAATACGATTACGAATCTTATGAGCATCCCACGCAAGGTCAATAGTCTTAAAGCTTGCACCTTTTAATTTCTCACCAACACCTTCACCCTGATATCCTTTTTCTGTAAGCACTTCAAGAAGAAGATTGTCTGCTTCTAAAATACCAATTCTCCAAAGTGCCTCGCTTTGACTACTCATATACCCTTCGATAATTGCAAACTTTGGATGATCTTTGAAATCTTGCGCCTGAGGTGGAGCAACTATTCCACCACCCACAGGGAGGCCATGAATTCCTGCAGGAACAGCTCCATGTGCCCCCTGGTGACCGTCAGTAATAATATGAGTATCATGTCCACCATGATCGTCATGATGGAAGTGATGCTCATAATGATTAAGCCCAGACAAGAAAATGATAAGCCATCTTGCTGAAGCATATACAAATGCAATAAGCACTACGATCATTGCAACAGACAAAAGATCAGTAAAGAAAGCAAGTACTGGATTTTGTACAGAAAAGGTAATTCCTTCTGTTGAAGCATGTATATCAAGAGGAACAATACCTCCAATATTTTCAGGATCAAGTGCATACGTATCCATATTATCCGTAATAGCATCACCGTCTGTATCTTTTTTAAGAATATCTGTACCGAGCACCCCTTCTACCTTATCGCTTACACCGTCCCCGTCAGTATCTTTACCTAAAGAGGAAACACTTCCATCGAGAGGCGCTTCATCACGCCCATCAAGCACCATATCACCATCAGTGTCTGGATTAAGTGGGTTTGTATTTTGAAGTAACTCTTGTCCATCAAAAACTCCATCACTATCAGAATCTGGATTTTCTGGATTAAGTCCGTAAGCTTTTTCATAACTATCAGGAACACCGTCTTCGTCACCATCTTTTGGCCCGATTCCAAAAACATCTCGAACGTGATCAAAAAAACCATACTCAGCTTCATACCGCTCTTTAAGCTCTGCTTTTGATAAATTGTCTTTATCGTACGGACTAGCATCAGTAATATCCGGAATCCCGTCTCCGTCACTATCGCGAACTTTAACCCCAATGCTTTCTAAAAATTTCTGCCAAAGAGGTGTCTGATCTGGTGCAATAGGTACAACTGCTTCTTTGTTTTTAAAATATTCATCAAACCACCCTCTGTCCCTAAGTCCATCCCATTCACGATATGAATAGGTTTCCAGGTATGTTTCTGGATCCTGTCGTAAAATAGTAAAAAACCATGTGTACTTTATAAAAAGTAACACATCGTATACTCGGTTAAAAATATAATCTATAGAGAACGAGTACATGAGAAAAAGCTCTTATCTTATAGCTTTATAGTAGCACGAAGTTTTCATAAAAAAACTTCTTTAATTCACTTAATATATGCTTTCTTTAAACAAGCTTTTCAAAGTCTTTCCCAACAGTAAATAAAATGTCTTCTCGCATATGCGGAGCAACAAATTGTATTCCAAGAGGAAGACCGCTTTCTGTTTTACCTGAAGGAACAGAAAGCGCAGGCACTCCCACAATATTAACTGGTACTGTAAAGATGTCAGCCAAGTACATAGCAAGTGGATCAGAAGATTTTTCTCCAATCAAAAATGGTGGGATAGGTGATGTTGGCATAACAATTGCATCAACCTCACTAAACACTTTCTTAAACTCATCACGAAGCTGCTCACGTACAATGTTTGCTTTATTGTAATAAGCGTCATAATACCCAGAAGAGAGTACATATGTCCCAAGAAGGATACGACGTCTCACCTCAGCACCAAAACCAGCAGTTCGTGATTCAAAGTAGCTACGAATACTTGTGTCTCCTGGACAAGAAAGCCCAAAGCGAACCCCGTCATAACGAGAAAGGTTACTTGACACTTCAGCAAACATAAGGATATAGTACACAGAAAGAGACTTCTCAAGCTGATTAAGTGTAACATCTTTAATTTCATATCCGGCACCCTTAAGAGATTCAATACTTTTATTAAAATTTTCAAGCACCTCTTTATCGATACCATCACGATTAATAAATGAATATGGCACCCCAAGTACCTTTTTTAGTGGGGACTTTTTTTCTTCACGAAGAGATGGGCTTAGTGAAGTGCTATCAAGGGGATCATTCCCCGTAATAATTCCATACACCACTTCCGCATCTTCTACAGAATTCGCAAACGGACCGATTTGATCAAGAGAGCTTCCCATTGCCATAAGACCATAACGAGAAACATCACCATAGCTCGTTTTGAGCCCCACAAGGCCACAAAATGATGCTGGTTGGCGAATAGATCCTCCAGTGTCAGAGCCAAGAGAAACTGGCACAGCACCGTATGCAACAACCGCAGCAGATCCTCCAGATGATCCTCCTGCCACACGTGTCGTGTCGATCGGATTTTTTGTCACACCGTATGCTGAGTTTTCGGTAGACCCCCCCATAGCAAACTCGTCCATATTTGCGCGTGCAATAAGAATTGCCCCAGCGTCTTTAAGTCGCTTTGTAACAGTTGCATCATACGGCGCTTTATAATTCTCAAGAATCTTGGAAGCCCCTGTTGCGATTTCACCTTCAACTAAAATATTATCTTTAAGCACTATAGGAACTCCAGTGAGGAGAGTTGCTGTACCTTTGGCGAGCATTTCTTTTGCTTTTGTAATTTGTGAAGTAATAAGAGCATCAGAATACATACCAAGTATGGCATGGACATCTTTATCTTTTACTGCAATTATTGCTTTAGCTTCTTCAACAAGAGCTTCTACTGTTACAGCACCGCTTACAAGTGACTCATGAATTTTTGAAAGTGAAGACATCATAATAATAAAAAAAATTATTTAAGCACTTGTAATACTTCAACATAATTACCTTCTACTTTAGGAGCTTCACGAAGGAGTGAGACTGTTTTACTTCCAGGACGAGTAGTGACAACATCTTCTCGAACAACATTATAAACAGCCTCATTTACTTCAACGGACCTACTTACCGCTTCATTAATTTCTGATACGTACCCCAAAATAGCTTGCATATCTAGAAGCATTTTTGCTTTTTCATCGTCACTAATATCAATACGCGCAAGGCGTGAAAGATTCATAAGATCTTCTTCAGTGAATTTCATAGTTCCTATTCTATCACAGAGCATTAAAAGTTACACAAAAGTAAAATCCTCACTATTTCTTTAGGAGATTAAAAAATCCCTGTTCATCCAAAACGTTACTACCAAACTTTTTAGCATCGTCACGTTTTCCACCCCCTCCTTCGCCCGCCAAAAGATAGGAGGTATTTTTCGAAACACTTCCCGCAACTTTACCACCATTATCTTCAATAAGCTTTTTTGCCTCATCGCGCGTTAGTGTTGGAAGTGTCCCCGTAATAACAAACGTAAGACCTTCAAGTAGTACCCCTTGTTTTACTTCATACGTAATACTAAGCTCCTCGATAAGATTTTCTACTTCTTTTTTATTTTTACTATCTGCAAAAAAATCAATAATGCTATCTGCTACTTTTTCTCCAACACCATCTATAAGAAGAAGATCTTCTTTTGTGGTAGACATAAAATCTGCCACATTCGCAAAGTGTCGAGCGATATCTTTTGCAGTCGTCTCACCAACATGACGAATACCGAGGGCAAAAATAAATCTTGAAAAAGATACCTCTCGCGAACTTTCTATTGCTGAAATAAGATTATCAGCAGACTTCTCTCCAAACCCTGAAAGAGGTGCAATATCCTCTTTCTTAAGGTGGTAAATAGAAGTAAAAGTATCAATCAAACCGAGCCCACAAAATTCTTCGATAATACGCTCACCCATACCGTCTATATTCATCCCCTTTTTTGAAACAAAATGAATAAGTCCTTCGAGATGTTTCGCTGGACATTCCTTATTATGGCAATACCAGGCAGCAGAAGAACTTTTACCAACATACTCTTTTACAAGCACACTTGCACACTCTGGACACATTTTTGGCATAAAAAATGGCACTGAATCTTCTTTACGTAAATCATGAAGCACACCAAAAATCTCAGGTATAACATCCCCAGCTTTTCTAATAAGAACAGTATCACCAACTCTTACGTCCAGACGAACAATTTCCTCCTCGTTATGAAGAGTTGCACGTTTTACTGTTGAACCTGCAAGTAAAACAGGATTAAGCTCTGCTACCGGTGTCACAGCTCCAGTTCTACCAACCTGACAGGTAACAGAGAGAAGCTGTGTCGCAACCTCTTCCGCGGGAAGCTTATAAGCAATTCCACCTCGAGGAGATTTTGCGGTATATCCGAGAGAATCCCATAACACTCTTTCGTTTATTTTAATAACAATTCCATCTATACCAAACTCTTCCTTATCTTTTCTGTCTACCCAGCTATTGTAAAACGACTGAATATCTTCAAGCGATTTGCAGATATTTTTTGAGCTGTTTACCAAGAAGCCAAGAGAAGTAAGTTCTTTAAGTTCATCTTCTTGTGTAGCATAATCACCACCCTCAATGTCATAAGCAAAAAGCTGAAGGTTACGTTTTGCCACAATACGCGCATCAAGCTGGCGCAGTGTTCCTGCTGCCAAGTTGCGTGTATTTGCATAAAGAGGAAGATTTTCATTTTCTCTTTCTTTATTAATAACCTCAAGGTCACTTTTTTTAATCCATGCCTCACCAATCACTGTGATTGAGAGAGGTAAAGGCAAACTAAGTGGTATAGTACGTATTGTTTTTATATTTTCAGTAATATCTTCTCCAACTTCTCCATCTCCTCGCGTTGTGCCACGAACAAGTTTACCGTTTTCATATGTAAGGATAATTTTAAGTCCGTCAATTTTAAGCTCGGCAACATATGTTGGAAGATTATGGTGTCCACTCTTTTTAAGAAGTGTTAGGTTGCGATCCTCCCAAGAGGTAAGTTCTTCAAAATTAAAAACGTTGTCAAAACTCCACTGCTTCACATCGTGTTTAACTTTTTTAAAATGTGTAAGCGTGTGTCCTCCAACTCTTTTAGTTGGGGATGTTGCATCTTCGTATTCAGGAAACATCTCCTCAAGCAAAGCAAGCTCTCTAAGTAAAGAATCGTACGCTTCATCAGAAATTGAAGGCATATCATGCACGTGATACAACACGCGATGATACTCAAGAGACTCTCTAAGCTCGTAGATACGCTTTTGTGCAGCATTTTTATCCATACTATACAGCATAGCACAAAACACGTAAAAACCCTTATAGAATAAACACTATTCTGAGATTGTTGTATTTATAACGGCGCGCTCAATAGCTCCAGTGTCATTACAAGAAGAATACCCTTGAGCGATAATCTGCCTAAATGAAGGTGTTTTATTAACCGTCACTCTTGCACATCTAAATTCCCCGCCCCCCATATTCATACGCATTCTATAGGTTACCGTTTTACCCTCTTCATCTCCCGAGAAAGGAGAATGGTATGTATAATTATCGTCACTTACTTTAAAATCAGATGTAGCTGGATTTTGGTCAAAAATAAGTGACTGAGCACACTTAATTGGATTTGGACCAGCAAGGGAAATTGGGTCAAGTGGGGGTTCTTGACTAGCACGATCATCATTAACATAATCTATTACAGCTTCAACTGAAGTCATTGCGGGGGTTGTGGTGCTACTTGGAAAAATACCTAAACCGTCTGCTGATGTATATGTATCATCGATCGCAAGAGCACAAGTAATTGCATCATCAGCTGCATAATAAGCATTTTGACTGTTTCTATACAATTTTGAAAAATACATCTGCTTTGAAACTAATGTCATTGCACTTCCTGTAATAAAAAGAACAAGTGTTGACATAAGCATTGTGAAGGGTAGAACAAATCCTTTTTTAATTTTTTTATTGTGTAAAAAAAACATAATGTGTCTAATATTACTTATGGTTGTGCATGTATAAATCTACTTACCCTAGAAGTGTATGTGACACCATTTACCCCTTTATGTTTCACTTCTGAAATTATTTTTATATCGTCATTATATTGACTAAGCATATTACCTATATCATAAGTTGGATTATGTTCAAGGTAAACACTTCGACTAAAGGTTTTTTTTGTTGACGGAATTGCGCCATTTGAATGAGCAGACCCTGTACACAAAAATTTTACTGTACCGTCTGGAAAAAGGTACTCGGTCACTGTACGACAATTTTCATTGTTAGCAGGTGATCGAGATGGTGTCACGGTAATATCACCAGTCATTTGTTCATAATCAAATGTACATCCCTGTGGAACGTTATTACCACCTGCACCTTCATTATCTCTTTCACCGTAACAAGATGGCTGACCATCTCCTGCTGCAAATTTCTCTTTAAATAATCTCCACGAGGTTTGACCATTTGTTTCTCCGACGTTTGGAGCACAATAAGCATTTTCAGGTTGTTTTTTGCACAATAAATAGATAGAATCATATTGATTTTCTATAAGCTCAATCAACTCTTCAGCTAAATACGTCGCAATGATTGAATCTTTTGTTTGACGAGAATAGGAAGAAGACTCTGTAATTACTGTAAGAGGTCCAATGATCATAATTACCATTATAGCAACTGAAGCAAGTGTTTCCAGAAGAGTAAATCCTTTAGTGAGTTGTTTATTTTTCATATATTTAACGATTATCAAGCGAACGTGAAGAAACAGTTGCCTGTATATTAAAGGTAATTGGTTTTACTGTTTGTCGTTCAGATTTTGTATACCCTGAAATAAGAATATGTATGAGAGGTTGCCTAAAATCAAATAAACCTAAATAATCATTAGAGCCATCTGATGTATGTGCACCATCTACATAAAAGAGAAGTTTGGTAATGAAAACATCACTTGATGTCATTTGTAATGTAGTACTAGCCCCAACAAAAGGATATTCAATCTTAAACAAAACACCGTCTGAAATATAATACGCCACCCTATCTCTATCATCTTTCCACTCAGAACCACGAAAGATAAGAACATCCCCTCCATTACCTGCGGCATCTGAACAGTCTTTACGTATAAGAGGTATGGAAGGGAGTGTTGTTGGATCATCTTCTCCGCAATAAAAATTTGCACCAAATCGTACGTCGCGTGTTACAGTTTGAATAGATAAATTAATATTATCAAGTATTGATTGAGTTTCTTGTAATCGATTATTAATTGTTTGAGCATTAAATAATGACCCTAAACTAAGAGTTGCTATCCCTGAAAAAAGACCAAGCACAACAAGAAGCTCAACAAGTGTAAATCCTTGTCTAAATCTGCTTTTTTTAAAAAATAATATGTTCATAATTGTTTCATGCTTTACACGTATCAATTTTTTTAACTATCATCCCTGATTTATAAATCAATATTGAACGAACATATCCTTTTACAGGAGTACGCAACGAATCAAGCTGAACACACGCAATGTCATAGTTGGTTGTTTTCGAATCATTAATATAAATATTTGCATTTTGCCGTGGCCTACTAAATGAAATGGTGAGTGTTTTTAAATCAGGATCTAATTCATCGTTACATAAAAGTGGGTTAGTGCTTGTTGCTACGCAAAGCACACCAACTCTGTGACGATTAACTGTTTTTAATAGCTCATTGTTTTCATCACCTAAACCCTGATCATAAAGACCATTTCCTATACCGATTGGATGAGTTATCGAATTATCAATTTTGTCTCTAAATTTTATAACTTCTGACGAAGTCGCAAGATCAAAGTAAACACCGGATCCACCAAAATTACCATTAACAGAAACAACGGCACTTCCTTGCAACTGCGCTTCACGTATTAAAATTTCAGTACGGTAAGCATTATCTGAAAGCGTAAGTCGCATAATTGCTTGTGGCCCACCTGACAAACTAATACCCAGAACAATAGCCATAATTGAGATACTTACAAGAAGTTCAACTAAGGTAAACGCTTTAGCTGTTTTTCGTAAGGGAAAATAAGGAACAAGCATACATACATGGTAGCACTAAGCGAAAAGAAGGGCGATAGAGAATATATCTGCACCTGTGAACAACACAATAAGGAATGCTACAACAATAAACGGAACAAAAGGAATCGGTGTGCTTGTTTTAATTTTTTTTCCAGAAAGAAAATATTTATACATAAGCCCATAAAAAGCGCCAAACCAAACGGAAAGAATGAAAACGGCGAAACCTTGCTGTACACCAAAAAAAGCTCCAACACCAAAGAAAAGAACAACATCACCAAATCCGACACCTTTTCCTTTTGTAATAAGCCAGATAATCAAAAAAGGCAGAGCAACAAAAAGAGGTGCAGACAAAGTGACCAGTGAAAAATCTTCTTGCGCTCTCATTAAAAAAACAACAAAGGAAAGTAGCGAAAAAATAGTAATAAATGAAAGTGGTATATATGAGTGCTTATTGTCGTAAAGAGCCATTGCTCCAAGCACTCCAAATAAAAGAGTATAAAAAACAAGCCAAAAAAAACTTATCATTACAGAAGCGTGCCCAACAAGGATCACGTGATAAAGGAAAAAAAAAGAAATTCCAAATAATATTTCAACGATAAGAGATGAAACTCCGTAGTCAGTTTTGCAATATCGACATCTCCCTTTTAGCCAGATAAAAGAAACTATTGGAATAAGATCAAGAGGACGAAGTGTTTCACCACAAGAAAGACACTTACTTCTACTTTTTGTAATAGGCGCAACATGGAGTCTAGAAACAATAACTTGAACAAAACTACCGATCGAAGCACCATAAAGAAAAGAGAGGATTGCTAACATGGAGTAAAATAAATAATAATAATATATTCTTAAGTATATAGTTAAACAATAGAATTTTACACTTCATTATAAACACTTTAACGAAGCAACATTATCTTGGACAATTAATCTTAGACTAAGAGCTAAGAGAAACAGTACATAAGATTTCAAAAAAAAAGCGGGCAGTGCCCGCTTTTTTGTTTAGCTAAGATAGAAACTTCTTTTAGAAAAACAGATTATTGCTGTGAAGTAACATCAAAGATACAATCTTCTACAGCGACACAAGTACTACTAGACTGTTCAGAGTAAGGAGAGACAGCTGGAAGATCATTAATTTTTGATTCGAAATCAGATCCATTAGTAGGCACAGGACTTCCTTCTACTATAGACGCTGGAAGGCTGGATGAAGCAGCGGAGGTAAAAAGGTTAGTTCCGTTATTAACGAAAGTTGCAGTCATGAAGTTACCGTTGTACACCGCACAGAAAGGAACAGCGAGTGCGCTTGATAGGGTTGCAGAAATACAGTCACGATCAGTTTCAAGAGCTGGACCATATACTTCAAGTTTTACACCAAAGTGATACGCAAAAATCTGATCCTGAGCACCTGTTGATGAAGCTGTATAATATGTGTAAGCAAAAGCATCACGGGCATTTGATGTAGTAGAAGCAGCAAATGTAGGAAGAAGCGGCATAAACTGAGGTGAAAGATCTTTAAGATCAATTGGATACTGAGCGGAGTTTGATTCAGCGTATTGCTCAAGAGCAAGCTGTGTTGATTTAAGTTCGGCAATCTTCTTCGCGTCACGTGCTTTTTTACGCGCACTTTGAATTGGGGCAGCAATAATAGTTGAAAGGAGACCGATAATAGCGATCACCACAAGAAGTTCGATAAGGGTGAATCCACGAACACCTGATTTTGTAAATTTGTTTGACATAATATTTTTCTATCTTTTTGTAGATACTTTAAAGTATATACCCATTATTTTATAAAACACAAGTATTAAAGATAAATTGTGTGGATAATTAAAATAGATTGTAAATAAAGGTTTTTTAAACAAAAATACACATTTTACTTAATGTGTATTTTTATGTTTTGTTAAAAAAAGTAATAAAAAACTAACTAATTGCATCAGTGAGAGAATACATAGGGAGAAGAATAGCAGACACAAGCACACCTACACCGACTCCCAAACTTACGATCATCGCAGGCTCAATAAGTCCAATCATTGAATCAATTGCTGTGTCGAGTTCACGTCTATAAAAGTTAGAGAGATTTTTAAGGATATAAGCAAGCTCTCCTGTTTCTTCTCCAATGTGAACCATTTGTACAAGAATATTTGGAACAAGAGGCTCTTCATATAAAGCCTTTGAAAGAGACTTTCCCGTTTGAACTTTAACAGAAACTCTACCCATCAATTGTTTATAAACACGATTCTCAACAATTGAAGTAGTAATATCGATAGACCGAACAATTGGTACACCATTTGAGAGCATGGTACTCATGTTATCTGACAAACGTTGTAAGAAAATTTTCTGAAGAAGATTATTAAGCACCGGCACTTTAATGAGATTGCTATCAACAATGTACCCTCCTTCGTCAGTTTGCGACCACTTATAAAACCAAAAACCAAGACCAAAGAGAATAGGGAAAGTAATTGGTCCATATTTTACGAAAAGATCCGAAACAAAGAGAACAATTTGTGTCACCATCGGAAGCTCAGCACCTTCCTCAGCAAACATGTTTGCCATTTTAGGGACCACAAATGTAAGCATGCCCACCATAATTGCAAAGAATGTTCCAATAACAAATCCTGGGTAAGTAAGAGCTTTTTTGATCTTCTGGTTAAGTTCGTAGTTACGATCAAGATAGTCAGCGAGAAAAAGAAAAACTTCATTCAATTTTCCACTTTCTTCACCCGCTTTAACCATGTTAACGTAAAAATTTGAAAAGAGGTCAGGTCTACGAGACAAGGCTTCTGAAAGAGCAATACCTGACTCGATATCATCAGCAACCCCCATAATCTCTTCTTGAAGAGTCTTGTTTTCATTTTCTTGTGCAAGAAGACGGAAGGCACGCAATGCTGACACCCCCGCCTCAAACAAGGTCGACACCTGTCGTGAAAAGAGCACCACATCTTTTGGTTTTATCTTTTCTTTAAAAAGCTTACCTGTTGCCTGGTAAATAATATTATTTTTCTTATCTACCTTTTCTTTAACTTCTAAAATAGTAGTAATACCTTTTTTTTGAAGAACAAGAATAGCGCTATCAACAGACGTTGCTTCAACTTCCCCCTCTTCTTTGTTTCCGTTATTATTAAGCCAAGAATATTCAAAGATCATAAAAAATTAACTAATTATTAAAGAAGTCTATCGAAAAGTCCTCGACGGCGAGCATATGTATATGCAACATCGCGTGCAACTGTTCCCTCACGAACAAGTGAGGCGAGATATCTATCAAGGTCAATCATTCCGTCTTTTGCACCCATTTCAATGATCATATCAATTTCGTGTACACGGTTTTCGCGTATAAGATTTGATACAGCTCCTGTATTTAAAAGAAGCTCAAAAGCAGGAACCATACCCCCTCCTGTTGTAGGAATAAGCTGCTGAGAAAGAATGCCTATAAGAGAGGATGAAAGCTGTAAGCGAATCTGGTTTTGCTGATCAGAAGGAAATGAATCGATGATACGGTTGATTGTCTGAGCAGCTGAGTTACTGTGAAGCGTCGCAAGAACAAGGTGACCTGTCTCAGCAGCAGTTACCGCTGTTGCCATAGTATCTCTATTTCTCATCTCTCCAATCATAATGACATCAAGATCTTGACGGAGGGACTGAACAAGAGCTGTGTCAAAATCACTTGTATCGGTACGAACTTCTCGTTGCTCAATAATAGATTTATCATGATCAAAACGAAATTCCGCAGGATCTTCAATGGTGAGGATATGCCGCCTAGACTCTTTGTTAATTTGCTGAATCATTGCAGCAATTGTTGTTGACTTACCCTGCCCAATTGAACCAACAACAAGAAAAAGTCCTTGGCGTTCACGGGAAACAGCTATAAGCTGCTGAGGAAGAGCGAGCTCTTCTATTGTCCTTACTCGAGGCAGTAAACGAAGGGCAATTGAAATAACCCCACGCTGAAAACATGCATTCCCTCGAAGCCTGTACTCTTTACGATGCTCGTAAGAAAAATCTAACTCTTGAGTTACTACAAAGTTAGTAAGCATTTTTTCGCCAATCATTTGACGCAAAAAACCTAGAGTGTCTTCTGGTGTGAGCTCTTTTTTTCTCGTAAGAGGGATAAGGTCTCTGTTAATACGAAGTGAAGGGAAGTGAGCTACAGTAAGGTGCAGGTCTGAACCTCCTTCCTTTACTAAGGTCATAATAAGATCGTCGAGCTCTGTTTCGTAATTCATATACTAAAAAGTATAGCAAGCAAATTGCTCGAGGCAATTGTATAACTCACACATAACTTATAATTACTTTTTTAAAGCTCAGCAAGTTCAACAAATGGAATCTTCCCCTCCATACATTTAAGCATCGCATCTTCTTTTAGAGTTACCATTCCATTTTTACGTGCCAGCTTAAAGATCTCCTCCTCTCCTTTGTTACGTAGAATTGCTTCTTCTATTTCGTCTGTAATAGAGAGAACTTCAAAAACAGGAACACGCCCTTTAATACCTGTTGGAAACTGAGCATTCCCTTTTGCTTCATACAAAGGTCTGTCAATTTGAAATTCTTTTTTAAATTCATCAGGAAGGTCTTCGAACTGCTTATGAACCAATTCCTTTAAAGAAGGTGTCATTTCCATTTGTTCACCGCAACTATCTGCAATACGACGAGAGAGACGTTGACCAAGCGCAGCAATAAGAACTGGCGCAATAAGATACGACTCAATACCCATATCAAGAAGACGAGTTACCACACCAATTGATGTGTTGGTGTGGATTGTTGAAAATACCAAGTGACCAGTAAGAGCCGCTTGAATAGCAAGCTGTGCGGTTTCACCGTCACGAATTTCTCCCACCATGATTACATCAGGGTCCTGACGAAGGATAGAACGAAGCCCTGAAGCAAATGTATACCCAATATCAGGGAACACCTGAGACTGATTCATTCCTCCCACGTTATATTCCACAGGGTCTTCAAGTGAAACAACGTTCTTATGGTCACGATCAATTTCGTTAAGCATCGAGTAAAGCGTTGTGGTTTTACCGGATCCTGTAGGACCAGAAATAAGTACCATACCATATGGCGCGCCGATTGCTTCACGAATATGTTTCATCTGAAGTGTAGAAAAACCAAGATCATTGAGAAGCTTTACACCTTTAATGCTGTCAAGAATACGGATTACAATCTTTTCACCATAATACCCTGGGAACGATGACACACGGTAGTCAATTTTACGATCACCAAACTTAGTACTAAATCGCCCATCTTGAGGTTTACGCTTCTCATCAAGCTTCATAGCGCAAAGGATTTTGATACGGGCAATAAGCATCGGATGTAATTTTGCAGGGAGTGCAGCAATTTGTTCGAGGCGTCCATCCATACGAACACGAGTACGAACAGAAAGACCGACGTGTTCTATGTGAATATCGGAAGCCGTATTATCAATAGCATAACGCAAAATAGTACTGAAAATATCAGGAATTGGGAGTTTTGCTAGATTTTTATCAAGAACACTTGATGCATCTTGAAGATCAATCTCCTCGTCACCTTCTGGACCATCTTCAAGACTGTCATCATCTTTTGCAACATAAGAAATGATTTCATTATCCACCTTATCAGTTACACTGGCTTTTTCTTCTTGCAAATCATTTGGTGAAGTGATGCCAAAATGTTTCTTAAAGGCATCATAAGAAACGAGGTATACCTTATAGGCTTGATGTGTTGACCCGAAAAGAAACTGAAGACTTGATAGAACGTTACCATGTTCAGGATCAACAATACCAACAAACAAAACCTCATCACGAAACTCAAGCGGAACTGCCAAAAACTGCTTAGATTGGACCACATTTATATACTTAGTAAGCTCTTTGTCGTCCGCAATATCTTCTCTGTAAATAGGGAGACCATGGAGGGTACTTCTTACTTCAGTAATTTCATCGCTTGAGATATTTTTTTTAGCGAGAAGGTCATCAACAAGAATCCCTTCTGTTGAAGAGATTGTAGCATCGATTTCTTTTGCTTCGATTTCAGTTAATTTATTTTGGCTAACAAAAAGATCAAGGAGCAACATACGGCGCGAAAGGATCTGGTCGGCCTCGAGAATCACTCATTGGAACTACTTCTGGGAGATCCGTAAATGACTTAAAGAGAGTTAATTCTGTAAAAGCAAAATCTTTTTTTGTAAGTGCAACTTTCTGCTTTGGGTCAACCATAACAGCACCTGCTTTTTGAAGTTTTGGACCAAAAATAGCAACATCGGCTGCAGTAAGAGGTGCTGTAGGGTTAGATGAAACACCGGAAAACATAACACCGTAAAAGAAATAGAGGCACCACCCCAATAAGCCGAGACTAATGATTCCAACAAGTAAACCTGTAAATTTAGATGGGTTAATTTGCATAGTAAATAAATGTAAGAATTACTTAAAGTAATACACCTTTGAAGTAACACTAATACTAAGAGCTTCCGGATCTTCTATTTTATCAACATCACCAGACTTTTCTTCTTGGCGTTTAATGGTAACACTGTCATGAACATAAAATCTAAGATTTTTTTCATAAGCCTCAATAAATGATTTAAAAGCAGGGTACCGAGATATTAAGTTAAACGTAACAAGATATGAACCAAGATCTTTATTTTGATTTCTTTGATTTAGAACAACACCAACATTAGTTACCGCAACTCCATTTTTATTTCCAATAGTTATTATCTCATTTCGAAGCTTAATTGGATCAATCGAAGGAGGAAGCATTGTTTCAATCTTTTTTCTAAGATCACCGTCAATTTCTTTATACTGTTTTTCTGTTCTATTTATATTTTCTTCAACAGAAATAATTTTACTGAGAGTGTCTTTATACTGAGTATTTCTGTCTCTTAACGTTACAATACTTGCTTCTGGGGTAAAAACAACTCCAGGTAAACCAGAATGGACAGGCTTAATATACCCAAGATACAAAACAACCGGGGTAATAATCATAAGAATGTTGAGTAATTTAGGTGACATAAATTTTATTGAGGTGTTGATGTTGAAACTTCTGGTGGACGTCCTTCAACAAAAACAATTTGATCTGACGTCACACCTTGAACAATTACAGGTGTTGAAACTCTTACCTTAATTGAATTTCTTGAATCAGAAATACCAGCTGTCTTTGGTTGAGGGGCAATCTTACTGTACTGAGCAAGATTAAGAGCCTCAAGCTGTTGAATAAGTGCTCTATAATTTGTTGTTACTACAGCAAAATCAACAGTATAACCAGACCCATTAACAGGTTTTTTTAAGCTAAATTCATCAAAAACAACTTGTCTTTCAACAACATCTTCAAGAAACTTAAGGGGTGAGCGCACAGAAACATACTCCTGTAAAAGTTTTTCTAAATTCTTAACTCTAGATGAAAAATTTACCATCTCTGAGATTGGGTAATCTTTAAAAGATGCGTCACGGGTTAAGATTTCCTGTTTCGTTGAAGCTATGCTTGATTTTAGGTAAGTTGAATAAACAAATAAAACAAGACTAACAAGAATAGAAAGAGATGCTATAACGAAAAGAAGGATTTGTAAGTATGCATTAACACTAATTTCCCCTCCTCTTTGCTGAACAAAGAGAAAAGGAGAACTTGAGTCTGGCGCCACACCTTGAGGTTGTGTGCCGTTTTGAACTCCTTGTATACCCTGACCAGGCACAGGAGCTGCTTCTGATTGATTACTAAGTGAAAATGCCATGAGGTACTACGTTTATGAAATTAATTTTTTTAGAGCACACCCAAGTGCAACAGCATAACTTGGACCAACTCTCTCCATCATTTCTGACAAAAAATCAGGAACAACAACTTGTTCAAATGGGGTGACTACTCGTCCTGCAATGTGCACTGTTTTACTGTACACACTTATAAGACTTGGTACACGTGCACCACCCCCTGTTAAAATTATTCCTTCTATAGTTTGATTATACTTTCTTTCGTACATTAGGGATAGTCTTGCGATCTCACCAAACAGTGGATAACTGGAAAGCTCTAACACGTCCTTAAGATAAGGATTAGAAGAATCACCTTCATACCCAAACACTCTCTTAGACTCTTCAGCTGTGTCGATAGTAACAGAGAGTGCTCTAGAAATTTGCATAGTCCCCTCTTGCGAACCTCTACTAATAACATGCATATCAAGCACTATCCCCTGATACACAACAGAAAGCACAGTTGAAAGTGAGCCGATATCTACATACATTACCATTTTATGTGTGTGTGGTGGTGAACTTCTCAAAAGAGAGTACCCATGAATCTCGTACTCAACATTCTTTAATTCCAGTTTTTGAGAAATAGCAGCAGATGAAGTGAGAGCAGAATTATTTACAGCAGCAAGAACCACACTGATCATCTTTTCATCGTTAATAAACTTAACGGTTTGGGGAATATGCCACCAGTCCATCTGAACTTCAGTAAGGGGAATTGGAATATACTTACGAGCCTCTATGGGCATCATAGTTCTCAATTCATCGTCAGACACTTTTGGCACATTTACCAAAGAAACAAAGGCAGCTGTTGGGTCAATCGCAATAACAGCATCTCGTGCGGTCACTTTTGCTTCCTTAAACAAATCCTGTACAGCTTCTACAAGCTTTTCCTCTCCAAGATGGACTCCTTGTCCAATCTTTAATCCGCCATAAGGTCCAAGAGCAACTTCACCATAGGTATCAAGAACAATTCTATTTTTTTCCTTACGAAGCTGAACCACTTTCACAGAAGAAGCTCCGACATCGAGGCCGATCGCTTGTCCTAATTCTTCTTTCTTAAAAAAGTTAAGCATACTGTAACTGAGTATATACTATTATATATTGAAGCCTCTATCGTACTACTGCTTTTATATGTGGATGATTAAATCATTACTTACTTTTTTCTTCTCAGTTGTATTTCCTTCTTATTGTTACGTATGTAAAAAAGAAAAAACCTCTCTTTGTAAAAAATGTACCGATACTTTTTCTCGCGGAGTAGACACACCTTATCCATTCATAATAAGCCTCTATTCA
The DNA here is from genome assembly GCA_964369115.1 of uncultured Candidatus Saccharibacteria bacterium. Classification (GTDB taxonomy): domain Bacteria; phylum Patescibacteriota; class Minisyncoccia; order Phycocordibacterales; family UBA5272; genus UBA11704. The sequence continues at coordinate 49,434 of CAYJED010000002.1, forward strand.
TTCAAAGATAAGAATGTAAGAAAAATAATTCACGCCATAAAATACTTTCACAGAAAAGACCTTATACGAGACTTTACGGAAAATGGTATTGTAAATAAAAACATTGAAAGCATTGAAGCTGCAGATAATCCTATACTTATTCCAGTACCAACAACCTTATTTCGCAAACTAAAGAGAGGTTACTGTCATACAGAATATATTGCACTAACTCTTGGAGAAAGACTGGATTACCCAATATCTCTCACAACATTAAAAAGAAGACATTTTACTAGAGCGCAAGTAGGGACAAAACGTAGTGACCGCATCAACGCTCAAAAAGGGAGCTTTTTAATCAAAGACATGCGGTGTATAAAAAATAAAACAGTAATTCTTGTTGATGATGTTACTACTACTGGAGCAACTCTCCTTGAAGCAAAGAGGGTTCTTCTTTTATCTGGTGCAAAAAATGTACTTGCCATTACTCTTGCTCATTAAAAAAATTATAGAAGATAAATTAAAAAAATACATACTTTATCAAGAAAAATAAAACCAGTAATTTGCTGTTACGAAATCTTACACTCTGGTAACGAAGGTTTATGGTCCCTTGCTGTAACGTACCTTATAACAGAATTAGAAAGATACTTAAAATCTAACAGTGAGTACATAAACAGAGATTGTTCACTTAAAAGTTCTGCACCTAATGATTTAAGAAAACAGTTGAGCGTATACAGAAAAAACCAAGATGGTTCCGCTAAACCTATAAATCGTATTAGTGATCTTTTAAAAATCTTCTTACACGAACATGAAAGCTCTTACTTTTCCAACTATTTAAAAACATTTGATGAAGAAATGATTAAATTTTGACAAAAAAGAATTGAAAGAATCAAAAAAACAAGAGACTCTATAATGCATGGAGAAAAAGAAAACTCTCATATAAATATTTTTCTTTTCCTTACACTACACTCAATAAATATTTTTAACCAATCAAAATATATACAACAACTAATTTGGTAATACAAAATAATTAAAATCATATTAAAACAGACTAATTTCCATGCTACACTACCCCCTATCCCTGTTCTTTCCAACAACTTAAAAAGGATTTCTTATGCAGTTCCCCCCTGTCATTGGAACACCACTTACAAACATTGCTATCGACCTCTTTAAGGCACAACAGCAAGCACAAAGACTTGTAATTCCGACGAATCATGCAGTGCAGTCCGATCTCGATGTGCGTGTAAGCTTACAGCAAGCAATTGCTCGCGCTGATGCTACAGCAAATATTCGCAACCATCACAACAGAATGACTATCCGTCTCTACGAAGAAATTCAAAAAATGAAATAGTCCGCACACCATGCGGACTATTTTTATAGCTTCATCTTTTCAATATGAAGAATATCTTTTTTCTGTATAGTAAGCACATCCACTGGATCATCAAGATACAATGTAAAGCAAATAGTTAGAGTACCTTCCTCATCTTTAATCACTTTTCCCGCGCAACTAAAAAGCTTCTCATTTTCTTTATATTCTATACGCACCTCTTTCTGTAGCAATGTGTTATCCATACTATTTTTCTACTTTAGTGATAAATGATAGTGGTATCACATAATAAAATGGCGTATATCCTGGGTGATTCTTAACAGGCTGAGGATGAAGCCGTAATGTGACAGGGTCTTTAAGGAGCAGATACGTAGAAGTTATTTGTACCACCTCCCCTTCGGTATACATTTTTGTTATCTTTTCTGGAACACTCTTTTCAAAATAAACAATATCATCCCAGTACACAGTAAGAGCATCTCCGATACTTACCCCACTCATTACTTGCTCATTATTTTTATATTCTGTAAGAAGTGCCCCCTTTGGAAGAAGGAGACCTCTAACAGAAGTCCCGCTTTCCACATCCTCGATAAAAGAGACTACTATATTTCCAGCGACATCTTCTGTAATCTTTCCGTAAGAAATATGAGGATAGAGATCGACTTTTTCAAGACTAGCGTCGCTTATATAAAATGCATCAACATATTCTACTTTAGAAAAAGTATCTACTTCTTTTACTTTCATATACTTACTCTATATCCTTTTAAAAGAAAAACCAAGCAGTAAAAGTCACGCTGCTTGGTTTGGCAGTTTTTATTTACTGCCAAAAATGGAGCTCCAGATGACCAGACGAGACAGCATCGTCGCGTGCCTGATGCCAAGCACCAGAAACGTCTCTGACGGACGAGCCTGTATCTTTTGCTGCGTCACCCTTATCGTAGGATGAAGAATCTCTCCCCATACACATCACCTCCTTTCTGGACATATTTTGCCTTAGAAAGGCACGTCCACCTAAACTCTATTATTTTAGTTGCTAAAAAGCAAATCTTTAAGGCACTCAACTTAATTTATTTTATGATACTATAAACTTATGAACAAAGCTGATAAAAAATGTATCGTCTGTAAACTTGATTTAAATACACAGAAAAGTTTTCAGGAACGCGAAGACTGGGAATCTGTTAAATTCTGCAGTAGTAAGTGTAGAAAAGCTCGTACAAGTAAGTCAACATTTAAAAAAAGAAAGTAATTCATTTAGTAAACTAATTACAAAGTACCTTCTTTACATAAAGAAGGTACTTTAATTAAAAAATGCTTCTGTATAAATAGTATCTTCGCGTACTCCAAGCTCTCTTAAACCTTTCCAGTAATATCTTACAAATGCAATAGATCCGCAGATAAAATATTCTCTTTCCGTAAGATCTCTTGTTTTTTCAGTAATGTGAGAGATCGGAATACGTCCATTTTCTTCACCTAACATTGCCTGCTCTTTAGTTACATAGTAACGCACTTCAAATCTACCAACGTACGTTAACATAAGATCATTAAACTCATTTTTAAAAACAGTCTCTTCTTTCGTCTTATTACAGTACAATAAAATAATTTTTCTCGTCGAAGAAGTACGTAAAGTGTCAACAATAATACTTCGTATTGGGGCAATGGCGATACCTCCCGCAACCATAACAAGTGAGGTTTTTTTTAAATCTGGATAAAAATAACCATACGGCAAAGATCCTGATATAACCTCTCCTTGGTTTTTATTAACAATAGCACTAGAAAATACACCGATTTTTTTTACTGTTATCCTTATACAATTTTCTTTCGGTGAGCTAGAGATACTGTAAGACTTGCCTTCCATGTGTCCAGTTTCAGGAAAAAAAACTGTAATAAATTGACCTGCCTTAAATTGAAATAAAGGGTCACCACATTTTAACTCAAGAGTTGTTACATCTTTTGTTTCTTGTATTTTTTTTATAATTGTATATATTACAGTATTATTCATAATGAGATTCGTAATCTTCTATTGCTTTACGCAACGCTTCGTGACCCAATACAGAACAATGATACTTCCTGTCTGGTAAACCACCTAAACGCTCAATAATTGATTCTGGAGAAACCCTCTTCGCACGAGCAAGAGACATTCCTTCATTTTCCGTCACCATAACCGACATCATTGAAGTTGAAGCAATTGCTGATGCACAACCAAATGTTTTCCACTTACATTCTTTAATTTTTTTCGTTTCTTTGTCAACCTTAATCCAAACAACCATCATATCTCCACAAAGAGGACTACCTGCAATACCAATACCGTCTGAAATATACTCTTTGTCATCGAAAAGAATATTTTTTGGGTTAAAAAAATGCTCTTTAACAGTATCTGAGTAAAGCCATTCATTATTTCCACATGATGAGGGTGATGAAAATGTCATATAAAAGTCGACGGGGAGATTGATCTCAAATAAGAAACATTTTTTTTCAACATATCAACCAATACATCACACATTTCTTGTGTTGTTTCTTCACCAAATGTTATACGTATGCTTCCATGGAGAAGCGCAGGGTCTTGTTTAATCGCAACAAGCACATGGGAAGGCTTAAGATCATGTGAACTACACGCAGACCCAGTTGATACGCATATACCTTGTTCATCTAATAAGAGTAGCAGTGACTCTCCTTCTATATACGAAAAGGAGCAATGAATATTGTTTGGTAGTCGTTTTTTTTCATGACCATTTATGGTTACATCTTTTATTTCATTTTTAATACGATAGATACAGCTATCACGTAATTTTGTAAGCCTCTCATTTTCTTGATCTTTTCTATCCTGAACACGAATAAGTGCCTCAGAAAAACCGACAATTCCTGGAATGTTTTCTGTCCCACTTCTAACCCCGTACTCTTGTCCACCACCAACAATAAGTGGCTCAATGAAGACATTTTTATTTTTGTAAAGTAAACCAACCCCTTTTGGTCCATATATTTTAGAACTATTAATACTCATACAGTCAACTAAAAGTTCTTGAACATTGAGGCTTAGGTAGCCAGCGGCTTGACACGCATCAGTGTGAAAAATAGGAAAAATTGAAGAACCTCTTACTTTATGTATCATTTTTCCTATCTCTGATATTGAAAGTATGGTCCCAATTTCATTATTTGCATACATAACAGAAATCATAATTGTTTTCGGAGTGATGCGAGACTCAATCTCATCAACACTTATAAGTCCATCTTTACTAACGGGTATATATTCAACAACAAAGCCTTCTTTATTAAGCATATATACAGACTCAAGAACTGCCTTATGTTCAATAGAAGAAACAAGTATATGGTTTCCGTGTGAACGATTTGCACGAGCGATGCCAACAAGTGCTAAGCAAATTGACTCTGTACCAGATCCAGTAAAAATAATCTCATGCGGATTAACATGAAGAATGTCGGCTATTTTTTGTTTTGCATTATTAATAACAGTAGCACTTTTTCTACCTAGCGAGTGAAGGGAAGAAGGGTTTCCGTAGTCTTTTCCAAAATAAGGAAGCATTGCAGTTAACACATCTTTTGCAATGGGGGCAGTTGACGCATTATCAAAATAAAACGGGTATGAATGTTGATGCATGATATATCTTAACTTCTAATTTCGCAATTTTTTACATATGAAAGCATCATTGTTTGCAACTCCTTAAGCTCATCATCTGAGTAACTTGTTTTTCTTAAGAATTGAGGATTTAGAATTTTTGTGGGAATAAATTTTTGCAAATAATACATTTGCGCACCCTCTAACGACTCCCCTATTTCTTTAATATCACCGAAACTAAGCTGAGACTTTACTAAAGTTGTTCTGAACTCGTATGGTATACCACTTTGCATGATACACGAAATGCTCTTTTTAATAGCGTCAATATATACCGGCCTTCCAACAACTTCTGAATATTTTGAAAATGGAGCCTTAATATCCATTGCAATATAATCAATCAATTTTTCTGCAATTACGCGTTGCAAAAAAAGTGGAGCAACACCATTTGTATCTAATTTAACAAGGAAACCTATTTTTTTTATTTTTTTAATAAATGAAATAAGGTTATCACCGTGCATACTTGGCTCCCCTCCTGTAATAACCACCCCGTCAAGCAACCCTTTTCTTGTTTCAAGAAAATAGATTATTTCCTGTTCATCAAAAAAAACAGAAGCTGTTTCATCGACAAGTTCTGGATTATGACAATAAGGACATCTAAACGGACATCCGATTGTATACACCATGCAAGCTATTTTTCCAGGAAAATCTATGAGTGTGCACTTTTCAAAGCCACCAAAAATCATACTTACTTTTGTAAAATAACTTGAGTGGCAAGATCTTCTTTGTGTACTGTTTCTGTAAGATATTCCTCCCTTAAAACATATTCAGACTGTTTTCCTTCATTCCACTGACTCACAGGACGAAGATAGCCAACAATACGTGAATAAACTTCACATTGAGATTCACATGTCGGACAAATAAAATGCTCCCCACTTATATATCCGTCTGACGGACAAATACTAAATGTTGGGGTAATGGTAAAATAAGGCAATTTATAATTTTCACAGATTTTCTTCACAAGATTAGGGACAGTGCGGTAGTCATTGATACGTTCACCTAAAAACAAATGAATCACCGTTCCTCCTGTATATTTTGTCTGTAGTGTATCTTGAATATTTAATGTTTCAATAATATCCTTAGAATAATTAACAGGCAAATGAGAAGAGTTCGTATAAAATGGCTTTGCTCCTTTTTTATATTCTGACTCATTTGCAACAACAATAGCTGGATACATTTTTTTATCTTTTAGTGCCATTCGGAAAGATGTTCCTTCAGCTGGTGTTGCTTCAAGGTTATACAAATTGCCTGTTTCCACCTGATATGAAATAAGACGTTCACGCATATGTTGTAATACATCTTCAGCAAAAACCCTTCCTTTTTCGGTACCTATTGTTTCATTAAATAAATTAACGATCACCTCATTCATGCCGACAAGCCCTACTGTTGAGAAATGATTTTTCCAATACTGGCCAAAATTTTTTCTTATATTTCTAAGATAGAACTTAGTATAGGGATATAAATTTGCATCAGTTAATTTTTCTAATAACTTTCTCTTAATCTCGAGACTTTCTTTTGCAATATCCATTTGAGCATTAAGTGTCTCATAAAAATAAGGGACTGCTTTTTCTAAAGAGGAAAACTTTTGTTTAGCCATAAATGCTAAACGTGGTAGATTTATAGTTACAACACCAACAGACCCTGTGAGCGCATTTGCACCGAACAATCCACCTCCTCTTCTATCAAGCTCATCTAGATCAAGTCTAAGTCGACAACACATTGACCGTGTATCTTCTGGCTTCATATCAGAAGTAACAAAGTTACTAAAATATGGAATACCGTACTTTGCTGTTATTTCCCACAAACCTTTTAATTTTTCATTATGCCAATCAAAATCTTTAGTAATGTTTACAGTAGGGATCGGAAACGAAAACACTCTTCCAGAAGAATCACCTTCCATCATTACCTCAAAAAAAGCTTCATTAAACATATCCATCTCCTTCTGAAAATCGCCATATGTTTCTTTTTGCTGTTTTCCTCCAATTATTACTGGAAGATTTTTGAAATTAACAGAAGGTGTAAGATCTAGTGTTATGTTTGAAAAAGGTGTCTGAAAACCAACGCGTGTTGGAACGTTCATATTAAAAATAAATTCTTGAATTGCTTGTTTCACCTCTTTCTGATTTAAATTATCGTACTTAATAAAAGGAGAGAGTAGTGTGTCGAAATTAGAAAATGCAACAGCACCAGCAGCTTCACCTTGCATTGTGTACATAAAATTAACGACTTGTCCTAAGGCTGTACGGAAGTGCTTAGCGGGTGCAGATTCTATTTTATCTGAAACACCTTTAAATCCAACAGTTAGTAGATCTGTTAAATCCCACCCAACACAGTAAATTGAAAGTGTTCCTAAGTCGTGAATATGTATATCACCATTTTCATATGCTGACCTTATGTGACTAGGGTAAATTTTATTTAACCAATATGTCTTACTTACCTCTGAGAAAATATAATTATTTAGTCCCTGCAAAGAATACCCCATGTTACTATTTTCTTTAACTTGCCAATCAAGTTTATCAAGATAATTATCAACTAGACCAAGCGATGACATTATTGCAAAGGATCTCATTTCTGCATGTTGCTCTCGATACAAAATGTACGCCTTAGCTGTTACCTTAAAACGAGATACCATAAGAACATGTTCCACAGCGTCTTGAATTTGTTCAATTTGAAGTTTTTCACCTTGAACTGTATGAGATAAATAATGCACAACCTTTTCTGCAAGCTCTTCTGCCATATCTTCTTTATACTCTTTTGTTGCGTTGCCTGCTTTTTTAATTGCAAACACTATTTTTGATCTATCAAAAGGTACCTGTGACCTATCACGCTTAATAACAGTAGAAAAAGAATGTACAGTACTTATAGGTGCAGATGTTTTCATGGTAAATGTATGTTATATTGATAGGTATAAATTGATTATAGTATAGATAGTAATCTATACAATTTTTAGATGGGGATAAAATAAAAAAATACTTAAAAATAAAATGAAAAATAATATTTCCTTAAAAAAATACCCGGTTCCAGAATGGGTACCGAAAGAAATAACCAAAGAGCAAGAGCTTTGCCCAGACTGTTTCAAGGTAGTTGGCGAAAAAAGTCGCTATACCCTTGTATGTACATTAGGTAAAAAAATAGAAGGAATGACGGTTGGAGAGCTTACAGAAACAATGGAGCTTAAGCAGCCCACAATTACACACCATCTTCAAGTTTTAGAATCAGTAAATGCCGTTCACAGTAAAACAATAGGCAGAAATCGATACTACTCTCTTAACCGTGACGCACACTGCTTTGAGGAATGTAAAATTCCTTACTAAGCGAATTAAAAAGTTATAATAGTGTATATAAAATGGACATTTATATTAAAGTATGGTATAATATACTATAGTACTGTTTTGTTCGTTTTAATCAACAGAGATAGACATGGGAAAATCCGAAACACTGATCGGCGACAGCGTCTTTTCGCAGATCGGCCCCCCTTCAAGACTGACCACCCAGAAACCATTGAAAAGAACTCTTCACGAAGATCTGATCCTGTTGCGCGCCGAAATCGCAGAACAAGAGCAGGAACTACTGGAGATACTGAGAACAAAAAAGATTGTTTCTCGTGCAAAAACGAAACGGGTCTATACAAAAAAAAGGGTGATTGAAAAAATCATCGACGTTTTGTCTAATGGTGGTGTTTATAGCATGAGGGATATCCCTGAAGCAACCGTTGGACTGAATAGCAAACTCGAACGTTTGGTTGTTGCTTGGAAAGCGTTGGAGATTACCTCCGATGTCGCTTTTGATAAAAACCGAACAAAAGACTTCATCAAAAGTCTGAAGACCCTGTAAAGGTCTCAACTAGGCACACTTATTACAAGTTGTGCCTATTTATTTTTGAACACTAAAGTTTTTGCAAACATTACTTTTTCTACCGCGTATGAAAAAGGAACAGAAATAGCTTTTACAATTAAAAGGAGCGCAGGAGAAAATACTTTTCTTACAAAAAGACTATGCTCAAATACGACAGTAAAGAATAATACTGAAAGAATAATCGCAATTTTAATTCCATTTACAACATAACTTGATGTTACTGCTTCATAGAGCATAATACCTCCAAGAAAAAGAATAATACTAAATACCGCCTCAGGTAAACCTTTGTATTTTTTCAAACCTTTAGCTAAGTATGGAGCACATAAAGCAATAAAAGCCATAGAAAAAGCAATCACCGTCACAATAACTTCAAAACGAGCTGTAAAAGAAGCTACAAGAAAGATATTGTTAATACTAAATGCTCTATTTGCTGCTGTGATCTGAAAAAGTGCCAACCTGCGAGATTCTGGAGGTCTAACAATATGTCCCTCTTTATCGACATGTCCAGCAAGATGCTTAAGTGCAATAATTATTAAATAAATACCGCACAAAAACTTAAGCCACACATTTTGAATAATAAGAGACATTAAGAAAAGCGTGATGAGTCGGAATGAGATTTCAATTAACATTCCCATGCGAAGCATTTTCTTTTTTTCCTCATCTTCAAACTCTGAAGCGATTGCGGCATTAAAAAGCGCATTATCAATAGAAAGGAGTACCTCTAAAAAAATAAGCACAACAATGACAGGGATAAGCTCTACCATAGCTAGAGTATATACCTATTTCCTTATTTAACTGTGGTACACTAAACAAAAATATGTCGCTTGATATTCTCTATCTTATTGCAAAACTTGGACATTTTATTGGGATTGCTACAGGTGTAGGAGGTGCGATTGCTAGCGACCTCCTCTTTATGAGATCAATCAAAAATAAAACTATTTCAAAAGATGAAATAGCCTTGCTTACCACCCTTTCCTCATTATTGTGGGTAGGATTACTTACTTTTTTAGTTTCAGGACTTCTTTTTATGTATGTTCAGCAACTACAGCTTGGATATATCAAATATTTTGAATATGAACCATTTAAAGCAAAACTTACTCTTTTTCTCATCTTAAGCATAAACGCTATCGCCTTTCATAAGTATGTTTTTCCAAAACTAGCACAAGCAGGGACTCAGGTACTTTATAAAGCAAAAGTGGAAGGACATGCTCTTTTAATTTCAATTGTAGGAAGTATTTCAATTGTGACATGGGTGTCTATTTTCCTTCTCGGTACATTTAGAAAAATCACCCCACATTACTTCAGCTTTGAAGGTGTGCTTTTCCTTCACGCTATTCTTGTCCTGTGCGGAACAATCGTTGGATATAGACTACTCGCAAAAAAGTAAAACACCTCCTATAGAGGAGGTGTTGTGTGGAGACTTACGCCTTAAGCAACGAATGGAGCTTCATGCTGGAAAACCGCAAAGGTAGTCTCAGAAGATGGGATGTTGTCTTCAGGAGAAAAACTCGAGATAAAAAAACCATCTTCGAGAACGACAGGCTTGTTGTATTTCGAAGCATGGAAGCTTTTATGCTCTTGAATCAGACGGAAAAGCCTTTTGGTGGCGATGTCGATTGCACCGTACATGCCACCTGCAAGAGGGTTGCCAGGCTTGTACACATCCTGATCAAGGACGATGCCGTCGCAACGAGGTAGTTTGAGGACAAAAATCACCTTCTGTTCTTTACCTCCGAAAAGCGTCACCTTAAAAGAGGTGATCTCAACTCCAGAGCACTGACGCAGAAGCCGCATCACGCGATCTTCCACATAAGCACGAAGCGTATCAGTCACCTCGAGGTGGCAACCGAGAATTTCAATTTGCAACATCTTCTGTTTCTCCTTGTATATTCAAAAGAACATTCCTCTACCCTAAGCACAAAACCTAAGTGAAGAGTCACTATTTAAACACACATTTAAATAAATAGCAAATTTACGAGCGCTTCATCCATTCTTCCTCTTGTCGAACAAGGTATGCTTTTGGATCATGAGTGCGTGCAAGTATCATTTCTATAGCTCTCTCCATACGCATACTTTGTGAACCTTTTACGTACACAACATCCCCTTCTTGTAAGCTACCGACAAGCTCTTTACCTGCTTCAATCGAACTATCACATTCAAAAATATGCGCCTCGCTCATCTTTTCATCAAGAGCACCTTCCACCGTTGCACGCGAACGAATCCCTACTGCAAACAACTTGTGACAAATACTTCCTGCAATCTTTCCAATTTTATAATGTTCATCACGAGTATGAAGACCAAGCTCCATCATATCTCCAAGTACAGCAATTTTACGTCCTTTTGTATCTATTTCACCTAACGTTTTAAGGCCATGCTCTGCAGCTTTTGGAGAAGCGTTATAAGAATCATCGATAATAGTAGAACCGCTCATTCCTGGGAGGAGACGCATACGACCTTTTGGTTTTTCACCTACCTCTAACGCTTTACATGCATCTGTAAGCGAGATACCAAGCTCACGAGCAACAACAAGAGCTGGAAGTGAACAATACACAGGAGACTTACCCACAACCTCAGGAAGTACTAGTTGTACTTTTTCTTCACCGTATACAATGTCTGCCTCTGTACCAGAAAGAGGTTGCCCGTAGAGCTTTACATTGTGAGCCTCAATATCAGCTTTCTCATGAATACCAAAACCGATAGTGCGGGCTTTTGTTTTAGAAATAAGTGAAGTTGAATCTAAACAATCTTTATTGTAGATAAAAATCCCTGTCTCCTTAAGAGAGTTCACAAGGTATCCTTTTTCTTCAATAACAGCATTACGATCAGCAAAAAATTCAATATGTACAGGAACCTTACCAAATTGAGTAACCACTGAAATGTCCGGTTTTACCCAAGAGGTAATATTTTTTATGTCCCCTGGTCTATCTGCACCGATTTCAAGCACAAGGTGTGTTGGATATTCTTTATCAAAAGGAACAAACAGTCCTCGTAAAAGAATAAGAGCCCACTTAAGTGGATTGTTCCAGCCTGAAGATTCACCTAAAATAGTAAGAGGTACACCAAACTCGCTATTCATGCTCTTTTTACTACGACGCACATGAACATGATCTTTAAGTACTGTATATATAGCGTCTTTAGTTGATGTTTTTCCGAGATTTCCTGTAACACCTATAATGTATGGTTTATGTCGAGCAAGGATAGCTTTTGCTTCCCATGTTAATACCGCAACTACAACCTTTTTAAACAATTCTTTCATGATCTGTGCCAGTAACTATTAGCGAAATAATAGAAACAGTGTACCATATACATCTTTATGATTATCTTTATAAAAAAACCGCCACATATGTATGTTGACGGTTTCTTTTTATTTACCTAAGATGTTTATATTCTTCACAGTCACACTTCTTCACCTTCTTCCCTCTTCCACATGGACATGGGTCATTACGTCCAAATTTTTCTGCACCACTTGTAGCAGCAACTGAATGAGAAGGAGATTCAACTTGCGGAATCACCGAAACAAAACTTGCCTCTTGAGCTGCTTGTGCCTGTTGAGCAGCAAAGAACCCGTCAAGATTTTCCACAAATGTAGTCATCTCACCCTCGATTGAAGCTTCAAGGTTACGGAACGCTCGAAGACCTTCTTTTTTGTATTCAACAAGTGGATCACGCTGACCGTACGCACGAAGGTTTACACTTGAACGAAGGTGCTCCATGTAATCAATATGATCCATCCATAACGTATCAATTACCTGAAGAAGCATAACTCTAAAGATATGACGCACAGCAAGTGATCCGTACTTTACTTCTTTACCTTCAAAGTTTTCTTTAAGTCCTTCTTTTTTAGCAAAGAGATCCTGAAGCACTTCATCAATAAATGAAGCATCTTCAAAAAGAATTTTGCGACGACGAGCATACACGCTTGTTCGCTGCTGATTTAAAACATCGTCATACTGAAGTGTATGCTTACGAGTATCAAAATGGAAGCCTTCAATTTTTTCCTGAGCACCTTCAAGAGCGCGCGACACAAGCTTAGACGCAATAGGCTCATCTTCTGGGATACCAAAGCGCCCCATCATGGTTTTTATATTTGAAGAACCAAACACTCGCATAAGATCGTCTTCAAGGGAAACAAAAAACTGCGTCTCACCTTTATCTCCTTGGCGCCCCGCACGTCCACGAAGCTGATTGTCAATACGACGAGCCTCATGACGTTCAGTACCAATCACAAAGAGTCCGCCAAGAGTAAGCACTTCCTCTTTTTCAGCATCTGTTGCTTGTGGACCGCCAAGTTTAATGTCTACTCCACGACCTGCCATGTTGGTTGCGATAGTTACTGCACCACGCTTTCCAGCTTCTGCAATAATCTCTCCTTCTTTTTCGTGGTTCTTCGCATTAAGTACTGCATGAGGAACACCTTCACGAGTGAGGTAGGTAGAAATTGCCTCATTTTTTTCAATAGAAATAGTACCAATAAGTACTGGTTGTCCCTTTTCATGAAGTTCTTTTACCTTCTTTGAAAGTGCTTGCCACTTACCTTTTTCGGTTTGGAAAATAAAGTCTGGATGATCGGTACGCGAAATGATGTTATGTGTTGGAATTGGAGTCACCACAAGACCGTATACTTTATAGAACTCTTCTTTTGAAGTTTCTGCAGTCCCTGTCATTCCTGCAAGCTTTTCATAGAAGCGGAAATAGTTCTGGAATGTAATAGACGCAAGTGTTCGAGACTCCTGCTCCACCTTCACCCCCTCTTTTGCTTCTACCGCTTGATGAAGACCGTCTGACCAGCGACGCCCTGGCTGCATACGCCCAGTAAATTCATCAACGATAATAACTTCACCGTCTTTTACCACGTATTCTTTTTCTCGAACAAAAAGCGCTTTTGCTTTTACCGCAGTCTCAAGATGATGTACATACTTCACTGTTTCAAGTGAATAAATATTTGAAATATTAAGAAGTGCTTCTGCTTTATTGATTCCTGATTCAGTAAGAGAAATGGCTCGCTGCTTTTCATCAACGGTATAATCTTCATCTAAAATAAGCTGTTCTGCAATCTGCGCAAAACGAACATACATGTCACTCGACTCTTGTGAAGGAGCAGAGATGATAAGCGGGGTACGTGCTTCATCGATAAGGATCGAGTCAATTTCGTCAACGATTGCAAAATGATGTGTGTGCTGAGTGAGAGCATCTTTGTTGTATCCAATATTGTCACGAAGATAATCAAACCCAAACTCGTTATTTGTACCGTAGGTAATATCTGCTCTGTATGCCTCCTGACGATTACACGGCTTAAGGTAGTCGTATACAACTTTATATGACCCTACTTCATCACGTTTAATGTCATCTTCTTTCTGTTCACTCTCTTCTAAATGATCAGCATCATACATAAATGATGACTGATGATTGATAACTGAAACAGTAACACCAAGCGCATCATATACCTGCCCCATCCACACTGCATCACGACGTGAAAGGTAGTCGTTGACAGTAACAATGTGTACACCACGACCAGTGAGTGCGTTTAAGTATGCCGGAAGTGTTGCAACAAGTGTCTTTCCTTCTCCTGTACGCATTTCTGCAATATGACCACGATGAAGAAGTATTCCTCCAATCACCTGCACACGATAATGCATCATATGAAGTGTGCGGCGAGCACTTTCTCTCACAAGCGCAAACGCTTCAGGGAGAACCTCTTCAAGAATTTTCTTTTCTTTTTGCTTTAAATCATCCCCTACCAAACCTTCAAGCTCTTTCATTACTCGTGCTTTAAGCACAAGACTTTTTTCTTTGAGCTCAGTATCTGAAAGTGTTTTAAGTGTTTCTTCATACGAAAAAACAACATCTACTAAAGGAGTAAGCGATTTAATGGTTTTTTTGGACTCGTCCGGAAAAAGCTTTGTAATAAAAGACATAGTTAGGAGATTATACCATATATAGAGGCTAGAATATAGACACCCATAACTGTCTCATCCATCTTTATGTAACAAGAGCACAAAACAAAACAAGCTCCATGGGAGTGGAGCTTGTTTTGTTTAAAGAACTAAAGGAGACTCGAAGTAAATTACTTCTTTGATGTCTTCTTAACAGCTTTCTTTGCAACTTTTTTTACTGCTTTCTTTGCTACCTTCTTAGGTGCAGCCTTCTTAACAGCTTTCTTTGCAACTTTTTTTACTGCTTTCTTGGCAGCTTTTTTTACTGGCATAGAATTATTTATTATTCAAAATCTATGAGAGTGCTTGTAAATTTTTGATCACGACCGTTGATCACTACTCTCTATGTATAAGTATGACACTCTCGTACATACACACAATAGTTTTGTATGTGAAGTGTGTGGATAACTTGCAATTTTTATAAAATCTATTTATGCAAATGCGAAGCATTCGCATAAATAGTTAATAGTTAATAGTTAATAGTTAATAGTTAATAGTTAATAGTTAATAGTTCCTCTGCTTATAGTAAAAGTGTAGCCGAGCTAAAAGTAAGAGAGCAAGTAATTTAATTTAAATATAAAAATGAAAAAGCCCCGCACGGAGTACCGTGCGGGACAAGGACTAAGTCCAAAGGGTCCAAGTGCTAATTGAGACCTAAGTGAACACATCCTCAGTGCTAACCTGCAAGCACGGCAGACGGGCGGTTGGCGTCCCACTCGACGTCCAACCAAGTGTAGCGCCAGCGCCACCTGCCATCGCTCCAGAACAAGTCCAGGACGTAGCGGCCGCCGCCCGAGTGCTGCAGAATGGTTCCGTCGAAGAACACGTACGTGGTGTTGCCGTTGGTGGGTTGCTTCCACGCTTCGGGGATGAGGTGTTGGTTTTCCCAGAGGGTCTGAAACACCTTCGCATCGAGGCGAATGTCGCCAGATGCGATGAGGCGTTTCAGCTTCTCATTACCGACCACCGTATTTTCGCGGCCCTTCAGCGTCGTTTTGAAGCTGACCTTCGCCAGGTCCACTTCGGTGAGCTTGAGGGAACGCTTGTCTTCCTCGACGATGGACCAGCCGTTACCGATGAAGGCGACGGGGTCGAAAGCGGAGGTACGGTCGACAGTGATGACCTTCGGAACGCCTGAGATGACACGTCCGCCGTTCTTGAGGAAGGCGGTGAACTCACGTCCTGCGTCCTTCGGGTTGTCGATGACCTTCTGCAGGATGGAAGCATTGACCGCATCCCAATCCGCATTGTTCATCAGAATACCGATGGCGTTGAGAACCTGACCTTGTGAGGACTTGTTCATTTGGGTATCTCCTAAGGATTGGCTGACCACGCGTAGAAGCGTAGCTTGACCGTGCTAGAGGGCTCAAACAAGAGTTTGTTTACCATAGCTTCAAATCTACAATCGCAAGGATTGTGAAACTTAAAGCTAAGGTAAACACAAGTTAAGTATATTCAAAGAACTCCTATACTATATAATATAGCACATTTGTACATAAAAGTCAATAGCCTAATCTAACAAACCATTAAGAAACTAAGAAGCACTGATTTACAATGATTCTATAAAAATACAAGATTTTTTATTCAAAGAACATGATAAGCGTGCGACACCGAAGGTGTCGCACGCTTACTATATGTTGCTTATTAACTACTACTTACTTTCTACTGTCGGAAACGCTCTCGCATTATAGCTATGCACTTGTGCAATACATCTACACCCCTTAGGAGCAATGAACTCGTTTACAAACTCTTCTCCATAGTCATACACAATTTCTTCCCCTTCTTTTATATTTTTAATTGCTTTTACAAACACTCTCCCTTTTTTAATTTCACTTTCCGCATTTGCTGCTTCTTCACATGCATGATTGCAGTAACGTGCGATATTCCATCTCACTGATCCATCAATCGTCTTATTACGATTCACTTCAAAGAGGTACTGATTACTCTTTACCTGATCTGCCTCTTCTTTATTTAAAATATTTCCGATATATTCAATAATAAGCTCCCCTTTCTTAATATCTTCGCCAGCAAAGAGCCCTAAACCTGCAAGCCCTCGTTTTACTTTTACTATTTTGAAATGGTGATCTGGGAGTTTTGGGGTATCTTTTGTAGAAACCTTCTTAACAATGTTCTTACTCACCTTTTTCTTCGAACCTTCTTTTAAAATTTTTGACTGTTTAGTTAACATACATAAGCGCTAAAGAGGCTAATAAAATAGATCATAAGTGTAGCATAAGCACTGTATTTTCTTAACCTCTTAAGACGTCTTCTTTATGCTAGAATGAAGACATTACTATCTAATACATTAATTACATACATTAAGTATGAAGCAGATTCCAGAGACACTTAAAAAACCTTTTGATGCGACCGCAGTTGAGAGCACCCTCTACGATATGTGGGAAAAGAGTGGGTATTTTAATCCAGATAATCTTCCAGGTGAACGAGCTCGCGCATATACCGTGGTACTTCCTCCACCAAATGTCACTGGAACATTACACACTGGGCATGCCATCATGCTTGCTATACAAGATACACTTATCCGCTTCAAGCGAATGAGCGGATATAAAGCTCTCTGGATACCTGGTACTGATCACGCTGCCATTGCGACACAGTCTGTAGTTGAAAAAAAGATTCAAAAAGAAGAAGGTAAAAGTCGTCACGATCTCGGACGAGAAGAAATGATGCGTCGTATTAATGCTTTTGCACTTGAAAGCCAAAATACTATTCTTGCTCAAACAAAATCAATGGGTGCATCTCTTGACTGGTCTAGACTTTCATTTACATTAGATGACACACGTAACCTTGCAGTACGTACGATGTTTAAAAAGATGTACGACGATGGACTTATTTATCGTGGGCAGCGCATTGTTAACTGGGACCCGAAAGGACAAACCACTATTTCAGATGATGAAACAGTAACAGAGGAGAGAAAAGGAGTTCTTTACACATTTAAATACAGTAAAGACTTCCCTATTGCTATCTCTTCAACACGACCAGAAACAAAAGTGGGGGATGTTGCTGTTGCTGTACATCCAGATGATGAACGATATAAAGAATATGTCGGAAAAGAATACAGCATGACATTTGCTGGATGCCCTATCACTATTCGTGTTATCGCAGATGAAGCAGTAGAAAAAGAGTTTGGAACTGGAGCTCTTGGTGTAACCCCTGCACATAGCACAATTGACTGGGAGATTAAGGAGCGTCACAACCTCCCTTCAATTCAAGTCATTAATGAATACGCAAAGATGTTCGGACTTACAAATGAAGAACTCAATGGAAAAAAAGTGACGGATGCTCGCGAATACATCGTTAACTGGCTTAAAGAAGAAGGTCTTCTTCTTGAAGAAAAAGAAGTGGTGCAGAATATCCCTACAGCAGAACGAACTGGCGGGGTTATTGAACCACTTCCAAAACTACAATGGTTCGTTGCGGTAAATAAACCTTTTTCTCATTTTGGAAAAGAAACGACACTTAAAGAGCTTATGCGTAAAGCAGTAGAAAGTGGAGATACAACTGTTTTACCTGACCGTTTTGAAAAGGTGTACTATCATTGGATCGAGAATCTTCGTGATTGGTGTATTTCTCGCCAGATCTGGTACGGACACCAAGTCCCTGTTTGGTACAAAGGTGAGGAAATCTACTGTGGAGTAGAAGCACCTGTTGGAGACGGATGGGTACAAGATGAAGATACACTTGATACATGGTTTTCTTCTGGAATGTGGACATTCTCAACACTTGGATGGCCAGAGAA
The DNA here is from genome assembly GCA_964369115.1 of uncultured Candidatus Saccharibacteria bacterium. Classification (GTDB taxonomy): domain Bacteria; phylum Patescibacteriota; class Minisyncoccia; order Phycocordibacterales; family UBA5272; genus UBA11704. The sequence continues at coordinate 67,898 of CAYJED010000002.1, forward strand.
AACAAAAGATATGGAAACATATCACCCGACAGCGCTTCTAGAAACGGGCCATGACATTCTTTTCTTCTGGGTGGCACGTATGGTGCTCTTTTCTCTGTACGCATTAAACGAAGTGCCGTTTAAACATGTGTACCTTCATGGACTCGTTCGTGATGCTCAAGGACGTAAGATGAGTAAATCACTCGGAAACGCACTTGATCCTCGAGAACTTTCAACAAAGTATGGAACTGACGCGCTTCGCATGGCACTCATTGTTGGAAACGGCCCAGGAAACGATCTTAAGCTTGGTGAAGACAAAGTAAAAGCATACAAACTCTTTGCAAATAAAATATGGAACGCAACGCGTTTTGTACTCGAAAAAACCGAAGACTTTGAAACTGCCTCAACTGCATCGTTTAACGAAGAAGATAGAGCGGTGTATGACGCATGGCATGCTGTACATAAAGATATTACAGATGACCTTGAGAACTATCGTCTTCATCTTGCTTCAGAAAAGATTCACAATTACTTCTGGCATATTTTCTGTGATGAAATAATTGAAACACGTAAAGTTCGTATTATGGAAAACCAAGACAAAGAAAGTGCCCAGCTTCTCCTTACTACAATGCTTCGAGAGCTCATTATCACTCTTCATCCATTTATGCCATTCATTACAGAAGAACTATGGAAGCATCTAAAAAAAGATACTGATGAGATGCTTATCGTAACAAAGTGGTAACAAACCCAGTTATTCGTTATTAGTAATTCGTAATTAGTCTACAGCGACACCTTCGGTGTCGCTGTAGATATTTTGTATTTACAAATAACTACTTACTAATAACAAACAACTACATTCCCCCTGTGGATAGTATTAGAACAACATCTATAGCTGTGGTTGTATACTATGTGCATATACACCTAAACGTTTATTATTTATGCTTAAAGAAAAAAAATCATTCTTCGAACGATTGGCGGGGTCAATCAGTGTTGAGGATGACGATGATCAAATCGACTTCACCCCTGAAGAGGTGCATGACGATACCCCAGAGGAAGTTCCTATTAAGCACACACCGACTCGTGCATCTGCACACCCAGTAACTCACGCAAAACAACCTGCTCATCATGTTGTTCATGAAGAACCTGAAGAAATGGAAGCAGAGGAAGGAGAACTTTCTGTTGACGTTTATCAGACTGCTACCGAAATCATCATTGAAGCAATGGTAGCCGGAGTAAAACCTGAAGATCTTCATCTCTCTATCACTCGTGATATGGTAACCATTAAAGGACGTCGCGATGGAAACACTTCAGTGAGTCACGATGATTACTTCTATAAAGAACTCTACTGGGGAACCTTCACAAGAACTATTCTTCTTCCTCACGAAGTGGAGATAGAAGAAGCAGAAGCGGTAGAAAAGCATGGACTTCTCATTATACGTCTCCCTAAAATCGATAAAGCACGTCAGACAAAGCTTAAAGTTAAATCGATCTAATAAAAAACGCACAAAAAAATGTGCGTTTTTTATATACAATATCTCCTTGTTACTGAGAAAATATAGGCGTACAATGTATATATCGCTGAAGTATTATCTAAGGCGATGACTGGAGGTTCATATGGCAAAAAAGGTAACAACTGCCGAAAAACCTGCTGAACATGACGCTGGAATTCCGGCTCAGATCAAAAATCCGAAAGAAAGGGAGGCCTGGAAAAAAAGAACTCTCGAGATCAGACTTCAAGAAGAGCGCTCCGCACTTTTCGCAGGCTTCTTCAGAGAAAGTCCGATTTATCCAGGACTCAATCGCTGCTTCCAGTAAGCGCAGCAACAAACACCACAATCGTATGGTGTTTTTCTTTTTCCATACACGTAACTATAAAATAATCGTATACTAGAGTAATAATCTATGAAAGATACATGTCACGAACGTCACGGCCGTTCTTTTGCAAAAGCTGTTAGTTATAGAGTTGTAAGTATTATTATTGACCTTACTATTGTTTTTCTAATTACAAAAAAAGCTGATTTAACACTAGGAATTGTGCTTCTTAGTAATACTGCAAGTATTTTTGTGTACTACTTCCATGAGCGCGCATGGAACATTGTCCACTTAGGAAGACGACCAGCTAAATAAACACTTACCTTAAAATAACTAAGGATACTTCTAAAAATCTTTATTTTTGCGAAAAAATATTTTTAGCAAACTATTTAAAGTTTTTTTCTATAAGCGTATACAGTTTTTACTTTTAAGGTTTTTCAATAACATTTTTTGATCTCATTTTCTTTAAAAATTTAATAAATAAAAATACAAGTAAAACGTTACATACCATAAAGGACAAAATAACTGTATAGCCTTCTCGGGTCAAAACGTGCAGAAGATTACCTAACTGCCCAAAAATAGATTTTATATCCCAATAAAATCTATATAGTAGAAATGTTGAAGGGTGTTCAGATAAGAGCTTTATATTTGATAGGCTATCAACTGACACCTGATATACACCCGCAACAAGTGCGGTGTTACTATTGTTAACTAAATTTTTTAAAAAAATACTATCTTCCTTTACAACAATTAGCCCCTTGCGGCAACTTGCACTGAAAAACCGCCACTCAACCTTAAACCCATTAATAAATTTATCACTCTCATATTTTGCGATATAAATATCTTTATGACGAAAATTTTCATACCCTTGTGGATATAAAATCGGAAGACAGCTACTAGCGTAAACATAGTTGTTGCTAAATATAAAGTTACCAGAGATTAAGATAAATAAAATAAAAAAATATTTTTTCATAAAAATTAACGAGCTAGACAAGCTTTTTACTTGCTATTCTGTATACTTAAAAGTATACAGAATAGCAAGTGTTTTTTTGCAAGATATAGAAAAGTATAACTTTGCGACCCCGTATTATCGCCTGCCAAACATGACGCAGGTTGCTGTTTTTTTAAAAACAGGCTCGGTCACAGAACTCCTCGTCGCAAGCTCCTCGAGTAAGTTCTGCGACCCCTATTCGAACCTGGACGAAAGTGACGCAGGTCACTTTCTGTCCCAGCACAGAAATACAAAAGCCGCATCATATGATGCGGCTTTTGTATTTCTGTGCTGGGACCCAGGCTCGAACTGGGGACCCTTTGCTCTTCAGGCAAATGCTCTACCAACTGAGCTATCCCAGCGTATTTAGTTCTAAAAACATGCACACTACTGTTAATAACATTTGCCTGCAAATGAGCTGTAAAACTTCTTTGCCAACTGAGCTATCCAAGCGTATTTACTTTTAAATTAGGTATTTATAGACTAACGTAAACAGCATTTTCTTAACGAAAATGTCTCATTATTATAACACAATTTAGATATGGTTTCAATTACTCAGAAATTCCATCTGGAAGAACTTCCTGCGGTCTATTTTTCTTCTCTAAAAACTCATTAAGTGCTTTAGTTTCTGGGAGCTGATTACGGAGGTTAAAAAACTGATCAAGTGTCTGCTGAATCATTGAGCCGTTTGTTGTAAGTGTAGTGATAAATGGTCGAACATAGTAGTATGCTCCTCCAACAAAACCAAGAACAAGGAGCCAGTAGAATATCCTTGTGAAGCTAGCAAAATACTGTTGACGACGAATCGATTTAAGGACTTCATGATTTTCAAGGGTCATCTCATAAATAGCATCAAGCTTTTCTTCGTTCGTAAGATCTTTTTTACTCATCTAAAAAGTATATCATTTATTATGGTGCCCTCGGCAGGAATCGGTCACAAAACTACCTCACTTCGTTCGAAGTAGTTTCGCGACCCCTATTCGATTCCTGTCGTACGACACGCAGGTGTCGTACTCCTAATACCGCAAAATATAAAATACCCATCACTTTGTTAGATGGGTATTTTTATATTTTGTGCCCTCGGCAGGAATCGAACCTACATCAAAAGCTTAGGACGCTTCTGTTCTATCCATTGAACTACGAGGGCGATACATAATACTACCATAAACAAAAATACCGTACGAACCGTACGGTATTTTTGTTGAGCAGACACTTACTCTGCAACTTCAAGGAGTTTTGCCATCTCTGCTTGATTAAAACCAACCATAACATTGTCTTCAATTCTAATAACCGGAACTCCAAGCTGACCAGTCATCTCCATCATTTCTTTACGCTTTTCCATATCCTCAGCCACATTATGGTCTGTAAAAGGAATATGTTTTTCGTTAAGCCAGTCTTTTGCCATATGACAAAAGTGACAAGACGGAGTACTGTAAATCTCTACTTTTTTATGTGTCTGTGTTGTATCCATATAAAATGAGTATACCTAAAAAAACACTCATGACAACCTCTCTCTAAAAAGATTCTATTCAAAGACTTTTTTCCACCAAAGGTTTATCTTTTCTCGCGTCGTTATCTCTGTTCTTACTTTAGTTACCGAATTTTTATTATCATCATATATAACAATCACCCCTTCACCTTCTTTTACAACAGGATATGTGGTGCGTACATAGGCTTCAAAGCCACGATCACTTTTAATAAACTCTACTTGTTTTTCTGCGTCACCCACTTTCTTTTCAAGTTCTTTGCGTTCTTTTACTACCTCTTCTTTTTTTTCATTTACCTCCACTCTTTTTGCATTAAGTTCAACAACAGAACGAATAAGAAGAATAATCAAAAGAAAAAGCACAAGCATCGTAGCTTTTGAGTAAAATAAAGTTCTTACGATGTGTTTTTGTTGAAATTCTCGCATAGATGCGCTAGTATTATAGCTATTCTACCACGCAACCATAACTAAACGCGTGAACAAATAAGACTATGATTTTTAATGCAAAAAACCGAAAAACTGTTCAAAAGGTGTGGGCAGTTATCTCTATCCTTGTCATCATCAGTATGATTGGATTCTCACTTATCGCCCTCTTCCAGTAAGAAATACATGACAAAAAAACAATCTCGCAACTAGCGAGATTGTTTTTTATTTCATCTACTTCTCCCCTGGTTTCATCATTTGAAGGAAGGTGTCGTGAGAAATATGCACTTTTCCTTCTGCGAGCATTCTTTCTTTTCCTCGTTTTTGTTTTTCGCGAAGTTTCATTTTACGAGTAATATCTCCTCCGTACATATATCCAGTCACATCTTTTTTCATTGGAGCAATAGAGCGAGATGCCACGATACGCCCACGAACATACGCCTGAATCTTCACGCGAAACATTTCTGCAGGAAGAATTTTCTCGAGTTTTTCTACCACTTCTTCAGATTCTTCGCGAGCTCTATACTCTGGAATCACACGAGAAAAAGCCGTTACTCGCTCTTCTGCAACGTACACATCAAGTCTCGTTACATCTGCTGGTCGCATCTCAAGTGGTTCGTAAACAATAGATGCGTACCCACTTGATGCAGACTTTACTTCATTAAAGAAGTTACGCATAAGTTCACGAAGTGGCATAGCAAGCTTGATACGCACTCTATCATGCCCCCAATCAGCCAAATCTGACACCGTAGCCTCGTGTGGAGGGAAAAGCTGCATAAGAGGGCTTACATAGTCGTGAGGCGTAATGATGGTCAAAAGAATCCATGGCTCCTGTACTGCGGTATATTGACCATGATCAGGGAAATGTATCGGTGTATACACCATTTCTTTCTGACCATTTTTTAGAGTAACTTCATACGTAATTGAAGGTGTTGTTACTACAAGCTCTTGATCAAACTCACGACGAAGACGTTCAGTAACAATCTCCAAGTGAAGCATACCAAGGAAGCCACATCTAAATCCACGACCAAGAGCACCAGAGGATTCTTCTTCAAAAGTAAGCGACGAATCAGAAAGCTTCAACTTTCCAAGTGAACTACGAAGGTCATCAAACTCATCTTGTGACTCTGGGTATACAGACGCAAATACGATTGGTACAGGTTCAGCGTATCCAGGGAATGCTGGGAGCGGTTTACTTTGTGTTGTCACCGTATCTCCAACACGCGCAATACCTGGCTCCTTAATGCCTGTAACAATATATCCAATTTCACCAGCACTAAGCATCTTCCCTTCTTTTTTTGCAGGAGAAAATGTACCAATCTCACGAATAATAAATTTATGATTTGATTGTGTAAAAAGAAGTGTATCCCCCGCCTTAACGTTACCATCAAGCACACGCACATACAGAATAACCCCCATGTGATTACTATATTCAAAATCAAAGATAAGTGAACGTGACTGAGAAAATGCAGGTCCACCAAATTCATGTTTTGGTTCTGGAACACGCTTAATGATTTCTTCAATTAGTTCTTGCACCCCCTCACCTGTTTTTCCTGACACCGCCAAAATATCATCTGGATCACACCCTAAAAGCTCCATAATTTCAGTTTTGATATCATCAGGTCGAGCAATAGGACTATCAATCTTAGTAATAACAGGAATAATGGTAAGTCCAGAATTTCTTGCCATCTCAAGAGTAGTTAACGTTTGCGCCTGAATTCCTTGTGTTGAATCAACAAGAAGGAGTGTACCTTCAACCGCCTGAAGCGCTCGCGATACCTCATAAGAAAAATCGATATGTCCTGGAGTGTCGATAAGGTTAAGGATGTATTCTTTTCCATCTTTACTTTTCCAGTTCATGCGCACAGGAGTCATCTTAATCGTGATACCTCTTTCACGTTCAAGCTCCATGGAGTCAAGCACTTGCTCTTTCATATGACGTTTCTCAACGGTTGCAGTCACTTCCAAAAGACGGTCAGCAAGCGTTGATTTACCGTGGTCAATATGGGCAATAATTGAAAAGTTACGAATATTCATAGAAATAATAGTTACTTCTTTCTACTATAAAGTACGGAAAGAAGCAAGAAATTAGTAATCGCCCACGATCCGTACGCATATAAAAGAGAGATCATTCCAAGTGACTTTGTAAACACGCCAACTAGTACACAGGTAATGGTACTTATAAGCATACTTACAAAAACAGTCTTGGTATCTTTACTTGCATAAAGGCCAATTGATACATATCCAGAAATCATCACAAATGGAAGAAGAAGCAAGAAACCGCACAAGAAGAAAAGAATAAGATCATTAAATCCAGTCTCTCCATAGAGAAGGAAAATAATTTCTTCTCTGAAGAGAAAAATAATTCCAGAAATAACTGCCCCGAGCGTTCCTAAAATAGTAATATATTTTTTCATGATCGCTCTATACTCCTTTCTTTTTCCTTCAAGATAATCTTTTGAAAGTACTGGGAGACTTGCTGTGGTTAAGCTTTGTTGTACAAGCTGTAATGTTGCTTCTAAAATACGATGAGCAAAGAGATAACTAGAAAGTCCTCCTGTGCCAAATGTTGTTGCAAGGCCAGTTAAAAACATTACACGCCCTTGAGTGACAAGATTTGTTCCTGTTCTAGGTAAAGCAAGGTGAATAAGCTCTTTAATATGATGGTAATTAAAATGATACCTAAGCTCAAAAATATGCACCCCACGAAGAGATAAAAGCTGAACACTAAACGAGATCATGCTTCCAATTACTACACCATAAATAAGACCATGAAGCCCATAAAGAGGGTAAAGAGATAGTATTCCAAAAATAATACCAAAAGAATATCCAAGCGGAGCAAGACCATAAAGCATAAACTCATTACGCATTTGAGCAAAACAAGAGATAAGAGACGTGAGACCTATAAAAAGAGGTTGAATAAGGAGAATACGTGTCACCGAAATAAACTGCTCTACTTGCTCCGGAGAAAATCCAGGTACAATGTATTTTGCATATAATGGAAGTGTTATAGCAATAATAAGCGCCAATGTTCCTATCACCGCACCAAAGAAAAGTGATAGTGAATACACCTTACGACGAGGATCAACAATTTCCCCTTCTTTATTTTCTTTAGTGAGAAACGGAACGACAGTTCCCGCACTCATAAATGCAAGAAGCGCTCCATACATCAAATCAGGGAGACGAAATGCTGCATTATAAACATCAAGCACAGGCCCAATTCCTACAACGGTAGCTAAAAGCCTATCTCGAAATATTGCCAAAAGAAGTGAAAGCGCACTAAAAATAGCTAAAATTAAAGAGTTTTTAAGAATCATGCTTATCCTATTGTAACAAAAAAGCCTTACACCTGCACGGGATTATTAAACGCAGAAAAGCGTCTAATCATCTTAATGTGCATAGTTAATAACCTCCTCTCGTATTTTCTCATGAACAGGAGCCCAGTCACGTTTTGGTAGATTATTTACCTCCTCCAAAGTTGTGTATTTTTTATAAATATTTATAGTAATAAAAGATTTCTCTTTTACTTTGTATGACATATAAGCGCCACCATATTCACTGTAATGAGCAATAAAACTCTCTTCATCTTTTAATCTTAAAATTTCTTTCTCTTTTCCATTTTCAAGATTGATTGAATGAATCACATGAATGTTTTTAATACCAGAAGAAGCGTTATACGTACTGGCAATATCGTAATCCAAATTAGGTACCTTAATATAATAAGGAAGTGTTTCATTTAAAGAAACATCTGGGCACGCACTAAGATTTGTAGCATAATATCTTTTCGCATTTTTATCTAAGACATAAAATGAATTACATCCACCTTTTTCATTGGGTACATAAAAAAATATTTTACTCTTAGTTTCATAAAAGTTATCTGAAATCCCTTCTTCAAAATCTTTTTCAATAGCTTCTTGTGTCACACCTGAAGCAAGGCCAAGCTCGCCTGTCAGAAGACTAATAAACTCATTAGTTTCACTATTACGTAAAGAAGGCCCTTTGAAGACAAAACTTTCACCTATCCGCTCTGCTTCAGCACTTGTAAGGCAAGGATTAGTCATATTACCGTCTCTGCCGTAATAAACAAACTCAAAAACAAGTCCAAGATCTTTCCGTAAAACAAGAGTATTTTCTTTACACCCTTTACTTATAAGTTCAAGTATTTCATTACCATCTCGTTCTCCTGACTTAAATTCCATAGACTTGTCATTAATAAAAGCAGTGAATCCGTCATTAAAAGGGTAAGGTTCGCTTAAAAACCATTCTTTTAAAGACTTCTTATTTTTATCAAAATTGCTAACATAAATAGCGAACTCTAATGCGCTTTCTTTATTTTTATATAAAAAAATACCTTTTTCTTCTTGCTGTAACATCCACGTTTCTGGATACTGTATTTCATACCCAAATAAATCACTGCGATAGATCTTTAACTTAGAGGAAGTAGATGCTGTCACAGAAGAGCTTGTTGCTTCTACTTGAGTATTTTCTGGAGCACTGCCCATAATCTGCTCTACTGGCTGATTTACTGTAGTCTGCACGGGCACTTGCACAGGCTGCCCAAAAAGCGATCCGATAAAAGCCATAATTCCAGCAAAAAATGAAGCGATAGTATTCATGTGAAAAGTTTACCATGTAAACACGTTGTGAAACTTGCTTTTTACACTATAAGGCTGTAGTCTAGAAGAGTTCTATTAGGTAATCACTCTTATCATCACAATTTGTAGGTGCCGAGAGAGGAAAGTCCGAACACATACTAGATTAGATTCTAGAAGCGTAGTGGGTAACCCCCATCGTGAGCAATCATAGAGGTGCGAGCAGAGACGCCTAGCGCGAAAGCAAAAGGCCCTGTAGCAATACAGGTGATGTGTATAGTGATATACAATTGAAACGGCTAAATCCTTACGTATGTGCAAGACCGTGTCCAGCCCCAGTTTTAGGCAATGTATACTTGTATTATGTTCTTCGTTTATCTTTTACAGCACACTGCCACTAAAGAAATTTACATTGGTTATACCAACAACGTTAAACGTAGATTACAAGAACATAATACAACCAAAGGCACATCTACTTCGCGAAAAGAAGGTACATGGATCTTAATATATTGTGAAGCGTATAAATCGCAAACTGATGCCATGAGCCGTGAAAAGAAATTGAAACATCACGGAAGTGGTAAGCACGAATTACTTAAAAGAATTCAAGGCAGTTTGCTTGCCTAAAACTGGGGCTGGAAGTGTCGCTAGAGGTGCTTGGCAACAAGTATCCCAGATACATGATTACACAGCCCAGCTCCAGTTTTGTTATAGTACAGATAAGTAATAAATGTAATATCACAAAACTGGAGCTGGGCGGACAGAATTCGGCTTATAGGTAGAACACATATGAAAGAGCGGCACCGCAAGGTGCCGCTCTTTCTCTTTCTAAAAAAAGACTACTACAAAAAGATTTAGTGTGGATTAAGTGCGAAGACTTGGAGTTGTGTAATGTTTAGAAAGACATACATAGAAGTATGGCGACTAAACTTACACAACGAAAGTCGAGCAATTAACCGCAATAAACTTTTTAGTCCGCGATTTTGATTTTTGATCCCATGAAGAGCCCAAACCTATTCGCCTGCCCTGCATTTACCTCAAGCACATAGGAAGCATCTGAGGTATTAATAAATATTTTTTCCTCAAGGAAAGATTCTGGTGTTACGTTTCGCTCAATCCACACCACAATACCTTCTTGATTAATCCAAATAATATCTAAAGGAAAAACCATATCCTTCATCCAAAATCCGTACCGCCCTGGCGTAGGAAACACGAACAACATTCCTTCATCATTTCCCATGGAAGGCCTACCTGAAAGACCAAGCTCTCGCGATGCTTTTGTATTTGCAACTTCAACCTGAAGAGCTCCTTTCGGCATAAGAAGTGTTACATCGTGACGAACAATTTTATCGATCACAACAGAGTCACATACTTTTGTTGTAAAACAACGAAAACCATACATACTTCCAAAAAAAAGCACAATAAAAAAAATACCTAAAATAGTTTTTTTAAGAAAGATTCGCTTGGCTGAAGCAGTTTCTTTTTTTACACTATTTTTTTGGTAGGTATTTTTTTTCATAAGCGTTAGTACGCTTTAAGGAGAAATGTCTTATGCTGACTTTCTCTTCTGTGAAGCACGTTCACCTTCTGCGAGAATCTGCTTGCGAAGACGAACTGATTTAGGAGTTACTTCAAGATATTCATCAGCGTTCATAATTTCAAGACCACGCTCAATAGTAATTTCCCACGCAGGAACAAGCACGATAGCTTCATCAGCCCCTGATGAACGCATGTTAGAGAGCTGTTTACCTTTAGTTGGGTTTACCACCATTTCCTCACCTTTTGAAGTATTTCCAATTACCATACCTTCGTACACTTCTGTTGTAGGAAGAATGTAGATAACACCTCTATCCTGAAGATTCCAAAGAGAGAACGCAAGAGATTTACCTGCAGCCATTGAGGTCATTGACCCAACAGGGCGACGCTGAATTTCCCCAGCATACGGACCGAACTTGGTAAAACGAGCAGATAAAATACCAAGACCCTTAGTATCAATCACAAACTCTCCACGGTACCCAAGAAGCCCACGAGTTGGAATCTCTGCCTTAATACGACTGATACCATTTTTTTCACTCATATCTGTGATCATCGCTTTACGGCGACCAAGCTTTTCCATAACAACTCCTGAAGATTCTGTAGGAACGTCAATAACAAGTTCTTCGTAAGGCTCTTCTTTTTGACCATTTACTTCATGGAAAATTACCTGCGGCTGTGAAACCTGAAGCTCATATCCTTCACGACGCATTGTTTCAAGAAGCACACCAATGTGAAGCTCTCCACGACCATATACAAGATATTTATCTGTATCAAAATCCACCTTAAGTCCAACGTTAATTTCAAGCTCCTTCTCGAGACGGTCACGAATTTGACGCCCTGTTACAAACTTTCCTTCCTTTCCAGCAAACGGAGAGTCGTTAACAAGGAAGTTAAGCGCAATAGTAGGCTCATCAATAGTAATAGCAGGAAGAGCTTCTTGGGTTTCTGATTTTACGAATGTATCCCCGATGTAAATTTGTGAGAACCCGGCGATCATTGCAATATCCCCCGCACTTACTGTTTCTGTATCAACGCGCTCAATACCATTAAAGGTAAAGATTTTTGTAATTTTACCTTTTGAAATTTCGCCTCCGTTTTTCTTTACGGTAATTTCTTCACCAACACGAGCAACTCCATCATAAATACGACAGACAGCGATACGTCCAAGGAAGTTATCGTACGCAAGGTTAAACACCTGTGCTTTAAATTCATTATTAATATCTCCTGTTGCTTTTGGAACTTTTTCAAGAATAATATCAAGAAGTGGAGTAAGATCTTTTCTTTCATCATCAAGATTTTTCATCGCAACACCTTCACGTCCAATTGCATACACTGTAGTAAAATCAAGCTGCTCATCATTTGCTCCAAGCTCCATGAAGAGTTCAAATACTTCATCGTGAACACGTGACGGATCTGCGGCTGGTTTATCAATTTTGTTAACAACAACAATTGGCTTAAGCCCAAGCTCAAGTGACTTCTTAAGAACAAAGCGAGTTTGTGGCATAGGACCCTCCTGAGCATCAACAACAAGAAGAACGCAATCAATTGAACGAAGCACACGCTCTACCTCTGAGCCGAAATCGGCATGCCCTGGAGTGTCGAGAATATTAATCTTCACTCCTTTATAAGGAACAGAAGTGTTCTTGGCGGTAATAGTAATGCCACGCTCTTGTTCAAGGGCGTTTGAGTCCATAGTTTGACCTTCTTGACCCACCCCACACTGCTTCATAAGAGCGTCAGTAAGAGTTGTTTTACCGTGGTCCACGTGGGCGATGATTGCGATATTTCGAATTTCTTGTTGCATACTACTTGTTTACTTAAATGAGGCTTCTTCTTGTTTTTTAAGAGGCCAAAAGAATCTATAATTTGAGGAATTAAGTATACCATAACAGCACACTTTTTGGAAGTCAGTCAAATAGTATGCTGTTATAGAAAAAAGCACCCTGCTGTACAGAGTGCTTTTTGCATCCTAGGATGCAAATAAAGGGAGCGCTTTTGCAAAGGTGTTTCTGAACTCCTTCAAGGAAAGAACCTCTGCGAGATCAAGAACATGCTGTGTATCGACGAGCAGATCTCCAAGCCTGAAAAAATCCACACCTTTCCTACCAGAAGGTCTCTTAATTTGGAAAAGCATTTCAGGCGAAAGGAGGTCAATTCCAAGCGTTGGAGTTTTTTCTTCTCTTATTTCATCTCCACCAGAAGCAGCAATGACAGCAACGATTTTTGCAACCCCTCCATACACTTTAACAAGATCAACCCAAGATGGGAGTGTATCCGCTGTCTGAATGCTCACCCTTGAGAGCCCTTTCCTTTCCCATGTCCAGTTAAGCCAATCAGAAGGAATAATCAAGTCCTCCTTGCGACGCACACGCTCTTGAAGGGGGTTAAGCACCTGAAGGGCTCTTGGCATAACCGCAAAAAAAGTAACTCCCTCAAAACCATCGTCATAATCAAGTGTGAGGTCTTCATGATTATGCTCATCGTGAATATCCGGACCAAAAACTGTTTTGTATGCAATTTTGTTTGGCACACCCTGATTCATAAGACGAAGGAACGCAACCAGGCGATGGAATATCACAGAGGTATCAATACCTACTCCTGCTGCCACACGCCTTTTAAGGAAGTCTTCCTCTTTCTTTAGCCAAACACCCTGTTCATATGTCAAAAAAGAGATATCAGGACGTTGAATTTGCTCCGCAAGAATCCACGATGTTTCAGCAACGGTAAGCGCTTTCATGATGCGAACCTTTCAAATAAAAGTGCAGAACTACTTTTATACTACCTAATACGAAAGACAAAGACAACCACAGTAAAAACTTGCACAAAACAATCCTATTTTTTATAATAAAAATCTGGAACCAGGAGGGTGGCAGTTGGTAACCCCAAAAACCGCCAAGCGTAAGACAAAAGGTTACCGCCTTAGTCAAACCGTTATTCCTTCCTCGGTTTCAGACCAACACCTAGAAGAGCATTCCATATGCTCTTTTTTTATACAACAAAAAACAAAAGAAGAGGTGCTATCCTCTTCTTTTTTTACAAGCTATTTTAGAATCCTTTTTGCATGAGTCCGGCAAACAAAATACCAAGAAGAAAATTGAGTCCAAAAAGTTTCCCAAAAAATGAACGGATTCGCCCACTTGTTGCCATCAAAAGCACAAGAAAGACGATATTGAGCATCATGCTTAAAGCAAAAAACTTCGTCGCAGTAGACATACCCCCTCCTTTCATGAAAGAACTTCCTTGATACTAACACATCAGAGGAAAACTATGTCTACCCGACAACTTCCCTAAGAAAGGCTTTACTATTTGGAACACGTCCTAAGAATTTTTTAATAAGTACCTCTTCTTCTTCTGAAGACCCTTTCTCAAGCACTTCTTTGCGCCATTTTTTACCAATAACTGTATTAGTGAGCGGATCTTTATTACCTTTTGTCTTAAATGACTGATATGCATCACATGCGTACACTAGCGCCCAAAGGTACGAGTAGTATCCAGCATCATATCCAACAAGATGACCAAATCCGGCAGGGAAAAGCGTTTCTTTTTCCGGAAGCTCAAGGGAGAAGTGTTTTTTATTCATATCCCTGTATGCTTTTTTTGCATCTTTCACTTTTCCTGTGTGCATTTCAAGATCAATTTTTCCTTGAATAAGTTGACGAACATAAAAGTACGCACTTTGGAAACGTTTTCCTTTAATAATTCTTTCAATCATTTCATCAGGCAGTGCCTCACCCGTTATATACTGCTTTCCAAACTTCTTAAGAGTGGCTTTTTCCCATACCCAGTTTTCCATAATCTGCGAAGGAGTCTCCACAAAATCCCACGCAACATTTGCTCCAGCTTGTGAAGCGATTCGTGCCTTGGAGAGCGTCATGTGGAGAAGATGGCCAAACTCATGGAATATAGTTTCAACATCAGAGAGAGGTAACAGTGAAGGAACTTTTTTTGTTGGTGTTGCAAAGTTACACACCATAACCGAAAACGGTGCTTTATAATCTTCTTTTTTATAGTGAAGCTCATGAGGCACCACCACATCAAACATTGCCGCGTGACCAAACTTTCCTTCGCGAGGAAAAAGATCCATTGCAAAGTACCCAATAAGCACACTTTCTTTACCGTCTTCGTCTCTATCGTTAATCTGGTATACCTGCACATCTTTATGCCATACAGGTAACTGAATTTCTTTAATACTAATACTAAAAAGATTCTCTGCTAGCGTAAACAATTCTTTCTTTACATGCTCAAGTGGGAAATAGCTACGAACGGTTTCTGGATCTAAGTCATATAACTTTTTCTTAAGTGATGTTGCAACATATCCAACATCATAGTGCTCAAGCGTAGTAATACCAAGCGATTTTGCATGGGACTTTAACATCTGTACATCTTTTTTTGCTTGCGGAGCAAGTTCCTTAAGGAGATTATTTTGAAACTCCTTAACTTGTCGAGCTGTTTTTGCCATACGATTTTCGGTACGAAAATCAGCGTGGTGTTTATATCCTAAAATCGTTGCAATCTCATGACGAAGCTTCACAATCTCTTCAATCACTTTAAGATTTTTAGTTCCCCCTTTTTTCAAATTCTTCAAAGCAAGCTCTTTACGCTTTGTACGACTTTCTGCTTCAGCCATAAATGGAAAAATGTGCGGGTATTGTAGAGAAACAATATATCTACCATCAGCATGTTTTGGAAGAGATGCTACAAAACGCTCTGAAAGACCGCTTAACTCTTCTTGTGTACAAAGAATATAATCCTGATAGTCGTTAATATTTTTACGGAAAGCAATCGATAACTTTGAAACTTTTTTAAGAAGTAGTTTTAGCTTCTTTTGCTTTTCAGTAGCAAGATCAAAGCCCATACGTTTATACTCACGAAGCGTATCTTCAACAAGTTTTATATCTTCTTTACGAAGTTTTTTCTTTTCATCAAAAAAATTTCCTTCATAGTACTCAACAAGAGCAATATACAAATCTCTATCGTACTCTATATCGACAAGCTTATCTGAAAGAATAGTTGCTACCCCGTGAGCATGTTCACGTACTTCTTTTTTTGGAGACACTTCAGAGAGAAGTCCCATTTTACTGAAAAAGTCATCAAAAATATCATCACATGTTTCAAGTGCGTATACGGTATTTTCGAAGGTGCGTTCTTCAGGGAGAATGTTTTTAATTACAGTGTACGTTTTTTTCTTATGCTGAAGATAGAGGTCAGCAGTTTTTTTCATTTGTGCACCTGTCATTTTTACCCAAGCAAAATCTTTCTCTGTAAGTGGTAAGGTTATAGTCATAGTAACTACGATTGTATCACATCTATAACTTAAGCATGTGATACACCCCTATACCAAAAGCGATGGTCACATTAAGGGATTCTTTTGTGCCGAGCATTGGAATTTCTGCAATAACAGAAGCACAATCAAGCACCTCTTTACTCATACCTGTTACTTCAGGACCAACAATAAAGGCAATGTCTTTTTTATCAGTAATAGTAATTTCTTTATAATCAACAGAACGTTCATCTTGCTCAAAGGCAATGATGTAGACTTCTTCTTTTTGTAGTTTCTCAAGAGCTTCTATAGTATTTTCATAATACTCCCAAGAAAGTGTTGTTTCTGCCCCAAGAGCTACTTTTGCAAAATCTTTACGCGGCACCCCTTTTGTATCAAACGGTGTTGGTGTGGTACCACAAAGAATAATTTTTTCTATACCGACAGCATTTGCAGTGCGAAAAATAGACCCAACATTGTATACAGAACGAAGATTGTCGAGAACAGCAATTTTCATAATCTATGTATACTAACAAAAAACCGCCTTTTCTACTAAAAAGCGGTTTTGATATTTATTTTGATTTTTTGATGAGTTTTTCCATGTACAACAACTCAGTGTTTACCGACTCTCTCAAGAGTTTATTATTAAATTCATACTCTTGATAGTGAGTATCGAGAAATGAATTCACTCTTTTAAACTCTTCTATCGTTAGATTACCTATACGAATTTTTGAGATGTTGGACTTAACTTTCTTCCATCTCCAAAAGATCTGAGAAGCTTCTTCTGTCGCGTCTGGCGACATTTCACTTGCGTACATCTGACTCTCCTTATTCCAAGAACCAAGAACCAAGAACCAAGAACCATATCACTCTATCACTTTTTTATATTCTGTAAAATCTTACCCTCTCTTTCCTCTGTGATGAAAAAGCACAAGAAGAAGTAGGTAGAGTACGATAATAGTAATGACCGAATAAAGATCTGCAAAACGAGAGGTTGCGATATTAGGAAAAAATAAATTAAGGCCTACTATTGAGAAAAAATTAAGCGCAACCGTATCTTTTGTTGTAAAAAAAATAAATAACCAAAACAATGATATGAATAGACGCAGAAAGCACCATAAGACGAATAAAGGTTGCAACTACTAGAGGAAGCTTTTTCATATGTTACTTTGTTTTGATTTTAAAAAGCCAAAGACGTTAGTTTTTTCTTTGTATGGTCTCACGCGCATACCCCATGCGCTTGCACTTTCATTTCTGTATTTCTTTGCAAGAGTAATTTGATACAAGCCAAATACCGTCGTAAGAATGGTGGACCAAAACTTATACTCTACCCATACATCTTGTCCCCATATGCGCCACGTAAGTTCATTAGTGACAGTAAGAAATAAAAAGAAAAGACCCCAACGTAATGAAAGAATATACCAACCCCTGTCACTCATATCAAAAAGAGCAATAAAAAGTGTCTTAAGGAAGGCTTTTCTAAAAACCACTCCACCTAAAAGAAAGAGAGCAAACCCTCCATTATAAACAGTATCTTTAAGCATAAAAAAGAGTGGCTCCTTAAAGCAAACCGTCATAAAACCAAAAAAAATGACAGACACCCCTGCAATCAGAGGGAACCATGCAATCCTTCTTTCGTAGAGATATGAAGCCATCAAAGCAACCACTGTTGCTATAGTAAAAATTCCCGTTGAAGTAATAAACCCCTTGTCAGAACTTCCTAAAAAATGAAGTGCAGTGAAAAATAAAATGATTGGCCCGAATTCAATCGACCAACTAATTAAGATATTTTTATACATTGTTATAAATCCATAATAACATACCCTACTGCCAGGATTCCATAATTACTTTACCTTTACGTAGACCAACTCCCTCTGTTTCAAGAATAGCCTCTTTACTTTTTCCACGTAAACCATTATACGCACCCAATGAACCGTCACTTTTTATTACTCTATGGCAAGGTATGGTCAGATCTTTGTTGCTGGACAAAATAGTTCCGACGGCGCGATACGCTTTTTCATTCCCTGCAGAGACAACAACTTCTTTATAGGTCATTACAGAACCTTTCGGAATACATCGCACAACATCCACAACTTTTTGCTTAAAGTCTTTCATATATTTAGCCTCGAATAACAAGATATACAACGTAAGCTACATAAATAAAAATAAAAAGAAGACCTTTCCATCTTTCAAGTTGATGTTTTTTACCAAAAAACATACTAAGTAAAAGAAGAAGCGAGACAGCGCACCCAAGAAGAATATCCACAATCGCACCCTGAGAAACAGTTACTGGGGTGACAACCGAAGTAACACTAAGAATCCAAAATACATTAAAAATATTTGATCCGACAATATTTCCAACAGCTAAATCAGTCTCACCTTTTCTAGCAGCAATTATAGAAGTGACAAGCTCAGGAAGAGATGTTCCAATTGCAACAATAGTAAGACCTATAAGCATTTGAGAGAGACCAGCAAGTTCAGCTAAAACAACAGCCTGCTCAACAAAAAGCTTTCCACCAAAAAAGAGCATTCCAAGTCCTGCAATAATAAAACTTAATGCAACAGGTTTTTTATAAACAGCAATATCTTCATCATTCTCACCTGATGTTGAATCTTTTTTTGCAAGTTCAACAATGTAATACATAAAAATTGCAAAAAAACCCATAAGAGCAAACCCTTCCCCTCGAGTAAGAATGTTTACATCTGCTCCATTTAGTAATATATCTTGTGTAAAAACAAAGACCATTACCATTGCAAGAAGAGCAAAAGGTATTTCTTTCCACGTTGTAGTAGACGCAACACGAAGAGGTACTATTAGCGCGCACACACCTAAGATAACTAATATATTTACTATATTTGAACCAACAATATTCCCAAGCGCGATGTCAGTATTCCCACTGAAAGCTGAAACAAGATTAACAACAAGCTCTGGGGCAGATGTCCCAAAAGCAACAATAGTAAGACCTATAACAAGAGAAGATATACCGTATTGTTTTGAAACGGAAGAAGCACCTCTAACAAGAAGCTCTCCCCCAACAACAAGTACAACAAGGCCTATAAGTAATAACAACAAGGTAAGAAATAAAGACATAGACTATACAGTATACTAAAAAAAACCCATCTTAAGAAAGTTACTACAGGAAAAATAAAAGGTTACACCGTTACCACCCACCACTTGCCCCACCACCACCTGATCTTCCACCACCAAACCCTCCAAACGAAGAACCTCCACCTCTTCCTCCTCGGTTCCCTCCAATCCACCATGGAACAGATGACCCCCGGCTAATAGCTTCTGTGTACTGCTTGGAAACAACGTAATCAAACCCAAGCCCAATAAGTGTAAGAAGAATAGTTATTAAACCTCCTGTTAAGACCGTTAATCCAAATAACTGAAAATACGTACACCCAGCCCCCAGAAGTGCTCCGACAACCCCTCCTACCCACCAGCTTTTACTGCGAGAAAAAATAGCTGCAAAAAATTGGAAAAGTATCGCAACAAAAATTAAAAGATCTTGTGGTGAGAAAAAGTTTTGTACACCTATTTTGTCACCAATATTTTTATACTCACCTTGAGTTACTTCTATGATACGAGCAGTGGCAAGAGTTACTCCGCCATAAAAATCACCCTGCTTAAAAGCCGGCGCCATGTCGTCCCTAATAATCTGTGATGCTACAACATCAGTAAGAGTGCCTTCAAGGCCATACCCAACTTCAATACGCACTTCTCGCTCATCAAGCGCGATAAGAAGCAGCACTCCGTTGTCATACTTTTTAGTACCTATCCCCCATTCCTTAAAAAGTTTTTCTGCATAGTTTTCGATGTAGTCATCACTTAGGCTTTTAATAGTAACGATACTTATTTCGTTTGTTGAACTTGCATTAAATAAAGACAAAACATTTTCAAGTGAAGATTTCTGCTCCGCAGTAAAAACCCCTGCAAAGTCATTCACATACCCAGAAGCTTTACCAGGAGAAACGTATGCGTGAGAAAAAGAAACAGTGAGGAAAATAGCGCATATAGCAAAAAATATATGCCGAACGTACGCAACCATCTTTTGTTTCATGTCTTTACTACTTAGAGTTCCACTTTAGGGGCACTGGCTGCACCCTGGTCCGATTCAAACATCTTCCTTTCTCCAAAACCAAATATCTTTGCAAAGAGATTGCCTGGGAAAGATTTTACTTGAATATTGTAGTCTTTTACAAGATCATTAAAACGCATACGCTCAACAGAGACACGATTTTCTGTCCCTTCAAGTTGAGACATAAGTGACTGTACGTTCTGATTACTTTTAAGATCAGGATAGTTTTCTGTAATCATAAGAAGACGACCAAGCGCGCTTTCCATCTGCCCTGCTGCTTGCGCTTTCTCGTCTGCACTACGAGCACCAGCATAACCTTGGCGAGCATTTGCGATAGCAGTGAAGATAGCAGTTTCCTGCTTCATAGAACTTTGAACAGATGCCACGAGATTAGGAATAAGATCGAAGCGGCGCTGATATTGAGTTTCAACTTGCGCCCACTGTGTATCAACTGACTCATTTGAACGAACAAGAGAGTTGTAGCTTCCCGCGGCCCACGCACCAAGCACAATAACAACTATAAGTACTATAAATAATGAACTGAACTTTTTAAGTAATGCTGACATAATACATAAAGTGTACGGTTAAAGATTTGGAAAGTAAAGATGGTTTTATAAAAAACCCTTGCGTTTGCATGCTTGGGTTTTGGCTAAGTTATAGTTTTGTAAATGCAATGCCAGTCATGTTGCCATTGTGATCATTTTGAACCTCTCCTTTCATATACACATCAAGGAGAAGCCCTGAGAAGGCAATAATAAAGCTTGCTTGCAATTTTTGATCTGGTATTACTTTTTTGATGATCTCACATATCTCAAGAAATACATCAAATGGCGGTCTTACACGAGCTTCTGCGTATCGATTTAAAATCATCACAAGTGTTGGACCAAGATGGTTTTGTATCTGGGACGTAGGAAAACTCAACACTCTTTCAATGAGCCTCCCAAGAGCATTTTCACCTGAGCCGTATGTGTCCCAATTTTCAAGATGAAACAGTTCAACATTTGGAAATAGAATTTTCAAATCAGAAAGTGAAAGACCTAACTTTTCACGAAGCGTCCTAAAGCGAGATTTTTTAGTATCCTGAGCAGTCATGGCGACCTCCATAAAAAGAGCAACAATATACTGACATACTAAATCCAAACCGATATTTAAGCAATCTTTTTAAGAAACTAGTAGATTTCAAGAGTAACCCCCTTTTTATCAAGCTCTTTTTTAATATGCTCAAAACGAGGGATTCCAAAAAAGGTTTCTAAAGCTGAGAGGTCTATAGGAAAAGATGCTTGGGTGCTATTAATAGATAAACTTTTTTGTTTATTTCAAGCCGTGGTTTCATTATGATTGTAAATATACACCTTATAAAAACTACACCCCCTTTAATTTCCTTTATTCTTTCTTTAAGCAAAGTTGCAATAATTGTTTTGGGTAGTTTTTTATTATGCGGAGGATGAGGGATTTGAACCCTCGAACAGGTTACCCCGTTGCTGCCTTTCCAAGGCAGTGCACTAGACCACTATGCGAATCCTCCTTTTAATGAAAAAGAAACACAGAGTGTGTTTCTTTTTCATTATACCATGAGACTGATTTACTTAGCTTCTCCTTCTGCAAGAATTATAGACTCTTTATTCTCTTCGTGTTTATGATGAGTGTTTTCATGCTGACGTTCTGTTTCACTTTTATGAACATGGTGAGCAGGAATCTTTGCATATTCATGTTTCTTTTCAGTAATAAAGTACGCAACTGGTCCAATAATTGGGATCCCTATAACGAGAACCAACCACCAAAACCTGTCCTGCTTTGCAGCATCTATCATCATCCATACCGTAAATGAAATAATGAGAATGTAAGCAACGTACACCACAAAAGAAACAAGTGCTCCAAGAATAAGGGCGGTAATAGTCATAAGTTATTTTTGAGTTAATAATCTACTAACACGATCTTTTACAGGAGGGTGTGTCATAAAGAGTTTAGCAATCCACGACACCTCTTCATGTGGACGCGCCTCTGATGGATCATTTAGTCCTGAAGGGTCAGAAATAAAAAGGTGAGCAATTGCGTGATTCTGTACCTTCATCGGCTGATGAAAGTTGCTAATTTTTTCAAGTGCAGAAGCAAGACCTTCTGGGTAACGAGTAATGAGGGCACCAGTTGCATCCGCTAAGTATTCTCGTTCTCGCGAAATAGCAAGCTTAATAATCATTGCAGCAAGAGGTGCAAGCACAATCGCCAGGATACCGAGCGCAAGGAAAAGCGGATTCTTTTTCTCTTCATCTCGTCCACCAAACATCGAAGCATGAAGTGCCATATCTGCAATAAGAGAAATCATTCCCGCAAAAACAACAATTACCGTCTGAAGTAACATATCACGGTTACCGATATGGGCAAGCTCGTGAGCAAGCACTCCTTCAAGTTCTGATTTTGACAAGAGAGGAAGAAGTCCTGTTGTAACAGCAACCACTGCATGATCTTTGTTACGTCCTGTTGCAAAAGCATTCGGCGCTGGGTCATCAATAACATACAACTTAGGCATTGGGAGCCCTGCTGTAATACATAGATTCTCAAGCGTGTTCCAAAGCTCTGGATAATCATCTCGCTTTTCGAGTGGGCGAGCGTTTGCCATTGAGAGCACAAGTTTGTCAGAAAACCAGTACGCTCCAACATTCATAAGAATACTAAGAACAACCGCTCCGTAAAGAAGTGTTGGGTTTCCATAAATAAACGAAAGAGTAAACCCGATAATGATAACGAGGATAAAAAATCCGGTCATCATAAACCATGTCTTTCGAATATTTGCAGCCTGGTTACTATAAAGTGTAGCCATAAGATACTGTAATGATGGGAAGAAGTTCTTTTAGAACTTAACTTCTACAGGATTACGAGCAGCCTGCTCAGCTTCATCAAGTTCAAAGAATTCTTTTTCTGTGAAAGAAAACATCTTCGCAACAATATTTGAAGGAATAGTTTGAATCTTTGTGTTATACGCCATAACGTTTGAGTTGTAGAAACGTCGTGAAGCCTGAATCTTATTTTCAGTATCAGCAAGTTCATTCTGAAGCTGAAGGTAGTTCTGATTACTTTTAAGATCAGGATAATTTTCTGAGAGAGCAAAAAGACTCTTAAGTGTGCCTGAAAGCATATTTTCTGCTTCAGCATGTTCTTTTGTAGTTCCTGCGCCCATTGCTTTTGAACGAGCTTCAACAACTTTCTGAAGTGTCTCAGATTCAAAGTTTGCAGACCCCTTAACAGTATTTACAAGGTTAGGGATAAGGTCATAGCGACGCTTGAGTTGCACCTCAATGTCTGACCATGCCTCCTTAACGCGCTGTGAAAGTGTTACAAGTCCGTTGTACAGCACAATAAAAACAAGCACAAGCGCTACAGCAATTCCAATAAGAATATAAAGTGGTGTCATTTACAAATTAAGTTAATCCAAGCCCTCATCTATCGTCACTGTCTTCTGAGTGACTTGGGTATAGTTAATAATACAAAACCCTCCCCCCTTGTCAATACAAGAGCATATTTCTACTTATCTCAAGATTTACACAAATATAGTGTTTTCTGATACTATAGAAAGATATGGAAAATAGAGAAAATACACAGCTTTTTAGAAATCGGCACTCGCTTGCCCATGTACTCCTCATGGCAATTAAAAAACACTACCCTGAGGCACTTCCAACAATTGGCCCTGTCATTGATACAGGCTTCTACTACGATGTTGATTTTGGTACAAAAAAGGTAACACCTGAAGATCTTCTTGTTCTCGAAGAAACCATGCGAACCATCCTTAAAGAGCACCATGAATTTAAGGTAGAAAATGTATCACAAGAAAAAGCTCTTTCTCTCTTTTCAAATAATCCATTTAAAGTTGAACTAATCTCTTCAATCGTAGACAGTAATGAAGGCATTACTCTCTACCACACAGGGACGGATTTCTTTGATCTTTGTGAAGGACCTCACGTGGAAAATACAAAAGAAATTCCAGTGGACTCATTTAAACTTACCTCAGTTGCAGGGGCATATTGGCGAGGAGATGAAAAAAAACCGATGCTCACCCGTATTTACGGCCTTGCGTTCTCTTCAAAAGAAGAGCTTGATGCTTACACTACTCAGATTGAAGAAGCAAAGAAGCGTGATCATAGAATACTTGGAAAACAGTTAAAACTTTTTACTTTCTCAGAGCTCGTTGGTCCTGGGCTTCCTCTTTGGACACCTCGAGGCACTATTCTGCGACAAAAAATAGATACTCACGTTCAGCATCTTCGCACAAAATATAACTACCAACCTGTAGCAATTCCTCATATCACCAAAAAGGATCTTTATATTAAAAGTGGTCACTGGGAAAAATATGCTGAAGATCTTTTTAA
The DNA here is from genome assembly GCA_964369115.1 of uncultured Candidatus Saccharibacteria bacterium. GTDB lineage: Bacteria > Patescibacteriota > Minisyncoccia > Phycocordibacterales > UBA5272 > UBA11704. The sequence goes on from CAYJED010000002.1 coordinate 92,414, forward strand.
GATCGAAACCCGTGATGGTCATACTTTCTGTATGAAGCCGATGAACTGCCCTCACCATGCGCAAATTTACTCAAGTGAGCTTCGTTCATATAAAGAGCTTCCAATTCGCTTTAGTGAAACCACCATGGTGTATCGCGACGAACAATCAGGTGAACTCGCTGGACTTTCTCGTGTGCTTTCTATTACTCAAGATGATGCTCATGTATTTTGCCGTGAATCACAACTCAAGGAAGAGATGGGTGCGGTATGGGATCTTATTACTGACTTTTATTCAGCGTTCGGATTTAATGAACTTACTCCACGCTTTTCACGCAGAAATGACGATCCTAAATACAAAGGAAACATTGAGCTTTGGGAGAAAGCAGAAGGAGCAATTAAAGACCTCCTTGAAGAAAGAGCAGCAGGTAAGTGGGTAGATGGCGAAGGAGAGGCTGCATTTTATGGACCAAAAATTGACTTCATGGCTAAAGATGCGATCGGAAGAAGTCATCAAGTGGGGACCATTCAGCTTGATTTTGTACAGCCAACAAACTTTGAACTTGAATATGTAAACGAAGAAGGTAAGCGTGAGATGCCTGTCATGATTCACTGCGCAATCGCAGGATCACTTGAGCGATTCCTCTCTGTGTACATTGAACACGTTGCAGGAAATTTCCCACTATGGCTTTCCCCTACTCAAATTGCAGTGCTTCCGATAAATGAAAAACATCACGAGTACGCACAAACGTTTGTACAAAAATTAAAAGCTTCTGGAATGCGTGTGGAACTTGATGACAGTAAGGATGGTCTTGGTAAAAAGGTGCGTTACCACAAAGAAATGAAAACTCCATACTGGCTTGTTATTGGGGATAAAGATGTTGAAGCGGGAAAAGTAACTCTTGAATCTCGTGATCATGGACAAGTTGGTCAGCTCACAGAGGAAGAACTCATTGCTCGTTTTACGGAAGAAATAAACAATAAAAAATAAGTTATAGAAAAACCACAGCGACAAATCGCTGTGGTTTTGTCTACTGCTCATGGTTAAGCAGTTGCTGACCGAGATGAAGAGCTTCAAAGCTTTCAGCTCCGGCTGTGTTGAGTGTTCGCGGCAAATGCCCCATCGGCTGATGGAACACCCACGAAGAGCTGTGCAGGTCAAAGGAAGGACGCTGCTCTGCTCGAGGAGGCAGCGTGCCACCTCTTTCTGGTACAACATCATTAGACTGACTCATCTTAATTTCACTCCTTTACTTGGATTGGTTTATGGGCAGAGTACGAGACATCGCCTCGAGGAAAAGCGCTACTTCCTTGAAGATTTTTTTCAAAAAGAACATCCCTACTTGCTAAAAAGCAAAAGAAGGAGTCTTATTATAAGGCTCCCCCCCTTTTTTTCTATTTTTCAAGTTTTTTTATTCGTCTTCATGAAGTTCCTGAGAGTGAGGCCGCCAAGGAGAGCCTGAACAAACAGGGTCATTTGGCTGATGCTCGGGAGGTGGGTGTCCAGCACCACAACCAAGCATGGAAGTAGAAATACCAACAAGCCTGAACCCTTCTGCAACAACCCCTGTACGCTGCACTTCTTCAATCGTTAACCGAAGAGAGCCATCATCATCACCAACAATACCGAGAAGAGGCATAGAATCTCCTTGTAATTAAAGAACAAACCGATATCTGCATACTACCACACTATTTTAAAAAAGCTAGACCCATTATCGCTTCTTTTTTTCTTGATGTTTTCGTATTTGTTCTTGCAAAAAAGAAAAAATTACATCTCCTTGTGTCATATGTAAAATACTTTCTGCTATAGCATACTGCACCGCTTTCCACTCTTTTTCCATTTCTTCATTTCCTTCTTCTTTTAAATTTCTTCTTACAGTCTCAAATGCGTATATAACACCGTATCTAATTTGATGTTTATCTCGATCAGAACGAGCCTTACTAGAGGCTTCCTCTTTAAGCTTTGAAAGCTCTTGATTAAGGAGCGTAAACGCTTTTTGTTGCAACTGTTCAGAAAGTAGAGAGCTTTCAATAAAAACAGAAGCTTCCCTTAAAATATCGTCTGCTTTATAAAAAAAGAATGCGATATCTTTTTCTCTGTTATTTTCTGAAACAATCAAATTGCCTTGAGCGTCTCTTTCGTAATGATCGTAATATGTTTTTCTTTCCGGAGATGGAACATGCATATATATTTATTGTCAGTATACAAGAAAACCGCATCTCTATGATGTGGTTTTCTTGTATACCTGTAGATACTCTATGTAATTAAATATCCAAGTTTGCATGCTTTGCGTATGTTTGAATAAAACTCTTACGTGGACCAACTTCACTTCCCATAAGCATTTCAAAAATCTTATCTGCTTCTTCTGCTTCATCAATAGAAACAACCTTAAGGGTGCGGTTCTTTGGATCCATAGTAGTCTCTTTAAGTTCATCTGGGTTCATTTCTCCAAGACCTTTGTAACGCTGTGTTGGCGGAAGTTTTGATTTCTTTTGTACAACAGTTTCCTCATTTTCCTCATCACCTTTTTCACCTTCTTGCGTTTCGGTAATATCTACATTTTCAATTTCTTCTTTCTTAAAACCAAGATCCTGGTATATTGCGTCACGCTCTAGATCTGAGTAAGCGTAACGAACCTGTTTGTTGTGTGTAATTTTATACAAAGGAGGTTGTGCAATATATACATACCCCGCTTCAATAATAGGACGATAGTAGCGGAAAAAGAAAGTAAGGAGAAGTGTTCTAATGTGCGCACCGTCAACGTCCGCATCAGTTGCAATAATAAGCTTATGGTAACGCACTTTACTAAGATCAAAAGTATCTCCAATTGCGGCCCCCATTGCAAGTACGAGATTTTTCACCTGTTCACTTCCAAGCATCTTATCGAGACGAGCACGTTCAACGTTAAGAATCTTTCCTCGAAGAGGTAAAATAGCTTGGGTGCGACGATCACGCCCCATCTTAGCCGAACCTCCCGCAGAGTCTCCCTCCACTATGAAGAGCTCAGATTCTGTTGGGTCATTTGTCTGACAGTCAGCAAGTTTTCCAGGAAGAGAAAATCCTTCAAGGGCACCTTTACGAAGCACAGAATCTTTTGCAGCTTTCGCAGCTTTACGAGCACGAAGTGCAAGAAGTCCTTTATTTACAATTTCTTTTGCATCATCTGGATTTTCTTCTAGGAACATTGAAAAAGCGTCAGAGAACACTGTCGCTACTGCCCCCTGCGCTTCCATACTTCCAAGCTTTGCTTTTGTTTGTCCTTCAAACTGAATTTCACGGAGCTTTACCGAGATAACCACCGTGAGCCCTTCGAGCACATCATCCCCTGTAAGATTTTCATCTTTTTCTTTAAGGATACCCGCTTTACGTGCATAAGTGTTAATAAGACGAGTAAGCGAAGTTTTAAATCCTGTTACATGAGTTCCTCCTTCTGGGGTATGAATGTTGTTTGCGTACCCTGCAATCTTTGTAGAAAGATCGTCGATATACTGAAGTGCAATTTCTACACCAACAAGCTCTTCTTGTTTTTCAACATAAAAAATAGTTTTGTGAATCGGTTTTGCAAATTCATTATAGTGCTTAACAAGCGACTTGAGTCCTCCTTCAAAATAGAAAGACTGACTAGGTTGCTCGTACCCTAAATCAGTAAGATAGGTTTCACCATCAAGCTCCATCTTACCTTCATATTTTCGCGCATCAATTACATGAATACGAAGTCCTTTTACAAGGTACGCCTGCTGACGAAGATGAGTAACCACTCTTTCCCAAGTAAACTCAGTTCCTTCTTTAAAGATTTCTGCATCTGGCTTAAAAGAAACAATAGTTCCACTAAACTTACTTTTTCCAATCTGCTTCACAGGAGCTTTTTTAATACCCTGCTTGTACTCCTGCATAAAAAGGCCTCCATCGTGGTGTACCTCTACTTTTGTGTGAATAGAAAGCGCGTTTACAACTGATGCTCCCACTCCGTGAAGACCTCCTGAGACGTTATACCCGTCCCCACCGAACTTTCCTCCGGCGTGAAGTGTACACATAATGGTTTCAAGCGCTGACACCTTTGTCTTTGGATGAATGTCTGTCGGGATACCACGACCGTTATCTACTACACGTACATAGCCATCTGGAAGAAGAGCAACTTCAACACGATCAGCATGTCCGTTCATCGCTTCGTCACGAGAGTTATCGAAAATTTCCCAAATAAGGTGGTGAAGTCCATCAGGCCCCGTAGAACCGATGTACATCCCCGGTCGCTTTCGTACCGGCTCAAGCCCTTCAAGTACTTGAATCGAGCTTGCATCGTATGTCCCTTTTTTCGCAGAAGATTTTTCTTGGTTTGTAGCCATAGTTGTGTAAATTAAGTCTTATAATTATAGCATATTTTTGCTATCCACAGACACTTGACAAAAATTACATAGATGATATAATGAATATGTGAGTAGCTCCTGGGACAACACCCTCCCAAGAACGAAAGCGTACACTTTAGGGGGTCTTGATGTGCTAGGCCCGAATAAAATGCGCACATGCCCGACGTCGTAGACGTCGGGCTTTTTCTTTTCCCTTTTCCATAAGCACTACATCACTTTGTACTTTTCAATACTCTTTTTAAACGTATCATTTCTCTCGTATTCATTTTTAAAGTATTTTGAAAATGAAGCAAATCCTGGAGAAAAAAGAATAATATCCCCCTCTTCTCCTAGATACATTGCACGCTCCACACATTCTTCAAGTGTCTCAAAAAGACTGTCTTTAGAGAGTGTTAACTTTTGCGTACCAGTACCTTCTAAAAGCACATAATGTTTTGCGCCGATAAGTACCTCTTCTTCAAGTAAAGTAAGCGGTAACCCTTTATCGGCACCACCTAAAATAAGAATTGGCTTTCTTCCGTACGCATCTTGTACCGCTTTAATCGCAGCAATAACAGCATCTCCTGTAGTTGCATTATTGTCATTAATAACACGAACGGTGTCGTTATTATACATACCACAATCTTCAAGTCGTCCTTCAACTGGTGCAAATGATGCAATTGAAGATAAAACAACTACTTCTTCTACTGCACACTGAGCTGCTACTTCATACGCAAGAGATGCAAGCACTTGATTATGCTCACCAATAAGTCGAGTATCAAATTTTCTACGTTCTCCTACGAGAACATCTTTCTTTGGATCACGTTTACTGATTTCATCACGCGCTTGAGCGCTTGCAATAAGTACATCATACTCCCCTTGGTGACGATATATCTGTGCCTTGTCAGCAAAATAAAGCTCTTTATCATTATGATAATAGTTCATATGATCATCTAAGAAGCTTGTGAAGACTGCAATTTGTGGACTAAGCTTAAGGTCGCCAAATCCTTGTAATTGCCATGAATCAAGCTCAAGAACGAGGTAGTCTCCCTCTTCAATCACTTCAAGAAGTGGTAAGTTTGCAACCCCTCGCACATTTCCTCCAAGATGCACTCTGTACCCCGCTGTTCGTAAAATATGAGCAATGAGCTCGGTGCATGTGCTTTTACCTCGAGTACCCGTTACTCCGATAATCGTAACACCGTCTACATGCTTTGAAACAATTTGGGTTACAAGCGCTGCTGACATGTACACCGGAGTATCTGTACTTTTTGCGTACGCAATGTGCTCACTATCATATGGAACTCCAGCGGACTTTAGTATGAAATCTCTTTTCTGAAATGACGCTACTGTATGTCCGCCAAATTCATATACAATCCCTGGGTAATTTGCTAGCTTTTCAAGTGAAGGAGCAAGCTCTTCTTTTGTCTTTTTTTCGGTAACAATAAGTTCAGCGCCCATCTTTGCAAGAAATTCGGTATCTCCTACACCACGACCTAAAAGCCCCAAGCCCATTACGGTAATTTTTCTATTCTCAAAATAATCTTCATAGAGGTCTCGTAACATAATAGTTCTAGTGTACTACAGGAGTAAGGCTTGCGTGTAAATCTGTAACATTTCCTGCACCAATAGTAATAAGAACAGTATTGTAATGGGGATTTTTAAGAACGTAGTCTTTAACTTCATCAAATGATTGCATGCATACCGCATTATGCATCTTTTCTACCACATCTTCTGAAGAAATACTTCCATCATCTTTTTCTCGTGCTGCATAAATAGGCAACACACATACCGTTGTAGCATCTTCAAATGATTCGACCCACTCCTCTAAATGTTCTTTGGTTCTTGAAAAAAGATGTGGCTGAAATACTGCGATAATTTTATATTTTTCTTCCGGATACTTTTCACGAAGAGCTTGCAGTGTTGCTTTAATTTCTGCTGGGTGATGTCCGTAGTCATCATACAAGGCAACATCATGCCAAACACCTTTATATTCAAGACGTCGCCATGTACCCCTAAAGGTAAGCAAGCCTTTATACGCTTCTTCAAGCGGAAGACCTAGCGCTTCTCCTAAGGTAAGTGCCAGAGCTGCATTTTCTTTGTTGTGAGCACCTAATACGGAAAGTGTAATCTTAGACCTATCAAGCCCTTCTGTTGTGTAATGGATATGTCCTCCTTCAAATTCAACATCTTCATGACTAATAATTTTTCCATTTTCTGGAAGCTTGTCGACAAATTCCTGAAATGCACTTTTGATATCATCAATATCTTTATAGTAATCAAGGTGGTCTGCATCGATATTTGTCACAACAACAAACTTCGGATGAAGATTAAGGAAACTTCTACGGTACTCGCAAGCTTCTACTACTAAGTAATCACTATCCCCTTGTACAAAATTACTCCCACCATCTGAAAGAAGACTTCCAACGATGACTGTTGGATTTTTACCACAAGCTTTAAGCATACTTGCGATCATTGCTGTTGTCGTCGTTTTTCCGTGAGTACCACATACTGCAATTGTTGTGTACTCTTTTGTAATTTTACCAAGAGCTTCAGGGTAACTAAGCACACGAAGACCTTTTCTGCGAGCCTCCATAAGCTCTTCATTATCTTCGCTTACTGCAATTGTATAGATAACAAGATCAACGCTCTCCTCTATATGTTCTTTTCTGTGACCCAAGAAAAAAGTTACTCCTTCTTTTTGTATATCTTCAGTAATTCTTGAAGTAGCACCATCAGAGCCTGACACTTTTTTACCTAATGACAAAAAGAGTCTGGCGATCGCAGATATCCCAATACCCCCAACTCCAATACAGTGCACATGTGAATACTCTTTTAATTGCATGCTTATTACTTAGTTATAAAAATTGCTTTTCCTCTAAAATATTCCATAAAAATAGTCTCACTACAGCTTCTATTCATACCGCGCTCTTTATCGGTTGATTCTGATTCGTGATAAAAAATCATACCGTCCTCATATCCAACAAGCACAATGAGGTGGAACCGCGCCTGTTCAAGTACTCGCTTTTCCACAGAAACAATGACTGGCGCACCTTGTAAAAGCACTTCTTTAATCTCTTCAAATGAAGTGACCCCTTCTTTACGAGACGCTTCTAGGCCAAGCTCTTTAGCTTTTGTAACAAGGTAGTCATGCACCCATCCATTAGTCATGTGATAACCGTTTCTTTCTTTTGCTTCATTACAAAGAACTAGAAGATCTGGTGTTTTGACTTCATAATACTCAGCAACCATTTTAAGAGTTGCTGCGCCACATGCACGAATCATCCAAAAAGAATCCGCAACATCAATAAATTGAGAGTAATACGGTACAGGTACTTTCATAGACTATCGTATCTCATATCCAGCACTTACTGCTTTATCGTACACAACTTTAGCAATAGCGTTTGCTTCTTCATCGGTAAGTGTTGCTTCGTATGACTGAATCACAAGACGAAATGCATACGAGGTCTTCTTGGTGCCATCTTCAAATGTTTTTGTGAACGTATCAAAACACTGCACCCGTACAATACGTACATCTTTTTCACTAAGAAGTTTCTGTTCTACAGCTTCCCACGATGTCCCTTCCGGAGTCCAAAGCGCAATATCACGAACAATAAATGGATATGCTGAAACTGGAGTATATGAAGAAAGAGATGAGGCGACGGAGAGTGGGAGATATTCGTCTTTTTCCGAAAGAGAGCTGATAAGCTTATCAAAATTAATTATAGCAGTATACGGTTTTACCGAAGCAGTGGTGTACTCAATTGAAGAAAGAGTAAGCGCTTCTGCAAGTTTTGAGAAAATACCCTCAACCTCTTGTGCAAAATTAGTTTTTTTACCTCCATCATCAAACACGATACCAAGCTCACGTAGCTCACTTCCTTCTTTAAAAACATTTCCAAATTCAAACATCTTTACTGTGGTAATTCCAATAAGTGGAGCATTGTAAAGATTTTTTGTATATGACTCAAGGAGACCATGAGAGAGAGAATCTCTGAGAAGCTCTTTATCTCCTGCCAACCCTTTTTTAAGACGAACCACTCCGCTATTTCCAAAGGTGTAGGTAATCACTTCAGAAAAACCTTCAGCAACCAAGATCTCTCGTATTTTATTTTCATAATATGCACGTTTATGAAGAAGTCCGGTACGAACAAGTTGTGGTAACGTCTTAGGTAATGTCTCATAACCAATAATACGGCCAATTTCTTCAGCAAGATCTTCTTTGATACGAATATCAAGGCGCACTGACGGTACGCGTACCACATAACGCTTCTCCTCTAAGTCTGGAAGTACTCTCCCCCACCCCGTAATACTACGCCCCACTTTAAAATCACTAAACGTTTCTTTGACCACCATACCTTTTACTTTTGTTGCATGTACCACTTCATCGTTACCAACATAGATACCAACATGATCTACTCCAGCTGGCACTTGAGTTCCCTTCAAGAATTCAACTGTTTCAAAACGAATCTTCCCTTCACCTGTATTTGCAAAAATAAGATCACCAAACTTTCTATCTTCTTCCTCTATACGCTCAGTAAACACATACTTATCAATAGACAGGCTTGGCATCCACACCCCCTTATAGAGATAACTTACAAGCGATGAACAACTAAATACGTGCGGAGCATCCTCTCGCATACTTGAAGGATTCTTGTATCCAGCACCTAAAAGTGTTCCATAGAGATTTTCTATGTACTCACGCGGAGTAAGTATTTCGTACGGAAATGAAAGTTGCGCAAGCGTTGTTTCAATAGTTACTTCATCGTATGAAGAGCCCAAAATACTATTTACTTCATTAAGAGAAATACCTACATAATACGGCACATCTTTCTTTGGGTACACATCAGTTACTTCACCTTTTTTTGCAGCAGGAAAAAGTGCATGAATAGTATTTGCTGTCATATGAAGCCCTTCAATGATGAGATTGTTTGCAATCCCATTTTCAAAACGTTTAGAGGCATCGGTTTTGAGTCCGTATTTTTCAGCTGTTTTTCTGATAAGCGTCGGGTTGAAATTTGCACTTTCCAAAATAACAGAAGTAGTGGTTTCATTAATACCAGAATACTTTCCACCTTTAATACCAGCAAGACCAAGCACTTTCTCATCATCTGCAATAACAAGCGTTACATCATCTAAAGTAAGCTCTTTATCGTCAAGCGTTACAAGTGTCTCCCCCTCTTTTGCGAAGCGTACTGTAAGCGCCCCTTTAATAGCACGAGCATCATATGCATGCATCGGCTTATTTAACGCAAACTGAACATAGTTAGTTATATCAACTATATTATTAATACTTCGCTGACCTATCGCTTCTAATTTTTTCTTAAGCCAAAGAGGACTTTCGCCGACTTGTACTCCATCAATCTGTACTGACATAAATCGTGTACATGCGGCAGTGTCTACCACATTTACAGCAACTTTAGGAATATTTCCATTTATATAACTAAGATCCTCTACAATATCTTTTTCTTTCTTAAATGTAAGAGCGAGCGACGCACACAGTTCGTATGCCATACCATGATGGCCTAATGCATCGTGAGCACGGTTAGGAAGTACTTTAATATCAAAAATCGTATCATCTTCTCGAATGACAACCTCTTCTACTTCAAAAGCTTTTCTGTTAAGTGCGCTTACTATCGTTCCATCATCTGGAAGCTGTTCATTAATATACTCTTGTAGCCAGGCTTTTGAAAATTTCATACTATCTTTTTATCATACCCTATTTTAGAGAGAGTTTCTAGCACAATACAAAAAAAAGGCGTAAAAGAATTCGCGCGCATAAAAATGCGCGCAAAGAATCAACATTTTTTCGCCTTATAGCAGGCAACATAGTACCCACTCGGGATATAGTTACCAAAAACAACCTCCTCGTAGACAAGATCTTTCCCAGGCTCTTTTTTAAGCCACCCATGATAAGGAAGCCTGTTTTCCCCTTTTTCAATTCCCCAAAAAGAGCACACTGGGCGATCTTTCGGGAAACAACCTTGTGCGATCGCATGAAAGAGAAGAACCGGAGACCTGAGTGGAGCAACAGCAAAACATGCAACAGTGTTTCCAACTTCTTCACACACTGCATCGTAATCAATCTCCACGAAAGAAAGATCAAACCTAGCGTCCGGTAGCGGCTTAACAGAAAAAGGAGCGAGACACTCAACCAACGGATTCCGTTCGTAAAGACTAGAATCAAAAGCTGGAACACAGAAGCGTAGTATTTCCATTGCGAACCCTTTCGAAATATGAACACTCTTTCGGAAGACTAACACAATGGAGCTTTTATGTACACTACACCATAAAAAGACTTTAGTATTTCCATAATCAGCTTAAGCAAATGTTTTATGCTTAAAATTGCTTTAGATACGCGAAGAGCGAGAAGTTTTGGAGGAAGACGTAGTTAAAGCTACGGCGACTGACAAAACTTCTCGCTCGACAAAGTAGATGAAGTGATTTTAAGTTTAAAACTGATTTACAAGACGAAGATCACCGTTATACAAAAGTCGTATGTCATCAATTCCATACTTCAGCATAATCATGCGATCAATTCCGCATCCAAAAGCAAACCCCTTATACTCACGCGGATTTATGCCCCCTGCTTCAAGTACTTTAGGGTGTACCATTCCTGCGCCGCCAATTTCTATCCAACCTGTTTGCTTACAAAGTGAACACCCTTTCCCGACACATTTAAAACACTGCATGTCTACCTCATTTCCCGGCTCAACAAAAGGAAAATAACTTGAGCGAAGACGAATAGTGAGATTGCTTCCAAAAAAATCTGAAAAGAATTTTTCAATCACTCCAATCATCATAGAAAGTGACGCGTCTTTTCCAACATATAACATTTCTACTTGATGAAACTGCGCTTCATGCGTTGCGTCCGTCGCTTCGTTACGAAATACTTTTCCAGGACAACATATCGCAAGAGGAAACTTTCCCCCTTCCTTTACATGTTTTTCCATAGCACGTATTTGCATATTACTTGTATGTGTTCGAAGTACATACCCAACAGTATCACCATGCTTTGTGCTTGTGGTTGCATCCTTAATCCAAAAGGTGTCCTGCATGTCTCGCGCAGGATGATCGTGTGGCACGTTGAGCGCGTCAAAATTATGCCACTCATCTTCAAGCTCTGGACCATCTACAGTATCAAACCCTAAACGAGAGAAGATGTCTGAAATTTTTGCACTTGCAAGCGTTATTGGGTGAAGGTGTCCAGAAGAAGTGTTCATATATTTCTATGGTAGCAAATTTCTTTAAAGAAGGACAACTATCTTTTTGTGTCTTGAAGCACCCACACATTTTTACGCTTTGTAAACGTATCAAATACTGCGCGAGCAAGGTAGAGTGGCACTATCATCGGATACAGGAAAAAGAAAATTGGAAAATTGTGGTATATCTCTTGTTTATCGTCAGACAAAACAGTTCCAAGATAAATAGTAAACAAAAACATTGCAAGCATTACCATAACAATAAACGACATAATCGTTGTATTAAAATAGAATAAATCAAACGTAGGAATTTCTGGATGAATACCAACTGACATCCATCGTGTTACCACTTCTATGTAATGAGAAATAAGAAGATATAGCGAGTAGAGTGCGGCATAGAGACCATAAAACACAAAGAGAAATGCCATTGGAAGGGTAAACATTCCAAAATTTCCGTATTCTTTTTTGAAAAAGAGTTCACGATAATCAAGAGAATTTTCTAAGAACCCCCTCGCCCAACGTAAACGTTGATAAAAGTAACCACGAAATGTCGCAGGACCAACCGTATACACAAGTGCTTTATGGGAATTCATTATTTTAAAATGATGCTTATGCATACGAAGTGTAATTTCATAATCTTCAGTATTATGTGCTTTTCTGTATCCACCGATCACAGCAAATACTTCTCGCTTAAAAATAGAAAAAGGGCCAGGGGTTACTTGAATTGCATCAAGTTGACCAAAAGCTTTTCGAAGAAATACACCCATTAAATATTCAACAGCCTGAAGTCGTTGAATAATTGTTTTTGGAGAACGGATATGAATACACGGAGTCACCGCTTTTGCTTCTTTATGGTGCTCAAAATAAGCTACAATAGTGCGGAGTGCATCTCTGTCAACAAAAGAATCTGCATCAAGACATCCAAAAAAGTCTGACTTCGACATTTCAAGCGCTAAGTTAACAGCAGTATGTTTGCCACCATTTTCTTTAGTGATCGAAGTGATAACTTCCGGATGTTGCGAAGCATACCTGTCAGCAATTTTCTTAGTATAATCTTTACTTCCATCATTCACAACGATAATCGAAAGTTTATCTTTTGGATAATTAAGTACAAGAAGTGAATCAAGTGTGGCAGCAAGAGTTTTTTCTTCATTCCAACAAGGAACCGCAATAGTGACTGTTGGATAATGAGTTATTTCAAGCGACTCTTCATCTTTAATTTTTCTTTTATTTTCAAAAAAAGAAACCAAGAGAAGAATCTGAAAAAAAATAGAGAGAAACAGGAACGGGTACATCAAAGCCTGTAAAACGTATTCAATCATAGCTTTAGATTATTTTTTCTTAAGTGTTGTTGTTGCACTTGTTGAAGTTGCCACCTCCTTCAACGTATCGGGGAGAAGTTTTTCAAGGTCTTCGATTGATTTATACCCTGTATAGAGCTTATCTTCAATAATAAGAGCCGGAAGTTCGCCGTCTGCGCGATAAATCGCTTTTAGTGAATCAATTGCCGAGAGATCGAGATTGTAATCAAATGAATAGACACGAAGCTCTGGATACTTTTGTTTAAGACGCGTGAGCACGTACCCTTCTTTCTGACAGTCGATGCAGTCTCCCTTGTTTGAGTAGAAGTAAATAATTGAAACAGATTTATTCATATCTCCACATTTCTCAGCAAGCTTCTTTGAAAGAAGGTAATCTTTTACCTGAAGAAGTGAGTAATACTTCTTCAGGTAGATTACATCCGCATCATCTTCCCCTCGTTCATTTTCTGTATGGGAAAGCTTATCCCCGAGAGCACTAAGCTCAAGAGAGAGCATTGAAGCTCCAACATTTTGACACGACACCTCCTTAAGGAGATCAAACTGTGTCTCGCTTGAGAGAATGTCGATCGCGATAGTATCTTGAATAGACTTCACACTTTCAACACGTTTATCAGAAAAAAAAGTTGAAGCAAAAAAAGCTGTCACAAAAAGTGCACAGGTAAGAAAAAACGTAAAGAGATATTTTTTTGTATCAAACATAATGACTCCTCAACAACATGCTTTTATGATGTAACTCTTAAGCATTCGTAAGGCGAGTTGTTGTAAGGGAGCCAGAACTCGGGCTCGAACCGAGGACCTACGGTTTACAAAACCGTTGCTCTACCAACTGAGCTATTCTGGCTTACTTTTTTTATACACAAAATATTCAAAGTAAGCTTACTTTTACTAAGAAATGTGCTATCAATTCTAGCATAATCGCTAGAGATTGTCACCTTTTACAAAAACCTTATTTAGAGAGCTATTTTAGAAAAAGGATATGATTATCCACAAAAAACTCTCACTAAGAAGTGAGAGTTTTTTTGCTTTTATTTAATTGATTCTTCGTCTTCTCTTTCCTGATCTATTTCCTGCTTATACACCTTTAAATGTTCCCAAAAATGAGGAACTGTTCCTTTGTTTCTTACGGCATTTCTTACAAACCAATTACGTGATTTTGTGTATAGCTTTGTTGTAAGAATATCAAAGTGATACATACAACGCACAAGAATATGGAAAATATACTGTGTACAGAATTTTCTAAAATGAACACTCTGTTTTAAGAAAAAACGAATAATAGTGTGAACGGTGACAGAAACCTGCTCAGGACCATTATAGTCTTCGTCTACAACTATCACCCCCTTCTTGATTCTGTAATCTTGTAGAAGAAGTATCCCAATTCCAATCAAAAGGAAAAGTGTTCCAAGAAGGATAAAGGATAATATGAGCATACTGTTTTGGTAGAGAGAAGTTTTTTACCTTCTCTTAGAAACTAAATACTGTAGCGAACAAAGCGAGCCACCTGAGTGTTTTCTCCAAACTTCTGAATAGCACCTTCAAGACGTTGCTTAACAGTCATGTCAGGGTTCTTGATAAACGCCTGATTAAGGAGAGCCGATTCTTCACCAAGACCGTCTTCATTATTAACTGAAGTTGGTGCCATAGCACACACATGCATTGCGAGATCTTTAGCAAGCTGAACGAACTCTTCGTTCTTTGCAACGAAATCTGTCTCACATCCGAGCTCAAGAAGAACTCCGATAGTACCTGTTCCGTGTACATATGAAGCTACTACCCCAGCAGTAATTTCTCTGTCAGCTTTCTTAGAAGCAGACGCTTCACTGTATGTAGCTAAAATCGCACGAGCTTTTTCCTTATCTCCCTGTGCTTCATCAAGAGCTTTTTTAATCTGAGCAAAAGAAAGCCCTGTTTCCTCACGAAGTTCTTTAATAGTGTCCATAGTGTAAGTTATATAGTTAATGAGTAAATAGCTACTAGCAAATCCTGTCAGTAAAAACTATGCCTCTACCTGTACCGCCTGCTTAATTGTTTCGAGAACAAAACGTACTGCGGCAACCGATCCATCATTACCAACAATTGGGTAATCAATACCTTCCATTGTACAGTCGGTATTAAGAAGTGCAACCACAGGAATGTGGAGATGGTTTGCCTCCTTAACACACATCGCTTCATGGCGAGGATCAATAACAACAATCACATGAGGGATGTTAGTAAGTGAAGAAATACCACCGAAGTCACGATCCAATCTATCAATATCACGCTGAATAAGGAGCTGTTCTTTCTTGGTATAAACAGAAAGCTCTCCTGTTTCTTTCTTCTTAAGAAGATCGTGAAGCTTTTCAATACGCTTCTTCATTTGAGGGAAGTTAGTAAGTGTACCTCCGATAAAACGTTCAGTAATGTATGGAGCATTTACTGAAAGAGCTACTTCTTTAATCACCTGGCGGATTTCTGGCTTTACTCCAACAAAAAGAATAGTTTTTCCTGACCGAGCAAGACTCTTTAGATAAACCGCAGCTTCTTCAAGTTGTGTCTTTGTTGTTTCAAGTTTAATAAAGTCTGTTCCATTTGCAGTTCCTTCAATGAAAGGCTTAACTGTTGGGTGACGACGTGTACGAGAGTATCCGTACTGAAGACCTGCTTTTTTAAGTGCATCTATGTTGATTGACATAATGGTAATTAGTTAGTGGTAAGTAGCAATTGGTCATAATGCAAAAAGTGCTTACAGCACTAATTATTAACAACTAATTACTAATTACAGTATTTTTAATAAACATTTACTCGTGCCACATTATTTTTCTCCGAAGTGCTAAGATTTTGCACGCGTCAGGGTATGCTCGAAAGTAATGCTCAGGTGTCCAAATCCTGATTTGCCCGATTGGATGAATATGCACATTATAACACAAACAAACTATTTTGTTAAGAGGTTGTGATTTGTGCAGGAAACACGTCTTTATACAAATATCTCGTTTTCTTTTTAGCTTTTTCATCGAAATGACCAAAATATCCGCCTGCTGGCGGATTTCTTTTGCCTCGCACCGTCGCGCTCCGGCAAATCATTTCTCATGAAAAAGTAAGAGGTCTTAGCTCGGACACATAAACTCTGTACATTTTTAAAAGACTAAAACTCTTTTAAGATTTTTCTTCTAACACTTCACGAAGAACTTCGTCTGCTGTTTCTTGTAAAATATCCTCAAGCGGAACCTCCTCTTCCAAGAAAAGATCAAAAGCTTTTTCTCTATCTTCGACATTAAGAGCTTCAACGATTAGAGGTCGCCTCTCTTCCGACACAAGCATAAGAGCTTTTGTAAATGTTTCAAGTAAAATAGTATGCCCCATCTCAGCAATAAGATCTTCTCTATCGCTCGTAAGTGGTGCAACTTCATAAAGTGCAGTGTGTAGTTTTGCTAAAATAGTTTCATTCATATAATTACATACCTCGAGGGCGAAGAACTGCACGTCTTGCTTCTTCTATGTTTGCAAGCGTTTCTTGTCTAGATTTCATTATTTCTTCAGCAATGTTTGTACCTGACGTAGGAGGAGTCACTCTTCCTGCTTCGTACGCATTATAGATTTGATTTCTTGTACGCTCGTAAGCCTCGTACACACCATTACGAGCTTCTGCTTTGGCAGCATCAAAAGCCTCTTCACCCTCCGAGACTTCTACAAAAGGCTCAGATAAAGGTGAAGTAACTTCTTCTGGTAATTCTGAGAGAAGTTCAGGTGGAGGAGAAGTTAGCACTTCCTCCACAGGAAGAGGAGCTGTGGTTACAGGAACTCCTGTAGAAGGTGAAGAAGTAAAAAGTCCATTAAACGTATTTTGTAATTTTTCATACAAAGGACCAACTGCTTCACTTATTTCTTTTATACCAAAATATGTTACAGCCGAAGCCCCTGCTCCAAAAATAAAAGCCCGGAGCGCTGCTTTTTGTTTCTCTTTGTCGGTAAGTATCTCTCCTGTGCTCTTACTTTTTTCTAGCTTTGTAAGGGATCGTTTATAAAAATGTGAAGCAAAGGATGTTGTAGAGAGACCAAAAGAAAGAGCGGCAAGAGCTCCGCCCGTTGCAACAGATGCTCCAGCAAACACAACACCACAAGCAAGCTTTTTTCTTGGAGATATTTTATTAAATGTTTCAAGAAGAGCAACAGGGGCAGCTTTAAGATTGAGAGACTTTAATCTGTTAAGCGTATTTTCTTTTCTTTTATGGAGAGTATCTTTGATACGTTCAAGATTTTTTGGTTGCTCAATTGTTGAAAGAGGTCTTTCATGACCAAAACGAGAAGATTCACTTTTTCTCAATCTCTCCCAAGGATCTGAGACAGCAACATCTTTAGGTGTATCTTTTTGCTCAATAATAACAGCATCAACCGCACCTTCTTTTGAAAAGCGTGACTCACCTTTATACGGTATTGCCTGCAGAGGAGGATTGCCGTACAACATTTTCTGTACAGAATAAAAATCTTCGCCGTTTTTAATGCTAAGAGCTTTACGTTCAACACTCATCACCCCTACCACCTTATTGATAAGCTCTTGATAGTCAGCGGCGATTCTTCCGTGTTTTCCAGATCGACGAAGCGTATCACGAACTTCTTCCATTTTTTCTGCAACGCCAACAGTTTTTAAAAGTGCAACTTCTGTTTTTCTTTTTTGATAGAGAAGAAATGGATCACTTTTTTCTTGGCCAAAGATTGCTTGACGGTAAGAAGTGTATTGGTCGGTAATCTTTTTTATTTCTTTAGGAAGTTCGGCAAAAGTATCTTTTTTAGATTCTAGGGAGCGCGCAGGCGACGCAGGCTGAGTATAGGCATATGAAGTTTCATACAGATGCTTACCTGAATAATCTTTTACGGATTCATTTTCTTTTGATATTCCATCATTGTTACGAGAGAGTCCTTCCATAGTACAAAGTAAGTGTACTAAAGAGAGGTCTTCTTTAAAAGGAATTACTCCTCTCCTGCGTCACCAAATTCACCTGTGAAATTTTGAAGCGCTTCAACAATAGGAGACATGCTTCCTTCCATAATTTTCGGAAGCCCGTGCCAGTTTTGTCTGATACGATGATCGGTAACTCTATCTTGTGGGAAGTTATAGGTACGAATTTTTTCTGACCTATCTCCTGTTCCAACTTGTGCTTTCTTTTCGTCAGCATGTTTCTTATCATCTTCTTCTTGTGCCATTTGATCAAGACGAGCCTGAAGCATTTCAAGAGCACGCTCTTTATTTTTAAGCTGTGAACGTTCAATGGTGCAGCGAATAGCAATACCTGTTGGTTTATGGATAACACGCACAGCAGTTTCCACTTTATTTACGTTTTGCCCTCCCGCACCACCTGACCGAGACGTTTCAAATTCAAGATCACTAGTTGGAATAGTCACTTTTTTAATGGTACGAATAGGCATCACCGAAACAGTTACCGTTGAAGTGTGAACACGTCCATTTTTTTCTGTTTCTGGAATACGCTGCACACGATGCACCCCTGTTTCGTACCGAAGAGCATCATAAGCGTCTTTACCTTTCACTTCAAATGAAACATCTTTATACCCACCAACGTCAGAAACACTTTCATCTAATTTACTCCAGCCCCACCCTCGTGATTCTGCATAATTCTGATACATAAGAGCAAGTTCTGCAGCAAAAAGAGACGATTCGTCACCTCCCGCACCTCCCTGAATCTCAAGAATCATGCTCTTAGGTTTTTCTTCCTCTTCTTTTCCTGCTTCAATAATCTCTTCCATCTGCTTAAAGAGGGCTTCAAGCTGTGGAGCAAGTGCTGCAATCTCGCCTTCTGCAAGCTCTTTCATGTCAGGATCACGAAGAAGAGTTTCAGCTTCTTCTTTTGCACGCAAAAGTCGCTCATACTCCTGAGCTGTATACATAGTGCGAGGGTTTTGTTTAAATTCTTCAAGAGTCATACTCTGTAGTAAATAATACCATAGCAAAAGCGCGAAAGATTTGATACTCTTTCGCGCTTATGGCTTTGTTACGCTTTCTTTGCTGCTGCTTCTGCACGCTTCTTGAACTTATCAACACGCCCTGTTGTATCGAGAACTTTTTCAAGTCCTGTATAGAAAGGATGACATGTTGCACAGATTTCAACATCAATCTTTTCAAGCGTTGAACCTACAACATAAGTTGCCCCACAAGCACATGTTGCTACTGCGTTTTCATAATATGTTGGGTGAATATCTGCTTTCATAAAGAAATTTGAGAACTTTTAATGAGTTTTATGATTATACCATTAAATAAACAATTTTGCAATAAATCTAACGTTGCAACTTATCAATATCTGCCTGAACAGCAGAAACCTTACGCATTACAGAATTGCCATAAGAAGCAGCCTCAGAAAGAGACGAACAAGACCTCCCAGAATAGTATTTACATGCAGCATTTCTTTCGCTTGTTTCATTTCCTACAACAGCACCGAGATCAGCAAGGTACAAAGAAGTCGCCGTGATTGCATCACGCGGGTTCCACGGATCAGCGGTGCTTGCGCCTGTTATTTTCTCAATTTTGTCTTCAAAAATCTTCCAAGTTGAAGGAATAAACTGTGAAGGCCCCATAGCTCCTCCCCACCCTACAGGACTACCTTTACTATACATTGGTATCCAACAAGATACAGGTGTTTTATTGACATCTCTACCAAGACGAGAAAGAAGTGAGGTGAAAACTGGCACATCACGAGTAGGGCTCATTGTGCGCGACTTAGTGGTGCCAGTTTTTATGCCTACCCCTTCGCCAGTTACTGTGTCTTTAAGGTAGCAAGCGCCGACATTTATACCAAGAGATGATTCTTGCATAAGAATTGCAAGAACGAGCGCCGGCCGTATTCCTGTTCCTTTTGATGCAGCAAGAGCTAGATCATACGCTTGACCAAAAGAAATACTATTTGTGTCACGAAGTTCAAAAAGTCTTGAACGGATACTTGCAGCCTCTTTCTCGCGAGCTGCTAAAACTTTTTTATATTCACTTTCTTGGTTTTTGGTAATAGTAAGGAGGCTATTCTTTTCTTTCTGATTACTTTCCACTTTTTTCTTCTCAAGTTCTTGTTGGATTTTTTTCTGCTGCTCTTCGTCTTTTGTTTCAAGAAGCCCGTTCTTCACTTCTTCAATTTCAACTTTTGTAGTTCTGATTTCATTAAAACTTTCTTTAAGTTCTCGATTAATCACAGAAAAAGAATCAAGATCTTCAAAGAAAGAAGATAAAGACTTAGACTGAAGACCGAATTCAACGAGTGAATAATCATTAACATACATAGTCTTTCTCATAATCTGAGAAAGGGAATCTCGCTGACGCTCAGCTTTTGCGTCAAGTTCCACCATTTTTTTATTTTTCTCGGTGATATTTTGATTGAGCTTACTAATAGCCTTGTCGTGTGTTTGAATTTTAAGCTTACTCTGATTAATTTTCTGAGTAAGTATTTTAATATCATTTTTAAGCGATGAACCCTGCTTTTGAGTCTCTGATATATTTTGAGTAAGCGCTTTAATTTGTGTCTCAAGATTTTGTAATTCTTGCTCAAGTTCAGCACGAGATTGCTGTGCAGAAACAGGCACAACCAGAAGCGTAACTGAAACTAACAGAGTAAAAATTATTTTTGAGGCAACAGAAAAAAAGCTGGGAGATTTTCTCATGAAATAAGTATAGCAAATATACTTATCATATCCACATAACAAGATTATGCAGCAATCAAAAAAGAATCAGAGGAGATCTTTTTATTGTTCTTAATGATAATACCGTATAACAACTACTTTTCTACAGCAAAGACACTGTCAAAAAAATTAGAAACAAGTGATAAATAAACACCACCAAACACCGGCTGCATGAAATTTTTTATTGTGTCTAAGAAACTAAAATTAAGGTCAACAGAGGGAGCAACTGAAGCACTGCTACTCAATGTAACACTTTGAGCAGGAACGGAAAGCACATAAGCAGCTGGGGGTGTAGGGTCTTCGTCCCCGCGATCAGTTACTGACATTGAGTACGTTCGGCTGCATGTGTCCGTAGGCAAATAGTAGCCGTTGAAATGATTGTACTGACCGGTTTTTGTATATGCATACTCAAAACTACCACTAGTTGCTGGCCATGTAATTACTGAATTAATAGTACCAGCACTTAACACGGTACAAGTAAACCCACCAGAACATGAAAGCCCGGCTGTGCCGTTGTGTGAAATAGATGGAGCCGTTGGCGCAAGATTAAGCTGTGCATATCCGTGATATGCAGCAAGAGGTAAATAATAAGAACCAATATATGTTGTAGCATTGCAACCCGAAAAATCGCCACCCCAAACACCATACGGAGTATCATTATTATAACCAGTATTATTCCAACTAATATCTGTCCCCGAATCTGCTGTTGGTAAAAATGTAATAGAATCACCGACGGTCACAGCAACATTGTCACCCTCTGTACTCTTAGTATTGTTTCTGATCGTTGCGGAATGTCCTACACTTACAGAAATACCGGACATGCTACCCGAAGGGATCCATGTCTCATACATATCACGGTGATCAGGATCTGGATCACAAGGAGTTCGACATCTTTCTGCCCAAGTACTGGCGTGTAATGTTGGAACAGCTGAACTTGTCCACAAAGAGGACGCAGCATACGCATTTCCTGAAGAGAGCAGTCCGAGACCAATCAGCAAAGAAAAACTTAGAGTGATCAGCTTTTTTTTAAATAATCTAGTAGAAATTTCGCTAACAGGTTTTTGATGAAGTGCTGTCAAAGCATTAATTATTTTTTTCATGATTAGTATTTAATTGAGCATGATTAAAGGAAGCGGTAATGCTATTTTTCTGAATTAATCTCCACTTTACTGAGAGCAACCTCCGCACCCTCTTTATTGTCGACGACATCATTCTCGGATTCCGTGCTTACGTTTTTATTGTTTCTTGCTTTTATAAAATAAGAAACACCTACTATACCCATTGCTGCAAGAAGCACTCCAATGGTGTTAACCATACTTACAGGAGACGATGATCTACCTTGAACACCTTGCGCTTCACATAAATCCTTATTCAATAAAGCACAATCATACTTCATAGTAACATCCTCAAGAACAACACCATCCTTTTCAAGTTTCGCATTTAAGGAAAACGTTGAAAGTGTACTCTTAGGAAGGAAAGCATCTTTGACCCCCATCATTGCTCCTGTAATAGAGTCATTATAAACATAGGTATGTACAACTGCATCCTTCGCATCTCTAAGCGTTAGCGTAAGCTTGCCAC
The DNA here is from genome assembly GCA_964369115.1 of uncultured Candidatus Saccharibacteria bacterium. Classification (GTDB taxonomy): domain Bacteria; phylum Patescibacteriota; class Minisyncoccia; order Phycocordibacterales; family UBA5272; genus UBA11704. The sequence goes on from CAYJED010000002.1 coordinate 114,486, forward strand.
CTTTAACTAAAGGAGCATCTGTTGCATGGACACAAGAAAAAATGGTGCTTTCCTCATTTTGTGAAATTGGGTACTTTGTAATACTGGGGAAGTTAATGCGAATTTCTTCATATCCTTTGCGTGCAAACCTGATATGCAAAAGCGATTGCGCATCACCATCCTTGAGCCCCGCTTGTAAAAAGGTAACTGAGGCTGGAACATTTGGCACAACATATGCAATATTTTTTATCTCTTTTGGTTTTAAGGTAACACTAACAATATCTCTTTTAAATTCATTAGTAGAAAGTAGTCCATCCCATTTTGAGGTAATGTAGCTAATTTGAATAGTTTTTTCAATAGATTCTGTGTTTTTTACAACAAGATATGCTGTAATATTTTCATCCTTCTCAAAATGAGGAATAAATGTTGTTGGGTGGTATTCAGTTTTATTTAGCTTAATATTGTTCTTATCAAAAACAACAGGAGTCTTTAGAGATGATGAAGTGCTATGAACAGAGAAATCAGATTTATTACCAGTCACATCATCAGAAAAAGACAGCCCCAGAAGATTATATCTGTGCGCACTCGTAAAGTAAAAAGCTGCCTGATACTCCCCTTCTGCACCAGAAGGAACTTTCCAAGTAAAATTCATGTCTTGTTCTGCTTTGGCCCCAAGTGTAACAGCATCTTTAACTAGGAAAAAATCAACAATTGGGTAACCATTTAATCTTAGACTACTCTCATCCTTCTGCTCTTTCTTAAAAATTTTTACATACACCTGACCATCAACAATAGGATACGGGTTACTGTTTTTTAATTTACCCTTAAATACCAAAGAGGTGTCTGGGGTAACTTTTGACAGAACAGGAGAGACATCTACTTGTACAGATCCAAAGGTGTAATAATCAAAACAATTAACTGAACCCTCCGGCTTGACTAGTATCGGGGAAAAAAGTGCTTCCTCGGCAGAAATTTCTTTTTTCTCGGAAGAGCCTTGTGCTGCAGCATTTGTCAACAAAGTTAAAAAAAGAACTACAACACATAAAGTATTTTTTAACATATACACTCATGATACCTCTTCTTGTTGTAATTTATCAACAACTTATCCACAAAGATAAGCGAAGAGGGTTTCGAAAATACAACAGAATAGAGCATAGAGTATCGTTTATAAATAAAAAATTGCCTAGCGGCAATTTTTTCTTATCTAATTCAGTTTAGTAAACACTATTCTGCGTCAACAACAACTTCTTCCTTCTTACCTTTCTTCTCTACCTCAATAGCAGAAAGATCTATCGTTGCAATTTCACCTAACTCTTCAGCAACTGAAATTGATGCAACAACATCATCAGTATTCACATGGTAAAGAGTTACTCCTTTAGGGAGAGCGATATCTTTTACGAAAATATTACTTGCTTCAGTTGCAAGAAGAGAAGTGTCCGCCGTTACTTCATGAGGAAGAGCAGATGGTTCACCTTCTACAGAAAGCTCGTGAAGCACCTTTACGAGAACGCCTCCATCTTTTACCGCCTGAGATTCACCAACGAAAATAATTGGAAGCTTAACATGTGCTTTCTGTCCTTTCTCAAGAATATAGAAGTCAACATGGGTAATATTATTTTTTACAGGGTGTCGAGCAATATCTTTAATCATAGCCGTTTCCTTACCATGCTCTGTAGTAAGAGTAAAAGTTCCTGATGTTCCTTCTGAAGCTACCACTTTATTAATTTCTTTAACATCAACAAAAATCGGGGTTGATTTTGCGTGTGCTCCATAATAAACACCGAGAATGAAGCCTTCTTTTTTGGTTTCTTTTGGGGCGCGGGGCGCAGTTGTAACTTGCATCATAGTCGTAGCATTATACATTACTTTTAGAAGAAAATCAAGAAGGTTTTTCTTGCAAAATTTTTGCTAGCCTTGTATTTTTTTCTTAATTGAAGCAATCGCCCGTGGTTCAATAAGACCATACACTTGTGCAGTTTCTACAAGCATTTTGCCATATGAAAAATGTTGAACAATGTGTGAGTGAAGCTGTTGACCAAACTGCTTTGCAGACTTTCTGTTTATAATCATCTGATACAACGCCTCCGCAAGTGCGTGCACATCTTTTGAAGTGGCAAGAAGGCCAGTTTCTTCATGACGAATAATTTCTGGCACCCCTCCAGTAATTGTTGCAACAACAGGAAGACTTGTTTTACCTGCTTCAAGCAAAATGTACGGAAGACCTTCCTTTACTGACGGCAAAAAATAAATATCATACTCATGAAGCACTGAGCGGGCATCTTGAAATCCTGGCAATGTAACAATGTCGTCTAACTGCTTAAGTTTGATATATTCTTCTATTTTTTTTCTATCCTCACCTTCGCCTATAAGCGTGTAAGAAAAAGAAACATCTTTTTTGCTCAAAAGCTCAATAGCCTGAAGGCCGTAGAGCTGGCCTTTATTTTTTGTAAATTCACCAATTGTTACAATTTTAAGTTCTCGTCCTTTTTTTAGCGTACGCTCTTGTTTTGGTTCATAGGTAATTCCAAGGTAAATAGTACGTACCTTCTTTCTTACGAAAAACATTGCCCCAATATCTCGTTCGTCTTGCTTACTAACCGTAATAATTTTATGAGCACCTAAACAAGTAAGCCACGTAAGAAAATAAATAATAGCTTTTGAGACAGGATTTCTATCTTCTCGAAACGGTGCACCATGCATAGTAACAACAATCTTTCTAACTTTAAGCATTCTGCCAATAAGAACCCCAAAACCTGCAGCTTTTGAGCTATTAAGATGCAGCACATTTGGAGATTCTTCTTTAATTACATGATACATCTCACAAAGAACAGAAAATTCCTTTCTTAAAGAGAAATCTCTTGCGAGACTTTTTATGGATATAGTGCGAACGTCTTTTTCTATAAGCTTATTGAAAAGAGGACCCTCTCCTCCTGAGGCAACAACACACTCAATCCCTTTCTGACTAAAAGACTTTGCCAAATCATAAACATATCTCTGAGCACCTCCCCAATTTGACTTAGTAATTACATAGAGGATTTTCATGATAATATACAGAGTATACTATACCAATCATGATTATACGTCACACTCCAGGCAGACTTATTCTACTTATTGTGGACACCGTCATTCTCTTTCTTTCTCTTTATTTTGCTTTATCATTGCGACTTAAAAACGCTTTAACTATAGATGAATTTTTAAATTTTTGTACGCCTTTTACTGTTATCATAGTTGTTTCTCTTTCTATTTTTTATAGTTACGGTCTTTACGACAAACCCACACTCCGCCTTATCAGAGACTTAAATCAGAGGATATTTACAAGCCAAATTATTGTTGTTATTTGTGCGACAGTATTATTCTACCTTCTCCCTGTCCTGGGAATTGCGCCAAAAACAATTCTTATTATTTATGTGCTTATTTCGGCACTACTGATGAGCGTATGGAGAACCTATGCTTTTTCAATCGTACTTCGTTATAAAAAACAGCGCAGCATCATTATTGGAAGCGGCGAATCGTACGACGCAATTGTTGATGAACTTAGCCGTAACCCACATATAGGTATCACTTTACTGGCAACAATTGATGTAGACAACTACAATCTTACAAAATTAAAGAGTACCCTTCTTGCAACTCAGCCGAACTCTATTATTGTCGACATGCGTGATGAAAGAATAAAGACACACTTTGACACTATTTATCAAGAGATGTTTAAAGGTGTGGTGGTGCTTGATATTGTTGACGTCTATAAAGATGTATTTGACATGGTTCCTCTTGACTGTATTAATCAGGACTGGGCATTTAGATCGATTAACATCTCAAAGCGCTACGACAGCCTTAAACGTTTAACCGATATTATTTTAACGCTTCCTCTTTCGCTTGGTAGCTTACTTTTTATTTACCCATGTGTCTATATCGCAATAAAAATTGAAGACGATGGCCCTATTTTTTATACACATACACGTGTCGGACGTTTCGGAAAACCTTTTAAAGTATACAAATTCAGATCAATGGAAAACCTTCCGACAAGTGACCTTAAAGAAACAAAAAAAGTAACGCGAGTTGGCTCATTTATCAGAAAGACACGCATTGATGAAATTCCTCAGCTTTGGAATGTGCTTAAAGGAGACATATCACTTGTTGGACCTCGACCTGAGACACCTCTCCTTGTAAAAGAATACGCTGAGGCTTTTCCTTTTTACAATATTCGTCATATTGTACGTCCAGGGCTTTCTGGATGGGCGCAAACACAACAACACGAGGTTCCAAAATTTGGTATCGACATTAAACAAACAAAAACGAAACTAGCGTATGATATGTACTACCTCGAACACTCAAGTTTACTCACTGACATTGCAATAATGATAAGAACGATTAAAGTACTGGTAAGCAAGAGCGGTGTCTGATAAAACAAAAAAACACCATTATGTGGTGTTTTTTTACAAATACTAGTAACCTAGAACAGGTGGCAAAGTCTCTCGCGTAATCTCCTTCTTATTTTCTACTTGAGTATTTGTCTGCATAATTTGTCTCAGATTTACCTCATTTTCTCTATTTAGTTGAGGTGGCAATGTTTCTCTAATTAAACATTTTGCAGAACGAGTCCCAGCATACTTACAAATACCAAGCACACCATTTTCGTTACATGCCTTACCTTCATTTAAACCTGTTGACATACATTCACCTGCTGTAATTGTTTTATTTTCCACCGTAGCAGAACATAAATCTTGACGCCACACACAGTCACCACCTCGAGGCATTATTTTACCGTTTGAACACACTCTGTAATCCATAGTAAGACAAGCCCCTTCCGCTAAAGGTTTCGGATGGATTGGTTTATCTTCTGTCGAAGTTGCAAAACAGCTTGATTCAAGCCAAACACAATTATTATCACGCTTCATAGCTTGACCGTTAGAGCAAAGACGTGCTTCCATAGTACACATTTTAGGGAACGTTTGGTTTGGGGCTTCAGGCATTGGTATAAAAGAATTTCCGGAATCAGAATGACAGGTAATTTCTTTTATTTTAGCTTTTGTAAGTGAACCAACATATCCTGTAGGGTTAAGATCATAATTACTCTGGAAACGTTTAACTGCAGCAAATGTTCCTGTTCCAAAATAACCTGACGGCTGAACATTAAGTAAACCTTGGCTAACTAGAAAATTCTGAACTACAGTAACTTCTTTTGCTGAAATACGATCACTTGAGCGATAGTACAAGTTATTGCTCTTCAAATTAACACAACCTGAAAAAGGTTCAGTTATTTCTTCTTGTAAATTAGCAATATTTCTTTTTTTAATATTTATTGTATTAAAATCATTAATCGAACCATCTTCAGACGTATATGCCTGAACAAAGACACTTCCTGCAACAAAGAAAGCGGGGAGCACTAGATACTGTATTATTTTTTTACTCATACATTATAAGTATAACAACACTTAAGGTAAACAATGTTTTTTTGTGCACAACTGCATTATTCTAATCCAACAAACTCATTTTTCATTTGATATTTATGACCAGATCTTGCATATTTTCTCATTCCAACACACATCCCAAGTGCCAAAAATTCTGCCAGAAGGTGTGAGCCTCCGTAACTCATAAAAGGGAGAGGAATACCTGTTACTGGCATAACTCCAATATTCATACCAATATTAATAAGAATATGAATTAAAAACCATATCATCACCCCGTAGGTAAACAAAGCTTCGAAGGTGGTGTCTGCAACAAGTGCATATGTTGCTAATTTTATAAGAATAATTAAGAAGAAAAAGAGAAGAAGTACCGCCCCAAAGAATCCCCACTCTTCAGCGTATGCAGCAAAAATAAAATCAGTTTTATGTTCTGGCAAAAAACTAAGTCGCGACTGTGTCCCATACCCAACCCCTTTTCCAAACAATCCACCAGACCCAACAGCAATTGTTGACTGGTAGGCGTTATAGCCGGTTCCACGAATATCTTGAAGAGGGTTAAAGAAGTTCATGATACGAGCCTTCTGATAAGGTTTAAAGGCAAAATTCCACGCCAGGAGAAACGTAACCGTTAAAAGCAGGAAAACAACTGTCAGATGCTTAATTGACATCCCTGAAACGAAAATAAGCCCAAACCAGATGGTAAACAACACCATAGCAGAACCAAAATCTGGCTGAAGCACCACAAGCACAAAAGGGATAAAGGTGTACACACCAGAAACAATAATATGACGAATGTTTGCGATTTCTATGTGACGACGCGAGAAATATTTTGCAAGAACAATAATAAGCGTAAGTTTCATAAGGTCAGATGGCTGAAAAGCGATACCTCCAATACGAAACCAACTCTCAGCACCCTTAGCAACTGTTCCCAAAATAAAAAGAAGTGACAAAATAAACAGAGCAACAGCATAAAGAATCACAACAACGCGCGTCTGTTTTAAAAAGCGATACTCAAAACGTGAAGCACATAAAAAAACAAAAAGGGAAATAAGTATCCAAAGCCCCTGCTTCCAAAAATAGGTATCACTTCCGTCAAAAGAACTCATAGTGAAAAGCCCGGCAAATGCGATTGCACATACTGACACTAAAAGCATAATGTCATTTTTTTTGACAAGGGAAAAAAGACTATTCAGCATATCTTTGGACTACTCTCTTATTTCAAACGGACTAAAAACTGGATACACTTCGATGCGAGTTGGAGGGTATGGGAAAGACTCATTCCATGTAATAACAGCATCATGAACACCCTCTTTTGGAAGATATGGAATAAACGTCTCCCCAACACCATACACATTATCCTTTTCATCAAAAATAAGCACACGGACAGGAAGATTTCTAATTTCTATACGTTTTGTGTTGGCAATTGTTGCATAGACTCTTGGGATAAGCCCTCCTTCATAACGACGACCAATGATTCGTACTGTTGGAGATCTTGGGTTTTCTTGCACTTTATAGTGTGAGGTGTCATTTAGTGTTGCCACAACATTACTTGGTTTTTTGGAAAGTGAAACATTTTGAATAATAACAGGAAACTTTCCATCAAGAGGGGCGGTTGTTGAGCCCGATAAAGTTGTAACAAGACCCCCCTCTTCATCATACACAGTAAATGTATACCCAAGCACCTGAGAAGCATTATCAATATTTGGATTAGAAATAAGAGCAACAAGGTCGTATATTTGATGACCTGACTGCAATGCCTTTGACCAAAGCACACTAAGAGGTTTTACTTCATGTTCACATCTAAGAACACAGACCCCTCCGCAATCAAGCCCTGCTTCAAAACCGTTCTGTTTTCCATCTATACATGTTGGTTCTGGAAAAAGAGTATCTCGTAAAAGAAAAATAGAAATAGCCAGAAGTGCTACAGTTGTTGCAAGCGCATAGAGCACTTTTCTTTTTGTATCCCAATTCATATCAACTAGCATATCACGTAAAACACCTACGAGATACTGCATATAATGAAAAACAGCCGCTTTTAAAAGCAGCTGTTTTTCATTTGAATTCTTTGTTCTCCCGACAAGCTACTTTCCCGGAGTAAACCAGTATCATC
>CAYJED010000003.1:0-94151 GCA_964369115.1 uncultured Candidatus Saccharibacteria bacterium
TAAGTACTCGTTCGTCTACGTATGGACCTTTGTGTAGTGATCGTGTCATGGTGTTGAGTTAAATAAAATAGGACTTTAGTATATCAGATTTTTCTTAAAAGTAAAGACGTTTTTGCTGATATATACTTGATTAATAATTACTTTTTGCGTACAACGCGACGAGAAACAATGTGTACATTTGAGTACTTCTTTGGTGCGCGAGTCTTGTGACCTCCGGTAGTCTTACCTTGCTTAGTCTTAGGACGGCGTGTTCCTCGAGGCTGTGCTCCTTCTCCTCCTCCGTATGGGTGGTCTACTGGGTTACGAGCCATCGCACGTGTCTTTGGACGAATTCCAAGGTGACGTGAACGTCCAGCTTTACCAATATTTCGAAGACGGTATTCTTCGTTTGAAACTTCTCCGATAGATGCATAACATGTATCGATTACCTTACGAACTTCTGATGAAGGGAGCTTAATTGAAGTGAAGCCTCCATCGTGCGCAACAACTTGCGCAAATGTTCCTGCTGAACGAACAAGCTTTGCTCCAGCACGAAGCTTAAGTTCAACGTTATAGATAAATGTACCTACTGGAATATTCTTGAGCATGACTCGGTTACCAACTTCGAGATCTGCTTTTTCTGAAACAATAAAAGTATCACCTACTTTCATTGATTTTGGAACTACTACGTAACGCTTAGCACCATCTCTGTATGCAGCTAAAGCAATGAACGCTGATCGGTTTGGATCGTACTCAATTGTCTGAAGCTTGGCAGGAATGTCGAACTTATCGTACTTAAAGTCGATATCGCGATATGAACGCTTATGCCCTCCTCCTCTGTGTTGAGAAGTAATGCGACCAAAAGCGTTACGTCCTGAACCTCGTCTAAACCCTGAGGTAAGCGGCTTGTACGGATCGTTGGTAGTAAGAACACCACGGTAAGTTACCGTAGACATCTTACGACGTGATGGGGTTGTTGGTTTGTAGGTTTTCATAGTAGTTCACTTAATAAGAATTATGAGAAAGCGATAGTATCACCTTTTTTAAGGAAAACAATAGCTTTCTTCATGCCAGCTTTCATTCCCCAGTTACCACGAATAAAGGTTTTCTGTGGAGGAATTTTGGTGATTTTTACTGAAAGAGGAGTCACTTTGTACATCTTCTTAATTTCAGCTGCTATAGCAAGCTTTGTTGCAGAAGGTGCAACAATAAATGTATACGCATTATCAGTAGACTGCTGTGATGCCTTTTCGGTAACACGAGGAGCAATAATAACAGCTGACACTGTTTCTACTGTTTTTGTTTCTGTTGTAGGAGTAGTTTTTGCCATATACGTTTAATTACTTAGCAACCTTAGAAGAAAGATACGCAATAGTTTCCTCTGGATTTGCAATCACGAGGTAACGTGTATTTGCAAGATCAAGCGGGTTAAGGTCGTCCATATTATGAAGTGTCACGTATGGAAGGTTACGGAGAGCACGCTTCGTAGTGTCATCCCCTTTCTTTACTGAAAGGTATACGTTGTTTGCTTTCTTGTAGCAAAGTGTCTTGAACCCTTCAATAGTAGTAAGCCCTTTCATCATTACATCCGCTTCCTTTGTCTTACCGGTAAGCTCTGGGAGAGTATCAACAAAGATAACCTTGCCAGCTTTCACCTTAGCAGAAAGAAGAGAGAAGAGTGCTGCAGCTTTCATTCCCTTAGGGATAGTTTTCTTATAATCTTTGTCATTACGTGGACCAAAAGTCACACCTCCTCCTTTCCAAAGTGGAGACTGACGAGAACCGTGACGAGCACGTCCTGACCCTTTCTGATTCCATGGTTTAATATGAGAACCACGAACTTCTGAACGATCCTTAGTATGAGCAGTTCCTGCGCGGCGGTTAGATGCTTGTGAGTAAAGCACTTGTGATACAAGGTCAGCATTCCACTTAGCCCCAAAGATAGCCTCTGGTACTTCAAGAGTTTTACTTACCTTACCTTCCATTGTGTAGACGTTTACTTTCATAGTTGTTTAATTACGCTTTAATCTCTACCAATGTTCCACGCTTTCCCGCAACCGCACCCTTAACAAGGATGATTCCGTTTACCGCATCAACATCAAGTATTGTTACATTCTTTAGGGTAACTCGATCGCTTCCCATACGTCCCGCCATTTTCTTACCTTTAAGAACTCTCTGTGGACCTGTTGCTCCAATAGAACCAACTTCACGCATTGAGTGCTTCTGACCGTGCTGATGCCATCCACCAGAAAAGCCGTGACGCTTCATTCCACCCTGGAATCCCTTTCCTTTTGAAGTACTTGAAATAGTTACAACATCACCTTTTGTGAAAATATCACATGCGATAGTTGCTCCAATTGCTAGATCATTAGGAGAAGTACGGAATTCCTTAACAGCAGCAAAACTCTGTCCCTTAAGGTGTCCTAAAAGAGCTTTTGAAAGACGAGATGCTTTTTGAGCACCTTGACCAACCTGAATCGCTTCATAGCCGTCTTTCTCAGTTGTCTTAAGTGCAGTCACAGTAAGTGGCTCCGCCTTAAGGATGGTCGCAGGATGAACCTTCCCATCATCTGAGAAGAATTCAGTCATGTGTTGTTTTGTTGCTAATGTGAATTTCATAATAGTAAGTAATTTTCGGGGGAATGTAAGATACCTTGTTTGTTGTTATGCCATCTTTACATCAATATCTACTCCAGAAGGGAGTGAGAGATTGGTCAAAGCTTCGATGAGCTTAGGCTGAGGATTAACAATATCAACGAGGCGCTTGTGCACACGCATTTCAAACTGCTCACGAGCATCCTTATAAATAAACGATGCGCGGTTTACAGTGTAACGCTTGATTTCTGTAGGAAGTGGGATTGGACCCAAGATTACAGCTTCGAAGCGTCGTGCGGTGTCAATGATCTGCTTTACAGATGTATCAAGAACTTTACTCTCGTAAGCTCGCACACGAATGCGAAGCTTCTGAGTTTCGGTTCCTTTTACAGTTTTTGCAGATTTTTTTGTTGCTGTTGCTGTCATGCTTGTAAGAGTAGTTTAAATCTTGTGCTTAAGGTTAGTTTCCTAACCTCTTACACACAAAAAGAGTAAGTAATATTAAGCGATGATCTTTGTTACAACACCAGCTCCAACAGTTTTACCTCCTTCACGGATAGCAAAACGTCCCTGCTCTTCAAGAGCGATTGGAGCGAGGAGCTTAACAGTGAACTTAGCTGTATCTCCAGGCATAACCATTTCAGTACCAGCAGCAAGAGTAACTTCTCCTGTTACGTCAGTTGTACGTACGTAGAACTGTGGCTTGTAACCATTAAGGAATGGAGTGTGACGTCCACCTTCTTCCTTCTTAAGGATGTACACTTCACACTCAAATTGAGTATGAGGCTTTACAGATCCGATCTTTGCAAGAACCTGTCCGCGGAGGATATCATCCTTCTTAATACCACGAACGAGGATACCAGCGTTATCACCAGCCTGTCCTTCTGAAAGTGACTTGTTGAACATTTCAATACCTGTAACAGTTGTCTTTACAGTATCCTTAAGACCAACAATTTCAATTTCTTCGTTAATCTTAACAACTCCACGCTCGATACGTCCTGTTACCACAGTTCCACGACCTTCGATAGTGAAGATGTCTTCTACTGGCATAAGGAAAGGCTTAGCAGTATCACGCTCTGGGAGAGGGATCCATGTGTCGAGAGCGTTCATAAGCTCAACAATCTTCTGTGCCCAAGTATCATCAAGTGATGTAGCTTCTGAAGCCTTAAGACCTGATCCACGGATAACTGGAGTATTAGCTCCGTCAAAACCGTTCTTTGTAAGGAGCTCGCGAATTTCTTCTTCAACGAGTTCGATCATATCCTGATCTTCAACCATGTCACACTTGTTAAGGAATACTACGAAACGTGGCACACCCACCTGCTTGGCTAGGAGAACGTGTTCACGTGTCTGTGGCATAGGACCATCAGTTGCCGCTACTACGAGAATAGCACCGTCCATCTGAGCCGCTCCTGTAATCATGTTCTTGATATAGTCAGCGTGCCCTGGCGCATCGATGTGTGCGTAGTGACGATTGTCAGTCCAGTATTCTGAGTGAGAAAGTGAAATTGTAATTCCACGAGCTTTTTCTTCTGGAGCCTTATCGATATCGTCGATACCTTTTGTCTTAATAGTCTGATCCTTAAGGTGAAGTACGTTAAGGATACCTGCTGTAAGGGTAGTCTTACCGTGGTCAACGTGACCAATGGTTCCTACGTTTACGTGTGGTTTTGAGCGATCGAAATTTTCTGCCATATGTTTTTGTTGGGTCTTGTCGACTCTTGTCATTGGATGACTTGAGTGATATTGGACTTAAAAATTAAAATAAACTAAATAATAAAGTGCACTACTTAGCCAAGCAAGAATTCAGTAGTTGCTAAGTGAGTCTTGGCATAATAGCACAAAATAAATCAGATTGCAACTATTTTTTTAACAAAATCTTCTTTATTCTCTACTCTTTATAAAAACATCTTTCTATCTTCATAGTACATACATTTTTATATATGCTTTTATTTTCTTTTTAGCTTTTTCATCGAAATGGACGCCTATCTTTTCTGCTGAAAAGCGGCTTTGCTCGTGCCGCCGCACTACGCAGACCATTTCTCATAAAAAAGCTAGGATATTAGATAGAGAATAACTGAAACCCGCCTCTGAGAAGCTTTTACATGAGAAGGTTTGGGTTATAGCTGTAATAGCGAGAACCAAAGGTTCTCGCTATTAAGAGATTTTATTTTACTCAGAAAGAGTCGACTTTTTACTCTCTGTATACCCTTGCTTAATATCAAAAGCATCTGGATGAGCAAGGTTTCTATCCCCAAAACTAGCAACTCTTTTTTCTATCCACTGTTCAAATTCAATACGATCTAATCCCTCTGGGCAACGACTCTCTATTTCACTCATTATTTTTACTGAAAATGGATTTTCATGTTCATGAGTATCAAAAACTCTTTTAAGAATACTTTTAATGTCGCTTTCCGAAACATTGTTTAATTTCTTAGATAAATTCTGTGAAGCAAGATCCATCTTGCTTTGTTTAACTTCAGTTTCTTGATTAGCGACCTGTGGATTCTGATTAAATGGTGGCATATATATGAATTATTAGTACACCTTTAGTATCTCTCTCTCTCTCTTTAATTTTGCAAGTGTTTTATGTAAAATTAAGAAGTATCAACCTAATCAAACAGAACTTTAACATTATTATTTTTCTTTTTTATTACTAAAACTCAAAAAGTATTTCGTTAAAATTGAGGATTTTACCTTTAGTGTCTACCTCTATTCCTTCTTTTTTATAGAGCTTCATACGTTTAGCTTTATATTCATCGTTTATCCAAATAGTCCCTTTTGCGTACACAATACGATGAAATGGGATAGTCTTTTCGCCGTTAGTGTAAGCTTTTCCTAAAATAGCTATAATACTTTGGGAAGCCATAGGCCCTGCCCCGCACGCCCGAGCAAGCCTTCCGTAGGTGGTAATACGCCCAACAGGTATACTTTTTGCAGCCTCTACAATACGCTCACTAAAGGTCTTTAATGGTTTCATACTATCGTGTGATCACAATATCTTGAAGCGATATACGGAACTCTGCTTGCTCTGTACTATCTTGAACTACAAGATAGCCAGAATAAATACTTTTTGCTCCGGTTAACCCTTCTTTTACGTCAGCGTAAATATCGTATGTCTTTGACTGATTTACGACTGTTCGTAATTTTGCAAAATCAACAGAATGAACCTCTCCTATAGAAGAAAATGGATACGTTGTTCCGTCGACCGTTTCTTTAAGGGAAACATTAGATAAGATATTGATTGGCATTGTGGCCCCGTATGGCATATAGAGGGTGAGTGTACGAAACACAAGCGGAATATCAGCTCTCACTCTTACTGTAGCAATTTTAATACCTTGCCCTGAAACAGGAATAGCAGAAGCAGTAACCGTAGAAGTGGTGTAACTTTTAAGTGAAATATAGGTTGCCCCACTTTCTCCGCTACTATTCTTAACATACAGCACATAATCTCCAGCCGAAGGAGATTCCTCACAAGAAGCTCCGCAGACAAGCGCATCATTAAACCGCTGTGAATCAATAGTAATTGCGGTTCCATTGTCAGAAGAAAAATCCCCAAGGAGGTACTGTTTTCCAGTTACAAGAGACCTTAAAAATACTCTATTGTATGAAGCAAAAGCTTTTCCAGAAATAACAAGGTTTTTATTGATAAGAGCGCCACGCAAAAAAAGTGAACGATTAAGGGAGATAATTGCTGGCTTAGAGGTGGTTCCAGAACTATAGTTGAGAGAAGTATCACATAATGCCGTAAAGAAACATGTCTGTGTAACGACTGTAGTCGTTGCTACTGTAGGTGTTAAAGGTGGTGTAGTTGTAGCAAGAGGAAGAGGGGTTGTAGATGTGGCTTTTGATGAAGGAAGAGCTGAAGCAGTTGAAGTTGCTGTGGTTGTGGTTGCACTTGCTTGTGGTAACAAAACAGACGGAAGAGGAGATGAAGGTAACTCGGTACTACAAGTTTCTTTTTTAAGAGCACTTCGAGTGATCGGGCCAAGAGTACCAGTAAGTCTAATATTATTTTCTTTTTGATATGCAATCACTGCTCTATAGGTACCAGGACCATAGTATCCATTTGGTGTTGCCTTAAGAAGACCTTTTGCAAAAAAGAAATTCTGTACAGCGAGAATTTCATCATTCTCTTCATAACGATAGAGATTTTGAGGGATATCAATACACGCAGAAGCAAAACCCCCTGTCATCATAATCGCAAGAATAAAAAAAGGGAAACGCTTTATCATAGAAATAAGTATAGCAAGGGTATTGTAGTTATGGTTTGTTTTTATATACAGTATACAGAAAGAGCGGCACCTACGGTGCCGCTCTTTCTTAACGTGTTACAAATGTATTACTTTTTATTTTCAAAACAAGTAAGAATTTGCTTTAGATGCAAGGCAAAAGCCGTTTTCGAGACCAAGATGTACGAGTAGTACATTGCGGAAGCGAAAACGGCTTTTAACGCAGCAGATGAGGCAAATTATTTCTTGTTTTCGGCGATATCTTTTGCAATATTCGCAGGAACCACATCATACTTACCGAATTCCATCGTAAATGATGCACGCCCTTCTGTCATAGAACGAAGATTGTTTACATATCCGAACATTTCAGAAAGTGGCACCATAGCTTTCACTACCTTATCCATCCCTCGTTCATCCATTCCTTCAATCTGTCCACGCTTTGATGAAAGGTTTCCTGTAATATCTCCGTAGAACTTATCTGGAGTAACAATTTCTACTTTCATGATTGGTTCAAGAATAACAGGCTTAGCTTTTGCTACAGCATCAGCGAGAGCCATACCAGCAGCAAGCTTAAAGGCGATTTCTGAGGAGTCCACTTCGTGGAATGATCCATCGTACACTTCACAAGATACGTCCACCATCTTAAATCCAGCAAGTGTTCCGCGATCCATAGATTCACGAAGTCCTTTTTCTACAGCAGGAACGAATTCTTGAGGAATAACACCTCCCTTGATTGAGTTAACAAACTCAAAGTTATCATAACGCTTAGTGTTCTTAGGAAGATCTTCTGTAACAATAGAGTAATCGATAGGCTTAATATTGATTCGACAATGTCCGTACTGTCCACGACCTCCTGACTGCTTGATATACTTACCTTCCCCTGACGCAGAGCCAAGAATAGTTTCCTTGTACGCCACCTGTGGCTTACCAGTATTTGCCTCTACGTTAAACTCACGCTTCATACGATCAACAATAATATCGAGGTGAAGTTCTCCCATTCCTGAAATAATAGTTTCAAGTGTTTCTGGATCAGATGACACACGGAATGTTGGGTCTTCGATAGCAAGCTTTGAAAGTGCGATACCCATTTTTTCCTGATCTGCCTTTGTCTTTGGCTCTACACGCATTGAGATCACAGATTCTGGAATAACGATCTTTTCAAGAACAACAGGCTTTTCTTCTGTACACATTGTGTCAGATGTAACTGTATCTTTAAGACCTACCGCAGCTGCGATTTCTCCTGCGTACACCACCTTCACTTCTTCACGCTCATTTGCGTGCATACGGAGAATACGTGATACGCGTTCCTTCTTATCTTTAGTTGAGTTATAAATATATGAACCGGCTTCAAGAGTTCCAGCATATACACGGAAGAATGTAAGCTGACCAACAAAAGGATCTGCCATAGACTTAAATGCCAGCGCTGCAAATGGTGCAGTATCAGATACTTCAACTGTCATTGCCTCACCTGTATTTGGATCAAGGCCCTTAGGTGCTGCAATATCAAGTGGAGACGGAAGGTAGTCAATCACGGCGTCCAAGACAAGCTGTACTCCGCGGTTCTTAAGTGATGATCCACAAAATACTGGGAAGAGTTCGTTAGCAATAGTTGCTTTACGAATAGTTGCCTTAAGTTCTTCAATAGTGAACTCAGCGCCTTCAAGGTAACGAGTCATGAGATCTTCGTCAGTTTCAACAATTTTTTCAATCATTTCAGCACGACGCTTCTTTGCTTCTTCAAGGAGTTCAGCTGGAATTTCAACTGAAGAAACATCCTTTCCTTTGTCTCCTGTAAACTTGATTTCCTTCATGGTAAGGAGGTCGATG
The DNA here is from genome assembly GCA_964369115.1 of uncultured Candidatus Saccharibacteria bacterium. Lineage (GTDB taxonomy): Bacteria > Patescibacteriota > Minisyncoccia > Phycocordibacterales > UBA5272 > UBA11704. The sequence goes on from CAYJED010000003.1 coordinate 8,634, forward strand.
ATACCGTCGAAATTTTCTTCTTCTCCAATTGGCATGTGCATCTTTACGGCCTTCTTTGAAAGACGATCAAGAATAGATTGGAAAGAGCGGTCGTAACTTGCCCCCATACGATCAAGCTTGTTGATGTAACAAATACGTGGCACGTTTGCATCTGACGCGTAACGCCAGTTTGTTTCTGACTGAGGTTCTACACCTGCTACACCGTCAAATACTACTACCGCACCGTCGAGCACGCGGAGTGAACGCTTCACTTCAATGGTGAAGTCGATGTGCCCTGGGGTATCGATAATGTTGAAGCGATGCTTCTTTGAAACATCTTTTGGATCCATGTAGGTTGGATTCCAAAAAGCTGTTGTCGCAGCTGAAGTGATAGTGATACCACGCTCACGTTCCTGCTCCATCCAGTCCATCACTGTTGCACCATCGTGCACTTCACCAATTTTGTGTGAAACTCCAGTATAGAAAAGAATACGTTCTGTTGTAGTTGTCTTACCCGCATCGATGTGAGCAATAACTCCAAAGTTACGTGTTTTATTGAGTGGATAATCGCGTGCCATAATAAATAGTTAATAGTTAATAGTTAATAGTTAATAGTTAATCGTTGTACACGAATTCGCTCTGCGAATTCGTGTTTTCCTTAATTTGTCTGTATACCAAGGAAAACAAAAAACCGCTTTTGCAGTGGTAGTAATACTACCACAAAAGCGGAGCTATAGCAATTTACTTTTTGCTTTTTAAATAAAAACACTACAATCAAAGGTTGTAGTGTTTTTTACTTAAAATTAACGTTTTTTTCTAGAAGAATCAAACTAGCTAAACTGACACCTAGTCAATTTCTTCGTGAATTTTCTCAACATTACGAGATGCCCAAGCGTCAAACTCAAGTCTATCTAAACCTTCTGGACAGCGTTCCTCAAGAGTATTAATAATTCTTTTTGCTGCCTCTAAACGATCTTGATATGCCTCTTGATCAAGATCAGGGTAGGCCCCTCTTTCATAATCTCCAGTAGCATATTCATCCTCAAAATATTTTAAAATTGTTGATTTTACTTCTTGAGGAGTTACTCCTTTAAGTTTTTTGGAAATACTTTCTACTTTTTGATCAAATGGATCAACTTTTACTTCTTGGTTATTTTGTGGGTTCTGGCTAAATGGTGGCATAAAGATTATTTAATTATCGTATTCTTAAATTTAAAACTTGTTTTAAAAATTAACCTGACTATTCTGCTGTTAAAATAGATTCAGATTCCTCTTTTATTTTTTGCTCTAACTCTTTTCTTTTTGGAATAATTTCTTCAAAATATGTTTTACTTCCAACAATCTTACGGAGATATTCTTCTAGGCTCATCAAATCCCCTTTAAGATCTTGTAGCGCCTTACTGTGCTTTCCTCCTAAAAAACCTAGGTTAATCAACATCTCATTAACATCTCCTTCATGATAATAACCATCATGGTTCTTGCGAACATGATCAATGAGTACAGCTATAGTTGCGGCAGAGTTTACGTGTAAATCTAACTCCTGCGCTAATCGTAAAGGTATCTGATCGGGTGATTTTTTAAAAAAATCACCTTCTTGATCATCTTGAAACGATCCACTCTCCCGCTTTGAAACACTTGGCTTTATTTCGTAAACATTACTTGGCGGCTGATCACCTGGACCCTGATTAAATGGTGGCATATCAATATATTTAATTTATATACCTTTAAGTATCTCTCTCTTTAATTTTGCAAGTGATTTTGTTAGAACATAACAAAACAAAAGCGCGAAATCGTTAGTGCTACATAGACCTTGCCTATGTAGCTACTTTATCTAAGAGTGTTTGAAGAATTCCAAGAATTAACTAGCTGATTAAGGAGACCTTTATAATATGAATTCATAATACCTGTAGCCACATTAATTGACGGCTTGTACTCACCAGAAAAATCATTAATATTTTTTGTATAAGAAACTGTGCCTTTACTAAGGTTTACTTCTATCTTATTTAAACCAGAAGCTGTTATGTATTCAAAAATATTCCCATCAAAATTAAAATACGGATCTAAAAGAGGTTCTGAACTTTCAGCAAAACGATCAGAAATTTTTTGAAAAAGCTCGGACAGGGATTGAGGCGAGTGTTCAGTGCTACTCTGGAAACCAGCCCACTTATTTAATGTTTCTGTAACAGTTTCAACCATTAGAGGTTCACTGTTTCCAACCGTAAAAGTTATATGAGTTAACCCTTGCCCTTCTTCTCCTGACAGAGCATCTGATTCAGCGCCGTCTGAAATAATCTGAGAAATTGAAGAAAGAAATTTTCTATCAAGGTATTCTTTTAATTTTTTAGTAATTTTTTTTATATACTGCCCTTCTTCAAGATTATTCATCTGTCTTGAAAGTTCATATTGTTGATAATCTAATTCCTCATATTCCTCTTCTCTCTCCTTTTCGCTTTCTTGATTTTGATTATTATTAATTTTTGTATATAAACTATTTTTATTCTTATAAACTTTGCAAGACTCACTATAAAGAAGATCATATCTTTCAAATTCTTTTAAAAAAGAATTAATATCTTCATTTGAAAAACCAAAAAAATCTTTTGCTTTTTCAGAACCACTTATACAAAGCGCAACATTCTTAAGAAAAGAATGTGAATCGCGATAATGAAATCTAGGAAGTATTTCTTGATCCACTAAAAAACGGGCAACAAGGTATTTAATACGTACTCCGGTCTCTTTTTCTTCTTTTATAATATAATCACCGATCCTTGCTTCTGTTTCCCCTCTTGCAACTTGCTCTTGTTGCTCACGTTCTGATAATATAAAAAAAATTTTCTGAGCTTCTTCGTTAGGAAAGTTTTCTGGTGGAATGTTTTTAGGTAACATAAAAATTATTATTAATCACCTTTAAGTATCTCTCTCTCTTTAATTTTGCAAGTGATTTTATTAGAACATAACAAAAGCGCGTCGTACGACGCGCTTTTAGAATATTTACAACCTTTATTTCTGCCCTGTTTGTAGTTATTTTTTCCAAAAATCTTCTTTACTCATCGCAAGATCAGAAAGTATTGCTCTAAAGACTCCAACACTTATTTCTTTACCACCGTGAACAGGAAGCGTTATTCTTTTGCCTTCTTTATTTTTATAGATTGCATGACTGCCGCTTTGACGAGAAAGTTCGTATCCAAGAGATCGTAACACCCTTTCAATTTCTCTTGCCTTTGGAAGCTTCGGCATACAACGCTACGCAAGCACTTCAACAGACATAAAGCTCACTGTTTTTCGTTTTGGAACAGACTTCTTTTCTTCTTTTAGATCTGCGACATAGAGTGCGATGGCGTCTTGAATATTCTTTACCGCTTCATTAAATGTCTTTCCTGAAGAATAACAACCTTGAAGCGTAGGTGCAGTCGCAAAAAAACTAGATTCTCCATCTTTTTCAATAAGCACTGGGAACTCATATGTTTTTGCAGCCACAGTCTTTTTCATATCTTAATATTATCACGCAGAAGAAAGATTACAAGAACAATTATTTACACTAAATGTAAACACTATTTTATAACCTTCTCTGCAATATGTTCATAAACATGATACCCTGAACAGATGGTCTATATTCATAACCATCTCCTATATGTTTCGCATACCAACTGACAAACCAGATAAATCCTATATAAATAAGGATTGCGATCCATCCAATATCATTTGCTCTTTTAGCTTTGTTTGGTAGCCGTTTTTTCCATCCATAATAAAAAAGTATTTGAGCAAGCGCAGGGGCAAAAACTATACATAAAATAACCTGAAGAAGAAGACTTCCAGCAAGAGGTGAGTCATCTACTTCGCCTTCCTTAATCGAGCTTCTCATTTTGTACATAAGAATTGATGAAAAAACAATACTCAAAAGGTTAAGGAACGGGAGCACACCAACAAATAACGAAAGTAAGGTGCTAAGCATAAAAATATTATTAATTACCTTTAAGCATCTCTCTGTCTTTTTGATTTTGCAAGGTTTTGTTAGAGTATAACAAAAGCGCGTCGTACGACGCGCTTTTGTATTCCACTATTTTTATTAAGCACAAGGATTTTATTTTCGTAAGAAATTGGATGCGGCGCGAGGAGTCTAGGAATTTTTTGAGGAAGACGTACAACTAGTACGGCGACTGAGAAAAATTCCGTAACGAAAAAGCGCTGCGCCAATTTATGACGAAAATTACCAAGCGAAATGCGCGAATGCCTTGTTCGATTCCGCCATTCTGTGTGTATCTTCTTTCTTTTTTACTGCTGTTCCTTCGTTGTTTGCGGCTGCAATAAGTTCATCGGCAAGCTTAAATTTCATGGCTTTACCTTTCTTAGAGTTTGCAGCTTCAAGAATCCAACGAAGTGCAAGCATGAAGCGACGCTCCTCACGTACTTCACGAGGAACCTGATAGTTTGCTCCACCAATACGGCGTGAGCGAACTTCAGTTACAGGTCCTGCATTATTAAGTGCAGCGTTAAAAGTCTCAAGAGGATCTTCTACCTTAAGCTTTTCTTTAATCACATCAAATGCTCCGTACACAATTTCCTGTGCAGTAGACTTCTTTCCACCAATCATCACGTAGTTAATAAACTTAGACACTTTTGTTGAATTGTAACGTGAATCTGGTCCAACAATATTTCGATTTTTTACTTTACGACGCATAGCAATAGTTTTTCTTGTGTAAACGTTTCCCGAAGCAAAGGGTACTCCACAAGATATTATTAAAACATGTATATTTATATGAAATTCGAGGAGCTTAGAAATTTTTAGAAGGAGCTGTACATATTAGTACGGCGACTGATAAAAATTTCGTAGCGACAAAGAAGTTCGATAAATAGGGATGCTTTATTTCAGTAAGTGCTTCATTACTCTTAAATAGCGAGTTTTACTATACTACAACACTTTATACAAAATAGCAAAAAGAAAGCACCATACCCAGAGTACAGTGCTTTTATGTTTCTTTTAATGTATAAAACGTTGGACGAACAGTCATTTCTGCAACTTTCATTTCTTCTTCTTTTTTCTCAAGAAAACCTTCTTTACAAAGATCTTCTAACAAAGAGATAAGGGCGTAATCAGACGGTGGAACTCTCCTCCCAGCAGACTCAGCTTCAATTCTTTGAGAAATAACAACAAAGGTCAGCTCCTCGCCTTTTCTAAAGAAACGTAGTAGTTCCTTCTTATTTTTCCACGCCTTTCTTTCGTAATAAATACCCACCCGAACAACAAGAAAAAGCGTAAGGAGAATAAAAAGCAAAACTCCAGGCAATATGAGTGCGGCCATGTAGAGCTCCTAAAAAGTTCAACTATTGTGGATACTACAAGGAAATGTCAACAAACACAAGCGCGTGATCACTTTCCACTTCATGCTCTATAGCCCCTTGAGGGAGCGCACTATAGTCTTTAAGGGTTGTATTTTCTACAACGATATCCTTGGCTGCATTTTTAATTCCTGAGGAAGCGATAATGGTATCAAAAACAAGCTTTTTACCACGATAGAGGTGAGTCGTTGCGTCCCCTTCATACCCCACAAGAAGATCGTGGTACTCAATAACTTCGCGGTTTTGTGAACCGGTAAGAATATCCAAGATGCTAGCAATATTAGTTTCATTGTAATCACCTAAAAGCATAACTTCTTTTCCTTCAGCTAGTCGCTTATCTGCATGACGACGAATAGCACAAAGCTCCATTGTTTTATAAAAAAGACATCTAAACTTTGCATCTATATACGCGCTCTTATCATTTTCTATGTCATCGTTTTCCAGGTACTGAGGCAAATTACTCTTCAAATGAAAGGTGTTGATAGAAATTATTTTTCCATTAACAGTAAGAGTGATTTCAAGAATGTCTCGACGCTGTGCAATAGGAGTAAGCACCTCAGCATCTCCAGAAACCTGAATTGAAGGAATAGGAAGATCACCAAATGAAATACTTTCACAAGAAACATTTGAAGACAAATCTTTTTTATAGATTACCGCCATGCGAATACCGCGCTTGTTCGGACGAGCACAAAAGTAATCACAATTAAGAGCTTCTGCAATCACCTTTACCCCAAGCTCTCCACCAATTTCTTGGAAACAAATAATGTCGAGATCAAGCTTTTGTAGCTGTTCTGTAAAGTATGCAATACGTTTATTAAAAAAACTTTCAGACACTGCATCTAATGCAGTATCATCAACTTTTGTTCCAGGGTCATATAAATTACGAACATTGTAAGTAGCGATTTTCATATTCTTATCATACCATCTCAATAAAAAAACACCTCGCCAAAGCAAAGTGTTCTTAAAAACTACAGGTGCAGCGCATACACAGTTTTGAGGGGGTGTGCTATCTTCTCCTGAAGTAGTGAGGACTTTGTACTTTTGCTTAACAACGTGCATTTTAATTATTTTTCTTTTCACAACAAGCTCTTGAAGAAGATTAAAAATTCTTTCTCCTTCAAGACCAAAATCATCATAGGCAAAGTCCTCAATTTCAGTAAATTCATACTCTCTCCCAACCTCAAAGAGACTATAAATTAGCTGTGCTTCATTAGTTACAGAGGGGTTAATTTTGTTCGTCCGCGGAAAAAGAACAATTGCTGTAAAAAGAAGCGCAACAACTCCTAGCACAACCGAAACCATGTGTACTGAAAAAGAATTCATGGTGGTCCGTTTCTTTAAAGTTACTCTAAAGCACAATGCTATCAAACTTGAACATGAAAATCAAAAGCACCTCATTACGAGGTGCTTTTGAAAACAGTTTTAAGAAATTACTTCTTTGCAGCAGCTGCTCCAGCTTTTGGACGCTTTGCTCCATAAAGTGAACGACCCTGACGACGCTTATCTACTGATGTAGCATCGAGACGTCCACGAACAATGTGGTAACGAACTCCAGCAAGGTCCTTCACACGACCTCCACGAAGTACTACTACTGAGTGCTCCTGAAGCTTGTGTCCTTCTCCTGGAATGTAAGCAGTTACTTCCATACCATTAGTGAGGCGAACACGAGCGATTTTACGAAGCGCAGAGTTTGGCTTCTTAGGAGTTGTTGTTGTTACCTTGATACATACACCACGCTTAAACGGTGAATCGTAGAAGTTAGGCTTATTCAAGATACTGTTGAAACCACGTGTCATAGCGATAGAACGAGACTTTCGCACAACCTTTGCGCGTGATTTCTTTACAAGCTGATTAATTGTTGGCATATAAAATAAATAGTACGGAGAATCATACCAGAGAAACAGATTATTTGCAAGCTTTCCTTTTAAAAACTTCTTCTGTTTTAGATTAAACAACCAAGCCTTTTATTTATCTTTTTTAAGAGCAACAATCTTATCATTTCTTAAATCATAGATAATAACCATGTTTTTATAGACAATAACATAATCACCCTCCTTAGCGTCTACATAAAATGGATTTTGTTTTTTAAGAACCTCATCATCTTCAACTCGTACAATCTCTATTGGGTCCTGATCAGGAAGCGTTGTAAGAAGGGCTACCCGAGAAATGATTTCTGACTGAGAAATCACCACTTCATTAGCAAATGTTGTACTTATGTAACGGTGAGAAGTTGCAAGGACAGCAATCACAACAATAGTAATTCCTGTCACCTTTACTGTTTGATGAAACCACGGAGAGAGGAGAAGATTTCTTAAACCTATTTTCGAATAACGTTTAAGCGTTTTATGAAAAGACGAGATGGAAGGTTTTCGAGTTTTACTTTCATGTGCACTCTTTTGAATCGACCTTGTGGAACGATGAGAAAAAGCATTTTCAGGATTTTTTTGGAAACTACGCTTTTGTAATGGTGACTTCATAACGATATATCTCTACAAAAGAGTGTACCGCATAAAAGACAAAAGTAAAAGACAATTATTCACTCTTACAAGAGTATTGTCTGGAGGCCTGCGTGAATGTACGGAAGCATGCTCGCATAAAGGACAGATGCTCCAATAATCGCAATCACCATATATAGAGGATTATAGATAACATTGGATCGTATAGCCATTTTTGGAAAAAGCGATTCAAGGATAGCCATTCCATCAAACGGCGGAATTGGTATAAGATTAAAAAATGCAAGTGAAACGTTAACAGAAATAATAGTAAAGATTGCTTTACCGAGCTCAGGAGTCAGAATTCCCTGCATATACAGCAACTTAAAAGCAATAATTCCAAGCAAAGCAAGAAGAAGGTTGGTTAAAACACCCGCAGAAGCAACAAATGCGTTCCCAATTCTCGTTCGTATATTATGAGGGTTGTATGGAACGGGTTTTGCCCATCCAAAGAAAGTTCCAGCCGTGAGGAACGCTGCCAACGGTATAATCACGGACCCGAGAACGTCCAAATGAGGAAGAGGATTGAGCGTTAAACGCCCCGCTCTATATGCTGTATGATCCCCTTGCACATAAGCAGCATAGCCGTGAGCGATTTCATGAAGCACTATAGAATAGATAATAATGAGAAACGGGAACAAACCTTGTGAAATACCAATAATTCCTTCCATATGTGAAACCATAGTACCATGACTAAAAAAGAGAAAGAAGGGAGAAAAAAGAAACAAAACATGGGCTTGCAAAAAGTCCAATTATATAGTAAGATATGACGACTAACTTAAAAATCTATGGCAAACATCTGTCCTCTCTGCGAAAAAGGCTCAAAAGTAGTTGGAAAGTACTCTAACTCTGTTCGTGCTACAAAGTTCAACCCATGTGGAGCTCGTCGTGTATACCCTAACCTCCAGTGGGCACGCATCCCTAACGGTCCTCGTGTTAAGATTTGTACATCTTGCATGAAAAAAGGAATTCACCTTCAAATCAAACTCTAACAAAAAAACACGATGTCACAAAACATCGTGTTTTTTGTTATTCTATAGGAAAGACCCTCGCAAGAATATTTATTTCTTATTATTTATAATCTTACATGAAAAAAAGAAGCATCATTGTTGGAAGTATCATTTTACCTCTTTTAGCTTTTGCTGTATTTAAAAATATTCAATCTCCAGAAAACATAACTTTAAAGGAACCTGTAGAACAAACCTCAACAACAACCCCTTTGACTTCAATCACTTACACAAATGCAACAAGTGACATGATCATTGTTGAACTTCCGTTTGTCGAAGCTGTAACAGGAAAAGAATTTACCGTTATCGGTAAAGCGCGTGGTCCATGGTTCTTTGAAGCAAGCTTCCCGATAGAAGTGCTCGATGAAAATAATAAAGTACTCGCAACTTCTGTTGCTCAAGCACAAGGAGAATGGATGACTACTGAGTTTGTTCCATTTACCGCCCAAGTAAAAGTGAATGAGGACTTTATTGGTAAAGCTCGTCTTGTTCTTAAAAAAGATAATCCGTCTGACATGCCGGAAAATGATGCATCCATTTCATTTCCAATCACCATCGAGTACTAAGATTTTATTTGCAAATACTTCGCATTATTTTTCAGTTTGCACATCAATACTTTTACCATCTGTCACTACTGTAATTGACCCACTACTTGCGGTAGAAAAAATATGACTGTTATATTTTAAGAGTCTCTCAATAACTTCTTGATGCGGATGTCCGTAACTATTTCCTTCGCCAGCACTCACTACGGTATATGTCGGACGAATGTATGAAAGCAATAACTCTCCGCTTGAAGTGTTGCTTCCGTGGTGACCAGCTTTGTATACAGAAATTTTTTTAGGGAGCTGTTTAACAAGAAGAGAAGGTTCGTACGTAGAGGAGAGATCTCCGGTGAAAAGAAATGAAGCCTCTCCATATGTCATAATAAAAGTAACAGATGCATTATTTATATCTTTAGTGTAAGTGAGAGTATCTTTCTTTGGATGAAGCATGTAGAGTGTCACTCCGTCAACATGAAAACTGTCACCGGAAGAAACAACATACCTTACAGCTTTTTCTTCTACAACTTTTTCTTCAAAAATTTCCTCAAGTGAAGAACTACTCACATACGAAGAAGTGACGACATGTCTTATAGTAAACTTTTCAAACACAGGAAGCAATCCCGTAAGATGATCACCGTCAGCATGAGTAAGAATAACCATGTCGATTGAAGTATCAAAATATGAAATGTATTTTTTAAGTTCACCAAGCACACTCAAATCCCTTCCTCCATCAATAAGTATCTGGTATCCATTAGGGGTAGTGATAAGTGTTGCATCACCTTGTCCAACATTAAGAAATGCAACTTCAAGTTTTTTGTGACCAAGAAAAGAAAAAAGTGTAGCGATAAGAAAAAATAAACAAAGAAGAAGTATGAGGAGTGTAGCCACTTTACCATACAGAGAAGTGATTACACTGCATGACTTTAAAAAAGTCTTCACCCACATAAAGCGAGTCATATACTAAAAGTATATCAGGTGAGGAGGTCTTCTTTTTGCAACTTGCTATACTGCATACTATGGACATACATTTTCTTATTACAACATTTTCTTATGTAGCGATTTTTGTTTTGATGATTGGAAATGGAATTATTAATATTCCATCTTCGCAAATTCTTTATCTAGTTGTTGGGTACTTTATTGGAAATGGCACACTTCTTTTTTTACCCGCACTTCTAGCTGGAGTACTTGGAAATACCGTAGGTAACGTTGTTACTTTTTTGCTTGTAAAAAAATATGACAAAGCATTTGCAAAAAAAATAGTAATGCTTGATGAAGCGACTTTTGAAAAAATGCATCGAGCGCTTTCGAAAACATTTTCTAAGCATGGTATGTGGTGGATACTTGTCGGCAAGTGCACCCCTTCAGTAAAAGCCTTCATTCCAATTCTCGCAGGACTCGCAAAAACCCCAACCCTACTTACTTCAATAATCTTCTTTATTGCATCAGGAGTATGGGCAACACTCATCATTTCAATTGGTTTTTTCTTTGGGGAACATGCAAGCCTCACTTCACTTGGTGCCGTTTCATTACTTGTTGGAGGAATTATTTTTTTCTTTATCTATAAAACCTACCGAGACCAGTTTTCAAAATAACCCTTATTTAATAAGTAAGTATAGGAGAAGTAATCACACCATCTTTTGTGTGTGACGTTTCATTTTTTAAAGAGTTCAAAGGGCTCTTCTTTTTTGTGATGAATAACGTTGTGGAAAAAATAAACAAATATGCAAGAACCATTGCTGTAAATGAAAAAGATGTCGATATGTTTGCATAAGGAAAACGTGAAATTGTCTCTGATATATAAACGACATAGCTAGAAATATATGAGACAAAAAATCCAATAAAAAGCGAAGCGGCAGGAACTAGGTATGTTGTCAAAAGAAGGACTACAGCAAAAAGCATGATAACTGGAATGACCGGAACAACGAGCATATTAGCAAGAAGTGCATACAACGAAAACTGCTCGAATGCGTAACTTACATATGGCACAGTAAAAAGTGAGGCAGCTAAAGTTGTTCCAAAAACCTGATGAAAATAATTCATCTTCTCACCCACAAAAAATTCATAGAGAGGGTAAAAATAAATAATTCCTGCTGTTGCTAAAAATGAAAGATGAAGAGATGCATCAAAAAGAATATATCGTGGCTCAATGAGTACAATAAAAAATAGTGACAAAAAGAGAGCTTGTTTACTAACATAACTTTTTCCAAGAAGGAGCGCGAAGAGTGCGACACTCGCCATAAGAGTTGCACGTAGCACACTCACTCCACCAGAGACTGCAACAACAAACATTGCTATACAAAAAAGAGTAAGGAAGATACGTAACGTAAGCGGCAAAAAACGAAATATAAAAAGTACAGCTATGATGAGTATCGTTATATTAAATCCAGACAAGACGACGATATGAGAGAGTCCTGTTGTACGAAAAACTTCTTTCATCGAAGACGGCAAGGATCGGTCTCCGAGGAGCACCCCTTTCACAAGAGCGGCCTCTGGGTACGTAACGTAGGTGTCGATCACCTGCAACATTTTTTCTTTATAATTAATGAGACTCTTTACAAAAGCTGTTTCACTTTTTTCACTGCTTATTTTTTCTACTTTTGGAAAAAATAATGTCGACCCAATTGACTGTGTTGCGAGATATTTTTCATAATCAAAAGATCCATAATGAACACCTTCTTCTTTTGTAACACCTTCTACGCTGAGATAGTCTCCTGTAAAAAATTTTGGATACAGTGGTAGTGTGAGCAGCACCAAAGAGACATCTTGGTCTACTATTTTTACTACAACTTTCTGTTGTGCATTTTGTATAACAGGAGTCTCTTTTACTACTCCAGTAAACTTACACATTGATACACAATTAAGTTTGGTTACAGGTTCTGTAAACTGATATCTGATAGCGCCCAAAGAAAACCCGAAACAAAAAAGTGCAATTATAAGTGACAAAGAGAAAGAGAAGGTCCCACCTTCTCTTTTTCTTTTCATAAAGACCGTATAACAGATAAACTGAACTCCACCCAAACACAACATAAAAAGTATCATCTCTGAAGCGTAGAGGAACAGCTGGTCATATATCACCCCTCCTATAAGACCAACAGTAAGACTTACAAGAGAGATATGCATACCCTTTAGTGACTATACTCGCTGCGAGCCCCTCTATATAGTTGCAAATGACTCGCATTATCTGCACAAGCTGTAGCAATAACATCTGCCCGCTCATTAAGTGATACTCCTGCATGACCTGGCACATACGTGAACATAACTTTTACTCCATTTGCTGTAAGTCTCTCTTTCTCCAAGAGAAGATCCTGCCAGAGATCTTTGTTGAGCACCTCTTTCTTAGTTGAAGTTTTCCATCCATTTTTTATCCACCCATGTATCCACTCACTGATCCCTTTCTTTACGTATTCACTATCGGTGCACACCTCAACTTCAAGCACTCCGCGGTGACGATCATCCACTTCGCGAAGCCCCATAATTGCACCCATAAGTTCCATGCGATTATTTGTTGTAGCATCTTCATGCCCACCAAACTCAACCACTTCTGTGTCACTTAAAATAATAGATGCCCACCCGCCAGGTCCAGGATTCCCCCTACTTGATCCGTCGGTATATATTGTGATTTTCATTTTTCAAGTATAACAAACAAGAGGCTCGTGAAATACTTACTAGGCTTTCCGAAGAGCACTTTCGGCGCGGTCACCATTTTATCTAAAGAAACCCTTAAGAGCGAGAGCAAGTTTTTGCGAATCGTGGCGAATAAAACTACGAAGAGGTGAAATGGTGTCAGCTTTTTGCTGCACAATTACAGTATGAGACAAGAGAGGTTTACGAATAACATTTTCTTTTTTATAGTCATCAACTACAAGCACCCCATCCCCTTCCTCTAAAAGGTAAGCCTCGAGCTGTTCTTCTGTAGGGTCTTCATTATTAATAAGAACAATATCAAGATTTCTGCCTATGTATTCTTCAATATGGGTAACATAATCTGTCGCTGACCATCCGAGTGTATGCCCTTGTTTATTAGTAAGATTAATAGGAAAAATAATTTTTGCTTTTGTTTTCTTAATAGCTTCTTTAAAACCTTGAATAATAAGACACGGCACAATTGAACAAAAATAATTTCCAGGCCCTAAAATAATATAATCAGCAGACATAATAGCCTGTTCTGCATGACGAGAGAGCATTACCTCTTCTTTGTAGCCAATATGAGCAACACCTTTTTCCTGAACAGAGCTACTATTAAAGCTGTGTTCACCAAAAAGCTTGCTTCCGTCACGAAGTGTTACTACAAGATCTGCTTTGTGGTTGGTAATTGGCACCACCCGTCCTTTTACCTTAAGGATCTCTGAGGCGACTTCAACCCCTTCCGCAAAACTTCCTGAAACTTTTTCAAGAGCTGCCAAAAAAATATTTCCAAAGGAATGCCCCGTGAGACTTCCTTCAGAGAAGCGATACCCCATCACCTTGCGCACAATACTACTATGTTCGCTTAACGCTACGAGACATTGTCTTACATCTCCAGGAGGAAGTACACCAAGCTCGTCGCGAAGTACACCCGTTGAACCCCCGTCATCTGCCATGGAAACAAGAGCAGTAATACTAATATCTTCTATCTCTTTAATGCCAGATAAAACAGTATAACTTCCCGTTCCGCCACCAATGGTTACAACTTGCTTCATAGTTACAATCTACCACAATCTGTACTAAGCGAAAACAAATAAACTACACAAAAGAAACAATTCTAAGTCGAAATTCTGTTTTTCCCATAAAATAACTCTTTTCGAAGTGAGCAAGGAGGGTATGTTCTTTTTTAGCTTTCTCCTCCTGATCTTTTGGTGCGAAAAACTGTATTGCTTTAATCTTTTTACCGCTTTCTTCATACATAACTTCGAGATGTTCGCCTTTTTTACCAAACCATCTCACTGAAAGCGGTTGCACATTTACAAAAGCAAATAAAGGCTTTTTATTCCCTTCTCCAAAAGGAGCAAGTATCTCTATCGCTCTATATGTTTGTTCGTGAATATCAGAAAAACGAAGAGCGGTGTCAGCTTTTGCATCTTCTTTGTCTATTTCTTTCTTTTCTACATGGAGATATGCCTCGTTAAGGAGTGGGCTCAATGTTTCTATATTTTTATATAAAAGAGAAAACCCTCCCGCCCCTTCATGTCCACCAAAATGAGTAAAAGCCTTATTTCCAACAGAAGCCATAAGTTCTACAAGGTGAACATCTCCTAAGGATCGACAGGACCCCTTCACTTCTTCTCCATTCTCTCCCTGTCCCCATACAAAAACAGGTTTTTTTGTTTCATCAATAATCTTTTGTGCAATAAGCCCAAGAATTCCAGGCCCCCAAGATGGATCACCTACAACAACGACATCATTTTTGTACACATCATGATCAAAAGAAATTTGGCTCACTATGTCCCCTACCTCACTCTTTCTTTTCAGGTTAAGTTCTTCGAGCTCATTCATGTGTATTTCAGCAAGCTTTCTATCTTTTTCATAAAGTGCTTTATGGGCAAGTATAGGATCCCCCATACGAGAAGCAGCATTTATTCGTGGAGCAATAGTAAAAGCTATATCATCCTCAGTAAGGAGATCTTTTCTCATTCTCTGCTCCAAAAAAAGGTGATTAAGCCCAAGGCGTTTTGTTTTACGAAGTACCTTTAAACCAAAATGCGCCAAAACCCTATTCTCCTTCTGAAGAGGCACCATATCTGCAATTGTTGAAATACCCACAAGATCTAAGTACCACTTTTCATGACCTTCACCGAGAGCTTTCACTTTCTCGAGCACAGTTTCATACGAAACGCTTGTTACATGTGAAACATCTTCTTTTCTCGTATACGAAAGAATCGCAGTTACCAGCTTCCACGCAACAGCACATCCGCAGAGCATATTATCTGGGTAAAGGCAGACATCTTTTTTTGAGTTAAGGACAGCGACCGCAGGAGGAATAACATATGACCCAGAAAGTACCCCTTTTTCAAGAAAAGCTTCACCGTCATCTTTATGTACAGGTAAGTGATGATCTGTAACAATAAAATCAACACCCTTTTCTTTCGCATAAGCAATTTCAAGAATGTTAGTAATCGCCAAATCAACCGTAAGAATAAGTGTCACCCCTTTTTCCTTAAGAGCGTCAATTGCGTGAGTGTGTATTCCATATCCTTCATTATGTCTGTGAGGAATATAAAGCTCTACAGGATACCCGATATCGTCAAAAAAAGTACGGAGAAGTACTCCTCCTGGCACTCCATCGCAATCATAATCACTATACACTGCGATCTTTTCACTATTTTTTATCGCATCCACAATACGCTTAACAGCTGTATCCATACCGTCAATAAGAAACGGATCGTGAACATGTTCCTCGTATGAAGGAAAAAGGAAGTGTTTCATTTCATCTTCCTTTGTAATCCCACGAATCGTAAGAAGCTCTTTAGTAAGAGGGTGCAAGGTTTCTAAAAAAGATTCTTTCATTGAAATGTTAGTATACATCACCTACATCATGTACATGTACGGTGTAAGTAAAAATAAAGATGTCCTTTATAAAGGACATCTTTATTTTGCTTGTATATTAATGTCTTTTATAAAGGACATTTTATTTTACCCCTTTCACCTTATAAGTTTTACGTATAGTATTTATTATTTCTTTATTCTTTTCTTCCATTTCCTCCTTCCCAGCATCAGCAAGCATCTTCAAATCCTCAATAGACAATGTTTTCATGTGTAACGCACGATTTTCTAAGTATTCTTCGGTGTTTTTCTCTGGATTATCAAGCACTTCATTAAAAAGAGCATGTAAAATATATCCTATTTTTGGCCCTGGCGTTTCTTGTGTAACGTCCATGATGCGTTTCCCGTCAATTTTAAGCATTTTTAAGGTAACAGGATCCTTAAGCGCTTGTTCTACCATGGACTGGTACATTCTCAGGCGATACGGCTCCTCTTTTGGTCTTCCGGTCCCCACCCTGTCGCAAACTCGTAAATCTATAAGATCCCAGATATTCTCTTTTCCCACATTAGTAATAAGTCTTCTTACGGCAGAAAGAGTTATTTGCTCAGTATCTGAGAAAAACATATGCCAACGAACGAACATTGAAACACGGTCAACTAAATCTTTCGGAAACTTAAGACGCTCCATAATTTCACGTGTAACACGCCCACCGATAACATCATGCCCATAAAAAGTAATAACACCCTTTTCACGTGAAAACCGCTTTGTTTCTGGTTTTGAAATATCATGAAAGATAGCAGCCAATCTCACATGTAACGGCCACTTTTTATCAGCAGAATGCTGTAATGTTCGAAGATTGTGCTCCCAAACATCGTATGCGTGGGCCTGATTCTGTGTAACCCCTACTCCGCGCAATAGTTCCGGAACAACATACTCCAAAAGCCCTGTTTCTTTCATGAGAACAAGTCCTCGCATAGGAAAATCAGTCATAATAAGCTTTACGAACTCATCTCTCACCCTTTCACGTGAAATGTTTTTAAGAAGATGTGCGTTTTTCTCGATATTTTCACGTGTAACGGTATCAATATCGAAATCAAGCTGACTCATAAAACGTATAGCACGCATAAGACGAAGAGCATCTTCATTAAAACGAAGATGAGCATCCCCGACTGCGGTAATCCTTTTTTCAAGAATAGCCAAAACTCCGCCGTACGGATCAACCGTTTCCTGTGTAACAGGATTGTAAGCAATGGCGTTACATGTGAAATCTCTTCGAGCTAAGTCATCCTTAATTTCCTTGCTCCAAGTTACCGCATCAGGATGACGATGGTCAGAATAAGCGCTTTCTAAGCGATATGGTGTCACTTCAATGATTTTTACTGTTTCATCAGTGCAAACCGTTCCCAGCTCTTCCCCACATGTCACCACCCCTACAGTTCCAAAGCTATTTTCATAAAAAGTCTTTGGAAATAAAGCTATTATTTCTTCTGGTGTTGCATTTGTCGTAATATCATAGTCTTTCGGCCTCTTTCCCATTAAAAGGTCACGAACACACCCTCCAACCAAATAAGCTTCGTAGGAAGCTCCTTCTAATACGGCGACGACCATCATCACCTCTTTTGGAATGGAAGAAACGTTAATTGGCTGTATTTGTGTCATAAAGTGTGATAATATACGTATCTATAATGCTTCCGTGGTGAAATGGATATCACAGCGGTCTTCGGAACCGTTATTCTGGGTTCGAATCCTGGCGGGAGCACAAAATATGAGCGAAGCAAATATTTTTTGCTATCGCAGTAAGTGACCTGCGTCACTTACGTCAGGATTCGAATAGGGGTCGCGAAGTCTTATATTTTTGTAATCAAAAATAGACTTTGTGACCGAATCTTGCCCCTTCCCTTCTCTATTAGTCTACCCGTTTCTTGTGTAACAGGTTGCTTAATATCCCCTATTTGAAAGATGCTGTTATAGATTCAAAATTCTGGATTTATGGTGAGGTGTAGGAGAACTGGTCACAAATCTGCCTCGTTGCTTTGCTCCTCGAAGCAAATTTGCGACCCCTATTCGATTCTCAAATAAGCCAAGAAGTTGGCTTATTTCCTTACAAAATATAGTCGCTTCACTCCTTATTTTGTGCGGCGTAGGAGAATCGAACTCCTGTCTCATCCTTGGCAAGGACGTGTTCTACCACTAAACCAACACCGCAGTGCTATGTATACTATCATAATCAATGTTTTTTGAAAAGAAATACTGTGAAAAGATCCCCTTTTACTTTTATTTAAAGTTGTACACTGTGGATGTGCACAAAAGTACAAAAATGTGGATAAGTCTGTGGGTATGGTGTATAACGGACAGCAAAACTACAATGTCTCTTGATGTCCTAAAGTGTAAAGGTTCATAATAAGTGTTATTTTATATAGGTTTTTAAAAGTACAGATTTTTTTGTATTTAAAAATAAGACATTTGTTTCACGTGAAACGAATTAATGTCCGTGTGTGAAAATATGGCTGAACATAATGAAATTGGAAAAATAGGCGAAGAGATTGCTACGACGTTTCTTGTGAAACTCGGTTTTACTCTTATTGAAAGAAACTACAGGATTACCCAAGGAGAAATAGATATCGTAATGAAAAAAGATGGTAAATTCCACTTTATTGAAGTGAAGAGTTTACAATCATCCGATCTTGAAAGAGTCGAACTAGAAAACATTACCCCAGAAGATAATTTTACTAAAAAGAAACAGGGAAGATTTTTAAAAGCAGTTAAAATGTACTGTTTTCAAAGAAACGTTCCACAAGAAACACCTCTACAAGTTGACCTTGCTTGTGTTTATATAGACACAATGTCTAGATCTGCAAGGGTTAAACTTATACCTAACGTACTTGGAGAGTAGGGGATAATGCATTTTTAAAAAAATATGTTAGTATTACAGGACAATTACATAAAGAATCACATATCGGGGTGCAGTGTAGTAGTTAACATAGACTGGTTTTGCAAGTATTACCAGTCAGCGACAAATTAAGTCACGTAAACAACTACACCACACTCCGAATCACACATCGGAGTGTGGTGTAACGGCTAACATTCTGGTTTTGGGTACCAGCGACTCAGGGTTCGAATCCCTGCACTCCGACAGAATACAAAAAGCACATGATTGTCATGTGCTTTTTGTATTCTGTCGGAGTGCAGAAAGCCAACTGCTTGGCTTTCGTAGGGATTCGAAAGTCCGGAGTATGTTTTGCTAGCAAGCAAAACAACGAGGAGTAGCCTACGAAACTTTTTTGTGGCGACAAAAAAGTATTTGTAGGAGAAATTCCCTCGAAGATGGCAAGAGGTGATTTTATAAAAAATCATTTTATCGAACTAAGGTAAAAACCACCATGCTAAACTGAATTAATAAAACTATGACACCGCAACCAAAAGAAATCTTGGAACACTATAAAACAAAAGGGCAGTACGAGATACTTGCTCTTGGGTGCCTACAAGTAAAAGAGCCTTCTTTAGATATGTGTGACTACGTGATTTATCAAGCATTATCTGATAAAAAGATATGGGTACGGCCTGCTGCAGATTTTATAGAACAAGTTTCAACAGAAGAAGGGGATTTACCTCGTTTTAGAAAGATTGTATAAGATCTCCTTAAAAAACTTTTAAAGTATCATCTTTAGATAAAAAGGAACTACTTTATACACAAAAAAGAAGGACTGGAAAAAAAATAAAAAGTATAGTAGTATAGTCTCTACAAGCGGTGTTGGTTTAGTGGTAGAATGCCTGCCTTCCAAGCAGGAGACAAGAGTTCGATTCTCTTACGCCGCACAGAATATGAAAATCCGGAACAACAACTGTTCCGGATTTTCATATTCTGTGCGGCGTAATAAAACAAGAAACTGCTAGAGCAATTCCTTGCAATAGCAGTTCATATTTTGGTAACCATACAACCTTTCACGACAGGGGAGCAGTCAAACTTATAGATATTTCCAGTAAGTTTTTCTTTCTTAATTGCCACAACCCCTAGAGGATGATGTTTCCTAGAAATTGTTTCATATCCAAAGCACTGATACATTCCCAAAAAAACAAAAATGAACATTAACGAAACAATAAATTTACCAAGGTGTTTTGCCACTTTTTCTCTCCTTTAAGGCGGTAAAATGATCTTAACACTTAAAAACTACATTAAATAATCCTTTATGTCAAAAAAATATTATTTAATCAAGCTAACAAAGGAACAATCTTAATCACTTTTCTATTCACTTCTTTTTCTTTTCTACCTTACCCAAAGTGATACACTGTAAGGCAAGATAATCTATGAGTGAAACCCCTGAGGAACGTCTCGCAAAGTGGATGGCAATAGCCGAAAAACAAAAAGAACAAGAACATCTTGATGATCTTTACCTTCAAAATCAAACACTAGATGCTCTTATTAAAGGTCTCACTGGGGATATTGAAATTTTTAAGAAAAATGAGGAGGGGGTATGGAAACCAGCAGACATCGTTCGCTTTACCATACAGCTCAATATTATGAGAGATAAAAAGAAAAGAAATCTTGAAGCTGTTGAAGCTATTCTTAAAAAGCAGAAAGAGGGGATGGTTGCATAGACATTGACATACCGAATAACAAGATGTAGTATCTAAAACATCTTCGTTCTTTAAGGGGTTTGCTATGGATGAGCTTACCCTTTTGGGGGTTCAAAAAATACAAGGAGCATGCGCTTTTAGACTGAACCGAGCAGGAAGGAGTCTGGTGGGCAAGATTTCTCAGATTGAGGAGCTTCTCAAAAATAAAGACCTCCCTCCTCAGCTTCGATCTGAACTCGAGCTTGCACTTGAAATCATGGAAAAGACTAAGTCCACTCTTCATGTCGCTGCAGAAGATCTTTCTAAGCGAAGAGGTGCCATACCGCTTTTCCTCGTCAGAACTTAAGAGAACGAACAACTTTCGTTCTCTTTTCTTTTTATAATCATAAGGAGTATACTTTAGCTACTATGGAATCAAGAGAAACATCACCTTATCACGGAACAGAAAAAGATATTTATGAAAAATTTGAAGGAGTGCATTCATCTCTTTCAAAAGAACAGCTTGTAGAAAAACAAAACCTTCTCGAAGCTACACTGCGTCGACTCTACGGAGATACAGAGGATACAGTTCTTGATCTTGGATCTGAAACATTTGAAGTCTCGGTTGAAAAAGAACATGAAATTGCTCAGACAGAAAGGTTTCTCGCTATAGTTAAACAGCTAATCAAAAAACAAGAAGAGGGGAATGAGCGCTACACAATAAAAAGAGCCGCTTAAATAAAACAAAAAAACACTTACATTGTAAGTGTTTTTTTGTTTGTGCGTGTAATGTTTTACACGAGAACAGTAAGGTATCGTTAATTACTTAACTGCATCCTTAAGCGCCTTAGCAGCTGAAAACTTAGGAACTTTTGTCTTAGGAACTTTAACAGTTTCACCTGTCTTTGGGTTACGAGCCTCGCGAGCTTCGCGAGTCTTTACAGTGAACTTTCCGAGACCAGCAATTGCTACCTCATCACCCTTTGAAAGAGTTTTGATAATGGTAGAAAAAAGTGTATCTACTACTTCTTCTGCTTGTACCTTTGTTGAACCGAGTACCTGATGTACTGCTTCAACGAGACCTGCTTTGTTCATATACGTGAGTGATTATGTTGCTATGTTTTCCTAGGATCACAGCAACAAAAAATAAATTTATTAAATTACTCGCACGTGCCTGTTGCACGGACGGATAAAATAAGTATAGTACGCACAGGTTTTTTAGCAAGTCATATTACAATTATATTTTTATTTGTCAAAAAATATAATTATCGTATAGGATGTAGCAAGGCACCTTACAGGAGACATCATGTCGCATATTGGAAATCAAGAAAATGGCATAAAAGTATTTCGTATAAGCATGGAAGATCGAAGATACGCACAAGAATGCAGGGAACTAGTGACACACATTCTTGTGCTAAGAAAAGCGCGTAGGCTTCACGCTCTGCGAAAAGGAAAAAAGCTTACTCGACAATGGCTTTTGAAAAAAGCATCTATTTCAAACCATTTAGACGCGCTCTTTGCTAGACTCAAAGAACTTAATAAAATAAAAAGGTTTAAAAGATCTCTTTATTTAACAACAAACTAAAAGCACTCCCGTAGGGAGTGCTTTTCTTATCTATCGCGCAAACTCTATCGTACGCGACTCACGAATGACATGTATTTTTATTTCTCCAGGAAAGCGAATCTCTTCCTCTACTCGAAGCGCAATAGCTCGAGCAAGGGTGCGCGCCTCTAGGTCATTAACTAAAGAAGGGGAAACAAACACTCGTATTTCTCGTCCTGCCTGAAGCGCATATACCCGTTCAATGCCCTTAAATGACATTGCAAGGGCCTCAAGATTTGAAAGTCGTTCAATATAACGTTCTACCGTATCTCGCCGAGCTCCAGGGCGTCCACCGCTTACCGCATCTGCGACTTGAACGATGACACTCTCGAGGGTTTCATATGGGTACTCTTCATGATGTGCTTGCATGGCAAGAATAATACGTTCATCCACACCATACTTCATAAGAATTTTTCTTCCAATTTCTACGTGAGTACCTGGAATCTCATGATCCACAGCTTTTCCAATGTCATGAAGAAGTGCTCCACCTTTTGCTGTCTGCACATCTGCTCCAAGCTGAGTAGCAAGAAGCCCTGCGATGTGAGCCATTTCTACAGAGTGATCAAGAACGTTTTGACCGTAACTTGTTCTAAAGTAGAGACGACCAATAATTGGGAAAAGTTCTTCTGGAATAGAGAGGAGCCCAAGCGCAAGCACTGCCTCTTCTCCTTTTTTTCGCATAAAGATACCGATATCTTTTTTTGCTTTATCGATACACTCTTCAATTTTTACTGGCTGAATTCGTCCATCTTTAATAAGGAGCTCTAGCGCATTTACTGCAATCGCACGCCTTACCGGATCAAAACAAGAAACAACAAGAGCGTTTGGCACCTCATCTACAAGAAGCTCAACTCCAGAAACCCTTTCAAAGGTTTTAATGTTTCTTCCTTCTTTTCCGATAATTTTTCCCTTAATATCTTCATCAGGAAGTTCAACTGTTGTGGTTGTAAAGGAAGAGACTTCTGTATTTGCAATTCGATAAATACAATTAACGAGAATGTCTTTTGCACGTTCTTGTAAACGTTTTTCTCCATCACGTGCAAGTTTAAGCATACGAGACATAAGATCCTCTTCATATTCCTTTTCTATCTTTTTGATGAGAAATGCTTTTGCTTCTTCTTTTGAAAGATTTGCAATACTTTGAAGTGCTGAAGTTACTTTGTAACCCTCTTCTTCAAGGTTCTTCTCTTTTTTCTCGAGAAAAAGTTCTTTTTGTTTAAGATCATCTTTAACAACAGAAAGATCTTTTTCTTTTTGATCAAGACGCTCTTCTTGTTTTTTAAGACGCTCTTCTTGACGGCGACCCTCTTCTTTATATTCCCCAATACGCTTAAGCGCTTCTTCTTCAAGAGCGTAAGCATCTCGTTTTGCTTGAATGAGGCGAGATTCTATTTCAGATTCCACTGAACCACGACGAGCTATTGCTACATAGTGACGAATAACGTATCCGAGGAGACCTCCTATAATAAAGATGACAACACCTTCAATGAGAAGTACTGTTGTTGACATGGTTATTTTGCTTTTGGTTTAAGGATGTGATCAACAATACCGTACTTCTTTGCTTCGTCTGCGCTCATCCAGTAGTCACGATCGCTATCTTTTTCAATCTGCGCTTTTGTTTTACCTGTTGCATTTGAAAGCATTTCATAAAGACGATCCTTGAGTCTAAGGATGTGCTTTGCAGTAATTTCGATATCAGAAGCTTGTCCCTCTACTCCAGTGAGTGGCTGATGAATCATCACTTCAGAATTTGGAAGCACGTAACGCTTTCCTTTGACTCCTTGAGAAAGGATCATCGCACCCATTGAAGCTGCCATACCAGTACACACCGTAGAAACATCAGGCTTAATGTGTTGCATGGTATCAATAATTGCCATTCCCGCCTGAATACTTCCTCCAGGAGAGTTGATATAGAGGGTGATATCTTTTTTTGGATCTTCTGCTTCAAGGAAAAGAAGCTGTGCCACCACAAGTGAAGCTGTGTGATGATTTACCTCATCATGAAGAAAAATAATACGTTCCTTAAGGAGGCGTGAGTAAATATCGTATGCACGTTCACCAAATTGGCTTTTTTCAATAACTGTTGGAATAAGCATAAAAAATAAATGAATTACTATATCGTTACATTAGGAACAATATAGGGTGTTAAGTAAAAGTAAATCAATCGTTTCAGTCAATCAGACAAAGGGTGTGTTTCAGCCATTCTTCCTGCCTGCACTATACCATAGAAAGATACTCTTTCTAAGAAAAGTAAGGCTTGGTTTGACACTACCACAACTACCATGGTAGTACAAAGATACGTACACGTATTATTTACATATAAAACTATATTCCGTATGATTCCTATGATTGAAGTGCTTCCAGGTGGATTTTTACTCTCTGTAGAAAATATCTCATATTCTATGAGCTGGGTAGGGGATCTATTTAAAGTAGAAGGCCCTCAAGTGTGTTACTACCTTAAAGAAGTGGCAGTTGGACTTGCACAGATCGACTGCATAACGCTCAAGGAGACAATTATTGTCCTCAATTAGCTTTATAATAAATGGTTTATATTAAAAAGTACTATTGACAAATAGTACTTTTTATGCTATACTTATATTAAGAGCACCTTGTATTTCACACTGTGCACATCTCTCACTTTTGGCTAAGGAGGCCATCATGAACAAGCTGTTTTCTGTCCTCGGTTTCCTTGGTGATGCGCTCTGGAAGGGGTTTGTCGCTTTTTGCGAGTGGCTCTGGCCCATCATCGAGAAGCATCCTGCTGGAACCGGTGTCATGGTTTCCTTGATCTGGATTGCTGGCTGCGTCATGGGGGTGTTCTCAAACATCCTCATACCAATCCTTACCTTGATCGGATGCATCATCACGATCGCAGGAAAATGGGGCGATGTAGGGAACTTTTTCTACAAGCTCTTCTTTTTCGGGTGGGGGTATGGAATTTCCATGCTTACCTGGTCTATCACCCTTGGGTCGTACGCCCTTGGTGGCACAGCAGCAAACGGCTATGCAGAGGATTCCCACGCAGTAGCACTTGCTCTTTCGCTCATCCTCCTTTTCTTTGCTCTCCCTGTGATTGCAAAAGAAAAGACGAAATGACCCAAAAACAATCGGCGCATACCCTAAGGGTAGGCGCCGATTTCTTTTTGTTATTATTTTTATATATAAAAGACAAGAAATAAAAAAACCCCTTGCATTCTAGGCACGACCTCTACTCGTGCGCAGAATGCAAGGGGTTTTGAGAAAATGTTTACCTGCTACATAGATTATCTCAATCCAAAAGCTGATAGAAAAAGAACATTGACTGGTGATAAGGACAAGATTACCCTACCACGACAATAAGAGAAACAAACTTTTCATGCAAACCAATTGTCTGGTTTTATTTATTGTGCGGAGATCTAATTATGATCTTAATGTTCCGCGTTGTGTAAAGAACAATTTTGGTAGATGTTGTGCGCAAACTTAGTTGCCCGATTAACGCACGGGTGAGCGTTTTTGCTAACGTCATCTACCCTGTCCTTAATAATAGCAAACTGTCTTTTACACGCAAGTGGATAACTGGGGATAAGTTTGTCTCTTAGCAAAAACTCTCGCTTGTTTTGTCTTTAAAGCAAAAACATGTCTACACCATTATTGTCTTTTCCTTTAATTTGCAATGTCTTTTTATATTCTGTAGGCTAGAGCTCATGCGATTACATCGCTTTTATGTATCACAACCCCTTGGTGAAGAAGTTGTTACAACAGATGTTTCTTTGTTGAACCAGTGGACAAAAGTATTTAGATATACATTAAACGATACTGTTATTCTTTTTAACGGTGACGGTAGTGACTATCATTACTCATTTTCAGATATTACAAAGAAGTCTTGTTCACTTACTCCGTTACAAAAAGAGAAAGCTTATATTCCTAAGCGAAAGTCTTTCCTTTTCCTTTCTCTTATCAAGAAAGATAACTTTGAACTTGTGGTACAAAAAGCAGTTGAATGTGGGGTTACGGATATTGTACCAATCATTGCAGAAAGAACAGAAAAGAAGAACCTTGATTTTAGGAGGTTGCACACAATTTCTATAGAAGCATCTGAGCAGTCAGGAAGAGGTGACATCCTCACCATTCACGAAACTGTATCTCTACAAGAAGCTTTTACCTTCCTTAAAGAAAAAGCTATTCCTGAAAAAGGTACTTATATAACAACACTTGAAGGAACGCCTATTGCTTCTCTTTTTGAGTCCACAAGAGAAAGTAGCTCTAGTCCTGTTGCGTTTTTTGTTGGGCCAGAAGGAGGGTGGTCTACTGAAGAGGAAGCGTTTTTTAAAGAAACACCGTACTGTAAAATTTCTTTTGGTGAAACCGTGCTTCGCGCTGAAACTGCTGGCATAACATGTGGATTGTTATCCATGTTACTGTAGTTACTAAAAGGGTACACTGTACGAATACATGTTTTTTCCTCAAAAACCAACGAACGAAAGAGTGGAGCCGTTTCTTAACGAAGAAGATAGCGGATTCGCTGTTACACAGCCTATTATTTTTCTGGAAGAAGATATAAATGTATCAGATAATATACTGCTTCAAAAAAGGTATGAAAATACTCCTTCATCAATATCCGCACATCCAATAGCAAAAAAACCAACGGTTTTGCGGGCAATAGTAAAAAAACCTTTTGAATATCAACAAAGTATAAGCAACATAATTTCTTCTGAAATACCGGAAAAAGAAAATAGACACCTTTATACTGAAAATAAATTTATCTTACGCAATAAACTTAAACACCTCGCATCTGGTGCTAGTAGACTTATCGGAAAGACAAAAAGGGTGATTGGAAAAGGGTTAAAGGAGTGGGAAAACTTTAGTGAAAGAGAATTTGAAATTGCACAAAGTGGTGGTGAAAAAAGGGACGCCTTAATGAACAAACATTACACTATATCAGTAATTCCAGAAAATACACACTCCGAGAAGAGTCCTCAAAAAAATCGTACACCAGACACCTTTAATTTTCAAGAAAAGTTAGGTAGAGTTGATCAAAACACAGAAAAACTTTCTAAGGGTGTCATAGAAAAACTACAACCTTTTGGTAAAAAACTACTTACCTATTTAGAGAAAAGTAAGGGGATATTTTCAAATCTAGAAAAAGGAGCTTACTATCTCGATAAAAATGTAGATAAGAAAGTAAAGATATTTGCTTCTGCTTCACTTATTGCAGCTGGAACGTTCGCCAGCTTTGCTGCACCAGCTGTTCTTACCGCAATTGGAGCTGCGGGTATTGGGATGCGCATTGTTTCTGCTGCAGGCACGTACAAACTACTTAACGGTGCATACAAAAAATGGGAAGAGAACCATCAAGATGCAAGCCCTCTTAAGAGAATGTCACTTAAAACAGGCACTATAGTTGGAGCTGCTTTTATGGGACAGATTGCAGGTGCTGCAGTATCAAACCTAGGAGAACTCTTTGAAAAACTTTCTCCTCTAGAGGTATACGAAAAAGGGTTGCAGACAGTAAAAGATATACTCCCACCTTCATATGAACCAATAGAAGGTAGAGGTGACAACACTCCTTTTGATCAAAGAGGGTCACTTGAAACTACTATAATAAAAGATATTACCAAGATGGAACTTCCCCAAACCCTCCCGCAAGAAGCGCTACCACCTTCAGAAGTTATAGATGTAGTCAAAGCTCCAGAAACACATGAAGCCATCAAAGAGCCGACCGCAGAGACAGTGCAAACACCTGAACTTTTATATGAAATGAAACGAGGGGACAGTCTCTGGTCAGCTCTTCGAAAAACACTTACAGGAGTAAACTTTCAAGAATTTTCAACCCTTTCTTCAGGTGCACAAGAGCAGGTAATACGCTCACTCATCTCAAAAATAGAAGAAGATCCAGCGGCATACGGTATTAAAAGTGGAAATATCCACCTCATTAGGTCAGGGGATGTACTTGATTTTACAAAAGTAATTAATTAAAGCTATGAACCAAGATTACATTATTAAAGAAGTTGAAAAAAGAATCCTTATAGAAAACCTCCCCGAAGAAGCTCGCAACGAGGTTGTTATTCGTTTGGGTGAGGCAATTATTGAAAGAACCATTCTTACATTAGTTACTTCACTTACAGAAGATGAGGCCCGTACAGTGATAGAACTACAGGAAAACGGATCGCTCGAAGAGCTGTTTAGCTATATTTCTGAAAAACACCCGGAGGTGGAAGGAAAAGTGCTCACCATTACTGATGACGTGATCACAGAGTTTTTAACTGCTTAAATAACTTATTCTCTAGCGATTCTTGAAAAAGGAATGGTACACTAAAAATATCCCAGAAGGGAACTTAACCTTTTATACTTAACTTTATGAAGAAAATAAATTACTCAATGGTTGCACGTTCACTTATCGCACTTTTGTTCGTAGTTGCAGGAATTCAAAAACTCATGAATTTCCAAGAAGCATCAGCTTCTGTCGCTGCAATCGGCGTACCTTTTGCAACACTTGCTACAATTATCGTTATTATTATTGAAGTGCCGCTTGCTATTATGTTTGCTATTGGTAAGCACGTAAATAAGACAGGGTGGGCGCTTATCGGTTTCACCGTCCTTGCAACAGTGATTGTTCATGGAAAAATTGATCAGGGAATGAACCTTATTATGGCACTTAAGAATATCTCAATTATTGGAGGTATCATGCTTGCTATGAAAGATTGTGGTTGTGTAAAATGTGGTAAAGCGTGTGAAGAATGTAAAGTTAGCTAAATTCATTACCTACAATAAAAACACCTTCTCTGTGGGAAGGTGTTTTTATTTTATCTCTCCCTTAAAAAAATAAACCACCCCGTGTGGGGTGGTTTATTTTTACTACTTAGCTTCTTCGAGGAATCTAAGAACTTTGTCGTTAGTGAGTGCTTGGTAGAGATATGCCTTTGCTCGTTCTTCATTTGCATCCTGAACAGTTGCAAGGAGGCGAACAAGTTCTACTTCTACTTCTTCTTCAGTTGCGGTAAGTTTTTCAGCTTGAGCAATTTTGTGAAGGAGAAGCTGAGAGAGGGCTCGCTTATGGGCATCATCTTTCCACGTTGCCTTGATCTCTTCTTCTGTCTTCTGTGAGTGAGTAAGGTAGTCTTCCCATGTTCCACCGAAACGAGTGATGTCTGCTTTCATTTGGTTAAGCATATTTGAAAGCTCACCTTCAATGATCACTTCAGGAAGATCAGCTTTTGTCTCGGCGACGAGCTTTTCCATAATTGCAGTGCGACGCTTTTCACGAAGCTTCTGCTCTTTTTCAAGTTTAAGATTTTCACCAATCTTACTCTTAAGGTCAGCAACAGTTTTGAACTCTCCTCCAAAACTTTGCGCAAACTCATCGTTTACTTCTGGAAGAACAATATCTTTCTTTGTCTCTTCTTTTGCTTCGCCGTCTTTTGTTTCAACTTCTTCCTTTACTTCTTCATGATCATGATCACAGTCTTCACCGTGTACATGGTCGTCATGATGATGTTCATGATCATGCTGAGTAGCGCGACCTTTACGAAGTTCTTCCACAACATCTTCGATGTCCTTGTCAGTCACTTCAATTTTTTCATCATCCTTTACAGCTTCTTTTGCAAGCTTCTTGTAATCTGGAAGTGTCACCTCTGGCATAATAGGGACGGTGATAATGAGCTCAAGAGGGTTACCTTTTGCAATCTTAGTGATAGTAATTTGTGGATCTGAAATTGGGTTAAGCTTGTGCTCATCAACAGCCTTAATGTATGCATCACGAAGTGCAAGGTTCGCCATTTCTTCTAAGATGATCATGTCACCGTACTGCTTCACCACAAGATTCTCAGGTGCGCTTCCTTTTCTAAAACCATCAATTTCAACTGACTGCTGAACGCGAGCAAATGCCTTTGCGTGATAGCTCTCAAATGTTTCTGTAGGAACAACAACAGTAAGCTCTACTAATCCTTTTGGTAAATCTTTCTTTTCAATCTTCATATTATAGATAGTAATTAGTTGTTAGTAATTGGTAATTAGTTGTGCACACAAATATAAGAAAA
Organism: uncultured Candidatus Saccharibacteria bacterium; assembly: GCA_964369115.1. GTDB lineage: Bacteria > Patescibacteriota > Minisyncoccia > Phycocordibacterales > UBA5272 > UBA11704. The sequence continues at coordinate 38,620 of CAYJED010000003.1, forward strand.
TTGTTTTAGCTACGCGAAGCCTAAAGATTTTTTGAAGGAGATGTAGATAGACCTACAACGACTTCAAAAAATTTTGTAGCGACAAAGTAGAAAAAATGATTTTGTTATGTTTGTTACTTTTGAAACTTTTCTTTATAGAGTGCAACCGCTTCAAGAATTACTTCCTTCGCAGCTTTTGCATCACGAATAGTTGGGATAGTAACTGTCTTTTTCTGAATCTGCTTATAGGTTTCAAAGAAGTGTTTAATCTCTTCGATAGTATGAGGGTTCACATCACTAAGATCTTTAACATCTGCAAAGCGTGGATCCTTTACTGGAACAGCAATTACCTTTGCATCACTTTCACCGTCGTCGATCATATCAAGCACCCCAACAGGACGAGCAGCAAGTAAGATTCCTGGGAGAAGTGGACTTGTAGTTAAGAGCACAACATCAAGCGGATCACCATCATGCCAGTGAGTCTGTGGCACAAATCCGTAATCAAATGGATAGTCCTGACTTGTATACATCGCACGATCAAGCATGATCATACCGGTCTCTTTATCAAGCTCGTACTTGTTCTTTGACCCCTTGTTAATTTCAACAATAACATTAAGCTCTTCTGGAACATTTTTTCCTGGAGTGATATCGTGAAGTAAATTCATAAGATAGTTAATAGTTAATGGTAGCTAGTTAATAGTAAATACAAATACGTTACTTAGTTTCTTCCGTTTCAGCTTTTGCTTCTTCAGTAGTTTCTTCTGTAGCTTCTACTTCATTTTCTACTTCAGTATTTTTTGGTGCATCACCTTCAGTTACATGAAGCGCTTCGATAACTTCAGAAACTTCTTCTTCAATTGTTTCATCAGTAAGAACTCCTTCATTTGTAAGAGCACCTTCTTCGTCTGCTTCAGCCAGCATTTCACCACCTGAAACGATATCAATTTTCCATCCAGTAAGTTTTGCAGCGAGACGAACATTCTGTCCTCCTTTACCGATAGCAAGAGACTGCTCTGCCTGAGTCACTGTTACGACAGCCTTTTTCTCTGTTTCATCAAGTTCGATAGAAACAGCCTTTGCAGGGGAGAGCGCTGTTGCGATGAAACGACGAGCGTCGTCTGACCATTCGATAACATCAATCTTCTCACCTGAAAGTTCTTCAGTGATAGCTGATACACGAGCACCGCGCTGACCAACACATGCTCCGATTGGATCAATGCGTTCATCAGTTGAACGCACCGCAATCTTAGAACGTGACCCTGGCTCACGAGCAACCGCCACGATTTCTACAACACCTTGAGCGATTTCCTGACTTTCATTTTTGAAAAGTTCAATTAAGAATTTTGGATGTGAACGTGAAAGACGAATTGAAAGCCCGCGGAATCCTTCTTCAATAGAGAAGAGGTACGCACGAATACGCTCACCAGGACGAAGACGTTCTGACTGAATCTGTTCTTCAAAAGGTAGGATCGCAGTAGTACGACCAAGATCGATAAATGCAGTACCACGCTCAACACGCTGCACAACACCAGAAACAATAGTGTGTTCCTTGTCGGTAAATTCACCAACAATACTTTCACGCTCTGCTTCACGAAGCTTCTGTACAATCACTTGCTTTGCAGTTTGTGCAGCGATACGACCGAAGTCATCCTGATTATCAAGTGGGAAAACGATCTCTTCACCGAGTTCTGCATTCTTCTTAAGAAGCTTTGCAGATGAGAGGAGAATGTGACGCTCTTCATTGTAACGAGGAAGAAGCTCTTCTGCTTCCTGTAGCGCTTCTTCTTTTGGTGAAAGGATCACTTCCTCTTCACCTTCTACTGGCATACGAACTGTCGTTTCATCAACAACAATTTTTACTTGTTCAAAAGATGTTTCACCAGTATCAAAATTGATCTGACAACGCACGATCTGTCCACGCTTTCCGTATTCTTTCTGATATGCTGCTGCGAGAGACTTTTCTACTGCATCCACCACTTTTTCGTGAGGGATTTTCTTTTCTTCTTCGAGTTGAAGAAGGGCTGTTTTAAGGGCTTTGATGTCTAACATAATAGTTATTCGTAATTAGTTATTCGTAATTAGTTTTTATACACACAAATTTCATAAAAACTATACAAAATAAGGCTATTTTTATAATTTTTTAACAAAAGTGATTACACTTTTTTAAAAATGCGTTCGGACAATATGAAAATATTTCGCATTGTCACTCACTTTTTTCAATAAAAATGGCCGGACCACTGGTCCGACTCACAACTTCACACACATCCAAACTAACTATTTTAGTATACCATACACTCTAAAAAAAGCAAGTATATGTACTATCTCAAGTTTATGTGAATATACCTCACTTTTACAAGGTATACTCGTTTGTAATGGGCCATCTATCTCAAGAAGAACAGAAGAAGGGAAACTCTTTAGAAAAAGAGACTTCTTCTCATTTCAAAGAAGAGCTTGATGCAATTCTTTCTCTTCATATCACCCCAGAAACAATTGCAACATTTTATGATGAAGCACTTTCAAAGACCATTCTTCTTATTGCAAAAACAGTACAACACTACAAAGAGGAAGGACTGGGGGCGAATCTTTCTGGTAAAGCACTTGAAGATGCTGCAGCTGCCCACTACGGCATTCCTTCTGTTACAGATCTGCTCACTCGTATCGAGGAACGGGAGCGCTATATTCAAGAACTTAAAGATGATCTTATTACAAAAACAGGATACAGTAGCGAGGTCTTTGTGCCACCAACAGCAGATGAAAGATTTATCGTAACAGGAAGTGGCAACGGTTTTGAAGAGAAGAGACTCATTCCTCGACTACTTACTCTTTCCTATATTCTTGAGCATGATCTTGGTATTAACATGCAAGACGTAGACATTGTACAAGGCACAACAACTGATAACATGATGCGCAAACATCCGTATGTACGACTTAGTGTTCCACTTGAAAGCGGTGATCGCATCGTCTACATTTGCGAAGAAGAAGGTAATGCAACTTTTGTTTTTGATAAAGTGAAAATTTTGGAAAAAGTTGGAGACATTCGGCTCCTTGATGTAACTGATAAGGTTCGCTACAAAGAACATATTCATGCTGATAGAAGTGTTGGCACCATCGTTCGCCAAAGCCCTACATGGAGGGAGGATGTAACAGAAGCACTAACAGAATCTTTTGCTGAACCTTTTGTAGAAAAAAGTGGTGTAAAAAAAGAACGAATACCGCAAACAAAAAAAGTATCACCGTCTGATTTTGAAAAATTAATTCCAAAGAAAAAAGAGGGGTGGGAGAGTGCGAGCTCAATTAATAAACAAGGTTTTGGTAACAGTGAAACAATAGCAAAATTTGCTGAAACATTCCGTATAGAACATTCAAAGTGGTTTGAGGAGCAGAAACCGAGCAAAGGCCACCCCGCTACACACTATCACCCGGAATTAGTTACAAAGATTAAAGAACATTTTAAGAAACAAAAAGAAAAAAGAGATACGGCTCATGAGAGAAAAGAAGGGTGGGAGAGTGCAAACTCATTAAAGCAACAAGGTTTTGGTAAAAGGGAAACGTTAACAGCATTTACTGAAACATTCAGGGCACAGCATCCAGAATGGTTTGAGGAACAGAAGACAGGTGGAGGCAAAGTCGCTGAACACTATCACCCAGAATTGGTTGCGAAGCTTGTAGAGCGTTTAACTAAAATACCGAAGAAAAAAGAGGGGTGGGAGAGTGCGAGCTCATTAAAAAAGCAAAAAGATTTTGGTGACAGTAGAACAATAGCAGCATTTGCTGAAACATTCAGGGTACAGCATCCAGAATGGTTTGAGGAACAGAAGGCAGATAAAGGTGCTGCAGCTGAACACTATCACCCAGAATTGGTTGCGAAGCTTATAGAGCATTTAACTAAAATACTGAAGAAAAAAGAGGGGTGGGAAAGTGCGAGCTCTATAAAAGAAATTGTTGGTTATAGTTCATATTATACAATAAATAAGTTTGCTGAAACATTCAGAGCACAGCATCCAGAATGGTTTGAGGAACAGAAAAATAAAAGCAATTCATCAATACACTATCATCCAGAGTTAGTTAGAAAGATTGTAGAACATTTTACAAATGCAAAAAAGACACTAGAAAAAAAGCAAGAGAAAAGATGGGGATGGGGGAGCGCGCGATCACTAATGAGAGGAGGTATGCTTGGCGGATATAAACAGATAACTAAATTTGCTGAAACATTCAGGGCACAGCATCCAGAATGGTTTGAGGAACAGAAGACAAGTGGAGGCAAAGTCGCTGAACACTATCACCCAGAATTGGTTACAAAAATTGTTGAACGTTTTGGAAGAAGGGGGATGATTGGAGATGAAAGTGAAAAAGAAAACTAAAAGAGCGGCGCCGTAGGCGCCGCTCTTTTTCTCTTGTATTTTACTAATTACTCATTACTAAAAACTAATTACTGTCTCTTACTTCACCACCGGCCCATCAGGCTGTTTCACTAAACAAAAACCTCGTCTTTTGACGAGGTTTTTGTTTAGTATTTAATACTTGCTTTGCGAATACGTATAACTAGAGGAATTTCCGTAATATGATCTACTGTACTTATTTTGTATATCATACCCTTGATTGTTTGGCTGAGAAAAAGTTGATGGGGCTTCATAAGAATATATCGACGGGGTATTTTGACCTATAAAAGAAGGCTGATTTATATTGTTACTGGAAGATCCAGGGACTATTTGCGAGTACTGATATGGCAATGGTTCTGCCGACCACGCAGGTCCATATTCTGTTCTAAGTTCTGGTGTAAATGTTGTTTCATAGCGAGTAACATAACATCCTCCATACATGTCTACCCCTACACATCGATGATTCCTTGGGTTTTGTATATTTGAATAATTGAAAGATTCCCCCGTTATACTAACGCAAGTTGGCGTAACACCAACCATGTACATTATTTCTCCTGGGCGACCTCTTGGATTATTGTCGATACATTCAATAGTAATAGTGTAAGGTTTATCAGAAACCCTATTAGAAGAACCATAATAAGTAGTTCCGTAAACAGAAAAATTATATGGGAGATAATTTCCATACCCATACGCAAAAACACCTTGAGAAAAGAGGCTAAACAGTCCGAGCGCAAAAATACCTACTTTAAACTTATTTTTCATAATTTTAATATTATACATTACTTTTATTAAAATGTCAAATAATACACTCTTACAGCTTCGGATTTACACTTCATCACTTTCTTTAATTAGTTAAAAGAGCGGCGCCTACGGCGCCGCTCTTTTTATCTTGTATTTTACTAATTACGAATTACTAACAACTAATTACTCTCTCTTCACTACCAATCCATCCGATAATCTCACTATTCTGTCTGCCATTTTACCGTACTCTTCTTCATGCGTTACCATTACCACCGTAAGGCCGTCTTCTTTATTTAACTTTTTAAAAATATCCATCACCAGACGAGATGATGCGGAGTCGAGGTTTGCAGTTGGTTCATCAGCAAATAAAATTTTTGGTTTGTGAATCATGGCGCGAGCAATGGACACTCGTTGCTGCTCTCCACCAGAAAGTTCTGATGGAAGGTTGCCGGTTCTGTGTCCTAAGTTCACACTTGTGAGCACCTCTTGTGCACGGCGCTCCGCAGAAGCTTTACTTACACCTTGCATAAGAAGGGGGATCATGACATTTTCAAGTGCGGTAAGCTCAGGTAAAAGTGAGTAATCCTGAAACACGTACCCGAGGAATCGAAGTCTAAAGTCAGTCTTCTCACTCATAGAAAGAGTGTCAACTCTTTTTCCGACAAGACTAATAGTTCCGCTTGTTGGGGTGTCGAGAAGTGAGAGTTGATAGAGAAAAGTAGACTTACCTGCTCCTGAGCGCCCCATAATAGCAACGAACTCTCCTTCTTGTACTTCAAAATCAATTCCTTTAAGTACTTGGATTTCTTTATCCCCGTCAATAAAATGTCTTGTAACCGCTTTTGTGGTAACGATTGATGTGTGTGAATGTGACATGGTGGTAAAATTTATTTTTCTTACTACTTTCTTCCTAGGATAGCGTTAAGCGTGTTAGTACTTACAATAATACGAGCAGGGAGGTAGCCCGCGAACACTGACACAATCATCACAAGAATAAATCGAAATGCTACAGATACCGGCTCCGCCACAAGCACGATAGTTGCAAATGGTGTATCGATTGGGTTTGCATCGATGTATGGCTTAAGTCCAAGGAAGATAATAGCGAGTGCAACTCCTGAACCAACAAGCACATAAAAGAGTGCCTGACAGATGTAACTAAACTCAATAGCAAATTCGTTAACACCAATTGCTTTCATAATACCGATCTGGCGACGACGAGTAAGAGCATTAATGTAGATGATAATAAAGATAGTGATAAGCGCTACCACTACTGACACTGATCCCAAGATAGTACCGATAATACTAAAGAATAATTTAATATTAACGAGAAATTCTGGCGCACCTTCATCTGCGGTATTTATTTTTGCATATTCACCAAAGCCGTTATTGAGGAAAGGGGTTTTTACAACATACGGATCAATGTTGTCATTCATGATGATAGAAATTTCTGACATATTACCGTCTGTTTTCCCAAGCATTTTTCGTAGCTCAGAATCTAAGATGTACCCACGAGAAGAAACAAAGGCAACTTTTGAATCAACAATTCCGCGCACAATAAAATCTTTAGTAACAGCACCTGTTCCGCTAATTTCCGTAGAGAGTTCTTGGCCTTCATTTTGAGGATTAATCACAAGTCGTTCGCCGGATACCGTAACACGCACCGTGTCTCCAATTTCTACATCACGAAGAAGTGACACAAGATCAGCAACACGACTGTATTTCGTAAAGTATGCTGAACCAAGCACAATTCCTTGTGCATCTCCTTCTTGTAGCCACTCACCTTCAACAACAGCATCTGAAAGATTTGTAGTTGCATCTTCTTTTACGGGATCAATTCCTGCGATTTGATTTGAGACAGAGTTTTCATCATCTTCAGTTCTTTTTTCCCACCAATTTGCTTCCACTTTTGCTCCAGCCACTAAGCGAGAGGAGTAGCTCTTTACTTGAGGAAACGAAGAAACAAAACTAAGAATTTCATTTGTTCTTTCGATGTACTGATTCTCATTACGATTGGTGATCATGAGATCACCTGTCCACTGTGTTTTAAAAGCACGAGACGCTCCTTCTACAATTCCTACAAGAAATCCACTTGTTGCAACAAGGTTAAGAAACGTAAGCATCATGATAAACACGATGAGTCCTGTTGCCCACTTACTTGTTCGTGTCACTTGGCGAATCGCGAGAAAGAATCCAAGTGAAAGCGTGTTAAGAAAATGTTTCATAACAACTAATTAGAGGTGGTTTGTTTTTGTGCACCACGATCCTTCGTAACAGGAGGCAGAAGCATTTCTCCTTCAGTAAGACCTCCCATAATTTCGATAAGACCATCTTCTCCACGCAACCCAAGTGCAACTTCTTTTGAAACACCTTTACTATCTTTAAAAATAGTTACCGTTCCTTTCTTTGGATTATCGATAGTAACAAAACGTGAAGGGATAACGATGCTGTTTGTTTTTTTGCTCGTAACAATTTTTACATTTGCTGTCATACCTTCTTTTACACGGTCATCCTTTCCAACAAAAGTAACAATTGCAGTGTACACAGGGACAGTTCCTTCTGTTGTTGCAACAGGGTTAATACGAGTAACAACTCCAGGGAAAATAACAGAGCGACCATATGCATCAAGAGTAATTTCTACTTCAGCTCCAGGGGAAACTTTTACAATATCAATTTCTGGAATCTTTGCTTCCACCTCAAAACCATCTGTTGCAATCATAGAAATCACCGTTCTTCCAACCGTAACATTTTCACCAATAGAAAGATCAACCTTACTTACCGTTCCGCTAAATGGAGCAACAATCATAGTCTTAAGGAGTCCTGATCTTGCTTGAGCTACCGTTGCTTCTGCTTGAGAAACAAGAGCAGCTTGAGCTTTAATCTTAAAAGGATCAGTGCCTGCTTTTGTAAGCTCAAGATCTCGAGACGCTTGATTAAATGTATTCTTTGCAATATTAAGAGCGCTTCGCTTTGACGTAATATCAGCAAAGAGCGCTGTCATCGAAGACTTAACTGAAGAGAGGAGGGTTCTGTATCCATCAAGAGATGTATTACTAATACTACAAGGAGCAAGGAGGAGTGCCGAGATAGTATTAACAAGATCATTAGTCTTAAGTGCCGCAAGGTACGCTTTTTCAAAAGCTTTATCAATTGCCTCTTCAGAAGAAATTGCTGTTATTACCCCAGAATGTTTTTGGAAGTCAGCCAAAACATCTTCAATTTCTGTACGCTTATTTTCAAGATCACCTAAAAGACGCTGATCACACGGGGAAAAAGAAAGCATGTAGCGTCCACTTGAAAGGATAAACAGGTTTGAAAACTTATTCTTCACTGTGTCTGCCGTAACCGAGTCGGTATTTTGAATTGAATCAGGAAGAGCGCCGTATGCTTGGTTGAGAGAATTTTTTGCATTAATCACAAGCTGTTCTTTGAGTGCAACCTCTTCCTTTCGAGCACCTTGCTTTAACTGTTCAAGTGTTGCTTCTGCGCTTACAAGAGATGCTTGTGCTTGAAGAAGTGCCGATTGAGCATCAGCTGAGGAGAGGGTAGCTAAGGTACGCCCTTGTTCTACTTTGTCACCCGCACGCACCCCAACATACGACACCGCTCCTCCAGTTTGAAATGAGAGATTTGCGTCACGAGAAGAAGAAACTGACCCAGAAACTTTTACGTACTGAGTGATATCGCCGTAGGTAACAATATGTGTTTCAGAGGTTACTTTTGGTTCTGAAAACATAAAAAACCCGAGTATTGCAACCATCATCACAAAGAGAAAAGCTGTATATGTTTTATGGTGAGCAAAAAACTTAATAATAAGGTGATAAATTGTTCCTAAAAAAGAAAATGTACGTGTGACCATATAGTCTCGAGTATACCAAGGAACCTTATAAATAAAGGGGGATACCGTCTCCTTATGACATGATATACTCTTTGGTATGTCAAAAAATAGAGCTCCACTTATTGTTGGTAACTGGAAGGCTACACCAAAAACCTTAGATGAAGGAATTAAGTTTATTAAGTCACTTGAAAAAAAAGTTGCTTCACCCAAATATAAGCTTCCAAAAAAAACATATCACATTGCAGCACCGTCAGTATTCATCTCTTCACTTACTCCACACACTAAAAGAGGTGAGATCGGAGCTCAAACCTTTGATGGTGTAGTTCTCGGTCAACATACAGGACAGGTAACTCCAGAACAAATAAAATCAACAGGTGCCACATTTACTATTATCGGACACAGTGAGGTGCGTAAACGCGGAGAAACCCAAGCAGAACGAAAAGAAAAAGTACTTGCTGCACTCAAAAATAAACTCACCACCATTGTGTGCTTTGGTGAAGCAACACGAGATAAAGAAGGAAAATACCTTGGTGAACTTGAAGGAGATATCAAAGAAACACTTCATGATGTTCCTCGTGAACTCTTTAATAACCTCGTTATTGCCTATGAGCCACTTTGGGCAATCGGAAGCAAAGAGCCGGCAACACCTTCTGAATGTTTTGAGGTAGTCATTGCTATTCGTCGTGCTCTTGCTTCACTTTCAGGTATTGATTATGCAAAAAAGGTAAACATTCTTTATGGTGGATCAGTGACCAAAGAAAGCTCGAAAGCATTTTTAGAAGAAGGTGGGGTGGACGGTCTTTTAATTGGTAGAGCCTCTCAGGATGTAACTTCTTTCTTTGAAATTATTACTTCTTGCCACAATTAGTAGTAACAATGACTTACATACGTTTATTGTGTAGTACACTTAGATACACTTATGCTAAACACCACACAATGGAAAGATCACTGCCTTCCTGATCTTCGCACATTACAAGGAAAGCGAGTTATTGTACGTCTCGACTGGAATCTTCCAGTAAATGAGGGAAAGATTAGCGATACCAGTCGTTTTGATGTTACTGTTCCATTCCTTAAACAACTTTCACAGTCTGGTGCAAAAATAATTCTCCTTACCCATATTGGAGAAAAAGGGGAAAGTCTTTCTCCTGTCGCTCATCATGCAACAGAAACACTTCCTTTTATTAGCTTTACTGAAAGTAAAGAGTTTAATGAGCTTCAAGAAAAAATAAGCACACTTCAAAATGGAGACGCCCTTCTTCTAGAAAACGTACGTCTCTTTGAAGGGGAAACAGATGGGAGCGACTCGCTTGCTGAAGCGTTTGCTTCTCTCGGGGATGTTTTTATTAATAATGCTTTTTCTGTAGCACACCGAAAACATTCTTCTGTTACAGGAATTCCGAAGTATCGTATTTCGTATTTTGGACCAACTTTTGAACACGAACTCAAACACTTAACGGAGGCACTTACACCAAAAGCACCGGCGCTTCTCGTGGTTGGTGGAGCAAAAATTGCTACCAAGCTCACCCTTATTAAGCATTATCTTGATCAAGGTGTAAAAGTGTTTGTTGGTGGCGCCATGGTACACAACATTTGGAAAGAGAGAGGTTTAGAAATCGGAGAAAGTTTGTATGACCCAGAATATCATTTACCTGAAACATTTTATCGTCACCCGCTTTTACTCACTCCAATTGATGTTGTCCTTGAATCTGGAGAACCAGTAGCCGTTGATCAGATTCCTAAAAACGGAAAAGTTGTCGACTGTGGTGAAAAAACTGTTGAAATGTTAAAAAATGAACTCACTCTCATTAATACCATTATTGCAAACGGCCCTCTTGGGTTGTATGAAAAAGGCTGGATGAAGGGGAGTGAAGGGATACTTTTGGCTATTGCACAAAGTAACGCAACAACCTACATAGGAGGAGGGGATACTGTTTCTGTAGCAAATGCTCTTCATATGCTTGATAAATTCACCTTTGTTTCTTTAGGGGGAGGGGCTATGCTTGATTTCCTTTCATCTGGTACACTACCTGGTATTGATGCTGTCACACAATAACTTCTCGCCGGTTATAGTAGATGTAGGGGATGGTGAAGCCCTTAAAGAGCTTATTCTTAGGGCAAAAAAAGGGGACGCTGAGAGTTTTTCTCTCGTTTACAAAACCCTTTATACACCCCTCTACAGGTATGTTATCTCAAAATGTCATGATGAGGAGCTAGCAAATGACACTGTTTCGCAAACATTTTTAAAGTTTTACGAAGCTTTAGAAAACTACGAACCAGAAAAGTCTCCCCTTGCATATCTCTTTACGATAGCAAAACGCCTCCTCATCAATCACTCTGAAAAGAAAACTTTTGAGTCGCTTGATGAAACGTATGTAGATGGCTACGAAGATGTGTCCAAAAATACCATCGACGAAGCTCATATTTCACATCTCTCATCAATCATTAACACCTACATTCCGTCACTCTCACCTGATGAACAAGAAGTAGTGCGACTCTTTTTTTACGCAGAGCTCAGTCACAAAGAAATAGCTGAGGTACTCCTTAAAGAAGAAGCCTCTGTAAGAAAAATAAAAGAGCGTGCCCTCAAAAAACTTCGCATCCTCACCAATCATCTCAATGAAAAACAATAACGAACAATTTCATATCGAGAAAGCCTTGTCCATGTATAAGGAGAACGTATCGCCGTCAGAAACCTACCTTCAAGCAATACTTTCTCAAATACCAGAGCAACAAAAACTTAAAGAGGGACGTGCGGTACGTTCCCCGTATAGATGGATGGCTATTGGGCAATTTGCAACAATGTGTCTTATTATTATTGCGGTGCTTCCAACATATCTTTTAAATGATGGAGCAACTTCTAACCCTTACTACCAAACAGATAAGGAAGTTGAAGCTTTTGAACGTCAAATTGACATGGAAGACTACGAACATGGCTTGCATGATTACATGCTTTAAAAGCGCCACACTTATTTTGTATGAAAATTATTTACACATCACTCATCGCTTCTCTCATAGCTTTTCCCATTGCAACTTTTGCGCAAGAAAGTACAACAACAGACGCTGTAAAAGTAGTTGTAGCAACAACAACTGAAGAAGAAAACCCTTTCACTCTTTGTTCACAAGAGGCCATTGAACAGAGGGATACAGAAATTGCAAAAGCTCGCTCACTTTACAATACACAAATGAATGAAGCTCTTCAGAAAAGAAAAGAACGTGAAAAAAAAGCTGTTGCAATGAAAGAAGGGGAGAAAAAGCAGGCGATAAAAGTTTCTGCTGAAGAATATCGAACTGATGCAAAAACCGCTCAAAACGAACTATCAGAAGCTAGAAAAGAAATCTGGAAGACATTTGAAGAAGATGTTGAAAAATGTCGAGAGGCTCACAAAGAAGCACGAGCACTCACCGCTCCTACAAATCTTGGACAAGAAAGAAAAGCTGAAGTGATGGAAATAAAATCTTTTAAAGATTCCATTAGAGCTCAGATAGAGTCTCTTAAGGCACTCTTTCAATAAAAAAAATAACCGTTCTTAAAGAACGGTTATTTTTTTATTTTTGTTATTTTCTAATCAAAAGAGGTGAGAGTGAGCATAACCGGAGCATGGTCGCTTCCCATAAAGGTATCTAAAATATCTGCTTCTTTAATACTGTTTTTAAGGGATGCGCTTACAAAAAAATAGTCAATCCTCCATCCAACATTTCTTTCGCGTGCACGAGTTTTTTGATCCCACCAACTATACTTTACAGTATCAGGGTGAAGCACTCGAAACGTGTCTATAAAATTGGCTTTTTCTACATCATCCACCCACGCTCGCTCTATAGGAAGAAATCCTATTTGGTCCTTATTTTCTTTTGGACGAGCAAGATCTATTTCATTGTGAGCAACGTTTAGATCTCCACAAAAAATAACATGCGTATATTTTTTCTCTAGTTTTTTTACATGTTCTAAAAACTTTTTGTAGTACCTAAGTTTAAAATGAAAATGATCTTCGTCGCGCCCACCATTTGGAAAATATGCAGTAACAAAAGCAAAGTTTTTAAAACAAAGCGTAAGACACCTTCCTTCAGTGTCATACTCATCTTCTCCTAGTCCGTACATCACCTTTTCTGGAACATGTTTGGTATATACCGCGACACCAGAATACCCTTTACGTTCCTTTGCGCTATCAAAATAAGAAGTGTACCCATCTGGTGAGGTGATAGCACTACTTAATTGATCAATTGTGGATTTTGTTTCTTGGATACCAATAATATCTGCCTGAAGAGCAAATAATTCTTTAAGTGCACCTTTTTTCTCGTACGCACGAATGCCGTTTACGTTAGCAGAAATACATTTCATGCTAATAAGTATAGCAAAAAGAAAAAGGGTTCCGGTGAGGGAACCCTTAGGGAAGATGTGGTCGCTTAGGCAGCAACCTCTTCTTTTTTCGGACGAAGACTGTTCGTGTCAACAGTGCGACCGGGCACCACAGTGGAGATGGCATGCTTGTACACCATCTGCGTCACCGTATTCCGAAGCAGCACTACGTACTGATCGAACGACTCGATCTGTCCTTGCAGCTTGATGCCGTTCACCAAGTAAATGGAGACGGGCACATTTTCCTTCCGGAGAAGGTTGAGGTACGGATCCTGCAAAAGCTCTTTGCTGCTCATTGTTGAGCTCCTTGTTGTTGAAGGTGCACAGACGGAATGTCTTTGCTGAAAGTAAATCTACAACGTAAGTGAATAAATGTCAATATTTTGGATATTACTCCTCACCACCTTTTCCTTTACCATGAAATTTCTCAAACTGATCTCTCAAAAACTTGTTGGTAACGTTGGTATAAATCTGTGTTGTAGCAATGGAAGCGTGTCCAAGCATCATTTGTACTGTACGTAAATCCGCCCCATTATAGAGAAGGTCTGTGGCAAACGAATGGCGGATAACGTGCGGCGTACACTTCTTTGCAATACCAACACGCTCAGCGTATTTATTTACAATACGCTCCACTGAACGAGGGGTGAGGCGCACCGACTCTTCTTTTACCATACGAGCATGCGCGCGAGGGGAGTGATCAACAAACATTGCCTCATCTATATCAACGCGATTTTTAAGATACATCTTCACTGCTTGAAGTGCCCCTCCTGAAATAAAAACAACGCGTATCTTTCCACCTTTCCCTCGTACAGAAATCTCTCCAGAACTTAAATCTGTATCACGATCAAGAGAACAAAGCTCAGAAACACGAAGTCCTGTCGAAAAGAAAAGCTCAAGGATTGCCTTATCGCGAAGCCCAAGAAGTGTACTTATGTCTGGTGCATTTAAAAGATTCATTAATTCCTTTGAAGAAATGAGGTCGAGCTCGCGTTGCTGTGTCTTTGCAAGTTCGATACGCTCTGGATCATACCCAGCAACACCCTTTTTGCGAATATATTTAAAGAAAGCACGCAAAGCGATAAGGTGATAGTTTTGAGTTTTCTTATCTAACGTCTCTTGCGCCTGTCCCTTTTTTTGAGCGCGCGCTGGGTGACGGTTAAGAAAAATACGATATTCTCGCATCATCATTTCAGTGATAGATGAAGGGGTTGTCACACCATGCTTTTCTGCAAACTCTAAAAAGCGTGTTAGATAGTGATCATAATTACGCACAGTGAGCGCTGAGCGACCTTTTTCAATTTCTATATATTGAAGAAAATCTTGTTTTAGAGAAAATAAATCCATGCGATTAAGGAAATGGAAGGCGCGGAAGGCTGCGCCTTCCGCGCCTTCCATTTTTTCCACCTTATTTCTTACTCATAAGTATACATTTAATGTCGCACAATTATCTAGGGAAAAGTTGCCTTGAGTTACAAAAAAGAAGGGTGGAGGGTACCCTTTCTTAAAAAACAAAAACCGTCCCCATCCGAAGATGAAAACGGTTTGATTTCCTTGTGTACCTCTTTGAGGGAGGTAGAGAACTTTGACTGGATTTTTTGACACCATGCCATCTTTATAGCCCACCACCCCTACCTCTTTAGGGGAGGTAGAGAACGCCTACTCCAGAGCAAGCATTTGATGCAGCAGTAGCCCACCACCCCTACCTCTTTAGGGGAGGTAGAGAACACACGGCGGTTCGACCCCGCCCATCTCCACAAGTAGCCCACCACCCCTACCTCTTTAGGGGAGGTAGAGAACCCGGCCGTATTCCTGTTCCTTTTGATGCAGCAGTAGCCCACCACCCCTACCTCTTTGGGGGAGGTAGAGAACATCCCCTTCTTTTCTAAAAGAAACATCTCTGTAGCCCACCACCCCTACCTCTTTGGGGGAGGTAGAGAACCGAAAAAAATATAGCGAGCACCGCGGTGCGAGTAGCCCACCACCCCTACCTCTTTGGGGGAGGTAGAGAACTAGAAAACATGAGCAGTTGGGTGGTTTTCTTCCTGATTTCATATAGACAATCAAGAAGCTTCATCAGTACTTGCTCAAGGTACTGTGGCCTGGCTACATAGGCAAAAGTCTTGCAAAGCAAGACCCACAAGGAATTCTGAGAAAAAGATCCTTGTCCTTCACAGGATAAAGGGTGTTTTTCTCAGATTGGTTATTGTTGTAAGGAACTTTTGCAAATATAACACCTTGTAAAATTAATGTCAACATTGACTATTCTTATAATTAGTTATATAATATATGTATCTGTCCTTTCAATAATCTAGGAGAATACCTCATGGCAAAAGGCGAAAAGAAGGCAGTACTTTACCGTGCTGCCAAGTTTCCCATTTACCCAACCGCTTCACAAGAAGAACTGCTCTTGAAAATTTCGGAAAATCTCCGTAGAGTTTGGAACGAGGCTCTTTCTGAACGCATGGATGCGCTTGCAAACCACCGCAAACACAAAGTACTTAGTTACACCGTAGTTGCTGGTGCGGTAGCAGAAGTTCTCAAGAAAAATACTGACCAAGAGATCAAGATGCCGACGCTTTTTGATCAAATCAACATGCTCACTAAGAAGCGTGAAGATAGGAACTTCGGCGGTACGCCACGCAACTGGCAAGAAGAGACACTCGATCGTCTTGACGGCTCATTCAAGTCTTTCTTTGCGCTCGTAAAAAACGGCGATTTCGACGCTCGGCCGCCGCGTGAGCGTGGACAGAACTTTTTCCAAGTGATTCCAGGCAGGTCCGGATTTGCGGTAAAAGGGGGCTTCATCGAATTTGCACCAAACAGTTTCGGTAGAGGTGCCCTTCGATTTAAGGTCCCAAAGTACCAGCAAGACCTGATCGCAACAGGTACACCGAAGAAGTTCGTGATTGCGCGTGACACAGCAGATCTTTCCAAGGAAAGTGAGTGGTCTATCTCCGTTGTGTATGAAATCCCGCAACCAGAAATGCTTTCTCGTGAAGCAGATAAAGTTGTATACCTTGCACTCGGCGCAAGTTCTGTTGGCGTTATCGCTGGCACTACAGTCGAACTCACGATTCCATTCTGGCGCCCTG
Source organism: uncultured Candidatus Saccharibacteria bacterium (assembly GCA_964369115.1). Lineage (GTDB taxonomy): Bacteria > Patescibacteriota > Minisyncoccia > Phycocordibacterales > UBA5272 > UBA11704. Next base: position 55,000 of record CAYJED010000003.1, read on the forward strand.
ATAAGCGCTGGAAAGGAAAAGTGGGGGAGATCGAAGAGCGTATCAAGAAAAGCAACCTTGTGAAAGGTAGCTGTGCATGGAAACGTCTTATGGATGCACGTAAAAAGGTCTTTGACCTTATGCGTAAGCAACAACGACAAAACCACCGGGAGATGGTTGCGAAACTGCTTCGAATCGGCAAACACTTCACAGTGACCGACTACGTTGTGCGTTCCAAAAAAGGCAAGCTTGCCGACGGACATGACATTGGACGCAGTGGCGGAATCGGCCTCAACTGGGCAGCACAAAATACAGGAAGTTTCCTCGACTTTGTGATGCACCTGGAAGAGAAGGTGAAAGAAGTTGGTGGCAGTGTCACGAAACATCGTCTCACCACCTCTCCTCCACGAGGTATTGGTATTGGCCATCACAATAAAGTGGCCATGGCACAGCATCTTCGCCAAGAAGTTCTTGGTGTATGAAGTGTGACAAAGGGCGAACGCGTAGCGTTCGCCCTTTTTCTTTTTTTCTTTCAAATCACACGCTACACTTTATACCATGACAACGTTATGGCTTTATAGAATGGCAAAGTATATGTGGAGTAAAGAGGGACTTATTTCTGCACAACACATCATTCAAAGAAAAATAGATGAACAAAATTATTTCACAAAAATAGCTACACACATTTCAGCAAGCGAAGCAATAACAAAAGAAAAGCTTTTACTCATAGAGGCGCGCGCTGCGAAAGCATACTGGAAAAAGTACACATTACAACTTCCCAAATGGACCCTTTTTAAAGGAAGAAAACCTCATAGTGAAGATATGGTCAACAAACTTTTAGATATTGGTTATCACGTTCTTGCAAATAAACTTGAGAAATTAATCAAAAAACATGCTATTTCTTCGGCGCTTGCTGTACTCCATGTACCACATAGTGAAAAAAGTAAACCGCTTGTCTATGATCTTATGGAACTTTTTAGAGTTCACGTTGTTGATGAAGAAGTGATAACCTTTCTACATAGAAAAAAGAGACCTCTGGCTTTTCCGTTATCTCAACATGAGATACGAAAGTTCATTACACAAATCAATAAAAAATGTGAAAGAAAGCTATACATACGCGAGCTTAAGCAATGTCATACCTATAACTATTATATAGAATTACAACTTTTACATTACATACATGCTGTCAATCATAAAAAAATTTTTATTCCATTTCATGCACCCAAGAGACACGAAAATAGGTGCTCTTGACTTATATAGATACTGTGTGTTAGTTTGTATTTAGTTCCTTACAACAATAACCAATCTGAGAAAAACACCCTTTATCCTGTGAAGGACAAGGATCTTTTTCTCAGAATTCCTTGTGGGTCTTGCTTTGCAAGACTTTTGCCTATGTAGCCAGGCCACAGTACCTTGAGCAAGTACTGATGAAGCTTCTTGATTGTCTATATGAAATCAGGAAGAAAACCACCCAACTGCTCATGTTTTCTTGTTCTCTACCTCCCCTAAAGAGGTAGGGGTGGTGGGCTACTGCGGGAATTGACGGGTCAGAGAGCATTTTGCGTTCTCTACCTCCCCTAAAGAGGTAGGGGTGGTGGGCTACTTGAAGGTTTTACAAAACTTGGCAAAGCCTGTTCTCTACCTCCCTCAAAGAGGTAGGGGTGGTGGGCTACCAAGTTTGAGAGGTTTCTTATCATTCTGTAGGTTCTCTACCTCCCTCAAAGAGGTAGGGGTGGTGGGCTACCCAAGAGAAGCGTAACGACGCTTACTTCCTCCGTTCTCTACCTCCCCCAAAGAGGTACACAAGGAAATCAAACCGTTTTCATCTTCGGATGGGGACGGTTTTTGTTTTACAAGATAGAGTTACGTTTATTGCTGGACAGAGATGATCTTCGATCACCTCTGTCCATTTCAATTTTGTTTATTAAAATACTATAAACGACTCCACAAAACCCCATATAGAAGGGGCTTGCATTATTGACAAAAGTGTGATACAATATCTTTATATAGTTAAAAAACCTTTAAATACCATGCTTTCAGCAAGAAAAAAGGCAACCGCCATCAAAAACGTTCAGATTCACGGTACAGATACAGGATCACCTGAAGTTCAGGTATCTATTCTTACTAAGAAGATCACTGAGCTTACAGGACACCTCAAGGTGCACGCAAAGGATAATCACTCACGTCGTGGGCTTATCCAAATGGTAGCGGATCGCCGCACCCACCTTAAGTATCTCGAAGGTAAAGATAAGAAGCGTTACAACGCACTTGTATCTAAGCTTGGACTTAAGTAAGTAAGAGGAAAATGGTACCTAGGTGGTACTGTTTTCTTTTATCCCCAAAGATTTTCTGATTCTGGTTATAAAAGGTGTGTATACTTAACTATAGGGTACATTATTTTTAATAAACAAAAGAGTGTAGTTGCGGTGTTTTCTTTTTTTATATCTACCACACACATCGCTACCTCTTCCAATTTTACATAACAATTATATATGTCAGTGATAAAACACAGCGACCAGCGTGTCGCAATTTTTATTGATACACAGAATCTCTATCACAGTGCAAAAAACCTCTACAACGCAAAGGTAAACTTTGGCGCAATTATGGAAAGTGCTCTTGTTAAACGTAAACTCATTCGTGCTCTTGCTTATGTGATTACAACAGAAGCAGGAGATGAGACTCAGTTTTTTGAAGCACTTACCAAGCTCGGTATTGAAACAAAAACAAAAGATCTTCAAATCTTTTACGGTGGAGCAAAAAAGGCGGACTGGGATGTTGGACTTGCGGTGGACGCTATTCGTCTTGCTCCAAAAGTAGACACCATTGTACTTGCAACGGGGGATGGGGATTTTGTTCCGCTTGTTACTTTTCTAAAAGAACATTTTGGTGTCCAGGTCGAGGTTGTTTCTTTTGGAAGATCATCCTCTACAAAACTTCGCGAAGCCTGTGAAGACTTTATTGATATGTGCGACCATCCAGAAAAATATCTTATCGGCTACAGAGTAAGACGCCCTGTTTCAAAGAAAGCAAAAGTACGTACTCAAACACAAAAACCAAAAAAAGTATCTGAGAAGAAGGAGTACAGTAATTTTTCTGATGAAGATTTTGGTATTTTTAGTGGAGACACCCCACCAGAAAAAAATTCTTAAAAAGATCTGATACACTAGAGCACATATGATGCCTAAAGTTGAAACGTTTGAGCAAAATATCGTTGAAGAAATAAAAAGAAAAGATGCTTCACTTACAGAAATTTCTGCCGCAGGAAATAATGTAGGAAACGATCCAGTCGAACTCCCAAAACAAAAACCTATTTTCCTTATTGTTATTGGGGTGCTTTTTGTTGTGTTTCTTGCAGCTCTTATTGGGGTCTGGTACTTTTACTTTAGCGACCCAAGTGTTACAACACCTCCACTCACCGAACAAAATGCCGCGAATGTTATACCAAAAACAACAACAGAACTAGGTAAACTTTCGTCAGCACTTGGTATAAACATTGGAAGGTTTGTTACAAGTGTTGAAAAAAGAGATCGTGGGTACATTTTGACACTTAGCGAATATACTCCGGTATTTGCATATATGACAAGAAATGAAAAAGATTTTATAGAAGATCTTGCACTTCTTTTTCCTAAAGTAAACAACTCTGTTGGGCAAGCAGCAACCACAACTACAGCAACTACCACAACTTCTACATCTACCACACCAGCAAGTGCTACAAGCACAGCCTCATCTTCTGCACCAAAAAAAGTAGCCACAAGCACTAAAGAAGTAAAAGCAACAACGACACAGCCTAAAGCAACTTCGACAGAAGAGGATGGTGTCTCTATTCCTGTTACTTCAAGTTTTGCGACACTTGTTTCTCAAGATGAACTTTTAGGAAAAGCGTTTTCTGACGTCACTATGAATAATCAAAATATGCGCGTGTTTAAAAAAGATGGGATGCGTGTCGTGTATGCCTTTGTAGGTAATAATACTGTACTTATTTCTGATAGCCCTGAAGGCGTTCTTACACTTAAGAGTGGTATACTCAAATAATGAGTATTGCAACAGTTGGGAGCGCCCACATTGTTGGTTTACATGGAGAACCCATAACCGTAGAGGTTGATGTTGGACGGGGGCTCTATTCTTTTTCCATTATAGGTCTTCCTGACAAAGCGATTGACGAAAGCAAAGACCGTGTTGTTACCGCACTTAAAAACACCGGACTACAAACCCCTAAAACAGAAAATCAAAAAGTTGTTGTCTCTCTTTCCCCAGCAGGAACAAAAAAAGAGGGTTCTCACTTTGATCTTCCTATTGCTCTTGGATACCTTAACGCCTCAGGGCAAATAAAAACTATTCCAAAAGATGCTTGGTTTTTTGGAGAACTTTCTCTCAAAGGAGACATACTTCCTCTTAAGGGGATGCTTGCCCTCGCAGAAAAAGCAAAAGCTTCTGGTATAACCACACTTTATATTCCAGAAGAAAATAAACGTGAAGCTGGCCTTGTAAGCGATGTAACGATTTATCCATGTCGCACACTTTTAGATATTGTTCAACACCTAGGAGGAGAACCTGCTTCTCAAAAAGAAATATATACACTTACACCTTATGAACACAGGGATGCTGACGTAACTGTTGGGTCACCACACGTAGATATGAGCAGTGTGCGCGGCCAAGCACATGTAAAACGCGCACTTGAAATTGCCGCAACAGGTGGACACAACATTGCACTCTACGGACCACCAGGAACAGGGAAAACCATGCTTGCAAAAGCTTTTACAGGAATACTTCCTCTACTCACAGAAGAGGAGTCGCTTGAGGTGACGAGAATTTATTCTACTGTAAAAGAAATTAAAGGGCGTATTCAAACACCTCAACTAAGAAGCCCTCATCACACCTCGTCTCATGTTGCTCTTGTTGGAGGTGGCGCAAACATAAAAGCAGGGGAGATAACCCTTGCTCACCATGGCGTTCTTTTTTTAGATGAGTTTCCTGAGTTTGAAAAACGTGTTATTGAATCACTACGCGAACCTCTTGAAGAAGGGGTGATTACTATCTCAAGAGCAAAAGGGAGCGTAACTTTTCCAGCAAATATTACTCTCATTGCATCAATGAACCCTTGTCCGTGCGGATACTACGGAAGTACCCATAAACGCTGCACATGTTCACCGTCTGACATTGACCGTTATGTGCGCAAACTTTCAGGTCCTATTATGGATCGTATTGATATGTGGGTCCCTGTACCTCACATTAGTTACGAAACATTAACCAATACAGAAAATAAAGAAGAAGACTCAGCAACAATTCGTACAAAAGTTTTTACAGGAAGATCTTTTACGGAGAAAAGATCAAAAAATCTTGGGCTTCTTTTTATAAAGAAAAATAAAGATATTCCTGCAAAAGATATAGAGAAAGCTGTCTCACTCACCAAAAACGCAGACGTATTAATGAAAAAAATGTCGACACTTCACACACTTTCTCCACGAGCATATCATCGAGTACTTCGTGTAGCGCGCACAATTGCAGATTATAGACTTTCAAAAGATGTTGAGGAGAAAGATATTCTTGAAGCGTTTCAGTATAGACCAAAACTCTATCAAGATAAACTATAATAAAAGCAACACCTGCTACCGGTGTCGCTTTTATTACGTAGTATTCTTAGCTACAGGATTAGAAAGGATTTTTTGCTCCACGAACTTCAAAGTGAAGATGGGGTCCGGTAGATCGTCCAGTATTACCAACTTCACCGATTACTTGCCCCTGGGTAACAGTTTGACCCTGTGTAATGTAAATATCACGAAGGTGAGCATAAACCGTCTGCACACCTTTTTCGTGAGTAATAATAATAAGATTTCCATATCCTCCGTTATAACCTCCCATCTTAGCAAGAATTGCACGACCGCTTGCTGATGCAACCACAGGGGTACCCTGATTTGCAGCAATATCAATAGCATTGTTACCGTGAATACCCTGAGTCTTACGACCTCCCACCATAGGACGAACAAGAAATCCAGACGGTGTGGTGGCAAGAGTTTTTGGTTTCTTTGCGGCAACTTGTGGTTTCTTTACTGCTACGGCTTCAATTTCACCATCAGGAACAATGACCGTATCGCCAACCGCAAGTGAGGCATCGAGAGAGAGTCCGTTATACGTAGAAACATCTCCAACGTCTGCTTTATATTTTTTTGCAATGGTACTAATAGTCTCACCTTTTTTTACCGTATGTTTAATTCCTGTAATTGGAAGAATAAGAAGAGTTGTTCCAGGAACAAGTGTTCTTGATTTAAGATCGTTACCCCAAATAATAGTGTTCACAGAAACATTAAACAACTTGGCAACATCTTGTAACGTGTCACCCTTTTTTACCTCGTAGACACTGATTGTGTCATCTTGAGGAAAAACAATTTCTTCTGTAGAAACACGAAGTGGTCCAGATACAGCAGACAGAGACTCTTGATCTTTTGTAAGAAGATCGTCCGAAACATCTGCCGAAGAAGCATCCATAACAACAGGCTTAAACAAAGTCATTGTTTGAGAGGTAGCCACCACAGCTTCTTCTTTTTCGTCTTGATTATTAATAAAAATAGACTTTACTTTACCAGTTAATGAAGCAAGAACAGAAGCATGAAGAGGGGAAACAGTAAGAAGCACACCCCCTATAGTAAAAGCGAAAATAACCCCATAGGAGCGTTTACCGTCGTTGTCTCTATTACTTTCTAATTGCATTTGAGGAATTTAGCTTTTAAGTTATGTTTAAAGGCCAAAAGTGGGAGGGGCGACATCGGTGAGCTATGCTTTACAATGTCTACGTGAACTCTTTACACAAAGGTAAGGAGATTGTCTTATTATTATAGCAAATTTTTAACTCTTTTTCAAAGCACATTTCTTCACCATCGTGTGGAGAACATACTAAAAAGTCTTGCACTATAAGCTATACTAGAAATATCTATGAGCGACAACAATCGTGGTCGTAAGGACTTTTCATCACTTCCAGATGGTTTTTCTGCGGAACCTAACCTTGGTCAAAAAAAACCTGGCACATTTTCTCGTTTTGGAGCAACGGCTGAGCCTGGAACTTTTGTTGTTGCTCAAAAAAATAGAGAAAATCTCGTCACCTCTTCGGTTCAAAAAAACACAGAAATATCTTCTTCTTTTAAAAATACACTACAAGGGACAAGACCGGGGATGGAAATTGGGCCAAACAGTAAAGCGCTAAAAGCATTAGAAAGCATAACAGAAGGTTTAGATAAGGCTGGAATTACTGTTGAATCTGATGGTCAAATAAGTTTCAATGAAGACAGTTGGGTGTTTAAGCAGCTTGAGGAAGAGAAAAAGGCGTACGCCGAGCGTGTAGCTCATCTTGTTAGAAGATTTGCACTTCTTAAAAGATCTTTTGATGCTGTCTCTTCTTTTGCGACAGAAGAACAACGTAAAGAGATTGAAACTCTATTGTCTGGCCCACTTGCCTGGCTTAAAAATGACGATCTTCCAGAAAAAATCTCTGATGAGGAGGAGAAAGTTCTAGGGGTAGCTCTCAGCTCTTTAAGTAAAATCACTTCCCGAATAGAAGATGAGCAAGATGATGCTTTAAGAAAAACACAAGAAGCTGAACGTTTAGCGCAAGAAGCGAAACTTTTAGCACAAAGGCAAGAACTTATCGCCAGAAAAGCTTTAGGCGACCTTTATGTTACTTTTGGAACACTGCAAGCAAAGGCTATTCTTTTAGGGAAAGGTTATGAGGATAGGCTTTTACCTTTTTTGGATCACAGCATCAACACAAGACTAATTGCTGAAACAACACCAAACGACGAAACTGTCGCCGGGTTTAAAGCAGCACTCAATGAGCTTGATGAAGAGATCGGAAACATAGAAAAAGAGAAGCAGGATGAAGAAACAAAAACCAAAGCAGAGCCTACCCCTGTCACTCCAGTAAGTGCCGCTCCAACACCAGAAAAAGCTCCTGCAAATATTTACGGTGGATGGCCAACCTCAATTAAGCAAGTAACAAAAAAAGAAGACCCAAAGAATCCTAAAAGTAGGCAAGTTACGTTTTGGCAGCTCACCGACAGAAATAATCAAACAAAGGCTCTCGATCATGGAGAAACATGGTCTTCACTTAAGACTAACTTTGACGAGGAATTTAAACACTACCTCGCTTTTATTCAAGAAGGAGATCGAGTAAGAAAGATAAAAGAGTGTGGGAATCTTATTGCCCACAAGGAAGCGGTTATTAAAGCAATTCTTGATCTTGATATAGATACAGCATTTTCACTTATCGCAGTATTTCGTGATCTTATAGCAGAAACAAAAACTTCTTGGACAGAAAAGATGAAGAAGGAAGGGGAAGTAGGGGCAAAAGATAAAGAAGGTCTAGAAAAAAAGAAAGCTATCGTAAAAAGCTTTGAAGAAGTGAGTAAGCGTTACGCCAAAGAAAAGGAACGTTACCAGAATGAAGCTCTTCCGTTTATTACTTCAGAACTTGAACGTCAAATGTTTGACCGATCAATGAAAACAATTGATGGTTACACTAAAGAGCTTGAGGAGGAGGAACTTGAGGAGTACGTGAGCAACGTTGCTACATTTACCGCTCTTGTTGAAACAACAAAACAAAGACTTGAAAAAATGTACGGAAAAGGGAATGCTCCTCTTCGAACGCGTTTTGGTAAAAAAGGTGTTGGACATGTATTTCTTCGCGGCGGAAAAAGTATAACCGAAGACGAATGGAATAAAAAACAGGAACAAGATGAAGCCGAAAAAGAAATAACAATCGAAAAACAAAAGCGAGCAACTCGAGAAGAACTTGAACGTATTCATAGAAAAATGCTCGAACGAGACAAAGCTTCGTATATTTCTTTTTATAAAAATAAACCGAGAATTGCAGGCGATCAAAACAAAGACATTGCACAGACTGTTCTTGAAGAAGAAAGGGCTCGTTTAGGGGAAGAACAGCTTGGACTCGCTGTTGACCGTGCAGAGCTTGTGGCAACAGGAGCATATGATGAAACCACCCAAAAAGAAATCGAAGAAATCACAAAATCTATACATGATTTAGATGTGGCAATTGATGATGCAACACCAAAGACTGACGAAGAGCTTCAGAGAGATGAACTTAGAGCTTTAACAAAAAATGAAACAACAATCAAAAACACCAAACAAACATTTAATCCTTCTCGTAGCACTCTTTTAAGAAATACAGGAAAAGAAAAGCCTAACTTTAGTTTACTCAGGCCATTTAAAAGCTGGAGTGACATTGTGAAGTATCAAGAAGGGGAAAAAGCCTACACAGCAAATAAAGAGAAGGTAACCAGTGTTTACGAAGAAGACGCAAATAAAGCTCAAGTAACTGTTGGCCCAAGAAAAGAAGAAGCTAGCATTGTAAGGGAAGTTGGGTCTACTCCAATAACCATCGTACCACCAAAGGGTAGCGACACTGTGCCGTACACAAGCAGCCTAGGCGCAGACGGAATGGTGCATCAATTTACAGCAAAAAAAGAGGAGGCAGGGGTACAGCCAGAACCTATGGCAACAGAAACACCTACTATAAAAAATAAAATAGAGCCAACCTTTTCTCTGGCCGATCTTGACACAACTGTATTAGAAGCCCGTAGCGGTCGGCAAGAAATTAACGACTCACTAGATGCACAAAGACTAGAAAAAGAAGCTCATGAAAAAAAGAAATTTGCGACTGTTGAAAAAACACTTCAATCATTTTCTGGAGAAAGCTGGTTACGCATGCTTGCACTTTTTACTGCTTTACGAAAGCCGCTTCCAAAAATAAATGAATACGAGGTCGCTCAGAAATTTACTCAAAGCCAAAAAACTGCTGAAAGTCTTGCTGATATTAATTGGAAACGATTTTTAACAGCAGAAGAACTTGCTTTTACTGAAAAACTTGTAGGTAAAATGGCGGTTTCATTTAATGATCTTATACGAGAAGAAGCTCCTTCTGTGCTTGAAAAGAGATTGTTCGATATTCCTTCAATGAATATTAAAAAGCTCACAGGCGGGGAAGAGGTTGTGTACGGTCTTTTAAGCGAAGAACGTCGTGCGCTCTGTCTCTTTGCTGAGAAACTAAAGAACATCATTACAAAAACAAAAGGACTGAAGACATCTTACGTTTACGAAGAAACTGAAACACTTCAGTCACTTTACGATACAGCACGAAATGCAATAGGTACTACAGATAATAAAAAATAATATGAACTTTGAAGAACTGTATAGTCAACTCATAGAAGACTTCGAGCTAGAAAATCTACCAAAAGAAGAACAAAAAGAGATGCTTGAAGCTGTAGCAAAAACACTACAAAAGCAATTTCTCTTAGATATTTATGATGAAATAGGTGAGAAGCAATTTGAAGCGTTGCAAGCCTCTGCTCAAATGGGGGAAGATTTCTACGCAACCACACTTAAACATATTGTTCCAAACTACGAAGAAGTCTTTCAAAAATCAAGAAGAAAAGTGGTTGAAACATTCAAAAGAAAGTAACCATACCATCACAGAAGAAATCTCTTCTGTGATTTTTACATGTGCTACACTTCTTCTACTATGGAAATAACCTCTTCTACAAAAAACACTTTAAATCAAGAGCAAATGGAAGCGGTAGCTGTAACTGAAGGACCTCTTCTTATTATCGCTGGAGCAGGTGCTGGTAAAACAAAAACCTTAACTGAACGCATTGTACATATCATTAAAAACGGCACGGACCCGAGAAATATTCTTGCGGTAACCTTTACCAACAAGGCCGCAAAAGAGATGCGCGAAAGAATTGTAGGACGCCTCGAAGAGGAGCGTATCATCGAAAAAGAAAATCCTTACCACCATACCCCACTTATTAAAACATTTCACTCGCTTGGTCTTCTTATGCTTTCTGAACAGTCACACAGAGTGGGACTCCTTAAACATCCGACCATTTTAGATAGCAGTGACTCGTTGTCTATCATTAAACGTGCCGTTGAACAACTATCTCTTGATCCAAAAATAAATGACCCTTCAAAGATACGGTCTATCATCAGTAAAGAAAAGGGGGATTTTGTTAGCCAACAAGACTATTCAAAAAAAGTGGCCACCGCTCAGATGGATATCATCTCAACTGTGTGGAGAATCTACGAGGAAGAACTTCTACGACAAAAAGCGGTGGACTTTGATGACCTTATTGTAAAAGCAGTGCGCATGCTTGAGAATAATGCCGACATTAGAGAGTGCTATCAAAAACGTTTTAGCTATATTCACATTGATGAGTATCAAGATACAAATGCCGCTCAGTACGCTTTTGTAAAACTTCTTGTTGCCCATCCTGCAAATAATATTTGTGTTGTAGGAGATACTGATCAAAATATTTACAGTTGGCGTGGAGCAAACATTAGAAATATTTTGAACTTTGAGAAAGATTTTCCAGGCGGAAAAACAGTACTCCTTGAAGAAAACTATCGTTCGACGGGAAATATTTTGACGCTTGCAAATACTGCAATCAAAAAAAATACAGTGCGCACCGAAAAAAATCTTTTTACTAAAAAAGGCTTCGGTGACCCTATTTTTATTTGGCCATGTTTTGACGAAGAAGGAGAAGCGGAAAAGATTGCTAAAGAATGTAACATTTTACTCAACGAAGGGGTAACCCCTTCTTCGATCGCGGTACTCTATAGAGCAAACTTTCAATCACGAGTACTCGAAGAAGGTTTTCTAAAACAAAATGTTCCTTACAATCTCCTTGGGACAAAATTCTTTGAGCGAAAGGAAGTTAAAGATGTTATGAGCTATCTCCGTGCAGCATTAAACAGAGACTCACAGCAAGATCTTAGACGTGTTTTTGAAACACCAAAGAGGGGGATAGGTAAAGTAACAGTTGCAAAACTTTTTGCAGGAGAAGAGCTTTCTTCTAAGGTCTCACAAAAAATTAACGAGGTGTACACATTTTTAGATAGCATCATGGAAAGACTTGAAACAGAGCCACTTTCTCATATTATCTCCATGATTATTGTTGATTCTGGTATGGAAAAAGAACTTCTTGAAGGAAGCTCTGAAGACAAGGAGCGCCTAGAAAACGCAAGAGAGCTTGTATCGCTCACCATAAAGTATGACCATCTTAAAGGGTCTGAAATCCTTACTCAGTTCTTAGAAGAAACAGCACTACAATCTGATCAAGACAACGACACCAAAGATAAAGAGGGGGTGCGCCTCATGACCATTCATGCAAGTAAAGGACTTGAATTTGATTATGTATTTGTTGTTGGTCTTGAACAAGATCTCTTTCCTCATAAAAATATCGGCAACCGCAAACGAAGCAAGGAAGAGGAGGAAGAGGAGAGGAGACTTTTTTATGTGGCAGTTACAAGAGCAAGATCGCGTCTTACGCTTTCTTATGCAGAGCTTCGCACCATCTTTGGACAAAAACAGATTAATGCTCCGAGTGAATTTTTAGGAGACGTAGAAGAATCGATAGCAGAGTGGGACGAGATTTATTACAAAGAAAGCGGAGGAAGGATAGTCTATATATAAAAAAATATGGGCGAGTGCGCGAAGCGCACTCGCCCAACTCTGGTAAGACAAGGACAAACCTTTACTTACACTCTCTTTGACACACCCGGAAAGGTAAAGTGATTTTTCATAGTGAGGCACCGTTCCTTAGTACCGCGCCTTGGGGACCACAAAGTGGTTTGTCCTGCCCGCAAGATCTCCAGCCACCAAGAGGTGATTCATCACAACGGTCAAAGTGTTTTCTTTCGCTTTATTGCGCCACCAGTCAAAAACGCAAGGATTCTTCATCCGTGAAGCAAAAGATTAAACTACAGAGCACTATTAATTATACAATATATTAACAAAAAATCAAGTATATGGTAGTATGTTTACCGTATACACATCTCTATGTCGCTTCGACCAAAAAAATCTCTCGGGCAAAATTTCCTCACTTCTATTCCTGCACGTCTTGCAATTATTAAAGCAGGGGAAGTTACTCCTCTAGATTTTGTTTTAGAAATTGGACCAGGAAAAGGCTTTCTTACTGAAGAGCTTCTTAAGAGTGGTGCAACTGTAGTTGCTCTTGAAAAAGACAGAGAGCTTATTCCGTATCTCACAGAAAAATTTACTTCTTACATACAGGAAGGGAGGTGTATTCTTCTTGAAGGAGACGTTCTTCAATTTGACCCATCAGCAACCATTCTAAAAGAAAAGAACTATAAACTGATTGCAAATATTCCTTACTATATTACCGGAGCCATTCTTTCGCGCTTTTTATCTGAAGTGAAGCAACCGTCTAAAATGGTTGTACTTGTGCAAAAAGAAGTTGCTGTTCGTGTATGTGCACAAGATAAAAAAGAATCTCTTCTTTCTCTTTCTGTGAAAGCGTATGGCTCACCTCTACTTTCATACAAGGTAAACAAAGGAAGTTTTCATCCTATTCCAAAAGTAGACTCTGCTGTACTTTCTATTTCTTCTATCTCAAGAAATCACTTTATTTCAAAAAAACACGAAGAGGTGTTTTTTGAGCTCATTCATTTAGGATTTGCGCACAAAAGAAAAATGATGTTTTCAAATATGAAAGAGAAATACAGTGCAACCATTCTCGAAAAAAAATTTACTGAATGTAATCTCCCTCTTTCTGTGCGAGCGGAAGACGTTCCACTTAACTCCTGGTTTCTTCTTTCACAAAAAATAGCGGACGCAGTTTAGTTACCTGTTGATAAAAAAGAGGGTAAATAAAAGAGACTTCACATATACTGAAGGGTATATGGATGAAGAAAATAAAAAACCTCTTGGAAGGGTGGCTCTCGTTGGGGCTTTGTTTTTAAGCTTACTCCTTCTCACTGCTTTTATACCAGCACGATGGGTAGGTTTAGAGCCTAAGGTTTCTGGCTATACACCAATCGATTTTAGTAGCATAAAACCAGCAGAAGAAGTTCTAAAAGAATCTGATAGAGATAATAACGGTACAGTAACCTGGAGAGAGCTTTTTGAAGCAAACCTTCCAGAAGGGGAGACGCTTCAACTTGAGGCTACAACCCCTGATCCAAAAATACAAAAAGCTCTTGATGACCCAAACAACTTAACGACCTCTTTCGCTAAAAACTTAATAGTAAGTTCAACCTACATAAAAAATAATAATATTACTGACCCAGCGGCTCAGGAGGTTATTTTTAACGGAATTACCCAAGAAGAACTTAATAAGACGGCTTCTAAAAAATATACACTTGGCGACATTAAGGTTGCGAAAAAAGAAAGCAAAGAATCTATTCGCGTTTATGGCAATCAGATGGCAGTCATTCTTAAAAATATCATTACTGTAAAAGATCTTGAAACCGACCTCCCTGGTGTTATAGATTACTTAAACACTAAAAATGAAAAAAGTGTCGACCCTATAAAAAAGACTGCAACCTACATGGAAAACGTTGTAGGAAAACTTCTTTTGGTGGAAGTTCCTCCGTCTGCCGCTTTATATCATATCTCAGTACTTAACCAGGCGGTGGTGTATAGGGATGTAGTGAGCAATATTTCAAAAATCATTGATGACCCTGTGCGAGCTTCTATAAGCGTAGAGAAGTACCCGAAAACAAGTCTTGATACACTTCGCATTTTTATTACACTCAAAAACTACTTTTCGGTTCAAAAAATCACCTTCACTTCAAGTGAAGCAGGGTATGTCTTTATTACTGGCTATACTCTAAAATAATAGTATGAAAAAAACCTTTATCGCTTTATCACTTTTTACTCTCCTCTTTAGCGGATCAGCAAAGCCTTCCCATGCACTTTTTGGGGTAGGGGATATTGTTTTTGACCCAGCATCTCTCGGTCAGTCACTTATTGATTACGTTATACAAGGTTATCAATATGTTGAAGATGCTGCGACAAAAAAATCCACTTTTATAAATACCGCAACTGAAGTGGCAGAAAAAGTAGACACCGTAATGAAAGACGTTCAAACTGCTGCAACTATGGCCTCAATAATAAGCTCAAGCCGGGCAGTGGGAAATTTAATTCTTGGCGATCTTGGTGTGGACCCGCTCTTAGTGCGTAAACCAGAGCAATATCTTGAAAATGAAGGCAAAAAAGTGCTTCGAGGTGTTATAGAGGACCCAGAAATACAAGCAACGCTTTATGATGTAAGTGTTATGCGTTCACTCATAGGTCAAGCAAGATATGATGCACAAAATCTTAACACCAAAATAAAACAAATCAACACTTCTGATATTGAAGCAATTGTGCAACAAAGCTACTGTACAGACGAAGCACTTTCTGCTCAAGCAAGAAAAGATGTAGCAGCAAGCGGAAATACTTCTGAAGAAGCTTACAATGATCGCAAGCGAGCACTTAACCAAGCTCTTTGTGTAGGAGATGCAAAAAGCGATCCGCAAACAAAAGCAAACCTCCGTGAATGGAATAGACAAAATCCGACATGGGACAGTTTTCTAGCTACTACGGGCGGAGATAATGGTTGGACAAAGCAGCAGCTTACTGAACAAGCTATTGCTGAACGTCAAAAAGCTGTACAAGATGCGAAAAAAGCAGACTTAGCTCAAGGAGGAGGAATAAAGAGCGAGGTTGAGTGTCTTGAGTATGTTGTTCCGGGAAACAAAGCAACCGGATGTAAAAAAGGGAAGGAGCGTATTAGAAAAACATCTTCAGCTCTTGAACAGCGTTACCAAGACGCACTCTCAGGTCCTCTTAAGGCACAGTTAGCAAGTTTTGGTAATGCGGCAGGAGGTCTTTTATCAAGAGTTGCGTCAATAGCAGGGAGCGCTTACACAACTAAATCTCTTCTTGAGAATATGAGCGGAAATTTTGGTGGAGGGAGACCAGAAGAAGGAGATGATACGTTTGGGGAAGGAGGGGTTACTAATGTAGCTCAAACAGTTTCTTATCGTAGCGACTTAGCTTCTAGTCAAGACCTTAAGAGAGCTATCACATCGGCTCCGATGGAACAGATTTCTAGTCATAAATCTTCGCTACAAAAACTAGCAACGATTAATAATTCGTACATTTTGAGTGTTAACCAAGAGAAATCATCTCTTGATAACATGCAAGCATGTTATGGGAACTTAATTGCTACGGAGCCAATGCTAGCAGATGACAATAGAGTACAAAGTGCAAATGAATTTTATGGTAACAAGATTGGAGAAAATAGAGACTTGTACGAAAACCTTATGGGTGAAAAAGAAAAGGTGGCTACTGGTATTCAAATACTTTCTGAAACAGAAAGAAAGATAGAATCCTCGCAATCCTCCGAAGAGATTGTTTCCGACTTCAACAAATATAATGAAAATTTCTCTAAGGAAAATATTCCCGGTATGGCTGCACACATACAAAAGGAAGCAGACTATACTTTGTTTAAACAGGATCTCGAAACTTCACTTAGAGAAAACGGTGAAATATGGACATATAACAATACCTGTTCTCAGATTCGCCAAGAGCAAGCATCTAGAAATGGAAATCCTTGGAACAATGGCGGTGACGGAGATGGGGGAGGTATCTAATAGATATGAGCTGACAAAAACTCTGCAAAATGCAGAGTTTTTACTTTTTAACAAACACACACCTAAAAAGAACCTTATGGTACACTAGAAACTATGAAAAAACTCCGTGCCTTGTTTCAAAGCATAATTTTTCTGTTTGTTTTGTCTTTGTTTTTACCCACTGTTTTTGTTAATGCTCAAAGCCCTGAGGAACCAACAACAGTAACACAAACAAGCTCAAATGACTCTGATTATCAAGCATATCAAAGCAGAACCGTTGTTCTCTTTAACACTGCAAGAGATGGAATAAACAACTTAATTACAACAACAAGAAACTTACCCATTTCTCAACAAGAGAAAGATACCGCCATATCAGCATATAACAGTTACCTAGCTGTTATAGGCACAGCCTCAAGAACTTACACATCTCAGATAGGTGGATATATTGGATCTTCAACACTACCACCACAAGGACAAAGACTAGCTCTTGATGAAGCCTTGCGAATTCTTGCGCAGGGAAAAGGTTCTCTGCCACAAAATACTAATGCGCTTAATATTTATAACTCATTAGAGTCAGCCCTCCAGACTGCAAAAACCTCAGCAGCTCAGTTTGCTGCAGGATCAAGCGGTGGGGACGCTCTTACAAATGCAGCAAACGACCAAATAGCAGGCGCTGCTTCTGCTGCCAAAAAAAACATAACGAAAGGTATCTGTTCTATTGGTGTTTTGTCTGACATGAACCTTGGTGCTTGTGTGTCTGAATTCTTTTCTTGGGTAATTAAAAATACCTTAATGGAGCTTGCTGGGTGGTTTTTTTGGGCTTCAGCAAATCTTTTTAATTTTGCAATGAGTGTTGCTGTTCTTGATTTTAAGTCGTGGGCACCAGACGCTCTTTATCCGCTTTGGATTGTTATACGACAAATTGTATCTCTACTCATTGTTTTTGCGGGTCTTTATCTTGGGTTTATGTACATCTTAGGAAGGGAAGATAAGTTTGAAAAGTATATTCCTTGGGTGGTAATTTTTGCTCTTTTTGTAAACTTCTCTTACCCTCTTGTAAGAACCGCAGTAGATATTTCAAATATTGTTTCACTTAAACTGTACTCGGTTGCTGTTGGACCGGAAGCTTTAAGTGGAGGTCTCACAGGGTTACAAACTCCTGGCGGAAGAATACTAAAACACTTAGGTCTACAAGACTTGGCAGCAAGCGCAACAGCAGAAGAAAGCGACAAAAATAATCTGAAGGGTATTAATACTATTTCTGGGGCGCTTTTGGTTGTTGTGTTTTTAGGATACGCCGCATACATCTTCTTTGTTGCAACAGGAATTATTGTTATGAGAACTTTAGCTTTAGTTTTTCTCATCATCGCCTCACCAATTCTTTTTATAGATAGTGTGATACCAATGCTTGGTGACCAGGCGATGAGGCTACGTAAAATATTTTTTGAACAACTTGCAGTTGCTCCCATTTTTACCATCATGCTAGCGATTACCCTTAACTTTCTTTCTATTTTTAGTACATCAACCATTACCAGCAATCCTTCTGGTGGAGACGCAACAATCACAACCATCTTTACTATGGTGATCATGCTTGGGTTGCTACACCTAACACTTACGGTAACAAAAGAGGTTGCTGGAAAAGTGGGTAATTTTGCAGGAGAAGCTCTTGGTAAGGTGGGGGGATTTGCAGGAGGTGTTCCTCTTGGTGCAGCTACAGGTGGTGTCGGACTTCTCGCACGTAAAAGTATTGGGGGGCTTGCAGTGAAAGCTCGCGACAGTGCATGGGTACAAAAAAATCAAGATACTGCTGGAGGCAGGTTTGCACACAGTATAAGCAACTCTCTTGCAAAGAGCTCTTTTGATTTAAGAAATACTTCTGTTGCGCAGAGAGGGGCATCTAAGCTCGGTATTAATATGGGAATGGGGTCAAAGATGAACTATGAGGATATGCAAAAGGCTAAACTTCAAAAAGCTCGTGAGGTTGGTGAAAGAATAAAATTAAGACATGAACGAGACATCATCAAAGATGGAAAACTTGTTGCGAGAGCAGGAGATCTTAACGAAGAAATGGTTGAAGCTAAGCGACGTTATGACGAAAGAAACGGTGGAGCCCTTTTCTTAACCAAGGGTGACAAACAAGCTTTTGCTGCTCAATATGCCGACACAACAGGTGGTGAGCTCGTAGCAAAATATAAAAGTACACCAAAAGGAGAGAGGGGTCTTTTTTCTGATCAGCTTAAAAAAGAATTTGAGGAACTTAAGAAGACCGATCCTCAACTTAAAAGTAACAGAGGGCAGGCGTTTGCTCGTGCTGTGTATGATATAGAAAAAGAGGAAACAGCAACAAAGAAGGCTCTTGATGAGGAATTTGAGAAAGTGTCAGGAGAAATAAATGACATGACAGCAGATAAAAAACAAAATTATTATGCACGTCAAAGTGAAGAAATAAAAAAGCTTTTAAGGGTAAATAACATTTACACACCCTCTTCCACATCAATACCAACCGCAGCACAAACTGTCGCTCAAAATAAGCCAACCCCGCCTGCCGCAGGACCCCCTACAGCAACAACGGCTCCTGTCGCGGCAATAAACACCCCACCATCAACAGCAGCACAAGACTGGTCGCAGTATGATACTCCAACGTACCAAAGAAAACAAAAAGAAGGGGGTGCACCGACTCAACAAACAATATCAAGCAGCGCAGATGAATCTGCTCCACAAGGAGGAAAACCAGGATTTCTTAAAACCGCTGAAGAAAAAATCCAAGAGCGTGAAGAAAACAAACAAGTAGCAACTTCTGGATCAGCTGAATTTGGCGATTTCGCAAAGAGAAGAGAAGCGGCTGCCCAAGCTGTGCAAAAAAACATGGCAAATAATGCTGCTGAAGCTTCTGCTCAGCAAATCGCAAATGACGCCATTAAAAATGCTCAGGAAGACTCCAAAAAAACCCAAGAAACTGCTTCTTAAGAAAGCGTCCACCGCTTATACTATAATCATTACATGTATCCTTCATATATCGCAGAAAATAGAGGGGAGTTATTCGATCAGGTATCTGACTACGTACAGGGGTTAATTCTTGATGGCGAATTAAATCAAACAACTCTTGTTCTTGCTGAAAAATATAAAATACCTGTTGGAAAATATGTTCCACTTTCTGAACTTATTTCTTTTATTTTAATCGGGGCGTTACAGCCCGACGATGTCCTTCAGGCACTTGAAGATATGGTGGGGGTAGACAATGCAACCGCTCTTCATGTTGCGGAAGACTTAGAGCATTCAATCTTAGAAAAAGCTCGTATGAGCTTGTTTAAAAAGGGGGATCCAACCAAAGTTGCAAAACTTGAATTTCAAGGAACACGATCAAAGGAAGAACTTCGAAAAGAAATTCTCGATACAACAAAACGTGAGTCAGCTCTTGTGAAAAATCCTGTTGCTGCTAGCGCCCAAGGTATCAAAAAAACATCCGTCTTAAACCCTGGATCTCGTTCACAACTAATGGAACAGCTACAAATTCTAAGTACAATACCAGATGATGAAGAGATAATAGCAAGACTTGCTCATATTCAGGAGCAAATTAATAGTATTAAAAAACAAGAAGAAGATAATAGTCTTAAGTCAAATATTGCTCTTAAAAGCTTTATGTTCGGAGAAAAAGGGCAGGAGGTAGCTGAAACAAAAACTCGCCCCGCAACATATAGTATTGCCCCAAAAGAGTATAATGTTGACCCTTATAAAGAAATAGTGGGGTAAGTTTGTACTCTTTACTTCTTTTCTTTTGATATACTAAGACTATGCAGTTTAGAGTACCTCAATTTATTGATATTGAAGATAAAGTTTTTGGCCCTTTTACCTTAAAGCAATTTGGGTATATTGTGGGTGCGGGGGGTATTTCTTTTCTTATCTGGACACTTATTCCTATTAAATTTATTGCTATTTTAATTATAGTTCCTATTGCAGGCCTTTTTCTTGCTCTTGCTTTTGTTAAGTACAACAACAGATCTTTTGGTGAAATTCTTGAAAGCGCTTTTACTTACTACACAAATACTCGTATCTATACATGGAAACAACCGGAACTAAAAAAAGACGAGTCTTCTGTTGATCAAATTGTAGCAAATACACAAAAAGATATTATTATCGCAAAAACAAATAGTAATAAAATTCACGACCTTGCTCTTGGTCTTGATGTTTTTGATAGGTCAACAGAGATCAATAAAGAAGACGATAAATAGTATCAAAGTATTCGTGTGTAAAAAATAAAAACGATAACCTCTTTATAAGGTATACTCATCTTTATATGGCAACAAAAGGAGTAGCAACACAGGAGTTTGTACCGATTGAGAGAGTTCGTGACGGTATTATCATTTTAAAGACAGGGGAACTTCGAACTATTCTTATTACAAACTCTCTCAATCTTGGACTTAAAAGTGAAGATGAGCAACAGGCTATTCTTTCACAGTTCCAAAACTTTCTTAACTCTCTTGATTTTCCTGTTGAGTTTTTTATTCAATCCAGACGCCTTAACATAGGACCATATATGGACATGCTTCAGGAAAGAAGTAAGCAGGTGAAAGAAGACCTTCTTAAAATTCAAATTCACGAATACATGGGATTCATTAAGCGCTTTACCGATGAGAGCAACATTATGACAAAGCACTTCTTTATAACCATTCCTTACTTTAATCAGAAAAAAGAGGAAATTAACACTTCTTCACTTCTCTCTTTTAGTAGTGACGGTAAAAGTAGAACAAAAGATGACAGCTTTGAAACCGCCCGCATACAACTTGAACAGCGAACAGCGACTGTTATGCAAGGAATCTCTCGTTTTGGGTTGCGTGCAGAACGACTTGGAACAGAAGAGGTGATTGAACTTTTTTATAAACTTTTTAATCCGAGCGAGGCTAATCGTGACACCCCAAAGGTTGGACAATAACTATACACATATGGGACTTTTTGACTTTCTCAATAAAAATAAACCGGTAGAAACTACGACACCAAGCTCTCCTATTAGCCCTGTACTTCCAGAGCAAGTATATAAGATTGCAGAGATGCAACTAAAGGACATTATTGCCCCGAGTGCTCTTGAAATTCAACCTAAAGGAATTAATCTTGGGACAACTGTGGTTCGTTCTTTCTTTGTTATCTCTTATCCAAGATATCTTACCGACAACTGGCTTAGCCCCATTGTTAACCTTGATAAGGTGTTTGATGTTTCAATTCATGTAACACCACTTAACACAGGTGAAGTAATGAAAACCTTTCAACGTAAAGTTGCTGAGGTGCAAAGTCAAATCATGGTAAGAGAAGAGAAGGGGTTGGTGCGAGATCCTTCACTTGATGTTGCTTATCAAGATCTTGAAGATCTTCGTGATGGACTTACCCAGGCTCAAGAGAAAATGTTTGAGGTTGGTCTTTACATTACTATCTACGGGGAAACATCTGAGGAGGTTGATAAAACTGAAAATGAAATTAAAAATATTCTTGAAAGTAAGCTTGTTTATGTAAAGCCAGCACTGTTTCAGCAAGATGCGGGTTTTATCTCAACACTTCCTGTGGGAACAGACTTGCTTCAGATTAAAAATAAAATTAATACCTCTCCACTTTCTTCATTTTTCCCGTTCGTTTCATTTGACCTTTCGTCTGATAAAGGAATTCTTTATGGACTTAACCGTCACAATGGAAGCCTTATTCTTTTTGATCGTTTTTCTCTTGAAAACTACAATTCAATTGTTTTTGCAAAATCAGGTTCTGGTAAAAGTTATATTACTAAGCTTGAAATTCTTCGTACTCTTATGTTTGATACGGAGGTTATTATTATTGACCCAGAACGAGAATATGAATTCCTTGCTGAATCGGTAGGGGGACGTTACTTCGATATCTCTCTTGTAAGTGATCACCACATTAATCCTTTCGATCTTCCTCACCCAACAGAAGACGAGTCACCATCTGAAGTGCTTCGAGCAAACATTGTTAATCTCGTTGGACTTTTCCGTGTAATGCTTGGTGGTCTTACTCCAGAGGAAGACGCCATTATTGACCAGGCAATTACTGAAACATATGCACTTAAAGATATTAACGGGGATACTGACTTTACACAGTTAGAGCCTCCACTTCTTTCTGATTTTGAAACTGTTCTTGCGGGAATTGACGGGTCAGAGAGCATTTTGCAACGTCTCTCAAAATACACAAAAGGAACATGGGCTGGTTTTATTAACCAACCTTCAAATGTTGATATCAATAAAAAACTTGTTTGTTTCTCTATTCGTGACATGGAAGACGAACTTAAGCCTGTTGCAATGTATATTGTTACCCACTTTATCTGGAACGCTGTTCGTAAAAACCTAAAAAAGAGACTTCTTGTTGTTGATGAGGCGTGGATTATGATGAAAAATGATGACACAGCATCATTCTTGTTTGGTCTTGCAAAACGTGGACGTAAATACTACCTCGGACTTGCGACTATTACCCAAGATGTTGGGGACTTCCTTAAGTCACCATACGGTCTCCCGATTATTACAAACTCTTCAATTCAAATACTTCTTAAACAGTCTCCGACGTCGATTGACCTTGTTCAAAAAACATTTAATCTTACCAACGAAGAGAAGTTCTTACTTCTTGAATCAGGGGTAGGGGAAGGGATATTTTTTGCAGGACTAAAGCATGTTGCTATCAAAGTAGTTGCTTCGTATACAGAAGATCAAATTATTACAAGTGATCCGTCTCAGCTTCTAAAAATTGAAGAAATGAAAAAAGAAGTTGCTGAATCAAAAGCCGTATGATGTTTATACGTTATTTCTTTTTCTTCTGTTTTTTTATTCAAGCAACAGCAGTATCTGCTGAAGACTTGGCAAGCATTCGTCTCAACCCAGAAAACCCCGCACCTTACAGTAGTGTGGAAGTAAAACTTGAGAGCTTTTATTTTGATGTCAATGTTGCTCGTATTACATGGGAGGTAAATGGTCGTGTCATCTTAACTGGTGTAGGGGAAAAGAAAATCTCTATAATAACTGGTGCAATAGGTCAGCCAACAACCGTTAAAGTTACAGCGGAAGCAAGTGACGGATCAAAGGTAGAACAGGTTATACCAATACGTCCGTCTTCAATAACCCTTTTGTACGAAGCACCAAAAAGTTACATTCCTCTTCTTTATAAAGGAAGATCTCTTCCTGCTGACGGGGCAGAGGTTAAAGTAACAGCATTTCCTCAAATAAGTGAAAAAGGTGCCCCTGTGTCACCTTCAAATGTTTCTTACAGTTGGTATATTAATGATGAATTTTATGAAGATATTTCTGGGTATGGTAAACAATCTGCTTCAATAAAAATGGATTACCTGAGTCCTTATACTGAAGTAAGAGTTCTTGCAAGAACAACATCAGGAACTGTTGCAGAAAAATCAATTGATATTTATCATCATGCAGTCACACCTCTTGTTTACCTTTATGACCCAGTGCTTGGCACACGATTTTCCAAGCTTTTAGAGCGTCGTTTTGAAACAACGGAAGACTTCACTCTCATGCTTGAACCTTTATATGTGACACACAAAGAATCAAAAGCACCAACCTACACATGGACATTAAATGGTTCACCTTCTACTCCACTCGATGGAAGATCTCTCTCATTCCAACCAAAAAAGAACTCCTACGGATCACAGCGTCTACAAATTTCAGTGATTGGACCAAATGCTTATCTTGAAGAAGGGGAGGTTGCTCTTGATCTTGTTTTTGATACAAGAAGGTAAATCAGCTGTTATACTTATATGATTAAGTATGGCAACACCTTATACACCTCTCGAACCCTCCTCAATAACAGCTCTTTCTAGTGTAGGAGCTTCAACAAATGTAAGTGACGCTTCTTTTGCAGGGATAACTACGTTTGTTTACTCACTCTTTTTTATAGGAATAATTGGTGCAGCTTTTTATAGATACACTCTTGCTGGAATGTTTAGAATGGAAGCTTCTGAATCAGGTATTCGTAAGTCTAATGAAATATTTAAAAGGGTTACTCTTGGATTACTTGGAGTATTTTCTCTTTTTATTCTTTTGTTTACTGTTAACAAAGGATTAGTTACAGGAGATGTTCCTCTTGGAAATTTAAAATCAGGTGGACAAACTTCAGGTGGACAAGTTGTACAGCCTCCTTCTCCTGCTGTAGGGGCTCCGGGGACGGGGGACGGGAGAGCAGAAGCAATACAGCAAGATGCGGCCGTTCGCCAGCAATTAACATCTCAAGGAATAACCGTAAATAAACCAGTCTGCCCAAATCCATCTGCCACAGATTGCACCACAATTGGAGGTGTTCACCCTGATACGATTTCAATGCTTCTTCGGTTACGTACAACATGTAATACGCCTTACACGGTAACAGGAGGTACAGAAAAAGGTCATGTTGAGAACGGAACACATGGACCGGGACGACCAGCTGTTGACCTTAGTTTTGGAAATCAAACCCTTAATACATGTATTACTACTTCAGAAAAAGCCACACCTAACCCAATCCCTGGATATTGTGTTAATGCTTATAAAAAGCTTGGTTATATTTTTTGCCAAACATCAAAACCACATTGGCACGTATATAAGTAAGACGTTCACAGGAACTTATTTTACTAAGCTGATATACTTCTTTTATGGAAAGCTCTGGAAATAAAAGACTCCTTATTGCTGTTGGTCTCGTCCTCCTTTTGGTTATTGTTGCGCTTGTTTGGTATTTCGTTTATGCAAAACCACTTGTTGCCCCATCACTTGGAGGAACAAATGACCCTATTGCAGAAAGACAATTTCGTCCACGTTTTCAATTCCTTAATTGGGGAGAAAATGCTCAGTCTCGCGAAATAAGTAACGAAACAAAAGATCCACGAAAAGAAGTTCTCACCCAGATTTGGGACAAGCCAGCTTCTGGTCATAGATTTTTTAATGCTTCTATTTTGAAAGAAGTCACAGCAACTACAACCCAAGGGACATCCACCACTGTTATTGAGGTAAAAAGAACTGTACGCGCAACCTCTACTATTCTTCTTTTTATCGACAAAACAACCGGATACATTTACCGTTATTCATTTGAAACAGGAAAAACTTCACAAATATCAAACACCCTTATCCCGGGGGTTTCTGATGCTTACTTTTTTAATAATGGAGAAAGGGTTATTATTCGTTACCCAGAAAAAGAAAAAAATACTGTTTCAGGTATTATTGCAACATTACCTAATGTTACAGAAAACGGGGAAGCTCTTCCTCTTATAGATGCTCAATATCTTACCCAAGAAGTAATGTCTGTTGCTGTAAACAAAAAAGGAGATTTGGCTGCTTATGTTGTTGCAACAACTAACGGAAGTTCTCTTTATCTTATTTCAGGTAAAACAGTACCTCGACTTGTTACATCGTCTCCATTTAGGGAATTTACTGTTTCATTTGGTGGTAATTCTCTTTATCTCACATCAAAACCATCTGCTTATGTGGAAGGGTCTACATTTTTAATACGACCATCAGGAAATACTCAAGGTGGAGTATTTGAAGTTGTAACGGATGGAAAAACGGGACTTATAACAAACCCTGGCGAAATTGCTCACCTCAATAGTATGTGGGGTAAAAATGGCCTTGTTACCTTTTTATCAAACAATGGACAAACTAAAACTCTTTCCATTCAAACAATTGCATCTAAGTGTGTTTGGGGTACAAATAATTTTCTTGTTTGTGCTGTTCCTCGTCTTATTTTAAGAGGTAAAGAAGGTCTTCCGGACGACTGGTTCCAAGGAAGAACAACTTTTGAGGACGATCTGGTTACGGTTGATCCACTTTCTGGTGAACATTTTTCTCTGTATTCATTTAAAAATGAGGATGATATTTTTGATATTGAATCTCTTTCAATTGATGATGAAAATGGTGTAGTTAGTTTTGTAGAAAAAGAAGAAGAAACGTTATGGCTTCTTAATACAAATAACTTTCAGCAAGAATAGTGTATGGAGTACAAAGCTCTCGAACCCTCCTCAATAACAGCTCTTTCTAGTGTAGGAGCTTCAACAAATGTAAGTGACGCTTCTTTTGCAGGGATAACTACGTTTGTTTACTCACTCTTTTTTATAGGAATAATTGGTGCAGCTTTTTATAGATACACTCTTGCTGGAATGTTTAGAATGGAAGCTTCTGAATCAGGTATTCGTAAGTCTAATGAAATATTTAAAAGGGTTACTCTTGGATTACTTGGAGTATTTTCTCTTTTTATTCTTTTGTTTACTGTTAACAAAGGATTAGTTACAGGAGATGTTCCTCTTGGAAATTTAAAATCAGGTGGACAAACTTCAGGTGGACAAGTTGTACAGCCTCCTTCTCCTGCTGTAGGGGCTCCGGGGACGGGGAGTGGTTCAAGCGGAGGTTCTGCATCTTGTGTAACTGTTGCATCAGTAAACCAAAATCTTCAGTCCGGTAATATTTGTAGACAAGCTTCTTGTACCGTACTTAGTGGATGTAATTACAGACAATATGAAGATGTTATTAAGAAAGAAACTGGTAATGATGCTAAGCTTACAAAAATGATTATTGTCACCATGTGTAAAGAATCTCGAGCACAAGTAAATGAGGAAAATAGAAATCCAAACGGAACTTATGATTGCGGTTTGATGCAAATCAACCAAACAACTCCGTGCACAGCCCAGATTCTTGATGTAACACAAAATATTAAACAAGGAGTAGCTCTTATGAAAGAAAAAATAAGGTACGCTAGTCGTGTTTATTCAAACATCCCTTCAGAAGCAAATGTGTTTGCGTCTTATAACTGTTGTGCAAATGGAGATAATCCAGCAAGTGAAAGTAGGGACTGCAACACTTCCTCAGGATTTTCTCAAAGTATCCCTAAGTGGGCATGTCCAATAAACCCTGGGTCAGGACAATTTAACATGTGTGCAGTAAGTAATTATGCATGTGAATTAACAGCCTGTTTAAACCAATTATAAATCCCGCACGAAGCGAGATTTATAATTTTACTTAAGATGAGCAAGTTTTTGCTTCATATACACATCAAGACCATAACTAATCACATTACTTACAAACCAGTAGAGGGCGAGGGCTGCTGGAAGTATTGCTGCTGAAAATGTAATAATAACAGGAAGAACATAGATAAGCTGTATCTTCATAGACTTCATGAAGTGATCTTGGAAAGATTCTTCACGTGACTCTTTCTTTGTTACCATGGTTTCAGTTTGCTTTTTAGCTAACATGTATGAAGAAAACCCAGCAAGAATTGCTACAAAAATATTTTTTTCTGTTACATCAAAAAGACCAAAAGCTACTGTATGGAGAGTGTCTGGAAATGTAACAAATGAATAAAGATTATCTGGATCATTAAAAAGCCCTTTTGCAAAAACGAAGTACAAAGCAAAAAAGATAGGGATTTGGATAAGCATTGCAAAAATACTTGAGAATGGGTTAATTTTTTCATCTCTATAAAGAGATACCATTCTTTTTGAAGCTTCTTGAGGGTCTTTTTTCTGAAGTTCTTTAATTTTCTGCATTTCTGGCTCAAGTTTTTTCATCATATACTGAGTACGTAGAGCAGAAAGGTTAAGTGGAACAAGAAGTCCTTTTATAATGAGCGTTACAATAACAATAGCAGCACCTATATCGTGGAGAGGAACAAAGGTGAGAACAACTGCAATAAGGTTATATACTGGTTCGTAAAAAAATGTATTAAACATAAATAATAGTAAGTGAGGTTATTGTAACTTTTCTAGAGCTTCTTTAATTTTTTCCTGAAGAGTAAAGTATGACGTAGTGTAACTTTCTTTTTTCGGGTAAAAAATAATTGAATACTGCTTAGTATACTCTAAAGATTTTAAACAATTAAAAAATTGTCTTTTTACTTTATTTCTTTTTACAGATTCTTTTAATGTTTTTTTTGATATAACACAAGCAAATTTTGTTGCGTTTGGTATTTGTATATATGCAACATCAAATAACTCGCCACGGAAAAAAAATTTCGGGCGAGCTATAGAAAAATCTTCTTTTGTAAAACGCTTCGATTTTTGAAGCATAAATATGGTAAAGAAAGGGGATTATACAGAAAGTTTCTTTCGTCCCATACTTCGACGACGAGCAATCACCTTCTTTCCTCCTTTTGTAGACATACGAACAAGGAATCCGTGTGTTGTACCTCGCTTCTTTCTTTTTGGATTATATGTTACTGACATTTTACGATTCTACAACAGAATTCATTAAAAATCAAGATGTCTTTCTTTGTCTTATATAAAGTAAACTAAGGTAAGAAATCTATCTTTTCGTCAAGTTGTAATAGTTATATGTGCGTGTATACTTATACACATCTATGGACTATCAACAACTTTGGAACAGTGCACTATCCCAAATTGAGATAGAACTTTCTCGGGTTAATTTTAATACTTGGTTTAAAAATACACGCATTATCGATTACAAAGACGGCGAAGTAACTATTGGTGTTCCTAATGAATTCGTAAAAGATTGGCTTAACCAAAAGTATCATAAATTTATTTTACGTATTCTTCGCACTATTCATGAGGGAGTACGTTCCGTTGTTTTTAATGTAGTTAAACCAGAAACACTTCAAAAGAAAGCTCAACATATCACCATTACCGGTCAAACCCTTCCTCTTCAAGATCTTTACATTAATAAAGATGATGGACTCAACCCTAGGTACACTTTTGAAAACTTCATTGTAGGGTCTTTTAATGAAGTTGCTTACGCTTGTACTCAAGCTGTTATTAACGGTCTTGGTATTGTTTATAACCCTCTCTTTATTTATGGAAATACAGGTCTTGGAAAAACACACCTTCTTCAAGCAGTAGGGAATACTATTAAAAAGAAATATCCTGAAAGAAAAATCTTTTATACTTCTCTTGAGAAGTACTATATGGATTACGTTAACGCTACTAATCTTAATAAGATTAACAGTTTTAAAGAAAAGTATCGTAAGTTTGATGTTTTTATTATGGACGACATTCAGTTTATTAATGGAAAAGAACGTACTCAAGATGAACTCTTCCATCTTTTTAACTCTCTCTATGAGATGAATAAACAAATCATCTTTTCTTCAGATAAACACCCTAATCTTATTGCAGGATTAGAAGACAGACTACGTTCTCGTTTTAACCATGGAATGATTGTTGATGTTAATGTTCCTCAAGTAGAGTCTCGTCTTGCTATTTTGCAAATAAAAACAAAAGAATACAGAGATAAAATCCCTCAAGAGGTACTTCAATACATAGCAGAAACAATTCAAGGAAATATCCGAGAACTAGAAGGTGTTATGACTTCTATTTTAGGTCACATTCAAGTTAAACAACAAGCTGTAACTCTTCCTGATGTTAAAAATCTTCTTAAAAATAGTGTTAGAGCTAAAAAAACTATCTCTATTCCAGAAATAGTAAAACTTATTTCTGATTATTATCATATTCCTGATGTTTATATCTACAACAAGACCCGTCGTAAAGATGTTGTAAAACCTCGTCAAATTGTTATGTATATCCTTCGAGAAGATTTTGATATTTCTTACCCAATGATAGGGGACAGACTAGGGGGAAGAGACCATACTACAGTTATTCACTCTTATGAAAAAATTAAAGGTCTCCTAAAAGATAACCCTCAATTAAGTAGAGAAATAGAAGATATTAGAGCAATGCTTGTATAAAAAAATAATAAAAACTACACAATATTTGTGTAGTTTTTATTATTTAAGACCAGCTGTTTATAAGTATGTTGATAACATAATAATAACATTATAATAAATGTTGAGTTATTAAATATACTTTTATAAAAACAGTAAGTAGTGCACAATTAAACTTTTTTCTTTCGCTATCTTTAAGTACTTTTAATTTCTAAAAACAGATATAAAATAAGACTTTTTTAACATCTCCACACCATCCACATAGCTATACTTAATATTATATTTTATATATACTAATAACTATGAAATTCGAATGCAAAGGAGATGTTTTTATAAAAGCAGTACAACAAGTAGCCCGTGCACGCAGTAAAGTGCAGACACATTCATCTCTGCAAGATATTCACTTAGAAGTAAATAATCATCTACTTACTCTCCGTGCAACAAACCTAGAACTCTTTTGTGAAAAAAGTGTACCAGTAAAAGGTATTGCAAATGGAGCTTGTCTTCTTCAAGGTGAAACTCTTCTTCGTATTTTATCTACCTTTAGTTCTAAAGATATAACACTTACATCTGAGATTGTTGATGGAGTCTTTTCTATTACAACTGAAAAAGGTGTAATAGAAATTAAAACGACTCCATATGAAGACTTTCCGACACTTCCTCCTCAAGGTGATCAGCTGGGAACTCTTTCAAAAGAAAATATAAGTACTCTCTTAAAAGAAGTTTCTTTTTGTTCAGCTCAAACAGATATTAAACCAGAGATTTCTTCTGTGTACGTATATACAAAAGATAATGCTATTTACTCTGTAGCAACAGACTCTTATCGTCTTGCAGAAAAAACAATCACTAACGATAAAGAACTGGATTTCTCTTTTCTTATTCCAGAAAAACATATTGGAGATATTCTTCAAATCCTTAATGATGAAAATGGTGAAATTCTCCTTTCTAAGAGTCAGAATATTATCTCTTTTACAGGGGAAACAGTAACTCTTTCTGTTCATACTATTACTGGTAATTTTCCAGACTATAAGCAACTTTTTCCTAAAGAATTTACTACGACGGTAACGCTTTCAAAAGAAGAGTTACAAAAAGCTCTCCTTCTTACAACTTTCTTTAATGATCAGTACTCTCAAGTAGAATGTATATTCTCTAATAATGTATGTACTCTTCATAGTAAAAGTGAAAAAGTAGGACAAGTAACACATACGATAAAAACTTCTCAAGAAGGGGAAGATATTGAAGTAAAATATAACAATAAGTTTTTCCTTGAAGTTCTTCCTTTTATAGAAGGGGATACACTTGTGTGTACTTTTACTACACCAAACAGACCTGTATTTATTCAAAGTAAACAAGATATTACGTTTACCTATCTTCTAATGCCTCTTAACAGATAGTTATGGACAATAATCTTTTCTTAAAATATACAAAAGCTATAACAAAAAGAGAAGATGATAAAAGTATAATTATCGCTCTTATAAAAGAATCTTCAGGAATTATTTTAGAAAAAGAAGATTTTATTTTAGAAGGTAAAAAAATTACTTTCACTACAACTTCTACAAAGAAAATGTTTTTAAAAAAAATATTTAAACAATTAGAAGAAAAAGGGTATATGTGTAAATAAAAACTTCCACAAGATTATTGTGGAAGTTTTTATTTTTTAATTAACAATTGTTGGTGGAATTTCTATGGTACCTGTTCCATTTAATATTTGTTCTTGTGGGTTTGGTTGAACAAATGAACAATTTGTAGGGTTTTTACTTACCCAATCAGTAATTCCTTGTTGCCAAAGGTTGTACTGAGAGTCATTTTCTGGAGATGAAGGATAAGGTCCATCTGGATTATTTTTAATAATTGAACGAAGGATTGTAAATACTCCATCATTTGAACAGTAGTTTCCTCTTAAAATCGGCTTAGATGAGGTATTTGGAAGCATGTCAGGGAAATACTCAACTTGGCTGCCAGAGAGGAGTACATCCATAGATTTACGCCAAATAGGAGCAAGTACAAACCCTGCTGCCTTTTTGTTGATAGGGGTATTATCATTATTTCCTGCCCACATACCAAGTGAAATAGATGGAGTGTACCCTACAACCCAAACATCACGATAATCATTTGTGGTACCTGTTTTAACAGCAACAGGGCGGTCTGTAAAATTAAGAGGAGAACTTACTCCAAAGGTAGGAATTCTTGCTTGATTATCAGATAACATGTTTGAAATAATTGTAGCCACTGACTCAGGAAGAACTTCTTTTTCAGAAAGAGTGAATTTCTCAAGAATACTATCGTCTCTATCTCTTATCTCTAGTATTCCTGTTGGTTTTGTATAAATTCCATTATTAGCAAAAACTCCATAAGCATTAGTAAGCTCAAGAAGAGTAACTTCCCCACCTCCAAGAACAAGAGAAAGTCCGTAACGATCAGGATCATCAATAGTAGAAAGCCCAAACGATTGAGCAAGTGTGATGGCATTACTCATTCCTACAAGGTAAAGAAGTTTTACAGCGGGGATGTTAAGAGACTGAGCAAGAGCATCTCGTAATGAAATAGGCCCACGGAAGGTATTGTCATAGTTTTCTGGCATATAACAAACCGAATCATCTGTTCCTGCGCGTAACGGTTTTCCATAAGCGTCACACAAGGTACTGAATTGAGTAGGGACATCAAAAAGAACTGTTTCAGGGGTATATCCAAGTGAAATAGCTGCAGCGTAGATAAATGGTTTAAAAGAAGAACCTGGTTGTCGTGGCGCAAGAGCGATATTGTATTGACCAGGGATTTCGGTATCAAAAAAATCTCTTGAACCAACCATTGAAATGATTTGTCCAGTTCGTGGATCTGTTGCTACAAGCGCTGAGTTAGTAGCTCCAAACTTCTTTTCGTTTTCAAGAGCACCTTCCTTTACTATTTCTTCTAGTTTTTTTTGATAATCATAATTAATAGTACTAATTACCTTAAGTCCTCCATTTTGAACCATATCAACCCCGTACTTCTCTTCAAGGTATTCACGTATATACATTACAAAGTGAAGCGCTTTACCGCTATTTGTTAAATCTTTTTCAAAAACAATAGATTCTTTTTGAGCTGTTTCTTTTTGTTCTTGTGTGATATGACCAAGTTCATACATTCTTTCAAGTACAAGGTTCTTTCTTTTCTCAAGTGCTTCTCGATGTTTTCCATAAGGGGAGTAGTATGTAGGAGCTTGAGGGAGAGCCGCAAGGTATGCTGCTTCAGTAAGATTTACGTCACGAGCTTTTTTATTAAAGTATGTAAGAGAAGCCTCCTCTACTCCATAGATAGTTCCTCCATACGGACTTTCATTAAGATAAATTTGTAAGATAGTGTCTTTAGGAAGCTCACTATCTAATTTTATGGAGAGGATAATTTCTTTAAGTTTACGAGAGATAGTTTTATCTCGTGTGAGAAGTGCATTTTTAATCACTTGCTGATTAATAGTAGAACCACCTTGTGAGTATCCACCAGATTGAATGTTTGCTATTATTGCACGAATAAATGAAGTTGGACGGAAACCAAAATGTTCATAGAAGTATGCATCCTCAATAGAAATTGTAGCCTTTTGAATGTAAGGACTAATTTCATCAATAGAAACTGCTGTACGTCTCACATTGTCATGAATATTGTAGAGGATAATTTTTCCTGTCCTATCATAAATTTTTGTTGAGTTTGCAATATTTCTGTTTTCAAAATTATCAAAATCAGGAAGTTGAATGGTTGCAATAAAAGCAATTACAACAGCAATACAAACGACACAGAAAGCACAAATAAGCAAAAATAACTCCCTAAAAACTTTTGTTTTAAAGCTTTTTTTGCGAGGATGATGAGAATGCTCCATGTCTCGTATAGTACCATAAACTTACGTAAAAAGGAGAGGTTATGATAGGATAGTGCTATGGATAAAGTTATTATAGATGAAAATAAAATCGATGAAATTTTAACGAGAGGAGTTGAAGATATTATTGTGAAGGAAGAGTTGCGAAACCTTCTTCTTTCAGGAAAACAACTTCGTATCAAACTTGGTGTTGATCCAACTGGACCAAAAATTCACCTCGGGCGTGCAATACCTCTTCGTAAACTCCGTGAATTTCAGAAACTCGGACATCAGGTTGTTTTTATTGTTGGAGATTTTACTGCAACTGTTGGTGATGCGTCAGATAAAAGTGATAAGCGTCCAATGCTTACACGTATGCAAATTGACGAAAACCTTAGAGACTATAAAAGTCAGGTTTCAAAAATTATCGATATTTCAAAAACAGAATTTGTCTATAATAATGACTGGCTTTCAAAACTTTCTTTTGAAGAGGTAACAAAGCTCGCAGAGTGTTTTTCTGTACAACAAATGCTCGCTCGTCGTAACTTTAAAGAACGTTATGAAAATGGGGTAGAAATTTCTCTACGAGAGTTCCTTTATCCAATGATGCAGGGATACGATTCAGTTGCTGTAAAGTCGGATGTTGAGCTTGGTGGTTTTGATCAACTTTTTAACCTTAAAGCAGGGCGTATTATGCAGGATTATTTTGGCCAACCCCCTCAGCACCTTATTACTTGTCAGATGCTTGAAGGAATTGATGGAAGAAAAATGTCGAGCTCATGGGGGAATATTATTGCAATTGTGGATGATCCTCACACTATGTTTGGTAAAGTGATGGCCCTTCATGATGATTTAATTATTAAATACTTTGTTCTCTGTACAGATGTTACTTTAGAAGAAATTCAAGGATTTGAAAAAGCGTTACAGGAAGGAACTAATCCGCGTGATATTAAAATGCGTCTTGGAACAGAACTTGTTACTCAATATCACAACGAAAAAGATGCAACACTTGCAAAAAATTCTTGGATCGAAACCTTCTCAAAAGGTGGTCTTCCAGCAGAAATACCAGTTCTTCAAGTAGAGAAAGACACTCTCCTTGCTGACGCTCTTGTGTCTTCGGGTATTGTTGTATCAAAAACCGACTGGAGAAGACTTCTTGAAGAAGGTGCTGTAACAGATACAGAAAAAGGACCTCTCGTTGATCCAAAAATAGTAGCGTATAACGCAACGTTTAAAATTGGTAAAAAACGTTTTGTGAAGATAGAGATTAAATAATTGTAGAGTAAAAGTAAAGGAGGGGCACCCGTAGGGTGCCCCTCCTTTACTTTATATAGAACTACTTACCAATACCCTTCGTCATTTGCGGCAAAAGCAATATCAATCTCATCTGCTTCCTCGTCGTCACCGCCAACAAAAGTAATTTCTTCCTCTTCAACGATGATTTCTTCATCAAAAACAGCCTCTAAGGCGTCAGGGTTAAAGTCACTCACTTCACCAGCTGATTTTGGTTCTTCTTCTTCGATAAGCATATGCAAATAAATTTAATGTAATTGACAAGATACCATGTAACAAATTCCTATGCAAGCCTTTATGTTGATGATTATAAAAAGGCTTTTGAAATAAGCTTACTATTTCTATTTGCACTATGAGTAAGAGCTATAGCTATGGCGTCCACCTCATCATCTTTACTTTTAAGTAAAAGAGGTTGTTTAAGGATTCTTTCTACCATTATTTTAATGTCTTCTTTAGTTGCTCCGCCATATCCTGCTATGGCTGATTTAATTTGAGGAGGCGAGTATTCAAAAACCTGAAGCCCGTATTTATATCCAAGAAAAATACAAATACCACGCATTTCAGCAACCGTAATTACTGTTTTTTGATTCTTTGTAAAAAAAAGAGTTTCAATAGCAAGTTCATGAGGAGAATAGTTTTCTATAATTTTTTCAAGAGCAGTTGCTCCATCAAAGAGACGTTTTTCGAACGCATCTTTTTTTGATGTCTGAATACATGTAGAAAAAATAAGTGTTTCTTTTTGCTCTTCTTTTTCTATTATTGCTACACCTAATCTATCAAACCCAGGATCTATTCCTACTATACGAACAGTCGCCATATTATTTCTTAAAATGAAGTAATGCTTTTTCCGTTGCTTTTCTTCCGCGCGCTGTGCGCTCTATCATTCCTATCTGAAGAAGGTATGGCTCCACCACATCTTCAATGGTTGCTTCTTCCTCTCCTGTAGCAGCAGCAAGAGTCCCAACACCCACAGGTCCGCCATTAAAGGTGTTAATAAGACAATCAAGCACAATGCGTTCCGAAGTACCAATACCAAACTCATCAATTTCAAGAAGTGATAGTGCATTATCAACCACATCTTTATCAAGCACCGCCTTGTGGACTTGAGCATAGTCACGCGCACGTTTAAGATAGTAGTTTGCAATACGTGGAGTAAAACGTGCACGTCTAGCAATAGCCTCCGCCGCGTCGTCTGAAACAGATGCCCCTAAAATGGTTCCACTATGTTTAACAATCGTAGCAATTTCATCTTCATTATAATATTGGAGTCGGTACACTCCACCAGAAAATCGTGAACGAAGAGGGGATGAGAGA
The DNA here is from genome assembly GCA_964369115.1 of uncultured Candidatus Saccharibacteria bacterium. Classification (GTDB taxonomy): domain Bacteria; phylum Patescibacteriota; class Minisyncoccia; order Phycocordibacterales; family UBA5272; genus UBA11704. Next base: position 91,454 of record CAYJED010000003.1, read on the forward strand.
AGTGAGATACGAGTTGTTGCTCCTATTAATGTAAAAGGAGGAAGGTCAAGCTGAATAGTGCGAGCGCTTGGTCCTTTTCCAATAACAATATCAAGTTTCCCTGATTCCATAGCAGGGTACAGCACCTCCTCGATAAGTTTATTCAAGCGATGAATTTCATCAATAAACAAAACGTCTCCTGGGGTAAGGTTTGTTAGAATGGCCGCCAAGTCTCCCACCTTCATAATAGCTGGACCACTTGAAAGTTTTAAGTTTGAACCAAGCTCTTTTGCTATAAGATGAGCAAGAGTAGTTTTACCAAGTCCTGGTGGGCCATACAAAAGGATATGTTCAGGAGGGGTGCCACGCTCTTTTGCAGCAGTTAAGAGGATGTGAAGATTCTTTTTTATGACTTCCTGACCAACATAGTCCGAAAAACGATCAGGACGAAGCGTACTGTCCAAATGCCTTGTTTCTTCTAGTTCTATTGGCTGTTGTGGTAATGTCATGGTAGGGGGTTGTGTCAAGATTTGACAAAAGTTTTATATATGATATAATGTACTCATCGTACTAAAAATAGTACAACGTTCATTTCAAGAATCTCTCTATCTCTAAACAACTGAGTTTATCTCACTTTCTAATTCGAAGGACGATCTGGTTGCATTTATTGCCTCTGTGTCTATCCTTACGAAGGAATTTTCTTCACCAAGGGGTTGCTTAGAGGTAGAGGGTTTTTTGTTTTCTACAAAAACTATTCTTCTCCGTAAAGATCGACGGTTTTACCAATTTCCTCAAATGAAGTAATTCCTTCAAGCATTTTTAGTATAGCATCTTCGCGAAGGCTAGGGATTTTTTGATTTTTGGCAGCATTCCTCACTTCTCGTTCTGTTGGGTTAGTGATAAGTATCGCTTCCATATCTTTATTCATAATAATGCCTTCGAAGATACCAATACGTCCCTTGTACCCGCTCCCGCTACACTCCTCACACCCAACTGCTTTATGTAGCACATATGCTGTAGCGGGGGTGTGTCCAAGCATGGACTCATTTTTTTCAGACGTTATCATTTCACCTAAGATATTTGTTACGACACGAGACTCTTTATCAGTAGATTCATAAGGCTCTTTACAGTGTTCGCAAAGCTTACGCACAAGACGTTGTGCAAGAGAAATGGAAAGCGCTCCTGCAATTACTTTTGAATTAACACCAAGGTCAATGAGACGAGGGATAGTACCTGCTGCGTTATTGGTGTGTAAGGTAGAAAATACAAGGTGACCGGTGAGCGCTGCATTTACCGAAACCTTTGCCGTATCTTCATCACGGATTTCTCCAACCATGATAACATCAGGGTCTTGGCGAAGGGCAGCACGAAGTCCTGCTACGAAGGTATAGTTTTTTTCTATCTCCACCTGGGTTTGTGTAATTCCTTCTAAGTGATATTCGACCGGATCTTCAATAGTCATGATTTTTACTTCAGGTGAGTAAACATGATGAAGAAAGGCGTACAGTGTGGTGGTTTTACCAGAACCCGTTGGGCCCGTTGTAAGAATAATGCCGTTTGGTTTTCCTATTGCATACATAAGCGCCTCACGAAGCTTTTCAGGAAATGCAATTTGAGAAAGATCAGACACAGTGTTACGAGGATCTAAGATTCTCATCACAAAACTTTCTCCATAATTTCCTGGTACCACAGAAACACGCATATCAATCTCCACCTCTTCAAGATCGATACTAAAACGACCATCTTGAGCGTTTGCGCTTGTTGAAAGTTTAAGTCCTGAGAGAAGTTTGAGACGACTTGTAAGATTTTTTAAAAGTGAAAAGTCAAAAAACGCAATATCTTCAAGTATTCCATAGATTCGATAACGAAGACGTACTCGCTCCTCTTCTGGTTCAATATGAATATCACTTGCTTTAAATTTAAGAGCGCCAGCAAACACAAGTTCTAGGATACGTGTTGTTTTGTATAAGATGTCTGAACGAATCATTTCTGTAAAAAAATCTCGAAGCTCTTCCTTGGTTTCAAAATGATTCATAAGCTCCGCCATTTTTTTATGCGTGAGATCAAACATTCCACTTTCTACTTTTGATCCATGTCCAAGTTCTCCGTAACGACTTATCACATGTTCAAGAGATGCATGAGAGCATAAGAAAAGGAGGAGTTCTGTGCCTTTATCTTCTAGAGGCTTAAGAAGCTGTTCTAGTTTTGGGTTTGCGGTTGAAAGAGTGGCAAGATAGAGTTTCTTTCCTACAAGCTTAAAAGGCACAACGCCTGCTTCGCGAGCTTCTTCCTCGTGAAGGTATTGCATTGCGTCTGGCTCAGGTGCAATGCCACGCAGGTCTATATAAGGAAGGTTATATTTATCCGATAAGGTCTTTACCAGATTTTCTTCTTCTTCTTTACGAAGGTCATCAAGTTTTTGATTTTGCTTTGCGTCATCAAAAAGTACGGTCATGTAATATAGTATAGCTTTTCTTTAGTGGCTTACGTAGGGGACAAAAAGGTTTTTCTTAAAAATAAAATAATGAGCAAGGGGGCGCGAAAGCGTCGCGTTGGCGCCCCCGCCGAGGTGTTGTGGGGCCCCCCCCCCGTGTCCGGCCCGGCGCGCCCGCCCGACCCGGCGCTGGCCGAGCTGCGCTTCAATTTGCACCGGCTGCCGCGTCGCGCCAGGCAAGGGCGCAACGTCACCCAGATGCACTACGCGCGCCAGGGCATCATC
>CAYJED010000004.1:0-93475 GCA_964369115.1 uncultured Candidatus Saccharibacteria bacterium
CTCCTGTTCCTGTTCCTCCTCCCATACCACCTGCAATAAAGACCATGTCAGCACCCTTAATGACATCTTGAATTTCCTCACGAGTTTCTTCTGCAGAACGCTTACCTACTTCTGGGTCCATTCCAGCACCAAGACCTTTGGTAAGATTTTTACCAATGTGAATTTTTTTCTCAGCAAGCGAGTGGTGAAGATCTTGAGTGTCAGTGTTCATGGCTACGAAATCAACACCCTGAAGCTTTGAGTTAATCATATGATTAAGCGCTCCTTTACCTGATCCTCCAATACCAATTACTTTAATACGAGCGAAACTTTCAATGTCTGGGTTTACTTTTGCCATAACGTGGGGTGCGGATGTATTAGGGTTATTATACCCATAACTATAGCAACTCTTAGGTCTTTTTGCAAAGGCGGTTTTTTTACCAAAATAACACTAAAAACCTTTATTTCTAAGGTAAAAATTGAGAAACTATTTTTTTGACACGAAGATAGACTGCTGTCAAAATTTCTTTTAATACTTCTTTTTCTGTGTCGGTTGGAGCAAGAAAGGTAAGTCCGTAGCTACGTGCCCAGCTCCCATCCCGAAGAGTGTCTGCTGTAATTTTTACTAACTCATTAGTAACAATCTTCACTGGTAACTTAAGTTCATTTCTAAAAATAGTATCAAGTCGAGGAAGAAGAGATGTTGAGCCAACAACAACAATTCCTGCAGGGAGTAGTTCTGATCGTTGTACACGGTGTAATTCTTTGTTAATTTTTTGGCACAAATCTTCTAACCGAGCTTCAATAATCTCTTCTACTTTTCGTCGTGAGTAAGGAAAGTTGGCACGGTTACACTTCATATCTTCCGCATCCTCAAGTGTTACTTTCATGCCAAGTGCAATATCTTTTGTAATATCATCACCTCCAACAGGGATTGTTGAAACAAGGAGAGGTGTATTTTTTTCGTATACCAAGAGTGATGTTACAGCTTGTCCGATGTTTACAAGGGCAACACCAGCAATCTTTTGTTTTTTGGTAAGGAGGGGGATACTTTCCGCAATTGGTCCTGCAACAATATCGGTGACACGAGTGTCTGCTAGAACAAGAGTGTCTTTCAGTGTGTTCATACATTGAAGGGGGTAGGTTACGTACAGTGTCCTTGTTTCAAGCTTATTTCCGCGAACTCCTAAAATATTTCCCTGTATCTTGTTGCCATCAACTTTATGGTCCATCGGGATCGCATGCACAATTGCTTTATTCCTAATATCAGGAATGGCACGATTACCGTCTTTGATTGCATTTTCAATATCTAAATCGGTCACCGCTGCGTCTCCACGAGAGACTTGAGCATAGCCTGTTGTAAAGTGAGACGAAAGTCCAACAGCACCAAGTGATATAAGTGTGTGAAGTGCTTCTCGTCCGGTTTCTTTTTCAAGAGAGATAACTGCCTGATGAATAGCTTTTGCAACTTCTTTTTCATCAATGATTGTGCCACGGTCAACTCCTTCGATGCTTTTTTTATACGTACCTACGATGAGTGGATATTTTGAGAGCTCATGACGAATAGCTCCGACAGCACGGAGGTTTCCGGATCCTATATCAATACCCACAATCATTAGTTCTTTCTTACTCGCCACGGTAAAATTTTTTTACATACTTAGCTTCAAGCTCCTCCATTGTACTACCATGGTCATGTCCTTTCAAATGAAGGCATCCGTGCACCAAAAGGAGATGTAAAAACTGCAATTCGGTCATTTCAAATTTCTTTGCATCTTTTTTTGCAACAGGGAGGCAGATGTATATTTCTCCTTCTTTTTCATCAAGCGGGAAAGAGAGAATGTTTGTAGGGTAGTCTTTTTGTCTGTAGGTGTTGTTTCTTTCTTGTGATTCTTCTTCGGTACAAAAAATAAGCGTAAGCTCATAACTCTTACCTAAAATCGTCTCCTTAATTTCTTTATAAGGAAGAGGTGGAAGGTTTCCTCGTTTTCGTATGATGGTGAGATTTTTTTCTTCAATAAAAGGCATGGAGGTGGGGGTATAGAGTAAGGAGCGTCCCTACGGACGCTCCTTATCTTTATAGTATTATCTTCGCTTCTTTCTTTCAATAACCTTTCCCATTCTTCGAGCTTCCTCATACTTAGCGATGTTTGTAAGTTTTTTCAACTTTGCTCGCTTTGTCTTAAGAACTGAGAGTGGGCGGTCGTTGTAACGGATGCTGCGAACACGAGGGAGAATCCCTGATTCCTGAACGCGCTTCTGGAAACGACGAACCAAAGAGAGTGCATTCTCGTTTGAGTTCTTTTTAACTTCTACGTTGACGTTTGACATAGTGTTCGAAATTATAGCACAAGATATAAGCTAAAGCAACAATAACAAAGATCTTTATTTAAGATGCTTAATATAATCAGAAAGCGCATCAATCTTAACAGTGTCCTGTGAGCGAGTCTTCATATCACGAACAATCACGGTGTTATCCATCGCTTCCTTTTGTCCAAAAATAATTACGTACGGCACTTCCATTTTCTCAGCTTGAGAAAGTTGTGTTCCGAGTGAATCCTTTGAAATTGACTGATACACAGGGATTTTATTTTTACGGAGTGTTTCCATAATACAAAGACTCTTTAGTTTTGCTTCAAATCCAAGCTGAATGAAGTACACTTTTGGTGTTTTCATGATACGGGGTGAGAGTGTTTTACATTCAGGGAACATCATAATGCGTTCGATGCCGAGACCTGTTCCAACAGCAGGAACGTCCTTCTTGCTCCCCATCATCTTTGCAAGGTTGTCATAACGGCCTCCACCTGTGACAGTTATCTCGCGTTCCTTTCCATTTTCATCGACATCGGTTTTAATCACTTCAAAAACAGTGCGTGAGTAATAATCGAGTCCACGCACAAGAGAGTTATTTACTCGGTATGCAATACCCATCTCCTCAAGGTATTGAAGCACTTCCTTGAAGTGACTCTTAGCATCACTTGAAAGGTAAGAGAGCGAAGAAGGGGCATTGTCTTTAAATGGTTGACACTCTGGTTGTTTACAGTCCAAAAGACGAAGAGGGTTGGTCTTTATGCGCTCATGACAGTCTTTGCAGAGATTGTCGAGGTGTTTCTTATAGTAATTGGTAAGCTCTTTAACAAACGCGGGACGAGTTTCTTTATCTCCCATTGAGTTAATATCGACAATAAGATCTTTAAAACCATACTCTTCAAGGATTGTGGTAAGTGTACGAATGATAAGAGCATCAGCGATCGACTTTGGCGTTCCTAAAATTTCCAGGTTAAATTGTCTAAACTGACGCAAGCGGCCTTTCTGAGGGTTTTCATGACGAAATACTGGTCCGTATGAGTAGAGCATTACAGGTTGAGGGAGTGTTTGCATGCCATGTTCTAGGTATGCACGCATTGTTCCTGCTGTATATTCAGGGCGCATTGCAAGACGTTCTCCACCTTTTGAACGAAATGCGTAAATTTCTTTATCAACAACATCTGTTCCTTCTCCAATCGCCGAAACAAAAACATCTTCTCTTTCAAGAACAGGGGTTTCAATTGGCTTAAATCCATAGTACACAGCAATCTCTTGCGCCTTTTCAAAAAGACCTTGGTACGCATAGTATGTCTCATCCATAACATCAAACATTCCTTTAAGCGATGTAGGGGTTTCCTTTTTTGATTGTTTATCGTTTTCGTTCATAGTGTCTGGTGAAGTTTTGTAGTTCTGTATAAAAAAGTGCGTAATGTCTGTTTCTTTGTTTAGTATACCGTTTATTCTATATAGCGGTATCTGCCTGGCTCATAGGCTGCATCTTTAAATGGATACACCCTGAAAAGTACTTGGCCTTTAATATGATCTTTATGAAGTGCTCCCCAGTCACGACTATCATAACTTTGAGCTCGGTTGTCTCCCATAACAAAGTAATGGTCTTCATCAAGCTTTAGGTCTACTTGTTTTTGTGGTTCTCTGTAGACAACATAAGGTTCGTTTAGTGTAAACCCTTCAGGGTTACTTTTGTTGTAAATAGTGGTTACTCCATTTTTTACAACAACACGTTCACCAGGAAGTCCTATCACTCTTTTAATAAGATGTTTTCCTCCATAAGGGCTTGCGTCATTTTCGTAGAGTTTAAAAATCATAATATCTCCTCGTGACGGAGAACTTGTTCTATAAGAGAGTTTATCAACAAGGAGAAATTCTTGGTTGTGGTACGTAGGAAGCATTGATGCGCCGTCTACAATAAATGGTTGAATGATAAAAGCTTGAATAAGCTTTACAACAATAATGATACCAACAATCCAAAAGAGAAGAGATGAAGGTTTTTCATCTTCCTCAAGGAGTTTTATTTTTATAAGAATGTCGCGTACAGAAGGAGAGATAATTGCGATACTAAGAGCAACAATTACGCTACTTAAGAGAACAAAAATGGTGATCGAAACTGGATTTTGTGTCATGTCATTTACCGACTCGAGTATGACACTTGTGATAGAAGAAAACATTATGTACTAGAGTATATAGATGTTGCATGTTGACTGCAAGTTTTAAAAATAAAAATAAAATTGTTCATGATAAACTAAAACAAATATACATCTATGTACACTCTTGTACCTCTTGGAAATCCTGGAAGTAAATATGCAAACACGCGTCACAACGTTGCTCGTGTTTTGCTTGCAATGATTAAAGATGAGGTGATGCGATTACCTTCTGTTGAAATAATGACTCCGCAAACATATATGAATGAAAGTGGGGTTGCTGTGCGCGATTATCTTAGGTATCACGAAGGACGAGATATTGTTGTGATGTATGATGATAAGGATTTAGCGTATGGTACGTTTCGTATCTCTTATGACAGAGGAGATGGAGGACATAATGGACTTAAAAGTATCATTGAACACTTAAATAAAAAGGATTTTATCCGTATCCGCATAGGTATTTCTCCGCCTCATGTGGACGGAAAAGAGTATAAAGCTCCGCACGGGATGGCGGTACAAGGTTATGTCATGGGACAAATTACCGAACAAGAAGAAGAAATGCTTCGAACTATAAGTGCTCGAGTGCTTGGCGCACTTAAGCTTATTAGTGTTGATGGTGACGGGTACAGAAAAGCCATGGAGGTGTATAATGGGATGTAATATCTTACTTTTATATTTAATGTACCTATGGAAAAACATAATCAACGATCTTTGGAAGGTTTTGCTGTAACACCCGAGCAAGCACTTGATGTTTTTAATCAAAATAGAATTAAAGCTGAACAACATTCTTTTGGTCCGCTCTATTCTACATTTAATGATGATCAGGCTCGTGTTAATAACTTGCAAGTAGAATATGAGAAAGCTGTAGATAAAGATAAAGAGGGTCCTTTGGGTGAGGCTCTTGTTTTTATGCGCATTCAACAAGGAGCACTTGGAAACCAGATCACGACACGAGGCACTAGCCTTTATGACGATTTTTTTCATGGAGCAGATCTTGTAATTGAAAGTAAGGCTCGTCAAATGAGAGATCCAATAGTATCTTCTGTTGATGTTACTGTTAGTCAACAAGCATTAGGAGAAACAAGAAGAGAGGGTATTGGGATTATGGAAGTTGGGTTTGATAAAAAAGTAGAAAGAGTTAAGAAACATATTGATCTTTTGGCAAAACTTTCTCAGCGAGACGCAATTGAAATCTCTGCATGGCTTCAAAGTGGTGGACTTTCTCAAGCAAGAACAAAAGCTAACGAAAAAATGTTTGATGAAGCGGAACGTCTAATGCTTCTCAAGTATTATACAAATCCATCAACCTCAGAAGATCCTAATCGACCTCACTTTGTGCTAGCTGGTCCGCAGGTTGTTGTAAGTATCGACAGATCTTTTGTAAACAAGGTATTTCACGGAGACAACCAAGAAAAAGCTTTACGTGATATTGATCTTCTGCTTCAAACTCAAGTACCTTTTTCTGTTCTTATGCTTAAGCAATATATTGAATCACTTAAAAAACAAGGGAAAGGAAACGTTTTTCTCGATGGAAATCTGGTTGCTTGTCGAGCTTGGGAGCTTACATTTGATAATGAAATATATCAAGCAAAGTTACAAAAAGCGCTTCAAGAATGTACTCGTGACCCTCAGTTGCGTCAACAGGTTGGTTATTATCAGCAAACCATTTCTCGTATTCTAAAATAATTTCTTTATTTTCTTCTCTAATTCATGTAGAGTGAATAAGTTTCTTATTACTGGAGAAGATTTTGAAAATCAGTAAAAACATCGAAAATAAAGCCTTGCAAACCCTTCGTTTTGAGGGGGGGTCTCAGGTTTGCCGAAAGAAATCGAGAATACCGGTTTCTACGTTGCTCTTCATGATGACAGGGGGTTCCTTGCACATGGCGTGATCGAATTTGAAGGTGTTGAATACAAAATCGGCACCAAAAAATAAGCCCTACTGTTTTTCATCCAAGACCTTCCTTCCGGAAGGTCTTTTTTATATATCTTAATTATAAAAAAGAAGCACCCGCAAGGGTGCTTCTTTTTAGTAAAATTTTTTGTATTACTTCTTATCTCCAAAAGAGAGTGTCATACGCTCTTCATTTGCATCAAAGAGAGTGATAGAGAACTTGTAACTCTTTCCGAGAGAGAGAGTTGCACGAAGTGTAGCTTCATCTCCGAAATCTGATACGTGCACAAGACCCGCAACACCTTCTTCAATAGAAACGAGTGCTCCGTGTTTATTGAACTTAATCACAACACCTTGTACTTCGTCACCTTTCTTGTACTTCTTAGAAGCTTCTTTCCATGGGTTTTCCTTAAGCGCCTTAAGTGAAAGTGAAATCTTGTTATCCTTCACTTCAATAATCTTTGCGCGAACCTTATCTCCAACACGAGCGTGTGCCTTAGTGTCTTCAACAAGCCCCCAATCAATTTCACTCTTGTGAACAAGACCTTCTACACCGTCAGTGAGCTTAACGAAGATTCCGAACTCAACAACACCTGTTACAGTTCCTTCTACTTCATCACCAACAACGTATGATCCAAGTACCACCTCCTTAACTTCTTTTGTAGAAGTTGTTCCATCTTTTTCAGAGAAGATAAGTTTACCTTCTTTTGGAATAGCAGAAATGATAGATACAGAGATACGCTTGCCGATAAGCTTCTTAAGCTCACGGAGGATTTTATCTTTATCACCATCTTCGATACGTGGGTATTTGTCTTCCTTAAGCTGTGAAGCAGGGAGGAATCCTGACATACCTTGCCATTCAATGATAAGACCACCTTTGTTTGCATCCTTAACCACGAGGTCCATGATGCGCTTATCTTTAATAGCTTGTTCTGCGTCATTCCACATAAGAGCCTGACGAGCTTCCTTAAGAGAAAGTTCTACATAGCCATTCTTATTTTCGCGAACTACTACCTTTGCAGAGATAGTGTCACCAATGTTGATACGCTTGATTACATCACGCGCATTCATGAACTCGATACCGTAGATGATACCTGTTCCTGAAACACCGAGGTCTACGTAAAGTGCTGATTTTTCAATCGCTACGATAATACCTTCAACGATGTCTTCTTCTTTAAAAATAACTGCACCAACTGCAAACGGAGCAATGTTTTCTGTGTTTGTTGTCATAAAAATAATTTTTTAGATTCTACAAGGGGAGACAGATACGTATCTGCATTTTCCTAAAAATAAAAATGACCGCCACGAAAAGGCGGTAACCCCTTCGGTCTGGTGTTTCCAGCCCCAGTTTTGTATGGAAAGTTCCACGCATGTAAAACTGGGTCTGGAGGGTTAGGCCAGAACGCTATCTATTAAATAGATGTACATAAAACTACCATATTTCTACAAAGAAGGCAATCTTTTGTGTCGTTAAAGGGTGTTCTGGTGTAAAAACTAAAAACCACAATCTGACTAGGATTGTGGCTGTGTCTACTAAACAAAGAAACGGTTTAGCAGAGCATGGGGACAACGGTAACAATACATATCTGCAAAGAATAGTCGCTATCGCAGAATGTGAAGTTAAAGGGCCTCAAAAATGTACGAGCAGAGGGTTAGTCTACTTCAAGCACATCAAGAGGGTCGTTGAGTGAATACCCGTACAGGTCGTCATCATCTATGTCTTCCGGAATACGGTCAAACACAGATGGTGGTGAGCACTCCGTATCTTCTTCATCGTGTAGCCAGTAGGCGTCACGAAGTGGAAGAAAAGGGAAGTTACTTAGTATGGTGTCAACTGATAATGGCATGAAGCCTCCTTTGTAAGTTGTGGTTGAATGAACATCATAGATACAGAAAAGAATTTTCCTATATCTAATAGACATACTATCATTACGTATAAAAAAATCAATTAAATAAAGGGAATATGAAAAGGGCGACGTCGTAGACGTCGCCCTTTTGGCAATTGTTCTTTTGTGAGTATTGCTACTCTGAACGTGGGATGATTCCCTAGAGCTTTGCCTAACTGACGGGGTGCTCGCCGTTGTTAATAGCCCTATGCTGGATCTCCAGCTAGATATGCCTTCGCATTGCTTTTCTCCTTAGAGGATGTTGTTGTTCAGTGCCAGATGTCGGCAGTCAGACGACGAAGGTTGCGCTCGACGCCCTTGAAGCGGGGCTGACGAGCGCGATTGGGGCGAACATCGTCCCAGGCGTCGACAGGGGGCTTTTTCGAGAACTCGACGAAGCGGCCCGTGCTCGAGCAGAAGCTCGCGCCGACAGCGATAGTGTTGTCGTCCTTGACGATCTTGGCGGGTTGACGCTTGGCTGAACTGAGGTTCATCTTCTTGTTCTTGCGAGCCAGTTCTTCAAGGAGACGCAGGCTTTCGACAGGCGTCATGTACTTCCAAGTGCCAGTGCAGTTGCTGGGGGGTCTTCGGCTTCTCTGCGAAGTTGTGCTCGGCGAGCAGGCGAGCACGTGCTTGGCGAGCCATTGCGATGGCCTCATCGACAGGGATCATCTTGGAAACCGAGACACCGTTTTGCATTGAAACGCTCCTGTGAGGAAAAGTTGCGTTAGGGGTGTGAAGGAACTGTTTAGGATGTTGTCATCCTTATACTAATAATATATCATATTTAATTACTTTTGTCAAGCAATTTTTGACAAAATATATTAAAATTGTATAAAAAGCTTTATAAAAAAAGAAAAAGCTGGAATCGCGAAGCGATTCCAGCTTTGTTTTTACCAGAAAACCAGCACGTTTCTCTCGGGCTAGTCTTCCGTATCACGGTTACGGGTGGGGCGGTCAGAGGCTCCGCCACGTTTGCCGTGAGGTTTCGGGGTGTGGCCGTCTTCATGTGCAGCGTGTTGCTCACGTTCTTGACCGGTCATTTGTTTTTCTCCTTCGCTAAAGTAATAAAGAACAGGAGTTGTATAGTACAAATATTTTTTAGATTTTGCAATTCTTTTTTGTCTCTCTACATCTGTGTGATAAAATGGCTGGTATCATGATTATTTCTTATTACGGACGTCAACACTTTAAATTACAAGTTGGGGACCTAACAGTGTCACTTAACCCACTTTCAAAAGATGGAAAAGGAAAAGCTGCTAAATATGGCGCAGATATAACACTTATTTCAACAAATCACCCTGACTATAACGGTGAAGAGCAGACAGAGCATGGTGGCAAAACTCCTTTTGTTATTAAGGGTGCAGGTGAATACGAGGTGCAAAATATCTTTTTTAAAGGATTTGGTACTGAGGTAAAACTTTCTGAAGGAAAAAAAGAGAAGGTATATCAAAATACAAGCTACGCTTTTACTATTGATGGAATGCGTGTCACGTTTTTAGGAGCACTTGGTGAACTTCTTAAGCCAGAACATAAAGAGATTATTGATGAAACTGATGTACTTTTTGTTCCTGTCGGCACAGATACCTTTCTTCTTAACCCATATGATGCTCACAAGCTTGCAGTAGGACTTGAACCAAAACTCATCATCCCTATGGATTATGACGAGCAGTCACTTCCAATTTTCTTAAAAGAAGCAGGTGCTGAAAAAGTAGAACCAGTAGAAAAGCTTACTATTAAGAAAAAAGATATTGATGGCAAGCTTGGTGAGGTAGTCGTGTTCCACGAGATGTAATTAGGTAAAAAGAAAAAGGTCGGTCAGCTTACGCTAACCGACCTTTTCACTGCACAAGTTTTCTTTTTTTAAGTGCAGCGAAATTGTTGTCACTCTTTTTCCCGTAAGGGATGAGGCGACCACGAAGATAACGATTGAGTTCATCTTTTGCGCCACTCTTTAGCCATGCTCGAGTGTGTCGAAGCGCAAGCGTTGGAGCGTGATGTGAAGTTGCCATAAAGGTAACGAGTTCACTGGGCTTTCTGGTGAAAGCTTTTTCAAGCACGCGAAACTCTTTGACACTTGTTCTCTTTGCTAGCTGAGCAAAGTTATGAAGAGCAAAGAGATACGCTGCTCGGTGATGTTGTCCGTTTTCAAGCCGAATGACTGAGCCGGGGATTTGGTCAGCTTTTGACAAGAACATGTTCACCGTGGAGGCCCCGATAACCCCTCCAGAGTCATGTCGCAGCGCATATGATGTGAACTGGTAAAAGCCCAAGGAGAGCATGCCGTCGTAAAGCGCAGGAATCGTGAACATGTAGTTTGATCCAGCGTGTTTCAGCAACATCTCAAGGATGTTCAGGTTAAGTTCACCTTCGGCGCTTGGCATGATCTCAGTCATGCCGTACGCAACAAGATGTCCACCTGTTACCTTTTTGCCAAGCTTCTGAAACATGTCGCATTCTGCTTTGTTGAGGTTGTATTTTTTGCAGACGCCGCTCCAGTCAAGGTTTTTCTTAACCTGCTCAACGTGTTTACCTGCCTCGCCCACAAAGTCACCAAGTGACATGCGACGTTGATCTTCCAGATACACCTTGAGAGGTTTGTGAGCGTTGTCGATAGTTGCTTCGGTTGCAGCCTGCCTATCAACTTTTCTCTTCCAAAGACCTGCAAGAATCTCACCGTAATTGATCTGATAAGAGTCTTTTGTGACTTCACCAGAAATTCCGGTAATTTCTGCATAAAGACCTCCAAGCTTGCGACCTTTGATTGCGGTTGCGTTCACTTGAACTGGTGTGCTTTTCTGAGCAGTCTCATCAATCTCTGCTTTGCGTTGTGTTGCGGCACGGTCTTTGTCGACTGTCGCTGAAACAAAAGCAGGTTTTTTTTGAGGTTGCGCTGCTTCCGTTGGTTGTTGCTTTTCGCTGCAACCAAAGAGAAGGATGAGCGCAAAAGTAAGTAGAATACGAAGCATAGCAAAGCCTCCTTAGTAAAAGAACATATATTTATAATACCAAATTTATGTACTTATGTCAAGTAACGAGCAGCTATTTTTAGTGGTTTTATTTTATGATAAAAATATCCATTTCTGGTATACTTTATTAGAAAATGAAACATTACTTTAGTGTTCGTCGCTATATTTCAGTGTTAAAACGCAAACCTGCCCATATTCAACATGTTGCAGCTCTAACGGTGGCAGGGTTTTTTACTGCTATTTTTGCGCTCCTTATCTTGTATTTTGATTACGGTTTTTTTAATGATAGCTATTCAAGGAAAGAAGATATTGGCGATACAGCAATACGTAAAAGCACAACAGAATCGCCAACATCAATGTTTGGGACTTTTTTTAGAGAGGCACAAGACCGTTTTCGGTCGATTCCAAAAGTAACAAATGGGTTTTTTGAGAGCAGTGAGGTATATAAAAAAGAAGAGTAGTAATATCTTTTCTAGTATGAAGTAAGGCTCATTTATGCTATACTTGTAAGCATTATTGTTAAGGAATACTTATGGCTAAAAAGACATCACCACAAGAAGAAAGTAACGAACCGGTTGTAGAAAGAGTAGGACTTGCGCCTGTAAATATTGTGGACGAGATGCGTACAGCGTATCTTGACTATGCGATGAGTGTGATCACTTCTCGAGCGCTCCCTGACGCTCGTGATGGGCTTAAGCCTGTGCACCGCAGAATTCTTTTCTCGATGAATAATATGGGGCTTACTCCTGGAGCAAAGTTTCGCAAGTCTGCGACAATTGTGGGAGATGTGCTTGGTAACTACCATCCACATGGTGATGCGTCGGTATATGATGCGATGGTAAAAAGTGCTCAAGACTTCTCATATCGTTACCCTCTCGTACTTGGACAGGGAAACTTTGGTTCAATTGATGGTGATGGTGCTGCGGCATACCGTTATACCGAAGCGAAGATGTCTAAGATTTCAATGGAAATGCTTCGTGATATCGAGAAAGATACAGTACAAATGGAAGCTAACTACGATGGTACAAAGAAAGAACCTCGCGTACTTCCAACAGCTGTACCAAATCTTCTTTTAAATGGAACACTTGGTATTGCAGTGGGAATGGCTACAAATATTCCTCCTCATAACTTAAACGAAGTAGTGGATGCTACGGTGCATCTCCTTGATAATCCTCATGCAACAACAGAAGAGCTTTGCGAGCATGTGAAAGGACCAGATTTTCCGATGGGAGGAATTGCTTTTGGCCAGTCAGATATTCGTCAGGCATACGCAACAGGGCGTGGTGGAGTGGTGGTACGAGGTGAAGCTGAAATTTTTGAAACAAAAAACGGATCATTCCAAATTATTATCACCTCTATTCCTTTTCGTGTACTTAAGAGTAACCTCATTGAAAATATTGCCGATCTCGTTCGTGATAAAAAAATTGAAGATATCAAGGGTCTTCGTGATGAATCAACAAAAGATATTCGTGTGGTAATTGATCTTAAGAACGGTACACAGCCACAGAAGGTGCTTAACTATCTCTACAAACATACTGAGCTTGAAAGTACATTCCACTATAACCTTGTAGCAATTGTTGACGGTATTCCGCAGACCCTTTCTCTTAAGGGTGCGCTTGAGTCGTTTGTGGGGCATCGTAAAGAAGTGGTGCGTCGTCGCACTGAATTTGATCTTAAGCGTGCACTTGAAAAGGAGCATATTTTACTTGGTCTTAAGAAGGCACTTGATCATATTGATGAAATCATTAAGACTATTCGCGCATCAAAAGATACGCCTGATGCTCACGCTCAACTTATGAAGAAGTGGAAGTTTTCTCCAATTCAAGCAACAGCAATTCTTGAAATGAAACTTCAGCGTCTTGCGTCTCTTGAACGAAAGAAAATCGAAGATGAACTTAAAGCAGTACAGGCTCTTATTGCAGAACTTGAAGCTATTCTTAAGTCAGAAAAGAAAATGCTCTCAATTATCAAAGGAGAACTTATTGATATTAAGGAGCGTTACGGAGATGATCGTCGTACAAAGATTGTTAAACATAAAGCAAAGGAATTTAACCCTGAAGATTTGATTGCAGACACTGAGCAGGTGCTTGTATATACTTCAGGTGGATACGTAAAACGTACTGATCCTTCAGAGTTCCGCACACAAAAGCGTGGAGGAGTAGGTGTGGTAGATTTAAGTACAAAAGAAGAAGACTTTGTAACGATGTCGCTCACTACGTCAACTCACTCAGATCTTCTCTTCTTTACCGACAAAGGTAAGGCATATCAGATTAAGATGTACGATCTTCCAGAAGGGAAGCGTGCAACACGAGGTAAGAGTATTATGAACTTCCTTCAGCTTGCAGACGGAGAAAAAGTTACTTCAATTCTTCCAATGCCAAAAGACATGAAGGAGCTTAAAGGTGTGTCACTTATGATGGTTACCAAAAACGGTACCACAAAGAAATCTGCTGCAGAGAGCTTTAAAGATGTGCGTCGAAATGGTCTTATCGCTATTAAGCTTGATGATAACGATGAACTTCTTGCTGCGCTTTTTGTGTCTGATGAAGACAGTGTTATTCTCACTACTCAAAATGGTCAGTCAATCCGCTTTAGTCACGACGATGTTCGTGAGATGGGGCGTACTGCAGCGGGTGTGATTGGTATGAAGCTTGATAAGGGTGACAGTATTGTTGCTGCAGATAAAGTGCTTCACAGCGTTAAGGGGCAAGAGCTTCTTATTATGACTGCAAATGGCTACGGTAAGAAGACAAAGCTTTCTGAGTACAAGATACAAAAGCGTGGAGGAAGTGGTATTAAAACAGTTAAAGTGACTGAGAAAACAGGTAAACTTATCGTTGCTCGCGTGGTGACTGAAGCAAATGAAGAACTTCTTGCGGTGTCAAAAGATTCTCAAGTAATTAAAACAGAAGTGACCTCTATTCCAACCCTTGGTCGTGATACGCAAGGAGTGAGAGTGATGAAGTTGCGTGACGGAGACTCTTTGGCTAGTTTCAATTTGCTCTAAGTAGAATGTATACAGAAGATAGTAAAAGTAAACGCGGCCGTAGGCCGCGCTTTTACTTTTACTGTATCCACTATTAACTATCAATCATTAACTATATACTACTTACATATGTTTCTCACACCAGATCATCTTGTAAAAGAGTTATACATTCGTCCAGGTGACCGTGTAGCAGATATTGGGTGTGGAACAGGCGTGTATACAATCGCCATTGCAAATGAAGTTGGTGCTATGGGGCAGGTATATGCAGTTGATGTTCACAGAGAAGCGCTTCATACGCTTGCAGGAACTTTAGATAAGCGTGGTATTATTAATGTTGAAATGATATGGGCTGATGCTGAGGTTGCTATCCCAATCGATGCGTATAGCATGGACGCTCTCATTCTTTCAAATGCACTTTTTCAGTTTAAAGATAAAGAGAAAGTTTTATCGCTTGTTTCAAAGCTTGTAAAACCAGGAGGACAGCTGCTAGTTGTAGATTGGAAAGATTCTTACGGAGGTATCGGACCTCACGGAAATCATGTTGTGACTGAAGAAGAGGCGATCAAACTTGTACAGTCGCATGGCTTTCATCTTCAGAAACGTCTTCCTGCAGGAAAGTTTCATTACGCATTTATTGCTATTAATTCCTAGCCTCTCTTATGGGGTGCTGTGAGTACAAGGCTTTGAGCGGTAAGCTATTACCTATATACTATTTCTATGCTTAGAAATATCTTACTCGGTGTCGGACTTTTTGCTTTCCTTCTTTCTGTTCTCATTTTTTCTGGAAAACTTCCAATAGGAAATCAGGCACAAAAAGCTCGTGGGGAGGTGCAGCTCTGGGGAACGTTTCCAGAGGTACAAATGAATGCGGTGATTCAAGAGTTTAATCCTAAAGCAAAAGACTATGCTGTGAGGTACACCTATGTTCCAGAAGCAAACTTTAACCAGCGTCTCCTTGAGGCTTTGGCAAATGGCACTGGTCCTGACATGATTATGGCAGACTATAAGACGATACTTTCAAATGAAAGTCGTATACAGCCGTACCCTGCTGCATCATTCCCAGAAAAACTTTTTAAAGATACCTACGTTGACGGAGCGGGTGTGCTCTTTACTCAGGCGGGTGCTCTTGCACTCCCTGTCTCAATTGAGCCTATGGTGCTTTTTTATAATAGAACTCTTTTTTCAAAACACGGACTTCCAAACCCTCCAAATTATTGGGATGAAGTGACAGAAATGGTACCAGCTCTTACGCTTATGAACGGAAGCAGTATCGTAGAAGCAGGAATTGCTCTTGGTACGCCTGATGTTAGCTACATGAAAGACATTACTATGGCGGTTATTAGTCAGCTTGGTCAGGCTCCTGTAACACGTGTTCCTGCAGCTAATGGTCAATTTTATATTGATGTAACCGCTAATACTCCTGTACAAGAAGGAGGTGAAGTGCTTCCTCTTACAACAGTAAATCGTTTCTTTACACAATTTGCTGATCCAGGACAAAAGACGTACTCATGGAAAGAGGGTCTCGGAAATCCTGTAGAAGCTTTTGTTGCCGAAAAGCTTGCAATGTATATCGGATATTCAGGGGAGTATGCAACGCTCCGTGCACGTAACCCTCGTGGGGAGTTTGAGATGACTACACTTCCGCAAACAAGAGGATACAATACGTTTTCAACTGGTATGAGAATGTATAGTATTGCAACACTTAAGTCATCAAAAAATGTGTTTGCTTCCTTTACAGTTCAGTCTCAATTTGCTGGGGCAGGGGTTTCTCCTGCGCTTGCTTCTCAGGTAGGTGCAGTTCCCGCACTTCGTTCATATGCGGGGACGCAAGGACTTGATCCTGTAATTGCTCGTAGTATGTTGGTTGCTCGTGGTTGGTACGATAAGTATCCAAATGAGACAAATACCTATGCTCAGGCAATGATTTCAGATATTATCAATCAGCGCTACGGAGTAGCAGACGCTTCAGCTCTTTTTGTAAATCGTTTACGTGATCTTTATACACGACCATAACTACTATGACATTTTTAAGAAAACTTCCGCTTCTCTTCGTCGCTTGCTCACTCTTTATTTCTATTTCTCTGCCTGTTTTTGCACAAGGTGTTGTTTCTGGAGATGATGTATGTGGGGCGTCAGCTGATAAGGCTTGCAACATAACTCACGTAAAAGAAATTACAGGTAATATATTTAAAGTTATTATCAGCCTCGGACTTCCTCTTCTTGTAGTGTTTGTTTGTTATCGCTTTATTATCGCTTGGTTTCAGCTTAATCAGGGTAATGCAAATGCTTACCGTGAAGCAGCTCAAAAAGCTGGTAATGCTATCTTAGGGTTTATGATAATCGTTGCTCTTATGGGTGGTATTTTCTTTGCTATCCTTAGAATGGCAGGAGTAAAGACAGAGTATCTTGATATCTTTAAAAATATCTTGGTCACGAGTTTGGTGGAGCGCGCATATGCAATTGATGTTATTGATGGAGGTGCCATGATGGCAAGTTGTAGTTTTGAAGATCAGCGTATTTTTGGTACTAATTGTACGTTACAAAGTGGTACCCAGGGTCAGCCTTGTGGATCAAATTACACGTGCAGGTCTGGTTTTGAGTGTAATGCTCAAATGTTTTGTGAGAAAACCCCAAGCACTAACCCAACGTTTGAAGAAGCATCTCAGGGCGCACAGGCTCCAAGAGAAAATATGATAGGTGGAAGCTGTGGAAGAGACGGTATTTGTTCTGAAGGGGTTTGTGATGGTGCAAGCAATACGTGTGTTAGAGGAGCGTCAGCACAAGGAACATCTCAACAACAAGCTGCAAATGTTACCGGTTCACTTAATCCAACTAATGTTACAACGCTTTACGACTTCATCCTTAATATTCTTAGACTTGTGATGCGTTTCTTTGTGTTTCCAGCTCTTATTGCTATTTGGGTATGGACTGGATTTTCTTTTGTCCTCGCCCAGGGTGCACCAGAAGCGCTCGCAAAGGCAAAGAAGCTTCTTCTTTGGGCAACAATAAGTACCTTTATTATCTTTATGATTCAGGCATTTATGACAGCGGTCAGGGGTACGGTGCAAAAAGTTCTTTCAGAAAAGACAGAAATTATAGAAAGACATCTATAAAAACAGGGAACAACTTCCTTGCACCTTCTCTGTTTACATTGCTACACTTATCCATATAACTTATTTTTTATGAAAGTACTACTCCTTACCGCACTATTTACGCTCACTGTTACAACTGCTTCTGCTCAATCTGTTGCTACTTTAACAGGAGGAATAGGAACTCTTGCTGGACTGATTGATGGGTTCACAGGAAAGGTAGTGCGCGCAACAGGGGGACTCTTTATGGCGCTTGCCATGATTACCTTCTTTTACGGTGTTGTGGAATATATCTGGGGAGCGCGTCAAGGTGATGGTGATAGAGTAAAAAGAGGGAATGAATTTCTCAAGTGGAGTCTCGTGGCGCTCTTTGTGATGTTCTCGGTATATGGCATCATTCGTTTTGGACAAAGAATAGTTTTCGGAGATGCTGACGTTAGTCGTATTGTTATCCCTCAGCTTATTATGGGTGGAAGCTCTGGTAGTCCTGGTACGGGAAGTAACCCCGGTGGTTCTGTGGGTAGTCCTGGTACAGGGTCAGGGTTACCTTCTGGTCCAGCAGAAAACATGATAGGAGGAAGTTGTGGGAGAGATGGTATTTGTTCGGAAGGAACGTGTGACGCTGTAACTAATCGTTGTGTCCCATCTTCATCCGGAAATCCAGCTGGTCCAGCAGAAAACATGATAGGAGGAAGTTGTGGGAGAGATGGTATTTGTTCGGAAGGAACGTGTGACGCTGTAACTAATCGTTGTGTCCCATCTTCATCCGGAAATCCATGATCAGGCTCAAGTTCTTGCACACCAGGAGAAAGGTGTGGAGAAAATGGCATGGGTACCTGTGATGATGATTTCACTTGCGGGCCATACGAACTCTAAAATGAGAAGTATTGACAATTTATAAAAACCTTATATAATAAGATAAGGTAGGCCTGATTGTACTTTTTGACAAAGAAAACAGGCTTTTTGTTCTTAGACTTTTAGTGAGGTATCATATGTCTACTGCTTTGTCTTCGGAAGGGGTCTCTTTCTGGAAGAAGCTTCCTTGGCTTGCACGAATTGCTCTCCTGCTGGCTGTGTACATTCTCTTCATGGAGCTTATGGGATATTTCCTTGATCGCCAAGATGAGGCTTATCACAAAAGCCAAGTGAGGCGTGCAGATCTTGCTGAGCGAGAGATTGCAGTAAAAGAGCGCGAAGCTCGCCTGCTTGCTTCTGTTCAACCAAAACCTGCACAAGAAGAGGTTCCTGATGAAGCTGTTCCAAGTGCCTGTGGAGACGAAACGTCGCTTGCGGAATTTCTAAATAATCCGCCACAGGTTCAGTATTTTGAGAAAGCTTTCTCTTTGAGTATTGGCTGTGCTTTGGTTCGGCCAAGTTTCAAAGTCAAGAACGTTCAAGGTGATGGGTATACCATTTCATATGGACGCGATCCAGAAAAATACAACTGGTATCAGGAGAACTGCAGGTCTCAACATGAATGTCTCCGCATGTTTGCTCGCTATCAGCGAGAAGGCGGATCTTTCCGTATCACCATTCATCCTGGTGGTTCTGTTACTGTTCGATAAAGAAAGGGGTTTCTGATGTCAGACAAAAAAGATGACCATGGTCACGGTGATGACAAAAAATCACCCGTAAAGAAGCTTCTCGGATTCGCTGGACTGCTTCTTGCTGTTCTCGTCTTCGTGTACTTCCTTGCTGCTGTTTTGCCGGAAATTGTTCGAGGTAGCGGGTCATTGGCTCGTGAAACTGGAACTGCTGGCTTTCAGGCTGGGCAAGGTGGACGACACTTTGCTGCTGGGATGAGGGAGTTTCTTCGGGGTATGGTAAACGAACCTCTCAAGGTTCTTGCAACCTATGCTCTGGGCGCTCTAATCCTCTTCCTGATCATCAAAGAGATGATTGTTCCTTTATTCAAGAAGGATGATCATCACGGCGGCGGTCACCCTTAAGGCTTTATGCCTTTCGTGAGACAACACGGTTAACAAACACTGCGGGTATTACTCGCAGAGAGAGGTTTTCCTCTCGCATATTGCCCAGTCGCAGTATGCGATGGGTAAACCTCTCTTTTTCATTTTATAAAAGTAAAATATTGACATATTATAAAATACTATGTATTATACTAATTAAATGGGAATAATTCCCAAACAGTACATTATCAAAAAGAAAAGAGGTGACTCTATATGTTAGACGATAAAGATAAAGGTGGTGATGATTTGGATGGTCGGTCACCTATTGACGTCATGAATGCTCTCTTTGCGAAGCTTAACGTGACTCCAATAAGTGAGATTTCACAAAAAGAAGTCCATGCGCGCGCTAAAGCACAAGCTGAAGCTCAGCTTTTGCAATCTCCAAAACCATCACCTGATGCTCTTGAAGCAAAACCTGAGCCTATAAAGGTTGAGCCTCAGGTGGTTACGGGGAAGCATCCACTTCCAATAAATCATCCTTATCGTGTCGAAACACGTAGAAGGGCAGCAGAAATAGCAAGAGGGGTTGAAAGAATGAAAGGTGGGGAAATAAAGCCCCATCATCAGCCTGAAACTTCAAAAGAAACTGAAGAGGAAGGTCAAGATACCTTCATCTTTGGACTCTCACTTTTCCAGGTGCTCATGCTTATTGCTGTTGCTATTTTTGCAACCGCTGCCATAGAAAAAGGGATGCTCGGTAGTATCGATCAAATTCCTGAGCTTTTGGAAAAGCTTGTAAAATGGCTGTATTCGCTTCTCTAGGCTTGTTTCGGTTACTTTACCCACTTTTGTATGGTCTATCCATGCAAAAGTGGGTTTTTTGTTTTTTCTGGCAACGATAAAGTATCTTTTATAATAAAAATACTTTATTTTTCCACATTTTTCCTTGCAAAGCAGCTATTCCTTTATATACTTAAAGAATAACTAACTAATAGTATGAAAAAAATCTTTACAACACTATCAATTATTGCAGGACAGTTTGCAGTAGCTTCTGCTCAGGCAACTATCACTATTGGGCAAGGAGCTCAGCAGGGGCAGGTTAACGGAGGGGCGATCCTCGGACTCCTTGCGCTTGCTCAGACTATCATTACTCGTCTTGTTCCATTTGCGGTAGGAGTTGCGGTGCTTGCATTCTTCTGGTTCCTTATTCAGTTTATTGTAAAAGGTTCTCAGGATCCACAGAAGCAGTCAGATGCAAAAGCTGGTATGGGATGGTCTATTCTCGCGCTTTTCCTTATGGTGTCTATCTGGGGAATCATTGGTCTTATTGGAAGTATCTTCGGAGTTAATCAGGGAGGAAGTGTTCCAATTCCTGGTGTTCCAGTTCCAGCAAACTAAATATCTTAACTTAGGTATATATACAATATGAAAAAAGCGCTGCTTGCATTATGTGTTGTTGCTCTCGGCGCTTTTTTTGCACATGCTCAAATCCAACTTGGAGATGTTCGTGTAAACGTTGGGCAGACCTGTTGGACTATTGATGGAAAGCGTGGATGTCGTAATCCTTCTACTGGACAGTGGCAGCAAGAAACAGGTGGAGGAAACATGATTGGAGGAAATACAAACACTGGACAGATTGGAGGGTCAGGAAGTATTAATGGGAATCGTTTTGGTTTTGGAATTGGAGGAGGTTCTGCTGGAGGAGGGGGTGGTCTCGCATACGGGAGTCAGGTGTGTGCTGTAGTTAATAGCTTTACCGGTCTTGTGCGTCTCTTTGCGCTTGCGCAGTGTGTTGTGACGCTTTCTGTGCCACTTCTTGTTGGTGTTGCACTCCTTGCTTTCTTTTGGTTCCTTGTTGAGTTTATCTGGAAAGGTCGTAACGATCCTACTCATTATGCAAAAGCAAAAGTCGGAATGTTTTGGTCTATTGTAGCTCTCTTTGTAATGGTGTCTATTTGGGGAATTATTGGATTTATTGGAGGAGTGCTTGGTATAGGGCAAGGCGGAGGAATGCCAGGGTTTAGACTTCCAGGTGAATAGGTATGACTGACGATAGAATTCTTGAAAAGATTTTAGTTGAAGTATTTTGGCCACTCTACCAGCTTGCACTTGGTCTTGCCTTTTGTTATTTCCTTTATGGAGCTTTTATGTTTATTGTTAACATGAATGATCCTGAAAAAAAACTAAAAGGTCAGCGTCATCTTCTTTGGGGACTTATTGGACTTTTTATTATCTTTTCGGCAGGAGCTATAGTTCGTCTCTTTAATGACATGCTTGGCGGAATGTTTGTCTTCTAGAATTAAGTCACCTTTTCCTAATTTTAAAAGGCAAGGCCTATGTAAAATTGCCTAGAATACTGAGTGTGCTAGAATAAAAAAATATGAACGAGACACACCAAGAGCGTATGGAAAAAATTGTCTCCCTCTGTAAACGTAGGGGATTTATTTTTCCTTCATCAGAAATTTATGGGGGATTTTCAGGAGTATATGACTATGGTCATTACGGAACACTTCTTTTTAATAATGTAAAAGAAGCGTGGAAAAAAAGTGTTGCTCAGGAACGTCTCGATATTTTTCTTTTGGATAGTGCTATTTTTATGCACCCAACGACATGGAAAGCTTCTGGTCACGTGGATGGATTTAATGATCCACAAGTAGACTGCCGTAAATGTAAAAGTCGCTTTCGTGCAGATCATATGCTTGAAGCGTTTGGTGTACAAGCAGATAAGCAAACACTTGAGTTTATTAACGCTGAACTTGATAAACTCCGTATGGAGAAAAAGCTTGTCTGTGGTAACTGTAAAAGTGCTGACTTGACCTCCGCAAAAGTATTTTCACTTATGGTGAAATCAAATCTCGGTTCCCCGGTAGATGCACTCTCAGAAGAAAATGTGGTATACCTTCGTCCAGAAACTTGTGGAGGAATTTATCTTGAATACAAGAATACCGTAGACTCACTACACCCAAAACTTCCTTTTGGTATTGCACAAGTTGGTAAGGCATTTCGTAATGAAATTGTTGCAAAGCAATTTGTGTTCAGAACACGTGAGTTTGAACAGATGGAAATGCAGTATTTCCATCACCCACAAGACACAAAAGCTATTTTTGATGAATGGCATGCATACCGCTGGAATTTTTATCTTGATTATGGTATCCCTCATGAAAAACTTAATTGGTATAAACATGAGAAGCTTGCGCATTATGCCTCAGATGCATATGACATTGAGTACAACTACGCGATGCTTGGAGGTTTTAAAGAGCTTGAAGGAATTCATGCGCGAGGGGATTGGGACCTCTCACAGCACTCAAAGTTTTCAGGGCAAGATTTAAGTTATTTTGATGAAGCCACAAAAGAGCGATTTACTCCACATATTGTAGAAACTTCTGCGGGTGTAGCTCGTATGGCACTTGCTTTCTTGGATAACGCATATACTGAAGAAGAAGTTGGAGAAGCGCGCGAAGATGGTACAAAAGATATTCGTGCTGTGCTTAAGCTAGATAAGCGCCTTGCTCCAGTTAAGGTTGCTATTTTACCTCTTTCTAAAAAAGAAGAGCTTACTACTCCTGCTAAAGAGCTTTGGAAAACGCTCTCTAAAAAATTCTTTGTTGAATACGATGATACACAATCTATTGGAAAGCGTTATCGTCGTCAGGATGAAATTGGTACGCCATACTGTGTGACGGTAGATTTTGATACGCTTACTGATAATGCTGTTACTGTGCGTGATAGAGATACCATGACTCAGGAGAGGGTTCCTCTTACTAACCTCACTCAATATCTCGTAGAAAAGCTTGAGAAGTAGATTGGGTATTTGTATATACGTATGTCTGAAATTAATCTTGAAAATAAAATAGAAAGTGATGGGGCAAAAAGTCTTAACACTAGTCTTAATCAAATCCAAGAACATTTAGAAGGACTTAAAACAAAAGATGACGAACATGACAAGTTGTTCTTTATTGTGTGTGAAGCTCTTAAAGAAGAAGGCTTAGATCTTCCAAATGAAAAAATGGAAGATATTCGAGAAATGAATATTGGAGATGATCACTTCATTGTCCTTCGTTTTAAGGATGGTGTTTCTATGAGTTTTAATAAAAACCAAGAAGCTATTTTAGCTAAAATTAAAGGTGATCAATATGTTATGGAAGGGGAGGAGGTGAGATCTTATAGAGAAAAATACTACAATTACCTTGCAGCATTTCTTATTATGAAAAATAAGATTATTGATGGGAAGTCAAGATTAGCGAAAACACGACTGGAAAAACTAGGTATTTAAGTAATTTTAAGAAAATAATACGCTTGCAACATAAGAGAAAATAGGGTATAATAGATAAATTATGGCAAAGGCACAAGATAATCTCATTCAGCTCAAGAACAAGGAAACGGGTGAAGTCTACTGGACTTCTAAGAACCGAAAGCTTGTTACTCGTAAGATTGAACTTAAGAAGTATTCAAAGAAGCTTCGTAAGCACATTACTTTTAAGGAAAGCAAGAAGTAATTTTTTAAAGATAGTAAAAAAGTAAAAAGCAGCCGAAAGGCTGCTTTTTATTGAGAGATCTTGTAATTTTTGTATTTTGTGGTATAATTATAAATAGTCGGACCTGTATTTCTGGTCTGGCTTTTTTCTCCAACACACATACCTCTAGATGAGGTGAAAGGGTTTCAGATGAAAAAGCTCATTGGCATCTTTGCTGCAGTACTGATGCTCGCCACGGGTGTCGCGCAGGCGGGGGTGATTCAGACGATGGACTTCAGCGGGCCGGTTGCTACCGGTTCGTCGCAAGCTCCGAACGTCTGGTACACCGATCGCTATGCGCCGGCCGGCTTCCAGGTTTCTGGCAGCCAGCTTCACCTGACCGTCGACGAGACCGGCGCTGCAGCGAATCGCGGCGGGGCCTATTCCTCAACGTTCTACGACACCCAGGGTCGCAAGTACGACTTGCAACCCGAGGTGACCGCGGTTTCCGTCGACATGTACATCGCGCAAGAGTTCGCGTCGGCGAACCAGCGTATCGGCGGCTTGTGGGGGACGGCTTTCACCGCTTCCGACATGATCGCTGGTGTCTACCCGATCCTCGAGTTCGCGAGTGACGGCGGCGTTGCGCGTTTCCAAGGATGGGATGCTGCAACCGGCTGGAAGAACTACGGCTTGCCGTCTGGTTTTTCCTACGACACCATGTACACGCTCGGGTTCGCTCTGAACGACGGCATGGTGGACTACCTGCTGAACGGTGAATTGCTCGGCTCGGTGAATGCCTTCGGCGGTGAATACCTCGGTAACGCGATGCTGCAAGGCATCAACAAGTTCCAGGTGGGTGATGACTTCGATTCGCGCACGATCGTGTTCGACAATCTGGTCGCATCCAGCTCGGTGCCGGAGCCCGCAAGTCTTGCGCTTGCCTCCTTGGCCTGTGCCGGCGTGTTCTTCACCCGTCGGCGTAACGATAAGAAGTCGCCGGAGTAACGGTGCCAATGTGCGTGTTTTAGTGTAGACACGCACAACAACCGACCTGAATTTAAGGTCGGTTTTCTTTTTTATAATTAGCAAATAATGTGTTAGAATAGCTCAAGCATGGGCCTATAGTTTAGTGGCAGAACAACGGCCTCCAAATCCGTTGGTCGAGGTTCGATTCCTCGTGGGCCCGCAAAAAGTAAAATCTCGTAAGATACAATCTTACGAGATTTTACTTTTTGCGGGCCCACAGAAAGCCAACTGCTTGGCTTTCGTGAGGAATCGAATAGGGGTCGAAAATCTGCTTCGAGCAAAGCGAGGCAGATTTGTGACCGATTCCTTATCACCCATATACATAATAATTTATGTCACATGCGCAAAAAAAGGGGGGGTAAAACAGGGGTCACGAAGTCTTATATTTTTGTACTCAAAAATAGACTTTGTGACCGATTCCATCCAGTCTTACCTGATTCTCTTCACTATTCTAAATGTTCCGTCACTACCATTTACTCGTATTGTAAATGTTTCAATAAAGTCTTGAGGAAGTCTAATAAAGTTTTCTTTTTCCATTTCTTCAATTGAAACTGGATAGCGTTTAAAACGTTCATTATAAGCAATGATTCCTTTTTCAAGCATCTGCGTTACTGCTTCTATTTTGTATCCTCCCTCTGCAATGGACTTAATAATTTCATCATCCGTATTGTTGTAAATAACTTTTATAAGCTCTCTTGAAAGCTTGTACTGTTTTTCTTTGTTATTGTTAAGATTACCTGTTGTTACAAGATTTCTTCCAACATACGTTGAATATACTAAGTACACCCCATCTGGAGCGTTTGGACGTTCTGCTGCAATTGCTAAATAGTTTTCTGCAGGGTCGTAACTTCTAGTAAAAATTTGATATTGTGTTCCAAGATAAAAAGGAATTTGCCAACTTGTTGGAATTGCTTGTATGCCTCGCTCAGCAATCTTTGCTATTTCATCAAGTGGTTTTCTGTCTTTGTTTGTTGTTTCTCCCTGAGGGACTGTTAAGATACTAAAGAGGTAAGGGTATTCAAAGCGCGGATCTAGCTTTGTTATGTTTTTAAAATAGCCAATAAAGAAACCTTCTCTGCCGTCCCATGCAACAAAGTCTTGTATTGCTCGTACCCAGTACATGTCAGCAAGAAAATTATTAAACCCAAAGCTTACATATGGAAGAATTGTTTCTGGTAAGAGGGTGCGCTTTGCCATTTCAAGTTTAAGAGTAAAAGGTGGACTAAAAGCATCATGTTTACCTTGAAGTACTGCACTTATAATAAGAAGTGAGAGAGCTGCTCCAAACAAAAAAGAATTCTTCATAGAGATTAAAAGTCTTTTTTCTTAAATACAATATGAGTAACTATAAGAAGAAGGGTGGCGTAGCTTATAGCATAGAGTATTGCTATAAGAAAAAGAGAAGGTGAAGGAAGTGTTCCGTAGACAATGTCGTTACGAATATTAAATTTTTCTAGATTTGGAAGGAGGTAGTAGCTTCCTCGTGTTACAAGTTCAATAAACGTAGAACTTGTTGTCATAAAGACTGTTTTAAACAGTGCCCCAGCATGACCTAGGAAGAAAAAAGCAATAGTTGTAACTGAAGCCATAAGTGGCGACATGATGCCAGAAAAGAAAAGGGAGATAAGTATAAGAAGAATAGCTTCAAAGGTGCTTAAAAATACTGAAATGAGTATAGGGGTAATGTATTCGGTACCGTTATTAAGGAAAAGTACAACACATAACGCAAGAGTAGAAAAGAGAGTAACAATACTTGTTGTTGCTGTAAGCCCTAGACATTTTCCTGCAACCACCTCAGTTCGAGAAATTGGTTTTGGTAAAAGTAAGAAAAAAGTGCGGCGTTCAATCTCTTTGTAAATAAGCATTGAACCAATAAAGATTGCCACAAACATCTGCAGTGCGTAAATTGCAGTAACTCCAAAGTTCACAATAACGCGAGTCCCTTGTTCAAGTGAGATTGAGGCAATAAAAAGTGAAAAGAGTATTATTGCGATAATAACAAAAAATGCTGAAAGAAGGATTTTGTCACGGACAGTCTCCTTAAAGGTGTTTTTTGCGATGGTGAAGATATTTTTTAACATAAACTTTAATGATCAGGATAGATGGTAACTCCTTCTTTTTTACGTTCCGCTTCAATTATTGAAACAAAAGCATCTTCTAGATCTCTATACCCAGATGCAATCTCTTTTGGAGAACCTGTGCGAATAAGTGCACCTTGATCAATAATACCAACGGTGTCACAAATTTCTGCAACATCACCTAAAATGTGAGTATTAATGAATATCGTCTTACCCACTTCTTTACGGGCGGTAATTATTTTTTTAACTTCAGCACGCCCAAGAGGGTCAAGGCCATCAAGAGGTTCGTCTAAGAAGAGAATTTCCGGATCATTAATAAGTGCTTGAGCAAGTCCTAGTCGCTGAAGCATTCCTTTTGAATAAGTGCGTATTTTTTTATCTTTTGCGTGGTAGAGGTTAACTTCCTTTAATATCTTTATGATGATGTCTTTTTTATGAGGTATCTTAAAAAGATCTGCAATAAAATCAAGGAATTCATATCCACTTAAGTATTGGTAAAAAAGAGGAGATTCTGGCATAAAGCCAATAGACTGATGAGATGTGATGTCTTTAGGGTCTTTGCCAAGTATTTCAATTGTTCCAGAGCTTGGAGTAGAGAGTCCGACAAGCATTTTAATAGTAGAAGTTTTTCCTGCACCATTTGGTCCTATAAAACCAAATACAGAACCTTTTTTAACTGCAAAAGAAACATCTTTAACGACATTTATTTTTTTGGTTGTGCCGTAGCACTTGGAAAGATTCTTGATTGAAATAGCGTCCATATTTGTACATGGTAACAGATATGCTTCTTTACGTAAAATGCATAATTTACCCACAGAAAAACTATTTCTCTATGCTGTAACGATAGTATACTTCTTTACATATGGACAAAAAAATTCGTGTAGGTATTAATGGCTTTGGGCGTATCGGACGAGCCTTCTTCAAGGTTGCAAGCGCTCGCCCCGACATAGAGGTGGTAGCGGTAAATGATTTAGGGGATGTAAATAATTTGGCATACCTTCTTCAGTACGACACTGTATACAGAGTTTCTCATTTTGATGTGCATGCCGAAATTCATGACGGAGAAACTCCAGATAAAAAAGAGCAGTATCTTGTAACAAGTGGAGAACATGAATCCCGTGTAAAAGTATTTCAGGAAAAAGACCCTGCAAGTATTCCTTGGTCATCTCTTCATGTGGATGTTGTTGTTGAATCAACGGGGCTTTTTGTTGCTTATGACAAAGCTTCGGCGCACCTAAAAGGTGGAGCAAAAGCCGTAGTTATTTCTGCCCCTGCTAAAAAAGGTGAAGATGAGTCCGTAAAAGGTGAAACTATTTTGCTTGGAGTAAATGAAGATAAGTTTGGCACATGTAGCGTTACTTCAAACGCTTCTTGTACAACAAATGCTTCATCTCCTGTGATTGCAATTTTAGATGAAGCGATTGGTATTGAAAAAGCAATTTTAAATACCGTTCATTCATATACAGCTTCTCAGAGTATTGTAGATGGGCCAAATAAAAAAGATTTTCGTGAAGGTCGTGCCGCAGCTCAAAACATTGTACCGTCTTCAACAGGAGCTGCTATTGCAGTAACAAAAGCTTTCCCTTCTCTTGAAGGTCTTTTTGATGGGGTTTCTATTCGTGTTCCTACTCCAGCAGGATCAATCGCAGATATTACGTTTATTGCAAAACGCGAAACAACAGCTGAAGAGGTAAATGAAATTTTGCGTAAAGCTGCAAGCACAGATAGGTGGTCTCATATTTTTCAAGCAACTGACGAGGAACTTGTTTCAAGTGATATTATCGGACTCCCGTACGCATCAATTGCTGATCTTAAAATGACACGTGTAGTAGGGGGTACTCTTGTAAAAGTACTTGCGTGGTACGACAATGAAATGGGGTACACTAACACACTTGTTGAGCATGTGGCAAAAGTTGGACAAAAATTACAAGCATAATACTGTTCATAAATATTCACAAAAAGAGCACTTCGGTGCTCTTTTTGTTACATATTCTTGATATACTTAACGTATATATGAAAATACATCTCGCTACCGATCACGCTGGTTTCCTTTTAAAAGAACAAGTAAAAGGGTATCTTGAAACATCTGGTCACATTGTGCATGATTTTGGTGCGCTTACTCACGTAGAAGGAGATGACTATCCTCCTTATATTGCAGAAGCTGCAAGGAAGGTGCAGCATGATGCGATGCATGACCCGTCTATTGCAATTATTTTTGGTGGCTCAGGGCAAGGGGAGGCAATCGTTGCCAATAGATATCGTCATGTGCGTGCCATTGTATATGCTGGAGGAGATCTCTCCCTTGTGCGTCTAGGGCGCCTTCATAATGATGCAAATGTTCTTTCGCTTGGGGCTCGTTTTGTTTCTTTTGAAGAAGCAAAAGCTGCAATCGAAGTATTTTTAACAACCACATTTTCTCATGAGGAGCGTCACTCAGATCGTGTTATTATGATTGATGAGATAACTAAATAATTTTTTATATATGGAACCAAGTCTTAAATTTTTCTTCGCACTTCTTGGAATTCTTGTTCTCGGATCGTTGTTTGTTCCGGTTGTTCATAATCCAAATCCTGTAGAATGTAATAATTATCCAGATGGTACTGGAGGGTATTATCTTAAGTGTAATGATGAGTACATTACATTGTTTAAAAAATGGACTCTTCCAAAAGATACTCCAGAAACAAGAACTAGAACATTTTAATTACGTATGAATTTAAAGTTTCTTATAACACTTCTTGCTGTTGTGGTTGCAGCTCTCTTCGTTCCTATTATTCCAAGTGATGTTACAGGATGTGATCAAGACGGGGTATGTGAAGATACTTCAATGTATGTTTCTATGTACGATAAGTTTCTTAAGTAGCTTGTGTATAGCTCTTTATAATTAGAGGTATACTCTTTAGTATGACTATTACTCCAGCGATATTAGAGCCAACATATGAACATGTTACCCACAAACTTTTTCTTTTAGAAGGGGTTACAGAATGGGTGCAAATTGATCTTTGTGACGGTATTGCTGGTCTTGAAAAAACGTGGCTCCCTTATAAAGAAAAACATCTCCCTGATGGTTTTTCTTATGAATTTGATTTGATGGTTAAGGATTGGAGAAAGTATGTTCCTCGGGTGATTGCTCTTGGGGCTAAACGTATAGTGGTGCATGTAGATTCATTTTCTTATGATGATATAAGTGAACTTATTGCTATGGTTGCGCCACACTTTATTTTTCTTGGTCTTTGTGGATCAAATGAAGGAGAGTTGAAGGCTTTTGCTGAGAAAGTGCATCACGCAGAACAGCTTTACCATAAACTTTTTATTCAGGTGATGGGAATTGCTAAAGTTGGCACTCAGTCTCAGCCATTTGATGAACGAGTACTTAAACGTATATCATATTTACGAGATCATTGTCGGAATATTGATATTCAGGTAGACGGGAGCATGAACCCGGAAACTATTTTTGTTGTAAAGGAGCATGGTGTGCGGTGTGTCATTGTGGGCTCATACATAACTCGTCACGGAAATAATCACAAAGAAATTAAAAAAACATTAGAAACACTACGTGCCCACTACGGATAAAATGTTTATAAAAGATATTAACTGGTAAGTAGTATGTGGTGACTATATACTACAAAGTATATGCATTCACTTACTGACGTAGAAGTAGAAGCGCTTACGCTTCGCGCTGAAGATATTCGAGAAAGTATTATTAAAATGCTTATGGAAGCAGGGAGCGGACATACTGCAGGGCCACTCGGTATGACAGATGTTTTTACACTCCTCTATTTTAGAGTACTTAAACACAATCCGCGACATCCTGAATGGATTGAGCGCGACAGAGTTATTCTTTCTAATGGTCATATTGCGCCGGTTCTGTACGCTACCATGGCTCACGCTGGGTATTTTTCTATCTCTGAACTCAAAACACTTCGTCGTTTTGGTTCACGTCTTCAGGGGCACCCGCACCGTGAGATGCTTCCTGGCCTTGAAACTTCATCAGGACCTCTTGGGTCAGGTCTTTCTCAGGCAATTGGTATGGCTCTTATGGATAAGCTTGAGGAGCATAAGCCAGACAGACACTTTTATTGCCTTATGGGTGATGGAGAAATTAATGAAGGGCAGATGTGGGAATCGTTTCTCCTTCTCAATAAGTACAAGCTAAATAAAGTTATTTCTATTATTGATCGTAATACAATTCAAATTGATGGCTATACAGAAGACGTCCTTCCTCTTGAGTCTTTAACTGCAAAAATGGAAGCATTTAATTTTCAGGTAATTGATGTAGATGGTCATAATTTTAGAGATATTATGCAAGCAATTGGTCGTGCAAAAAGCACCCTTGATAAACCTACGGTTATCATCGCACACACAATCCCAGGTAAGGGAGTTACTGCTTTTGAAGGTGACTATAGATGGCACGGTAAAGCTCCCAACGAAGAAGAGGGTCGTGCTGCACTTAAAGAGCTTCGAAGTCTTAAAGGTAAAGTTCACTACGGAGAATTATAATTTTTTATATATGCTTAGAAAAACAGTATTTACTTCTGAAGAAGAACAAAAAGCAACAAGAGAAGGTTTTGGTGAGG
Organism: uncultured Candidatus Saccharibacteria bacterium; assembly: GCA_964369115.1. GTDB lineage: Bacteria > Patescibacteriota > Minisyncoccia > Phycocordibacterales > UBA5272 > UBA11704. Next base: position 31,309 of record CAYJED010000004.1, read on the forward strand.
GTCTTGTGAATGCCGGAACAAAAGACAGTCGCATCGTAGCTTTATGTGCTGATCTTACTGAAAGTGTGAAGATGGATGGATTTCGTAGCAAGTTCCCTAAAAGATTTTTTGAGGTTGGGATTACAGAACAAGCTATGTCAGGATTAGCTTCAGGTGCAGCCGCTATGGGATATGTACCTTTTATTGCAAGCTACGCAATGTTTTCTCCTGGAAGAAACTGGGAGCAAATAAGAACAACTATTGCTTACAATAATGTTCCTGTTAAGGTAGTCGGAGCTCATGCTGGAATTTCTGTTGGGCCAGATGGGGCAACTCATCAAGCGATTGAAGATATTGCAATTATGCGTATGATTCCAAATATGGAGGTGTACGTTCCTTGTGATGCGGTGGAAGCTCGTGCTATTACAGAGCATATTGCAGAGACGGATAAGCCTGCATACCTTCGTCTTACTCGAGAAAAAACACCCCTCCTTCTTTCTGATACCTATACATGGAATCATGGTAAGGCTTATGCTCTTTATGTTTCTCAGCATAAGTACGGTGGAGATTTTACACAAAATGTTGCTATTATTTCTTGCGGACCTATTATTTATGAAGCTATTAAGGCGGCTATAGCTCTTGAGAAAGAAGGTATAGGGGTGACTGTAGTAAACGTTCCTCAGGTAAAACCTTTAGATACTGCATTTCTTCTTCGTCTTGTGAAAAATGTAAGAGCAATTGTTACAGTCGAAGAACATCAAGTGTCAGGTGGTTTAGGAAGTGCTATTGCAGAATATTTAAGCGAACATCACCCAATTCGTATTGGTCGTGTTGGAGTGAGTGATCGATTTGGTCAAAGTGGAAAAATGAACGAGTTGTATGAAGAGTACGGACTTACCGCAAAACATGTTGCTGCAAAAGTTCGTGAAGTGTTACATTAGCTATAATATAATATGAATTTTATAAGAGAAAATGTAAGTAACGCAATAAGAAGAATTTCTGGTAAAGAGGTCCCAAGTCCTGCAATTATAAAATCAATCTCATAAGAGGCTGGTAAAAATGAGCTTGCTATAAGAGGTGATATTTTTTGGTATTTTGATGAATTGGAGTTGAGAGATGAGCGTCTACGTAATAGACAGTTCTTGATGTTGGGAGTGCTGATGCTGCTTTTGCTGAGTATTGTGAGAAAAAGTTTTCTTCACAAGTTGTGTGTATTGATATTAAAGAGGGTGAGTTAGGAAAGAATCATGCTAGAGCTGTTGCTGGAGATGCAAGAAAACTTCCTTTTAAAGATGAGAGTTTTGATCTTGTCGTTTCTGCGGCTTCGATGCCACACCTTTTTGCTCCGTACAGAGACGATATTACGGATGAGCTAATTCCAATTATTGGAGTAGTAAAAGAAAAAGCTTTAGAAGATATTCTTGCTGTATTTAGAGAATCGTATCGAGTTACCAAAAATAAAGGCCAAATTAGAATGGGTACCTTTTCAGATGTTGAGCTACTGAAGAATAGCCATAACTATCTCGGTAAAGATTTTAAATATACTGATGCTCAAGGAATAGAAAAAGTGCACAACTCAGAAGATGAGTTTAATCAAATGTTAGACAGAGCTTTTCTTATAAAGGAAGCACTTACTATTTTTGAAAAAGAAACCGGTGCACGTTGCATATTTAAGGAAACAAAAACTGGCGGCCTTATTATTATAATGAAATCTTAAACTTTAAAACAAAAAACCGAAGCCTTTAGGCTTCGGTTTTTTATAATTGTTATTTTCCTAAATAATTGAAAGCTCGTATTCTTTAGGTGCTTTCTTGAGAAGCTCCTCAAGAGCTGTCTCAGAAAGAAGTCCTTCTTGGGCTCCGACGTGTTGCACAACATTCATACTGTTGATCGGTGCTCGTCTCATTGCGTACGGTGCATCATATCCTTTTGCAAGGTAGGCAATGAAGGTAGAAAAGAATGCATCGCCAGCTCCGGTGCGTTCAAGCGGTGGAGCTAGGTCTGGGTAAAGTGGCATACTGAAATAGCTGTTATCGTACTTCATGTAGGCACCATGTGGACCATCTGTTACAAGTATCACCTTTGGGCCAAGAGCGTGTAATCCATCAAGAAGCTCTTTGATAGTTGCTCCTTCATGTGAAAGAAGTTGCTCTGCTTCTTCTTTGTTCATACAGACTACTTCCGTACATTTATAAAGATCTGCAAGTTGTGGACCAAAACCAAGCTGGAAAGTCCCTGGTTGGAAAGCGAGTTTTATTTCAGGGTTATTCTTTACGTATTCAATAAGATCGTAATGGAAAGGAAGAGTGTGTTTTCCAAGAGATGAAAGGTAAAGCCACTTTGGTTTTCCAATTTCTGGAATCAGAGGAGTGAATTCTTCGTGTTTGATAAGAATAGTTCTATCGTCTTCTTTCCAGAGTACGTAGTGATAGTTCGTCTTTTTACCTTCTTCTTGCCGAACGAAGTCTGTAGCAACACCTTCTTTGGTAAGTTGTGCTAGACATTCATCCCCATGGGCATCTTTTCCTAAAGAGGTAAGAAGGGCGGATTTGAGCCCCAACCGAGCTGCTGAGACCGATGCATTTGCACTGTTTCCTACAGCTGGAAGTATGTATACATCATCAAAAGGAACTTTCATTCCATAAGGGATACAGATCTCACGTCCGTGAGCTGTTTCTTGTAAATGTCCAATTGAAAGTCTAATAAAAGCATCAACGACAGTGTCCCCAATAGCAATAAAATCAAATTCTTGTTTGGTTTCCATATCCCTTAAGTGTAGCAGGTTATATGGTGTATACTGTGTTGATATGAAGACATTGATACCGCAAAGCGAGTTTTACCTCGAAACCATTAATGAGTATAAGCGTAACGGAAAAGCTATTGCTCACTTTAATATTTCTAATCTTGATCAAGCGCGTGCAATTGCAGAAGTTGCACAGGAACTTAATCAGCCTGTTATTATCGGTGCTTCAGAAGGGGAGCGAGAGTATATGGGTGTTGAAATGGTGCGTACTATCGTTACTGAGCTTAATGAAGAGTACGATGTGCCAATTTTCTTAAATGCAGATCATACCTATTCACTTGAGAAAGTAATGGAAGTGGTAGAAGCAGGGTATGATAGTGTTATCGTAGACGGCGCTAAACTTTCTTATGAAGAAAATGTTGCTCTTGTAAAAAGTTGTGTAGATTGGGTAAGGGTGTATGAACAGAAAACAGGTAAGCGTGTACTTGTAGAAGCAGAACTTGGGTATATTGGTCAGTCATCATCACTTAACGCAGCTCTTCCAGAAGGGGTGAGTGAAGAAAATATTACAACTCCCGAGCAAGCAAAAGATTTTGTGCTTCGCACAGGTATTGATATGTTTGCTCCGGCAATTGGAAATGTGCATGGCATGCTTATAGATGCTCCGATGCCAAAGTTACACATCGATCGTCTTTCAGCTATCGCTACTTCAGTAGATACTCCACTTGTGCTTCATGGCGCATCTGGAAATACAGATGAAGATCTCTCTCTAGCAATTAAGCATGGTATCGCTCTTATTCACATTAACACCGAGATTCGTAAAGCGTTCCGCGATGGTGAGATGAACTACCTCGAAGAACATCCAAATGAAGTTGCACCATATAAGTTTGGTCGCGAAGGTCAAGAAGAAATGAAGAAGGTGGTGCGTGCAAAGATGGAACTATACGTTAAGTAATAATAAAACCGACACATCTGTGTCGGTTTTATTATATGTGCTACACAATTTTTGAGATGTATTCCCCGACTGTGTACGCTATAAAAGCGCACGTGCTTCCAATTGCTACAGACTGTAATGCAAGTGTAAGGGGGTTCCTTTTTAGAATTTTTGCACGAAGGAAACCTATAAGAGCAAAAGTAATTATAGTAAATAGTGTTGAGAGAACAAACTTATTTGCTTGTATCGCGAAAATAATTGGTAGAAGTGGAATAAAACCAATAACAGTAAATGACGTAAATGTTGCAAGCGCATCTTTAAATGCTTTCTTTTCATTTTCTTTCACCTGAGAGTCCTCTGCCAGATAGTCAGCAGACGCCATAGAAAATCCATCAGAAAAAAGGTTTGCAAGACCAAGAATAATAATAACCCTTGTATCAAGCCCAGCACCTACTGCTCCTGCCATAACTGCAAAGGTAGTAACTGCGCCGTCAGATCCTCCATAGACGAGGCTAGGGAGGTATTTTTGAATAGTTTCTTTCATAAAAAATAGTATATACTAAAAATACATTTATTTATATTTATCGATATTTACTATTATGCAGCACGATTACAACAAAGAAGCGTTAGAGCTCCATCTTAAGCATCATGGAAAAATTGAAGTAGTGGCAAAAGTTCCACTTGAAAACAGGGATGATCTATCAAGAGCCTATTCTCCTGGTGTTGGGGAAATTTCAAAAGTAATTGCTGAAGATGTTTCTAAAAGTTATGATCTTACGCTTAAAGGAAATACTGTTGCAATTATTTCAGATGGATCAGCTATTTTAGGGCTTGGTAATCTCGGAAGTCATGCTGCTATTCCTGTTATGGAAGGGAAGGCTGCAATTCTTAAAACGTTTGCTGGAGTTGATGCATTTCCAATTTGTTTAGATACACAAGATACTGAAGAAATTATAAAAGCTGTGAAGCAGCTTGCTCCAGTGTTTGGTGCAATTAACTTAGAAGACATTGCAGCGCCTCGGTGCTTTGAAATAGAAGAACGTTTACGTCGTGAGCTCTCTATTCCTGTAATGCACGATGATCAGTGGGGGACTGCAACGGTGGTGCTTGCTGGACTCATTAATGCTCTTAAGGTAACTGATCGTACAAGAAAAGATGTTCGCATTGTGGTAAATGGAGTAGGGGCGGCAGGGGTTGCTATTTCAAGGTTACTTCTCTCGTATGGATTTTCACACATACTCTTTTGTGATAGTAAAGGAATTGTACATAGTGATCGCACTGATCTCACAAAGGAAAAAATCGAACTTCTTTCTAAGAGTGAAGAAAAAGGATTTGAAGGATCTCTTTCTCAGGCGGTACAAGGGGCGGATGTTTTTATTGGAGTATCAAAAGCAGGGGCTCTCACCGAAGAGACGGCCCGTAGTATGAACAAAGATGCAATTGTATTTGCTCTTGCAAACCCTGTTCCTGAAATTATGCCAGATGTTGCTCGTGAGGCAGGGGTGGCTGTTATTGCAACAGGGCGCAGTGATTTTCCTAATCAACTTAATAACTCCCTTGTATTTCCTGGAATATTTAAGGGAATGCTTGCAAAAAGAACTGCACAGTTTACCGATGAAGTATTTATGAAAGCGGCACTTGCGCTTGCTGCTCATGTAAAAAATCCTACAAGAGACATGGTGCTTCCGACGATGTTTGATAAAGAGCTTGTTTCAGTAATTGCTCGTTCTGTACAAGAATAAAAACACCTTACGTATTCATGGGATAGGTAAGGTGTTAAAGGTTTAATTTTTGTTGACGGGTGATATCTCGCAGCTCTTGATAAAGCGTTTTAATATAGGATGTTCAACTGGGAGACATAGATTCTTGTGTTATGTTTCTAAAGACAATAGCTGTTACAGCTTGCTCATACTTTGGAAACCATAGCTCAGTTTCTTTTATTTTTTGTTGAGCTTTTTCATTTCCCATAGCCTTAATCGTCCACATGTTGTCAATTCTGTCCTCAGCTTTCACAATAAACGGACGCCACGACTTTGTTTCCAGGAGGCGTGCATGGTACATCTCATTGGTTTCGCTAATATGTTTTTGTTTTGTAACACACCAAGTGTCCTCTGCTACTTTAGTGCCAAGAAGCAATTGAACATGTGACATTTCAAGAACAGAATGGACGTGTCCTCGGTTTTTGGCAACCTCCTCGAAACAGTCGTGAACAATTATCTCAACGATACATAAGACGTCAAAAACTCTAAACTTTTTCTGTCTTTCAATCATTCGAATCGCTGAGCGCACAATATGAAAAATGTACGCTTCGCCACTTGATCTCGGAGGAGTATCTACATGGCCGTCAAAAGCAATATCAAATGCGGTATCGATAAGTGTGAGACATTCTTCGCTAAAAGGTGTTCCTGTAAGACTCTTATGAATAAGAGCTCTCAGGTTTTCTCGTACTGGTTCACGCTGATTGATGCCATACATGAGACGAATAAACGATTGCTCGCTCATGGTCATAACCCCTTAAGTAAAAGAACAAAGTACTCAAACACTACAATATTTTTTATGGTAAGTCAAAATACGTTTTTTGTGGTAAAGTAGAAACTACTATGTCATTTTCTTTTGAAATCACTAAACGCTCTGAGGAAGTTAAGCTTGCTCGGGCGGGGGTCATTCATACACCCCATGGAGATGTTCTTACACCTGCTTTTATTACTGTTGGCACAAAAGCTACTGTAAAGTCGCTTACTGTAGAAGATGTAAAAGATCTTGTCGGATCTCAGTGTGTTCTAGCAAATACCTATCATCTTTACCTTCAGCCAGGGGATGAACTTGTAGCGCGTCATGGAGGTTTTGCAAAAATGATGGGTTGGGAAGGTCCAACATTTACTGACTCAGGTGGATTTCAAGTGTTTTCACTCGGGCAGGCTATTGGTCACGGAGTGAGTAAGATTGCGACATCAGATGAGATTAGTAAACGGGAAACCTCTGAGCAGGAAAAAGAAAAAACTCATGAACGTCTCGCGAAAATTGATGACGACGGAGTAACGTTTAAGTCTGTTCACGATGGGTCGGAACACAGATTTACTCCAGAGCGTAGTATGCAAATACAGCACAATCTGGGCGCTGATATGTTTTTTGCATTTGATGAATGCACTTCCCCGCTTGCTCCAGTTGAATATCAGAAGAAAGCAATAGCACGAACCCATGCTTGGGCAAAAAGAAGTTTAGACGAACATAAGCGTCTTGGTGTTTCTTCGGCAACAGGGAAGCAGCAAGCGCTTTTTGGTGTGGTGCAAGGTGGGTCCTATGAAGAACTTCGTAAGGAGTCTGCGCGAGTACTTGGAGCAATGGACTTTGATGGATATGGAATAGGGGGCAGTTTTACTAAAGAAGACATGGGTACAGCAGTGCACTGGGTAAATGAAATTCTTCCAGAGGGTAAGCCACGACATTTGCTTGGTATTGGAGAACCTCTTGATATATTGCTTGGTATTGAAAATGGTGTTGATACCTTTGATTGTGTTGCGCCTACGCGTATTGCTCGTAATGGTGCAATTTATACTCGTGATGGACGCATCAATCTTAATAATGCGCAGTTTAAAGAAGATATGTCTCCACTTTCAGATGACCCATCATGGTATACCCATCGTTATACAAAATCTTATGTGGCGCATCTTTTTAGATCAGATGAAATGCTTGCAGCAACACTTGCTTCTGTTCATAATCTTCGCTTTCTAACTGCGCTCTGTGAAGAAGCAAGAGAACATATTCTTAAGGGAACATTTTTGGAATTTAAAGAAAATTTTATTAAGCGGTACTACAAATAATAAAAGTAAGTAAAACAAAAGCGCCTAAGGAGGGCGCTTTTCATTTCTTGAGCTATTCTTCGTTCATGATGTGGTGGTAGACATCTTTTGTGTAAATGACTCCGTAGACAAAAGCTCCGATTAGTAATGTGATGAACCACTTACCTACCGCTCCGCTACCATACACAAGACCGCTACTTGCTATAGCAGAAAGAAGAAACGACAGCAAGTAGGTTTTTTTTATTACGTTAGATATATTCTTCGTTACACACAAGACACTTAGAGATTTAGCAGGAATGGTGTTTTTATTTTTTTCACCGTAGAGTACTTGGTCTCCGTTCCAACCAAGTACTGCTGAGAGAATTCCACAGCTAAGTATTACAAATGTCACAAGCCACGTAATGAGCTGTTCCATGACTATTCTCCAAAGAAAGGGTTTAGTATCAGGTCCTTTTTGATGCTATAATTGATTATCATCTATGTCAAGCAATCAGAAAAAAACTGAAGGTTCTTTTGTTCTTAAGGGGTTTGTTCCTGCTGGAGATCAGCCAAAAGCAATTAAAGGTCTTGTTGAGGGTCTCAAGAAGGGTCTTAAAAAACAGACCCTCTTAGGTGCCACTGGAACAGGAAAGACATTTACTATTGCAAATGTTATACAAGAAGCACAAAAGCCCACACTTGTTATTGCTCACAATAAGACACTTGCTGCTCAGCTTGCACAAGAGTTTAGAAGTTTTTTTCCGGACGCTGCGGTTCACTACTTTGTTTCGTATTATGACTACTATCAGCCTGAAGCATATATGCCAGTTACTGATACCTATATCGAAAAGGATGCACAAATTAACGAAGAGATTGATCGTCTTCGCCATGCTTCCACCCAAGCTCTCCTTACACGCAAAGATACAATTATCGTGGCGTCAGTATCATGTATTTATGGTCTAGGTTCACCTGAAGATTATGAGCGAGAGAACATGCTTATTAAGCTAGGTGATGCAACCACTAAAATTGAGCTTATGCAACGCTTCGTTGCTATCTACTATGAGCGCACAAATGCCGATCTTTCACCGGGAACATTTAGAGCTATTGGTAACCGTATCGACATTATGCCAATTTCTGAAACGGTTATGCTTCAGATTGAAATTGCCGGAGGAAAGATCTCGTACCTTCAAATTGTTGATCCAATTTCTATGAAGGTAATCAAGGAAGTAAATGAATATTTTATTTTCCCGGCAAAGCACTTTATTTCTGATATCCCAACTCGTGAAAGAGCTGTTGCAACCATCGAAGAAGAGCTCAAGCTTCGACTAGAGGAGCTTGATCAGCAAGGAAAGATACTTGAAGCAGAGCGTCTCAAGCGTCGTACTCGTTATGATGTAGCAATGATTCGTGAGGTTGGTTTTTGTCAGGGTATAGAAAATTACTCACGACATCTTTCTGGTAAGGATCCTGGTGTTGCCCCAGATACTCTTCTTGAATATTTCCCTCACGATAAGGATGGAAAGCCAGAATTTCTTACTATTATCGACGAGTCGCACGTGACTCTTCCACAGCTTCATGGAATGTATGCAGGGGATCAGTCTCGTAAAGGAACGCTTGTTGAGTATGGATTTCGACTCCCTTCAGCAAAAGATAACCGTCCACTTCGCTATGAAGAATTTGAAGAGCGCATCAAAGAAGTGATTTATGTAAGTGCGACACCTGGAAATTACGAGAGAACAGAATCTGAACAAGTCGTGGAACAGATTATTCGCCCAACAGGGCTACTGGACCCTGTACTTGAAGTTCGTAAAGTAAAAGAAGTTACTTCATACAAAGGGCAGGTACATGACTTTATTGATGAAGCAGTGAAGGATGTTAAAAAAGGTGGGCGAGTGCTTGTAACAACACTTACCAAAAAGATGGCTGAAAACTTAGCTGAATATCTTCGTGAGCAAGGAGTAAAAGCAGAGTATGTGCACTCAGATGTAAAGACTATTGACCGCATCCAGATACTTACTCGTTTTAGAAAAGGGGAATTTGATTGTCTTGTAGGAGTTAACCTTCTTCGCGAAGGACTTGATCTTCCTGAGGTGACACTTATTGGTATCTTAGATGCTGACAAAGAAGGATTCCTTCGTTCAGAGACGTCACTTATTCAGACTATCGGTCGTGCTGCGCGTAACTCGGACGGTCGTGTGATTCTCTATGCTGATGTGATGACAGGGTCACTTGAACGAGCTATTGCAGAAACAAATCGTCGTCGCGGTATTCAGGAAGTGTACAACAAAGAGCATGGTATTACCCCAACAACAATTAAGAAACATATTCACGACATCACTGAAGAGCTTCAAAGTAAGCATGCTAAGGCTGTAAATGAAGAATTAAGCGTTGATCAAAAACTCTTTAAGAAAAATCCAGATAAGTTAATTAAGCTTAAAGAAAAGCAGATGAAGGAAGCGGTGAAGATTCTTGATTTTGAAACTGCAGCGATACTTCGTGATGAACTTGAGGTGCTTAAAGAGAGGCTTTCAAATAAAGCTGATAAATAGTTTTCTTTTTAAGATTCATTTTTAAGAATATTTTTTGCTTTCAACGTAGTGCATTTGTTTTTATTTGTAAGTGGTTTTTGTTTTTAGCTTTCCATCGAAAAAGACGGAATAATTTCTTGCTATAAATTTTCCTCTGCCTCGGCTCGTCAGCCTGCGGCAAGCTTTTTCTCACGGAAAGCTCGGAGTTATTTGGATACAGGGGTCATGTCTAGGCCTTGCCTAGACACATAGGCAAGGCCTATGTAATTTAGTGTTTTTTATTTAAAAAGCTTTACACATTAAGCATTTTTGTGCTATTGACTTTTATATAAAAATATGCTATTATATAGATAGTATCTGATCTTTGTTTTTATACCTCTGAAAGGTAAATCATGAAAGCTGTTAAGATTTTCGTTGCCGCTTCCTTCCTTGTAATGATTTCGTTTTTTGGTTTCCGTTACTTTAGCGAAACTGAGAACCAAAAAGTCAACTCCTTCATCCCAAAAGATGTTCCTCCTTTACATCTCGTGAAGGCAAATCAAAATATTTACCCTCAACCGGTAAACATGGTTTCTCTCGTTATTTATTTTGAAAATGAGGTCACCGATGTACAGGAGTTTGCCAACAGGGTTTACTTGTCGGAGGGCATTGTTGAGTTTCGTGCGGGCAAAGGAGGGAAAATCTTTCAGATTCTGTTTGACCCTGGTTACACGAGTCATGCAGATCTTATTACTGCAGTGTATTCAAGAATTGATGACCCTTCGCTCTTTGTTAAAAAAGAGCTTTAAACACCCGACACCCGCCAAGCATCTGCTTTGGCGGGTGCTTTTGTTTCCATTAGAGCTTTGCCAACAAGATATTTTTATAATTTTATTATCTTTTTCAAAGAAATCCCATATTTTGCAAGTTTTTATAAGGAAGCGTATACTAATTATTGTATGAAAAGATATGTACCGATACTTATAGGAATTGTTGCTCTTTGTGCCGTATTATACGTAGGAAGTACCCAGACAGGGGAAGATAAGGTTGTAGTAGAAGCTGAAGAGACTACAGAGCTCACTTCATTTAAAGGAACAGTAACTCGTGCTATTACAGATGGTGAAGCAGTGCTTCAGTATTCATTTGATATGCCGCTTACTGCAACAGCTACAGTTGAGCGCGACGGCGCACTTGTAAAAGTGACTGACGCTGACGCTCTCTTGGCTGCGGTATATATGAGCTACGAAGGTGCTCGTAATTATTCACCAGCACAGTATATTGCAAATGTTCTTGTGCCAAATGTAAGCTCAGTAACTGACGCAGGTACTGTTTCTACAGGTCTTTACGAATGGACTGTTGTTGAATCAGAGTGGACCACATGGCATGTTGCTCGTGCTGACACTGAGGGTAAGTGGCTTTTCGTTGTTGAATCAAAGAAAGCTGACGTTGAAAAAGTACTCCCACTTCTTGAAAGTATTTCAGGAAACTAGTCTTTAGTCTTTATTTATTAAAAAAGAAAACACGGCATGTGCCGTGTTTTCTTTTTTTGAATGACTAGCATAAACATGCTAGAGTGGATGGTATGAGTAAAAAAGTCTTTGTGGGAATGTCTGGGGGAGTTGACTCCTCTGTATCGGCTGCACTTCTTAAAGAAGCTGGATATGATGTGACTGGTGTTTTTATAAAAGTATGGCAACCAGACTTTATAGAGTGTACTTGGAAAGAAGATAGATTAGATGCGATGAGTGTTGCGGCGACATTAGATATCCCATTTCTTACGCTTGATCTTGAGAAAGAGTATAAAGAGGGGGTAATTGATTATATGATCAAGGAGTACAGAGAAGGAAGAACTCCTAACCCAGATGTTATGTGTAACCGTGAAGTAAAGTTCGGTGCTTTTTATGCATGGGCAAAAAAAGAGGGTGCTGACTATGTAGCAACAGGGCATTATGCTCATCATAACGGTGTATCGCTTGTAAAAAGTGAAGATGAATTAAAAGATCAAACATACTTTTTGTGGACATTAAAAAAAGAAATTATTCCCCATGTTCTTTTTCCTGTTGGACAAATGGAAAAGTCTAAAGTACGAGAAGAAGCAAAGCGCTTTAATTTACCAGTTGCAGACAAGAAAGATAGTCAGGGATTATGTTTTGTCGGAACAATTGATATTAAGACTCTCCTTAAGGAATATATTGAAGAAAAGAGAGGAGATGTAATAAATGAAAGCGGGGAAGTGATCGGGTATCACGACGGAGTAACATTCTTTACGCTTGGCGAGCGTCACGGTTTTACTATTACAAAGAAAAGCACAGATGATACTCCGTATTTTGTTATTGCAAAAGACTTTGAAAAAAATACACTCACTGTAGCTCATACACCAAAAGAAGAACAGAAGGGGGAGATTATAACAGTTCACTCAGAAAATTTTACACTACCAATTGTACAAGGTGCTCTCTATGAGGCGCGTGCTCGTTATCGCGCTCCTCTTGCCCGCGTAGAAGCGGTGAGCTCTACTTCATTTAAAGTACTTGAGGGTTCACTTGTAGCAATTAGTGGTCAATCGCTTGTGCTCTACGATAAAGAGGTTTGTATAGGAGGAGGGGTGATAGTGTAATATTTTTAGATAGAAGAAAATCGGTAAGGCAAAGCCTTACCGATTGTTAGCTAAAGAGACCACCCTTTAGTTGTTTGTAATCTTCTATTTTTGAAAGGCACATGACGGAAGCAAGTTGCAGTGTACGGGTTTCAATCTCCAGAGTTACTTCTTTTCCAAGGGTAAATGGAAGCGGCGCCCCAAGTCCTTCGTGCCAGTGATTGCAAATGTGTGGAGCACCACCGTGAGGACTTTCTAGACGATGGTCTTCAAAAAGGATGTACTTCTTTTCTTTATTGGGAAAGACACACTCAACAACAATTACTTTTTCATTTGTTTTCACAGAAAAAGTAATTTTATTTTTTCTGCATATCTCAAGCGCTTGACGCGTAAGATGTTTCATCGATCTCACAGCTTCTCCTTGTGGGTAAAGGTAAAGGGGCGACCGAAGGTCGCCCCTTTTCAGGCGGTAATGTTTTCTGCAAGGAAAAGACTTTCAGCCACGGAGCGGCTATGCGTTTCCGCGAGTAGCCCTACAAACATTTCCGAGGTAACCGTAATTACATCTTTGTCTTGAAGCTTTCGTAGATGTTCTGCACGGTAGAGGTTTCCGTAGTGGCTTCGCATCATTGCTTCGTCTGCATAAGCAAGTTCATGCATCTGAATGTCGCAGCAATGGCCGAGTTCAAAACGAATACCGTAAGGAAGAAGAGCCTTATTGATGTGATGTCGCGTAGAGCCTGCCATGGCAAGATGCATCACAGCCTCCTCGATTCGCATCGTTTCCCTGCTGATATAACGCTTGTGCCTGTGGTAGAGAGCAAACGGAACAGCAAGAAAGATGAAGTCTTTCGTCCCGGCAGCGTGATCTGCAAAGAGAAGTACTGCCTTGGCTGCATCTTCAGGAATGTGAGTTTCCTCACACACAAGAAGAATCGCGTCCACGGTCTCCTTACTCAGGTGCTTGAAAGCGCTTTGCGGAACAGGAAAGCGGGTTTTCCGAGTCGGATTACGAACAATGCCACACACGATGTATCTCCTTTAAGGTTGAGAAAGAACGAGGTCTACCAGCATATGCAAAAGCTCTATATATTTCCTTTTATTTCTTGAAAATTTTTGATAGAAGAAAGATTTCCTCGCTTTTTAAGGCTCTCTATTTTTTTAATAATTGCACGAGTGTTTTCTTTAGTTGTTTCCGTTACCTGTGCGAAGTCATACGACAAAATGCCTGTATCAAGTGGAATTTCTCCTAAGATGCTATCTTTGTATTTTTCTTGTACATGAGCATAAAACTCATTATTTGTTGGCTTATTAATGACAGCGTAACATGGTATCATTGTTTTTTTACAAATATCATAAATTTGTTCAAATACTTTTACGCTATTTCGATGGGGCTCTATTACTCCTATCACTGCATCAATACCCGCGTAGAGTCCGTAATTAAGCATGTCTGCTCCTGCAACACTGTCGATCACCACATGTCCTTTTCCTTCATCAAGAAGTCCTAAGTAAAATTTAAGAGGACCAGAGAGAGCGTGAGCACATTTGGTTTGAAAAAGAAGATCAGGGCTTCCGAGGCCGATGTTAATGAGAGAAAGGCGAGGGGAAATTTTGGTAACAATTTTTTCTGTGTATGCATCAAGCGGTTCTAGTGTAAACAGTGAAGCGGTATTTTCTTGTAGAGCAAGATTAAGGAGTCTATCATTTTCTGTAAGTCCAACAGCCTCCAAAAAGTCTTTATCAGTCTTATGCATGAGTGGAGTTTTTTCTGGATCAACACCAAGATTTGAAGTAAGGTCCATGTTATGGTCCGCATCAATTGCCAAAACAGAAATACCCATATCTTCTATGGTCTTTGTCATAAGCCATGAGGTTGAGCTTTTTCCTGAGCCACCTTTTCCAACAAAAGCAATTTTCATACTTTTATCCTAACAAAAAATACTATTATATGCAAACTATTTGCATATTAGTGATCATGAGCGTGCGTATGTTTTTTATGATAACGAATTTCAAGATAGATAATCCAAAGTACAATAACTGAAAGAGAAGTGATGCTTGCAAACTCTAAAAGATGAAATTGTTCGTGATTAATATCTTTTCCTAACAGGTACACAAGAAGTGCTGCGATAGGAGATCCTCCTTGTGCGATAGCACCATAAGTAATCGTTTTTCTTACACTAAGTCCAAGCCCTCTAAAAAGAGTAAGTGTTCCTATGATTTTTGGGAATTCATGAATAATGATACCAACGGTTGCAGCGTATCCTAAAAATGGATTAAGGAGATATGTTGCCCCGATAACAGTCCCATCAATTAGTGAATGAAATGCTTCACTTATAACAATACCTTTTACACCACCTTCTTTCGGGTCGTGGTGATGATGAGAAGAAAATCGAGCGAGAATAAAAAGGGTAATAAGTCCAACAATGCCACTTATTATTATTGTTCGTAATGTAATGTCTTCACCGTGTTCATGAAATGTAGAGTACAGCGCCACTGATAAAAGTGTGACACCTATAATAAGTGTTATGCGCTTAAACGTAGTGCTTTCTTTTTTGGTTCGCAAAAAAAGTGCAATGAAAGCAAGAAGAGGGAGCGCGCTTGCGCTTATGAGCATAAGAAGAAAAGAAGGAAATACCATATAAAAATAAGTTTATACTTTTTGCAATTTATTTGCAAGAAAGACTATTATGTGGTATAGTATATAGATATGGCAGTCTACTCAAAAGACGAACTCACGCTCATGCTTCAGGAGGCGGGGCTTCGCATTACAGATCATCGACTTACTGTTTTGTCTACGGTAGCAAAGTGTCGCAATCCGGTCACTGTTCATGAACTTGTAGAAATACTTCGTAAGAAAGAAAATATTGACCAGGCAACTGTTTATAGAAATTTAGCTTCACTCCACGAAGCTCATCTTCTTAGACGTCTTGATTTTAATCATGGACACGCTCACTACGAACTTGAAACAGGGCGCGCTTCACATCAGGTCGTGTGTCATAAGTGTGAGACTATTGAAAAGATAGAAGGTATTTCTGTGGAAGATGCAATTAAGAAAATGCTTAAGAAGAGTAAAAAGTTTAAAACCACAACAACGCACTCTCTTGAAATTTACGGAGTATGCAGAAAATGCGATTAACAGTACTTTTTATTTCGCTTCTCTTTGTCTTTGGAAATCTCTTTGCACAGGAGTCTCAACTGTTAGAAGATAAAGAGCTAATGCTTCTTGGCCAAGTTGAAAAAGTGCTGACTACAAAAATAGATGATGTTCCTAATACTGAAGTAACGGCAGTATATACAACACTCAAAGTAAAGCTTTTAGATGGTGAACAAAAAGATACTTCTATCGTAATAGAAGACTCCTCATTTAATGTTGCTGAAGGAGATAAGGTGTATGTTCGTTATGTTATTACGAAAGATGGAGATGAATATTATTCAATTGCAGAAATATACAGACTAGACGGACTTCTTCTTCTTGTGGGTATTTTTATTGGAGCTGTACTTCTTTTTGGAAGAAAACAAGGATTTTTATCACTCGTCGCACTCTTTATTTCTTTTGGGGTTATTTTTAAGCTTCTTTTCCCTCAAATGTTAAGCGGAGGAAATATTGTGCTTATTGCAACACTTGGAGCACTTCTTTCTCTTTTTGTGGTGATGTATGTAACACATGGGTTTACTCGGCTTACTACCTCAGCATTTCTTGGGTGTACGTTTTCTGTTATAACAACACTTCTTTTTGCACGATTTGCTGCAGATCTTACAAAGGTGACAGGCTTTTCAAGTGAAGAAAGCGTTTTCCTTAACATGGCAACAAACGGTAATCTTGATTTTGTCGGACTTCTTATTGGTGGAATTATTATTGGAGTAATTGGAGTTATTGATGATGTTGCGATTACACAAGCTTCAATTGTGCATGAGTTACGACATACTGACAGCTCTCTTTCACCAAAAGTGTTGTATGGAAAAGCAATTAAAATAGGAAGAGATCATATGGGTGCAGTAATTAATACCCTTATCTTGGCATACACCGGAGCATCACTCCCCCTTATCCTTCTTTTGTATGGCAGTAATGCTTCGTTTGTGGAACTTATTAATAGAGAAGCGCTTACAACTGAAATTATACGAAGTATCGCAGGGTCACTCGGGCTTTTACTTGCAGTACCGCTTACTACGCTTATTGCTATTTTCTTAATGAAAAATAAAGAGTACGTAGAGTCTTCTAAAGGTTCTCATGTTCACCGTCATCGCCACTAATATTTTGATATACTTTTATATATGATTAAGGCACAAGACTAGTTAACTTCACTAATCCCGTAAGACGCATTAAATCAAGTATGTCTAAGTAAGATAAAAGGTATCCTAAACAGGATACCTTTTACTTTGCTAATCGATACTTCGGAAGAAACCCCGAGACGGAACCGTAGTTGTCGTTGGCATTGTCGACATCGTTGGTGTCGAACTTGACCTTGTCGTCATTGAACTTGAAGTACGGAGACTTCGAGAAATCGGAATCGGCATTCGGAGCTTTTACTATTTCCCGTCCACATCACAAACCACGAGGTATGATATGCACATAAATCACGGTTCTGTATTTAATCCAACAGCACAATATTACTTGTCTGTCTTAGAAAATAGTAAGCAGTATCTCTAGAGCAACAACACTGTCATAAAAACCTTAATCTTTATGATCCTGATTGTGATTTCTCATAGGAGAAAGAGTTCGGTGATAGCAATCCGTGAACTGCTATACACTAACCTAGACTCAGATATTATTATATCAAAAAATATAAAAAATTGCCTACGGCAATAAAAAAGAGGGTTTGCTTTCGCAAACCCTCTCAAGGATTCAAGGATCAAGAAATCAAAAGACTCAAGATCCCAAAGTGCAAGTATCAACCTTGCGGAAGACACACCGAAGCCGAGCCATAGACGTCGAAGGCATAGCCGACAACGTGGGTGTCGAACCTGACCTCGACGCCAATGAGCTCGAAGTACGGAGACTCCGAGAAACCGGAATCGGCACCCGGAGCAAACTCGTCACCCGCACAGTCAATCCAGAGATCGTCATAGTGCTGGAGACGCTCAGGGTGAGTCAGGAGCATAATGCCGATGGCAAATGCACCCAAACCGCATTCATTTGCGTTCATTACTTCACGGGCACGGCGAACCGAGCGACCGCGATGACGGATACCAAATTGTGCAGGTACCACCAGGATGTCCTGATCCTTTTGCTCGTCACCGAGCTTCTGGAAAATGGACACGGACTTGGCGGATTGACGGAGCTGATTTGAACCAAGCTGACCTTCACGGTAGTTGTAGAACGCACCGTTTCTGGTTTGCTTGATCAAGTCGAACACTTTTTGCACGGCTTCACCATAAGTGGAGCCCACCTTTTCCCATCGTGGAATGGCGAACCATCCTTCGGCGTTTTCAGGTAGCGTAGCTTCGGCAAGCTTTTCATTGGCATAGCCGATACCAGGGAACAGTTCACGGAGTCGGTTGGTCTGCTCGGTGATACCCTTGGGCTTTTTGTAGCTCGACAGGTAACCGAACGTCGACTTCACTTCCTCGCCCTTGTACTTGTCGGAGACCGACAAGTCTTTGAGCGTCGCCAGGGCGACCTCGCCGATGTTGCCGACGAGTTCGTCGCCGTGTTCGATGACACGCTGTGCACCGTCCTTGTCGAGACCGAGTTCGGTCACGATCTTTTCGACAGCATCAGCGATGAGGCGGTTGATCTGCTTGATTTGACCTGCGGTTGCAGGAATGACTTGAGTAATCCCGTTCATGGGTTATCTCTCCTTGTAAATGTTCAAACTCGGTTTACATTGCCGAAACAATTTGCCACAGATTGTGACTCCTACAATAATAGCATGAAAGTAGTAAAAAGTCAAGGTAAAAAACATAGTAAAAACAGCGTTTTTTAGACGCTGTTTTTACTTTCTAGCACCCTTCTCGTGCTAGCTGTTGAAGGTGAGCCAGTACTATCTAGGGTGGAACACCATTGAAAACGAGATAATAAAATGGAAAACAGTTTTCAATAAGTACCCGAACCGACTTTTAGCACTAACTAATTATGAATAATATCTATATTTTACAATCTTTTCATAGAAAAACCATCAAAAAGATTTTCTAATTTATATACCGTATCTGGTATAGAACTATGCATTAGTGAGTAAAATCAAGCAAAAACCTAACCTTGACATTATTGTTTACCAATGCTATAATATAACAACTGAACTAACCCTAAATGAAAGAGGGAAAGTTAGTCGGTGTATGTTACGAAAACATACATGCTCATTACAGGAGAAAGACATGAGCCATTTCGATGAGAAGGACAACTTGTTCGGGCCTGCTCGCGCCTCCATGCGTGCACGTCTCGGCGAGTTCATGGATGTCTACATGGATGCCAAAATCAAGATCGCCCAGAAGCTGGCCGACAAGATCGCCGGCGAAAATGATGTCGAACAACTGATGGCACTCCGCGCCAAGTTGAACGATGTCATGTTCGCTGAAGATGACATCACCCAGCTGGATACGAAGATCAAGGCGCTGTTGGCGATGTTGCAGACGAACGCAACTGCCTTCATCACTCTTCGACAGCAGTGGAAGTCGTCCATCGAGGACACTCACGGCCGTCATTGAGCCCTGTCCAGCTTCAAAAAAAGCCCTACTTCGGTAGGGCTTTTTTCTATACTAAATTTATCTGTTATAACAGAGAAATAACAGATAATTAGCGTAACTATTCCGACTATCTTTTTTGTTGTTATAACAACCAAAAAACAACTATTTTTAGTAAAACTTTTTATCTCATTCTGATTGTTATAACAATCAAATAACAATTACGGAGCTGTTTACCAATTGTGATATAATACACACATAAACCTAACCCTTTCTATCACTAAAAAGGTATGGTTTTCAAAATCACGCTAAATGATAAAGATCTCCCAATGAGCTCTCACATTTAGCGTGTCGTATCTGGAAACGGATACGGGCCGGGTAACTGGCCAGAGGTTCGTTGGGAGTTTTTTGCTTTTATAAATAAAAATCACGCTAAATAATTATGAGTACAAATACAAAAAAGATTTGCAAATACTGTAAATCTGAAATCATTTTGTCTGCTAAAAAATGTCCACAATGTCAGTCGGACCTTCGTAACTGGTTTGTAAGACACTGGATTATTTCAATACTTATCGGACTTGTTGTTCTTGGAATAATAGGATCAGGATCAAACAAAAATACAACGACTGATAGTTCAAAAATACCGCAAGGATCAACTGAAAAACAATCAGGTAAACAATATGTAGAGGTGGTGAGGTTTAGTGGAAAGGGTCAGAAAAGTTCAGAACCTTTCAAGATCAGTGGAAGTAGGTTCAAAGTTACTTACGATTGTAAGGGTGACACCGCGACTACATATTGTGGAGCTTTTGCGTATAAAGTCGGTAGCAATATACCTCAAGGTGTTATGAATGCCACACAAGCAGTAAAGGATGAAACTGTTATATATGGATCTGGTGAATATTACATAACAGCTAACACAATGGGTGATTTTTCTATGGTTATTTACGACTATAAGTAACAAAAACAATAACTCATTATCGTGGTAAAATACATATAAGTTATAGAACTTTATGGACGGTAATGAGGACTTCAACAAGAGCACATATTGGGTACTTTCTGAACTCAAAGAAGAGAGTTTTGTGCTTTCGGATAACGATCAAGAAATAGAATTTTGTTTTGATGGTAGAAAAAGCTCACCAGATAAAAAAGTTCAAGATAGGGTGCTTCGTTTTCTCGAGAAAGAAAAAGCTGTTTCCCTTACAGCGTTTTATATAAAACCAAAGCCACTAAAAAACCTAACTAGAAATTTTGATACCTATGGGTATGGACCAATTGGATATGATGTAAAACTACTACAGCCGAGATTTGATGAACTGTACAATGAATATTCTGCTTTCAAGTCAAACAAAAATAATAAAGAGCAGTATCAGTTCAATCTCACTATCTATCACGACAGAGGAACATTTTTTGTTGATGAGAAGAGAAAAATAGAATTCAGAAATCTTATAAGACCACTTATTATTGAGATACTGTATAAAGCAAAAGGTAAAGATGTTGCTTCGGATAAAATAAAAACAGGGCTACAGAAAAAACTACTGAAAGATGGGCACGTTGATAATATCACAAGTATCATTGACGATATGCGCAAGAGTATAAAAAAGCACCTAAAGATAGATCCTAAAATAGTTCTACCTGATGGTGTTTCTGGTCCTGGTTACAGAATTGGAGATATCGAAATCAATATTGTAAGAGAAAAATAGATAAGACCTTGTAGGTATGGTGTGAATTATCATACTGAACAGCTTACTTTGTAACGGTTTCTGAATTCCTATAAGGTCGTAATGGGTATGTAATAGGCCCATACATATTTCCTACAATGTTTTTATGACGCTCGAAGAGTTCATAAAAACAATAGGCAAAGAAGCGGATGGACTATCTCAAGAAGAGATTGAGTTTTACTATACCGTAACAGTAAAAACCTTCGATATATTTTTTGATAGATACAAGAAAGAAAAAATGTTGGTAGCACACGGATAATTCATCATAAAAATGATAAAATATAACTATAATGGACCAACCAATTTATGTCATAGGGTATGCTAGAGTGAGTACCCCAAAACAAGCTCAAACTGGTGAGAGTTTGGAGGCACAAGAAAAAGCAATAAGAAAATATTGTGAAAAGAAAGGATATGCCCTCTTTCCTGATAACAAAGTTTTCAAAGAGCCATATTCTGGGAGTAATCTTTTCAGGCCAGCATACAGAGAAATACTAGGAATTATAAAGAACAATATACATTCAAAAACAAAGGTAAAATATTTAGTATTTTGGGACTTTGATCGTCTCACGAGAGGAGGTTCGGCTGATTATGATCAGATATGGAAAGATGTTTCTGAATATGGCGTTGAATTGAGAGATACAACAGAAATAATTCAAGAGGAAGTAAATATTATAAAGGAAGAGTTTGGTCTTGATATTGAATATGGTTGGAGCACAGCCAGACCAAGTGAAGAAGCTGAAAAAACAAAAGCAGAAGACGCAAGGAAACATAAGCGAAAAATATTGCAGACAATGATAACGGCGGAGATCCGTCTAACGATAGATGGCTATCACATAGGAAGACCTGATTATGGTTTTCAAAACAAAAAGATTTTTGTGGGCACAAAGAAAAAATGTATCCAGGAAAGATTTGAACCCGAAGCGGTATTTGTTGAAAGAATATACAAACTTCGTGCTGAAGGGGTGCTTTCTGATCAAGAAATTTGTAACGATGTGAATACTTTAGGATATAAAAGTAGAACTTTCAATAAATGGAACAAAGACAAGACAAAAGTGTTGAGTGTTTCCGGGGGCAATAAACTGACCATAAAGCAGTTACAAGATATGATCAAGCGTTTTACTTACTGTGGTGTTATCTGTGAACGGTGGACCAAATATCAGCCGATAAAAGCAAAGTATGAAGGTCTTGTGACTGTTGATCAGTGGAATACAGCAAACAGAGGTAAGGTTCAATTGGAAATAGGAGACGACGATTATTTCACTTTGCTAAAAGATGTAAATATTCATAGTAAGAAGCGTAAAAAATATAACCCTAACTTTCCTTTCAAAGGTGTTTTGATGTGTGAAGTATGTGGTAAGGTGATGAAGGCAAGCGCTTCAACTGGTAAAAGTGGGAAACCTTTTCCGGCTTATCATTGTGGTAGAGGTCACAAAAATAACGGTATCCCTAAAAAAGAACTTGAAGATGCTTTCAATAATTACTTGGAAAAGATAAAATTCACTGATAAGTTCTTGAATATTTTTGAAAAGACAGTTTATCTACAATTCAGAAAGAGAGAAGGAGAGCTTGCTGATTATACAAGCAAGGCAAATATCAATGTTGGAGAATTAGAAGCGCAGAAATCTGCACTTATAAAGTCATTCCCAGCAGCAACTCACCCAGAGGTTAGAAAAGGAATAGAAGATGAGATAACTAAACTGCAAGACGAGATTGCTAAAGCAAGATCACAAAGAGATAAAATGGAGATCGAAGAAGCTGACGTTGAGAATTTTATTGCTTGGTGTAAGGAAACAATGGAACACCCAACAAAAATCCTTACAGATATTAGGTCCGAGCAAGAATTAGCGAACACTTTTTTACTTTTCTTTGAGAAGTTTCCTACCTATACAGAATTAGTTAGTGGAACACCTAAACTATCTTTAGTTTTCAAGCTTTCAGAAGAATTCAAGGTCAATCAAGACCTGTTGGTGAGCCAGTACTATCTAGGGTGGAACACCATTGAAAACGAGATAATAAAATGGAAAACAGTTTTCAATAAGTACCCGAACCGACTTTTAGCACTAACTAATTATGAATAATATCTATATTTTACAATCTTTTCATAGAAAAACCATCAAAAAGATTTTCTAATTTATATACCGTATCTGGTATAGAACTATGCATTAGTGAGTAAAATCAAGCAAAAACCTAACCTTGACATTATTGTTTACCAATGCTATAATATAACAACTGAACTAACCCTAAATGAAAGAGGGAAAGTTAGTCGGTGTATGTTACGAAAACATACATGCTCATTACAGGAGAAAGACATGAGCCATTTCGATGAGAAGGACAACTTGTTCGGGCCTGCTCGCGCCTCCATGCGTGCACGTCTCGGCGAGTTCATGGATGTCTACATGGATGCCAAAATCAAGATCGCCCAGAAGCTGGCCGACAAGATCGCCGGCGAAAATGATGTCGAACAACTGATGGCACTCCGCGCCAAGTTGAACGATGTCATGTTCGCTGAAGATGACATCACCCAGCTGGATACGAAGATCAAGGCGCTGTTGGCGATGTTGCAGACGAACGCAACTGCCTTCATCACTCTTCGACAGCAGTGGAAGTCGTCCATCGAGGACACTCACGGCCGTCATTGAGCCCTGTCCAGCTTCAAAAAAAGCCCTACTTCGGTAGGGCTTTTTTCTATACTAAATTTATCTGTTATAACAGAGAAATAACAGATAATTAGCGTAACTATTCCGACTATCTTTTTTGTTGTTATAACAACCAAAAAACAACTATTTTTAGTAAAACTTTTTATCTCATTCTGATTGTTATAACAATCAAATAACAATTACGGAGCTGTTTACCAATTGTGATATAATACACACATAAACCTAACCCTTTCTATCACTAAAAAGGTATGGTTTTCAAAATCACGCTAAATGATAAAGATCTCCCAATGAGCTCTCACATTTAGCGTGTCGTATCTGGAAACGGATACGGGCCGGGTAACTGGCCAGAGGTTCGTTGGGAGTTTTTTGCTTTTATAAATAAAAATCACGCTAAATAATTATGAGTACAAATACAAAAAAGATTTGCAAATACTGTAAATCTGAAATCATTTTGTCTGCTAAAAAATGTCCACAATGTCAGTCGGACCTTCGTAACTGGTTTGTAAGACACTGGATTATTTCAATACTTATCGGACTTGTTGTTCTTGGAATAATAGGATCAGGATCAAACAAAAATACAACGACTGATAGTTCAAAAATACCGCAAGGATCAACTGAAAAACAATCAGGTAAACAATATGTAGAGGTGGTGAGGTTTAGTGGAAAGGGTCAGAAAAGTTCAGAACCTTTCAAGATCAGTGGAAGTAGGTTCAAAGTTACTTACGATTGTAAGGGTGACACCGCGACTACATATTGTGGAGCTTTTGCGTATAAAGTCGGTAGCAATATACCTCAAGGTGTTATGAATGCCACACAAGCAGTAAAGGATGAAACTGTTATATATGGATCTGGTGAATATTACATAACAGCTAACACAATGGGTGATTTTTCTATGGTTATTTACGACTATAAGTAACAAAAACAATAACTCATTATCGTGGTAAAATACATATAAGTTATAGAACTTTATGGACGGTAATGAGGACTTCAACAAGAGCACATATTGGGTACTTTCTGAACTCAAAGAAGAGAGTTTTGTGCTTTCGGATAACGATCAAGAAATAGAATTTTGTTTTGATGGTAGAAAAAGCTCACCAGATAAAAAAGTTCAAGATAGGGTGCTTCGTTTTCTCGAGAAAGAAAAAGCTGTTTCCCTTACAGCGTTTTATATAAAACCAAAGCCACTAAAAAACCTAACTAGAAATTTTGATACCTATGGGTATGGACCAATTGGATATGATGTAAAACTACTACAGCCGAGATTTGATGAACTGTACAATGAATATTCTGCTTTCAAGTCAAACAAAAATAATAAAGAGCAGTATCAGTTCAATCTCACTATCTATCACGACAGAGGAACATTTTTTGTTGATGAGAAGAGAAAAATAGAATTCAGAAATCTTATAAGACCACTTATTATTGAGATACTGTATAAAGCAAAAGGTAAAGATGTTGCTTCGGATAAAATAAAAACAGGGCTACAGAAAAAACTACTGAAAGATGGGCACGTTGATAATATCACAAGTATCATTGACGATATGCGCAAGAGTATAAAAAAGCACCTAAAGATAGATCCTAAAATAGTTCTACCTGATGGTGTTTCTGGTCCTGGTTACAGAATTGGAGATATCGAAATCAATATTGTAAGAGAAAAATAGATAAGACCTTGTAGGTATGGTGTGAATTATCATACTGAACAGCTTACTTTGTAACGGTTTCTGAATTCCTATAAGGTCGTAATGGGTATGTAATAGGCCCATACATATTTCCTACAATGTTTTTATGACGCTCGAAGAGTTCATAAAAACAATAGGCAAAGAAGCGGATGGACTATCTCAAGAAGAGATTGAGTTTTACTATACCGTAACAGTAAAAACCTTCGATATATTTTTTGATAGATACAAGAAAGAAAAAATGTTGGTAGCACACGGATAATTCATCATAAAAATGATAAAATATAACTATAATGGACCAACCAATTTATGTCATAGGGTATGCTAGAGTGAGTACCCCAAAACAAGCTCAAACTGGTGAGAGTTTGGAGGCACAAGAAAAAGCAATAAGAAAATATTGTGAAAAGAAAGGATATGCCCTCTTTCCTGATAACAAAGTTTTCAAAGAGCCATATTCTGGGAGTAATCTTTTCAGGCCAGCATACAGAGAAATACTAGGAATTATAAAGAACAATATACATTCAAAAACAAAGGTAAAATATTTAGTATTTTGGGACTTTGATCGTCTCACGAGAGGAGGTTCGGCTGATTATGATCAGATATGGAAAGATGTTTCTGAATATGGCGTTGAATTGAGAGATACAACAGAAATAATTCAAGAGGAAGTAAATATTATAAAGGAAGAGTTTGGTCTTGATATTGAATATGGTTGGAGCACAGCCAGACCAAGTGAAGAAGCTGAAAAAACAAAAGCAGAAGACGCAAGGAAACATAAGCGAAAAATATTGCAGACAATGATAACGGCGGAGATCCGTCTAACGATAGATGGCTATCACATAGGAAGACCTGATTATGGTTTTCAAAACAAAAAGATTTTTGTGGGCACAAAGAAAAAATGTATCCAGGAAAGATTTGAACCCGAAGCGGTATTTGTTGAAAGAATATACAAACTTCGTGCTGAAGGGGTGCTTTCTGATCAAGAAATTTGTAACGATGTGAATACTTTAGGATATAAAAGTAGAACTTTCAATAAATGGAACAAAGACAAGACAAAAGTGTTGAGTGTTTCCGGGGGCAATAAACTGACCATAAAGCAGTTACAAGATATGATCAAGCGTTTTACTTACTGTGGTGTTATCTGTGAACGGTGGACCAAATATCAGCCGATAAAAGCAAAGTATGAAGGTCTTGTGACTGTTGATCAGTGGAATACAGCAAACAGAGGTAAGGTTCAATTGGAAATAGGAGACGACGATTATTTCACTTTGCTAAAAGATGTAAATATTCATAGTAAGAAGCGTAAAAAATATAACCCTAACTTTCCTTTCAAAGGTGTTTTGATGTGTGAAGTATGTGGTAAGGTGATGAAGGCAAGCGCTTCAACTGGTAAAAGTGGGAAACCTTTTCCGGCTTATCATTGTGGTAGAGGTCACAAAAATAACGGTATCCCTAAAAAAGAACTTGAAGATGCTTTCAATAATTACTTGGAAAAGATAAAATTCACTGATAAGTTCTTGAATATTTTTGAAAAGACAGTTTATCTACAATTCAGAAAGAGAGAAGGAGAGCTTGCTGATTATACAAGCAAGGCAAATATCAATGTTGGAGAATTAGAAGCGCAGAAATCTGCACTTATAAAGTCATTCCCAGCAGCAACTCACCCAGAGGTTAGAAAAGGAATAGAAGATGAGATAACTAAACTGCAAGACGAGATTGCTAAAGCAAGATCACAAAGAGATAAAATGGAGATCGAAGAAGCTGACGTTGAGAATTTTATTGCTTGGTGTAAGGAAACAATGGAACACCCAACAAAAATCCTTACAGATATTAGGTCCGAGCAAGAATTAGCGAACACTTTTTTACTTTTCTTTGAGAAGTTTCCTACCTATACAGAATTAGTTAGTGGAACACCTAAACTATCTTTAGTTTTCAAGCTTTCAGAAGAATTCAAGGTCAATCAAGACCTGTTGGTGACCCTACGGAGAGTCGAACTCCGCTTCCAGGCATGAGAAGCCTGTGTCCTAGCCGATAGACGATAGGGCCACATAACATTTGTAACCAAATGTTCGGGCGGTCATTTGCCATAAAACCTAACAAATGATGTAGCCGATATTAGTTTTAGGTTTAAGTTAGTAGTTTTTAGTAAATACTAAGAAACTTGCAACTTTTACTGCAAAAACTAAGTAATCTGGATAATACCATGTTTTTGTCCTTAATGCAAATAGTCTATATTTTATAAGGTTTTTTAGAAATAGACTATTGACAATATTGTTTAAATTGTTGTATAATGCTTGACTTTTTGTTACAGATTTGCTATAATTACATTACACAATAGTTAAAGTGTTAAGTCAATAATACCTGTAAAGGTGTTTTATTTTTCACTGAAAATTATTTCAAAATCCTGACACGATCCGTTGATGAAGCGTAATCATCTTCTTATGATAAACAAAATCTACAAGGTTACTCAGATGCTCGCGTTTGTGCCTTTCATGGCTATTCCGAGTATTTCAGTTTCCTCACATATAGGTTCACTTGAGACGCGCCCCGTAACAAAGGAAGTCCGCAGAGTGGAAAGTATTCGTCAAGAACGTGCAGAGGCTATTAATGCTTTCTTTGAAGAACGTAATATGCCACTTCACGGAACAGGTATGACATTCGTTCTTGTTGCTGAAAAATACGGTCTTGATTGGCGTCTTCTTCCAGCGATTGGAATTCGTGAATCATCCGGTGGAAAAGCGGCTTGTGGATACAATGCCTTTGGTTGGGGCTCATGCAAGCTCGGACATAATTATTCAAGTTATGAAGAGGCCATTGAAGTTATTGGTAAAAATCTAGGAGGAGCAAATAAAAATACTGCTCGTTATTATGCCGGTAAAACAACCGAAGAAAAGCTTTATCACTATAACGGATCGGTAGAACCTCCATACATTGGCGAAGTACTCGCAATCATGGATATGATCTCCGAAGATATTGACTAATTACGGTATCAAACAAAGCATCACCCTCGTAAGAGGGTGGTGCTTTGTTATTTTGTATTGTAAAAAGTGCATGGTAGGATAGTTTTTAGACTGTTCACTTTTTACAACACGGAGGACATCTGAAATGAGAGTTTTGATTGTTGCTTCTCGTGGTCTTTTGGCATTACTTGCTGGAAGCAGTCTCCTGTATCAAGCAACTCCTGCGCAACTCATTCCGGTCGGCGGGTTTCCTGTCCCGAAGGATGATTCCTACAGGATGATGCTGGCTGACAGGCTGTTTACGCACAGCGCCTTCCGCACCCATCTTCCTCGCTTCGGTAAGCGTGCTCCTCATGGAGGTAGTGCTATGTTGCGCCAGCATGCAAGGATGAATGATCGCCGGCGTGGCGGGCGTCTCGGTTCTCGTAAGGGGCGCTGAGATTGAGGCTGTCCAGAAATATGAAAGCCGCACCCGTTGGGTGCGGCTTTTTACATTCTTGTAGCACTTTCTAGTGCGTTAGTCCTTCTTATCAATCTTATTGATTGGACTTTTTACAAATACGAAGTAGACAACGGCAAGTACTGCAACAAAATCAATCAAGCTTGAGATAAACGCCCCGTACTTAAATGTCACTTCTGTCATCGGTACTGTGTATGAAAGAGAGTTGAGGTTACCTGCTGCACCGGTAATTGCTCCGATAAGAGGGTTGATGAGATTTTCTACAATTGAGTTAACAATCTTTGTCACTGCTCCACCCATGATAATACCTACCGCGAGCCCAAGCACTCCTTTTTCTCGAATAAAACTAATGAATTCTTTCATGGTTTGTGTAATTGAATTAGTATAAAGATAAGTATAGTCTTTTCGGGTCTCGCTGTATATACTTTCACTACTATGGAGCAAAAAGAAAAATTCTCCCTTAAAGATCATCTTTTTAATGAAGCAAAAGTACAAAAGATCACTAAAGAAATAGCTCAAGTACATTCTTCATTTAAAAAGTCTGCTTTTGTAAAAGAAACAGTACAAGCTTTTCCAAATCTCGGATTAAAAGAGCGTATATTTCATATACGAGAAATGCTTAAGAAGTATTTACCGGAAGATTATAAAGATGCGATAAAAGTTCTTCTTTCGTCACTACCAGAGGAACTCGATCCAACAAAAGAAGATGATGATTTTGGGGATTTTATTTATGCACCATATGGGGACTTTGTGGCAACATATGGGAAAGATGCAAAAAATCTTAAAATCTCATTACAAGCGCTTCACGAGATTACACGACGTTTTTCTTGTGAAGATGCAATTCGTTCTTTTATAAATAATCATCAAGAAGAAACATTAAAGACATTAGAGAAGTGGACGAAAGACAAGAACTACCATGTGCGAAGACTTGTAAGCGAAGGAACACGTCCTAAGCTTCCTTGGTCGCGTAAGATAGGTATGTCTATAGAAAAAGCAATACCGCTTCTTGATGAGCTTTTTTATGACACAACTCGCTATGTAACACGCAGTGTTGCAAATCATATGAATGATATTGCAAAGCTTGATCCAAAGCTTGTACTTACCACCCTTAAGCGATGGAAAGCTTCTAAGAAACAAAGTGACAGTGAAATGAACTTTATCATTAAGCATTCACTTCGCACCCTTGTAAAAGAGGGGAATGTCGAAGCGTTTTCTCTCCTTGGGTTTACACAGAGTGCTACTATTACACTTAAGAATTGTACAGCTTTAGAAAAAGCGAAGGTGGGAGATGTTCTTACATTTTCTTTTATGCTAGAGAGTGACAGAGATACAGAAGCAATGATCGACTATGTGATGCTATTTCAAAATAAAAGTGGAAAACAAGATAGTAAAAAAGTGTTTAAACTAAAAAAGCTCACTCTTACAAAAGGGGAGAAGGTGGAAGTGGCGAAACGCCATCCGTTACGAGCGGAGATGACAACTCGAACACTTTATAAAGGTAAACACACTGTCATTATTCAAGTGAATAGTAAAAAGCTTCACGAATTTAGTTTTGATTTAGTATAGTAAAGGTTTAGTTGTAGATCTTTTACTCCCCGCATATACAAAAATTCCGAGAAAGAATCTCGGAATTTTTGTATATGCGGTGTATGTGAGTTAAGTACCCACAGGTCTAGACCCTGTAAAGGTATTTTAGCATCCT
Source organism: uncultured Candidatus Saccharibacteria bacterium (assembly GCA_964369115.1). GTDB lineage: Bacteria > Patescibacteriota > Minisyncoccia > Phycocordibacterales > UBA5272 > UBA11704. The sequence continues at coordinate 61,629 of CAYJED010000004.1, forward strand.
TTTCTTACTCTAAAATATGTATGTGGGTCACTATTGTTTTTAGATAAAATACTACATTCCAACAATCTGTATGACTAACATCGCTATCTTTTTCTTATCTTCATCTGACAAAGAAACCCTAGAACCTTCTAACCTAAAATTAAAATAATCATCACTAATAAGATAGGCACCGATAAACTCAGTCATATCTTCCAAGGTATTCATACTAAGTAAACCAGTATCTCTATTTTGCCTGTGGTAAACATCCATACCCGCGAGACCGTTGCAAATACCTTTAATGTTAAGAAATGCATACAGCTCTATATATGGATGAAACTTTTCATCAATATCATTTGATCCATTTAAGAAATTAATGAGGGCTTGCTCGTATCCAGCTTGATTTTGAAAAACATGAGCAGATTCATGAGCTAATTTAACAAGAAGTTGCTCTTTAGCGCTATCAACACCCCAACCGAAACTGTCTACATTCTCTCTACGAAATGGCATGGCACCGAGAGCGATCTGAGACATTCCATTTTCAAGTCTTTTTGTACTTGATTCAGCACTTGCTTCATTAATACTAAGTTCTCCGTTTACCACAGAAAGAATTTTACCAACTCTTAATGAATTTCTACTTTCTACATTGAGTAATACTTGATCCATAATCGGGGAAAGTCCAGAGAATAATCTTCTTGGTGCAGATTCTTGTATTGGATTATTGCTTTTTGATTCCGGTGTTTTCATAAATTATGTATCTGGGTCACTCCGATACTTTTTTATTTTTGCGGTGTATGTGAGTTAAGTACCCACGGTCTTAAGTGTTATAAGGCTATTTTAGCACTTTTTCTCTATGGATGCTAAGGCAAGTGAGTCGGGTATTCCAAATGCCAACAAATGCCAATTTTTGGTATAATACAAGGTATGACAGTCGGCGAATTAGTAGCACAAATAGCATCTCAGAACTCCTCTCCCACATCAAAGGATATGGCTTCATCTATTGAGAAAGTCAGAGAAATCTATGAGAAGAATTTCGGACCCGAAGCTCCTTTTAGGAAAGCTTTAGAAAAGAATATGGAAATGGTAAATTCTGCCGTTGAATCTGTAAGACCTCAACTTGAGACAATGGAAAGACTTCGGTCTTCAATTCCGCACATAACACTTCCAAGGATGATAGAAGAAGATGATTATTTGCTTCCCGAAATGATAAACCCAATTCGTGAAGTGAGAGTAACTAATATTCACGAACTAACTGGTTACAAATCTAACAGGCAAAGCGATGTTGTAGTCGCTGAATATCTACTCCCTAAAAATGCCACATGGGGAAGTTTGGATATTAAATTTTTAGATGGACATATTGTTCAAGTTTCTTACCCAAGAATGAAATCAATGAAATTTGATTACAAAGATATGGGATTTTTGAATATAAAAAGAAATATACCAAATTTAAAATGGGAACTGTTTAGAGCAATCGCAGAAAATGGAGGTGCACTGACAAAAGATAATTTTGATAGAAGGTTTGGTAGAAATGTTAAATATGAACTCAATAAAGCTCTCAAAAAGTTTTTTGGTATGAATACTGATCCAATAACCCATTACACTAAATGGCATGGATACCGTACCAAATTCTCTCTCAGAGGTGAACGATATTAGAATTGTCATTTTATTTGGAATGACGCTTAAAAGACTTTTTACTATATAGGTAAAAAGTCTTTTATTTTATAGATAATCTCATCAGTCAGTCATAGAAAGTAAAAAGAAATTGTCATTTTGTCATTCAATGACGAATGTTAGTAGAAGAGTTTAATAAGATCCTCTTCTCTAAAAACCCTATGGCAAAAGAAAAGATCATATGGTCTGCAGTTGCTCGCAAACTGCAAGACCTGATCAAAAACGGATACAATCCGCGCAAGTTAAGCGAGAACGAACGAAGAGACTTGGAAAGGTCAATAAAGGAATTCGGAACAGTTGTTCCAGTGATCCTCAATACTGGCTCCCGAACCAATATTATTATTGGTGGCGAACAACGAGTCAAAGTATATGCCGATCTCGGCATAGCAGAGATTGAGTGCATGATACCCTCCCGAGAGCTAACGCTTGAGGAAGAGCGAGAACTCAATCTTCGTCTCAACAAGAACACGGGTTCGTGGAATGAAGAACTTCTCAAAGAGTTTGATATGAGCCTGCTTCTTGATATCGGTTTTGGAGATGAAGAATTACAAAACCTATTTGATGATGTTGACCTTGTCGAGGATGACTTTAACCTTGAAAAAGCACTCAAGGAAACAATTAAGCCGAAAGTAAAATCAGGAGAAATTTGGGAGCTTGGGAAACATCGCCTACTTGTCGGCGATTCTACGGATCAGGAACTCGTGCAGAAGCTCATGAACGGAGACTTGGCGGACATTGTGTACTGCGACCCGCCATACAACATCGGCTTGGACTATTCCAAAGGAGTTGGAAACAAGGAAAAATACCAGGGTTCGTATTCAGGCAAGGACGACTCCAAGAAAGACAGCGACTACATGGATTTCTTGGACAAGAGCATGGAAGTGGCAAAAAGTATCAGCAAGAAAAATGCCCACTTCTTCTATTGGTGCGATTCCTCATATCTTTGGATGGTTCAAACCTTGTATGCAAAACACAAGGTAGATTCCAAGCGTGTCTGCATGTGGATCAAGAACAACCAGAACCCTACTCACAAGATTGCCTTTAATAAAGTGTACGAGCCGTGTGTATACGGAACGCTCGGCAAGCCATATCTCAATACAGGAATGAATAACACCAACGAGATCCTTAACCAAGAAGTAACCACTGGCAATCAAGTACACGATGAAATCCTAGACATGATAGATATCTGGATTGAGAAAAGGGACAACGCTCAGTCGTACCAGCACCCTACGCAAAAACCCGTCACCTTAAACGAGAAACCATTTAAGCGTTGCAGTTCTCCACTGCATATCATCTACAGCGGATTTGCAGGAAGCGGTAGTGACCTAATTGCCGCCGAAGAACTACATCGCGTATGGCGTGGCGTTGAGAAAGATCTCATCTTCGCAACCATTGTCATTGACCGATGGGAGAAATTTACCAACCTTAAGGCAAAGAAAATCTATGAAAATAAATAAAAGAGACACATTCAAAGTTGGCGATCACATCATTGCTTGCGGTGATTCGCTGGACAAGGCATTTGTCGGCAAGGTCATAGGAAGCAATAAGATACGAGCGGTCGTCACTGATCCTCCATACGGCGTTGCGTATGTTGAGAATAAGAAAGGCTTTCTGAAACTTAGCTCTGATGAAGATAAAGCTATAACCAACGATCATATCCAAACCGAAGAAGAGTATGGGGAGTTTACCCGCAAATACTTGGGAGCGGTTATTCCATATCTTGAAGAATACAATGCGGTCTACATTTTCAATGCCGATCCGATGTTCCCGAGCCTACGCTCTGGCATGAAGTCCGCTGGTTTCTACTACAGCCAAATGATAATTTGGCTCAAGAACCAGCCCGTCATGAGCCGAAAGGATTACTTGTCGATGTATGAACTCATTGCATACGGTTGGTTCGGTAAGCATCGAATGGAACGGTCTAAAGCGAGAAATGTTATCTACCACCCCCGACCGACCAAATCCAGACTTCACCCGACACAAAAACCGATCGGACTGCTCAGAAAAATCATCCCTAACTCAACAAAGGTCGGTGACATTGTTTACGATCCATTCCTTGGAAGTGGCTCAACCGCTATTGCCTGTGAACACTTAGGTCGAAAGTGTGTCGGTATCGAGCTTGATGAAGCATATGTAGAAACTACGCTCAAAAGACTCGAAAAGCTCACTGGCGAAACAGCGATAAAGCTCTAATGAAATGATGGAAGAAGACTTTTCAAAAGATCCATACAAGAAGCAAGTCTACGAGACTTACGCTCTTTGGAAGTCTTTTCCTTCGTTTCTCAAGGGACAGCCAAGAGTAGCGCTTGAGAAATTTGGTATTGAGGAGGAATCAGCGTTTGAACTGCTTGCCATAAAGACTCAGGCTGAATTCTCGAAAACATACAAGGTCGATACCGGCACGCTCACGGATTGGAATAAGAGACTTGAGAAAGATGGACTAGTCAAAGACATCAACTCTTGGGCAAGAAAGCTGACTCCGAATGTTATCTTTGCGCTCTATAAGAACATCATCAAAAGCGGCAAAGCTCATGAAGTGAGAGCTTGGTTTGAGATTATAGAAAACAACTAGTATGAAAAAGATTAACTTAGAAGAAATAAATAGTATTCTCTCGGACACCATTCACAAGGTGTTGAATAAGGAAATACCACTCAAGCAGGCATCGGTGATTGCTCGTCTTACAGCAACGCTTTCAAAGAACATTGCGAACACTGATCTTAAAGATCGGGTTGAATTCTTGGAAAGCATACTAAGAAAAAATAAAGACTCATGAAAAATCTCAGTAACATTTTAAGAAGATCATCAATAACGCCTTTTGAACGAGTGAAGACGCTTGTTCATAATGATATTCACAAAGAAAAGACTGGCGAAAGCATGTTGTCTGACTCCGAAGTGTATGTATTGATAGATAGCTGGAACCCAAGAGTAATCGAGGCAAAAGAATATAACAGATATGTGGGTATTGTTCGCTTAGAAAATACCATGAAGATGGATGCTCAAATGTTTTTAAACAGAGCGGAAATAGCACTGTTGCGAAATCAAAGAGTGCTTGATAGTTTCGTTTTCAATGCAACCTTGCTTAAGGCGTTAGCGGAGCAAGAATTTCTCAAGGATATCCCGAGAGAAGAAAGCATGCAGTTTCTTACTGAGCATACTTATTTTGAGTATCAAAAACTGCTTCATATTTTCACCTTCAACAATCTACCGAAGGAAATTCAAAATGATTTATTCCTGCTCGATGAATATGCTAACTGCGACAAACGATATTTAGAGGACGAGGTATTTCTTTATGAGAGATTTAAGGACGGTACTGAGTTAAGCAAACAAGACAAAGATCTCATCATTGGTCGTATCTACTCTGGTATGTACTACGAGGGAGCAAAGAAGATAAAGAAAAGTACATCAGAGAAAGATGGATTTTTGATCCACCACTTCTTTGGTGAATTACCCGTAGAAGATATCTTCAAAAAGATGGCATACGATGCACATATTCAATACGACGATAGTGATTTTGAAAGCAAAGTCTTATCAGGACTAGAGGAATATGTAAAAAACAAAAATATAAGCATGGAGTCTTTGGTTAAGGATGCAATATCTCGTTGGCTAGACGAAGGGTTGTTCGTGAATGACTACTCACCGATTTTTATGAGCGAGCGTTTCAATACCTGGAATGGAAACACTAAAAAGAATCATAAGGAGCTATTCACAGCTTGGTACACGGAACTGAAAAAGTCCGAGCAGGTTTTTCAAAGTTTGTTTGATGCAAAGAAGCTAGAAAAAGGATCTGTCGAGATAGAGATACTGGGAATGAAGAAAACGCTGGAGATTGTAACCGGCACTAGTTTGCTCGCTTGCAAAGAGAATCTGCTCTTTATTTCTGAATATAAGCGACAGGTTGAAATGCTTTTACCAGCTGCAAATATGCATCTCTTTGTGAAGAAGCATGCGTATCCAGTTAAAAGCTACAAAACACTTTGCGAGTTTAAGAACCTAGCTGAAAGATTTTCCATTCAGTTTGATATTGATATAACCGATCAATACGATCATTTCATTAATTCATACAAAGAAGAAGTTGCTCTTTTAAACCACAGTATGAGTAGGCTACTAGATACGGCAACCGAATATCTCTACACGGAAAAATCTTCGCATTACATTCCCGATATTAATGAGGGTGGTTTCTTGTTTGATACCGAGAAGGATGACGGTGTAGCTGAAATTGCTAATTTATATTCTGAGGAGTTTAAAAAGCTAGGAATGTAAATTTTTTATTTTCCTTTACCACCTTTCTGAACAGGCTGACCTTGGCTTGGTGTTGGTCGTGGCGCTGGCTGGGGTTTTGGCGCTGGTTTAGAGTTATTATTTGCCATATATTAGATAAAAATCATTAGCAATATACCGACTAGGAATAATGTAAGTGCTTGTTTGTAATCCTTGTTCTTGCCTTCCAAAGCTTTTGAATTATCATCAAACGCTTTTTGATAATCTGAGAGTAATTGATCTAAAAGGGTTTCAGTTTTCATTGAACGATAATCTTTTGGATCATTATAAAAATCCACTACGCCCGTATTATATGTTTTAACTTTCAATGTTTGCCAAAGGAAATATCCAGAAAAGAGCAGAATCATTATCGGTATTACTTGAAGAGCATGGATATGATGAAAACTTTGTATGTAGAAAATGAGAATAGCTCCCTCTAGTGGAATCATTACTCCTGCTTTTGCATCAAGTCCGTTATCGGCATTGAGTAAATAATCAACCTTGCTTCTTGTTGCATTTACAAGTATTTCTAGTGATTTGGTTTTGTCTTCATGCTCGGTCATATAACATCCTTTAAATTATCCCAACCGTTCAAGCTCGGAGAGTAAGTATATTTCTTTCCTGAATTGAGTTTCCAACCATTCGGGCCGTCTTGAACAGCAATACCACCAGCTATATTCTTTTTACCTTTGAGCCATTCTTGCAGCGCCTCGGCTTTGTATTTAGTATCGGCAATTTCAGCAGTAGATCCTTTCTTGGTGTCTACGATCCAAACCTTGTCTTTTGTCTTAAAAATCCAATCAGGATAAAAGAGTTTTTCTTTATTCTCGTCAGGGTTGTAGTAAGCAAGCGAGAAATATTCGCTTCCTGAATCACCGTTTTTGTACCACCATTCAATAGCTTTGTGCTCTTCTAGGAATTTAATGAATTCCTTTTCGTTATCTTCGCCTTTGTAATCTCTCTCGATATAAAACGGAGCCATAGCCGATTTCTTCACACTCATTTCTTCGTACTGGTCGGTATAGAAAAGACTCTCACGAGGAATCTCAATTTGCTCCGTTCGTTTTGCGCGCTCAGATTTGCGATTTACTTCTTGTTCACGGATTGGACGATAGACTGCAAGAGCATCACCGATCACAGGAGCGAGAACGCTTGCTTGGTTCAACAGGTCGTTAACGATAATGTTGTAAATAACATGGCGTGTTTCTCCTGTATTGTTCAATAACCAAACATTAAGAGCGGTCTTGAGCTTTCCCCATGAACGCTCTGGTGCAAATTTCTTGTTTTCGTCAGTCTGCTTTGCAATAAGGTTAAAGCAGAATAAGTTGTATAGGCGTTCAAGATCATACTGGGACATTTCTTGATCGTGGCTTCCACCTTCTGCCAGTAGCTCTTTTGTGAAATTATCATAATCGTCAATTTCCACATTAACGATTAGTCCATTCGTAACTGTTACAGATATATCTAAACCTTTGTCTTTCAGTCGCTTGAGTACCTTAGTTTCTTTTTCATTGATTCCAAAATACTTATCTGCTACTTTTTGAAATACGTCTTGGAAAGAATCACCAAGGTCGTTATAGTCGGTACGACTCATGAATACGGAATCAACCATAATAGGCTTAACAGATTGCTTGCGGTAACTTCCGTAAATGGCAGGTCGGTTTTGTTCTGTAGATTTAGAGTAACCCGTGATGACTTCGTTTCTTTTGTAGTTGGTATAAAGATAACCTAGATTTAATTCTGGCTTTGGAAAATGAAAACCTAGAGGCATACGAAGAATACGGCCAACAGTCTGAATAGCAAAAGTTGGGTTTTTAATCTCACGGAACATCACAAGCACACTTGCGCGAGGACAATCCCAGCCTGTCGCGGCGGCTTGTTTAAAAAGAAGAAATGATACTGGCGAATTGTTTCTCTCGATGTCTTCAAGGTTGATCTTATCTTCGGAAAGCCACACCGCAATCTCATGCTCAAAAACACCTTTTGATTTAAGAAAGTCAGTTATCAAAGCTTGTTTTGTTACTCCACCTGACTCCTTACTTGCTTTGTCGTCATTTGGAAGCTGTACCAATACGAGAGGGTTCACTTCAACACCAATTTCTTTGTAATACGCCACAAGCTCGGCTCGTTTGTTATATGCGAGAGTCAAAAGAATATCGTCCTGATCCATTCCCGCAAATTCTTTTTTAGCCAAATCTTCTTCTGTCTGAAAAATAATCTTTTCTTTGATAAGCCCCTCACGCACAACATCGGCACGATTAACGTCTACAGTCACGCCTACTGTTTGCGGGGTAGCAGAAACACCGATAATAATTCGGGGCTTAATAACATTCTGGATAAGGTCGCTTGCAAGCACCGTGGACGAGGCGATATGTTCCTCGTCGATGATAAGTACCACTTCGCGACCTTGCGAGTGTGTAGCTTCAAGATATTCGTCAAAAGTAGTATTCAATTCTCCCTCAGTGCGGAGCTTACGGTTTGTTTGCGCGCGAGACACCAACTTCTGCCAGTTTATGAAAAAGACACCGCTTCGAGGGATGCAACCGTCACGGAGATCATTCAAATCAAGGAGCGTATTTTCGCTTGCACCGCCGTAATATGAAAAAAGTTTGTCTTTGGATTGCATCGCAAGCGAGTCTGAGTTTGTGATCCACAGAAATCCAACGTCAGCATTCTGGAAGCGTGGATCAGAAACAATATCGCGGAGAAACTGCGCCATCATAATTGTCTTACCCGATCCAGTTGGAGATTTAAAAGTCAGGTTTAAATTACGATCGCCAAGTTTCCAAAGCGTCAGGAATTTCTCCTTGAGTTGTGAGATTGCAGTTTCTTGGAATGGTTTAAGTGCGAACATAGATTAAATGCGGTTAATTTCTTTATAAACTTCAAGGATCGGTTCGGGAATATCTTCGACACGGATAGTCCTCGTAGAATAATCATTCTTATACTCATTCTTACCCCAACCAAAAACATACAGCGTTGTTGGCTGATTTTTCTTCTCAAGAATCTTTATAATTTCTTTAAGTTTTGTTTTATCTTCCGTGAAATAGATAGCGGTTAACTTTCCGTTACCTTCAAAAATTTGCCACCACTCATTTTTATCGACTTCATTTGAGGTGTTTTCTCGGAGTGCGATCATCTCTCCAGCCTGATAAGTAATTTTAATTTTTGCCTCATCAGAAATACGATGTAACTTATCTACGTTTACCATATCGGTTTTAAAGTAAGATAAATTCCCACTAAGACCCTCGACTTTCACTCCTTTTCTGTTTTTATATCCTTTAATAACGCGTTTCAATCGCTCATATGTAACTTCTTCACAGATCTTATTTTCATTATTCGTACAAAGAATAAACTTACGATTACCACCATCTTGTTTATTGAGTTCAAGAACGGCATGACCTGTAGTACCAGAGCCAGCGAAAAAATCGAGAATAACAGCATCTCTTTTGTCACTCATAACTCTTAAACTATCCATTACTGCGTAGAGAGATTTTGGATAAGAAAATATTTGAAGTTCTGCGAAAATATCTTTTAATAGATTTGTTCCGTAAGCAGTCGAAGAATATTCTTTCTTATCCCACCAAGTCATAGGCAAAATTCCATCTTCGTTCATTCGTCCCTTTACATAAATCTGAAGTTTGCTTTTTTGTATACGAGATTGAAATTCATCCTGTTCATTCATGAATCTTTCAATACCCCAACGCCAACGTCTTTGCTTGCCGTCATCATCAATTGGATAGATTATTTCCTCTCCCTTTTTAGGCTTTTCTAATAATTGGTAATCTTCTAAATTGTCGTCCCATGTTAATTTAGGCAACCTAATTGAATCTTTGGTTGCAAAGATCGGGTAGTACATTTTTGGAGACTCTTCTCGCATACTTCCGGGCTTGCGGAAGTTAACCCATTCAAAAGCACCATTCGCGTCTTTTTCATCATATCGGTCAATTTGAGACTGGTTTCTATCAAGTCTGGACACAAAAGCGGATTCTGTTTTTCCAAAAAAGACGGCATATTCGTGGGTAATAGATATTCCTTTTGTTGTAGATCTGCCCGCTGGATTGTTTCTGATAGGCACAGTTCCTAAATGATTGAATTCTCCAAAAATTTCTTCCATCAAGAGAATCAGTCTTGAAATTTCATAATCATCAATCGTGACGCAAATTATGCCATTTTCTTTGAGCAAGTTTTTAGCCAAACGCAACCTCTTTTCCATAAAAGAGATCCACTTGCTATGGCGAAAATTGTCGTTCTTATCTACATAGTCATTGTTGTATCGCCAGTCTGTTGCGCCGGTATTGTATGGCGGATCCGCGTAAATAACATCGACTGCGCCGCGATGCGTATAGTTCAAAACAGAAAGCGAGTGGTAATTATCTCCCTCGATTAGAATGTTCGTCGGGAGTGAATTATCAGAAACTAACTTTCTACTTTTAACTTCTTTAAGAAGAGGAATATTCGTCTCGCATTGCAAAACGACATCCTCTGGTTTATCTTCCCAGACGAGTCCGTATTTTTTGCGATTCTTTAATTTTTTTATTTCAGATTGTAAATCTGAAATTTGAGCGCGTAGCTCTTTTTCTGTTTGAGACATAGGGGTACAGTTCTATGTCTCGGCTATCCATATTTGGTTTGTATAGAAACGGCAAAGAGGGACAGCCGAGCCTGTACCCCATAATGGTGCTACCCCGAAAGGTTCCTGTTATGGAACTCGGACTGCCCCTCTTTGCCTATAACAGGTAAGAGAAAACAGTCCTTTCGGGGACGAAGCACTAAATATATAAACACTATGGGGTACAAATGAACTCTAACATAAAAACACCTCTAAATAAAGGCTTATTTAGAGGTGTTTACCAACAGTCTGGACTTTGCGAGTGCTTCGCGTCATTTAATAGTATGTGGACGATATTGAGGCCGTTATCAAGGCCAGCCAGCATTTCAAATATGAGGAATCCGAGGTAAGTTATGCTTTCAACAAAGCCTCTGACTTACCGGAATCTAAGTCGAATCTGAAGCGAGCCATAAAGGAGCGCATTCAGCTTTTGTGCGCTTCATATATTTCACTGGCTTCTTTCTTGCCTGATGAGGATGCGGAATATTTGCTCGGCCTTCATGGAGAGCAGAAGAAAAAGCGATCAATTAAAATCATGATGCGAATGATGAAAGAAATGGATAAGCTCGAAAAAGAGATCCGTAATTTTGATCCGTTTTCACCTCTATAAAAAATTGAGCGGACTCGCTTCGCGAGTAAATGCCAAAGGGTCAAAGAACCCAAGAGTCAAAGAATCAGAAAAATACAAAGAGACAACAGGTCTAAGATTCAGACTTGCGGAGACGGAACACGAACTCAACGTCCGGAATCCACGCGCTGTCGGGCGACGCCCAACTGCGGCGCAGCCACAAACCGCCAACGTCGCGTTCGAGGCGGAAGACGTACGGGCTGCCGCCGGAGTCAGCGATTTGCTTCATACCAATACGTACCCATTCATTGAGAGGTTGATCTTTGTATTTAAGACGATAGTTAGGACCAGTATCAGGAGGACACAACTCCAAGCCAAGCGTTTGTGCGCGTTCGTAAATTTGGTCAGTGGTAGCGCTTGTCTTGAATCCGAGGTCAGCGACAGTAAGACGGATGAGTGTTGCTTCTTCGCGAGTCTTTCCGGGAATGAAGTCGCGATTTTTCATCATAGACTTTGCGTAATCAGAAATATTTATGTGAGCCGCTTCCATTTCAGCAATTAACTGTTCAGTAGTCTTGCCTCCGATCTCTACGCTTTCTCTGCGGATTTTCTTTTCAGGGAATGAAGTGTAGACATGTTCAAGACCTTCCGGCAATTTTTGGAATATGCCTGGTTCAAGCTGTCCGACATAGGCTTTGGTGTCTTTTGTGATCTGACTTGGCACGTGAGCAATATCTTCTTTTGTACACTCAAAAATAACAAGCATGTCTTCCTCGGTGTTTCGCCCTTTGCGTAGTTCAGCGATACGAGGGTCTGTCTGATAACCGAACCCTTCAATTGATGAATTGATTTCGTAGAGGAATACTAAATCGTCTTTGGTAAAGGGTTCATCCTGTTCACGCTTCTGGTCGAGAGCGGTCAGTATTTTCATATCTCCGCTTTTCTTGCGGTACGCATCAGCCTCACCACCAAAGTCTTGGAGTTTTGCATCAAGTGCTTCCTGCATAATTGGCTCTACGCCCTGATGCGGAAGAATACCTCTCACTTCGCCGATTCTATTGTCGCCCTCCATGCGGATCGCAAGACGAGGTTGGGTTGGTTCGCCGTTTGAATCATTCGTGTAATAAACATAAAAGTCGCCATTCTCTATTTGTGTTTCTGCTGTCGATTTACCGGCAGTACACCAACCAGTTCCTTTTCCTTCAAGTGACTCAAATAATTGTTCGGCATCGCCGCTCTGTCCTTGTTGATATTTTTTCCATTCACCTTTAACTTCCTCGCGGTTCTCCATTGAAGCGGCGAGAGATTTTGAAATGAGTTCGGCGTATAAGCTCGGAAACTTTTGAGAAAAGGCTTCGCGGATTTCAGGCTCTTTGAGATTCTTATTGTCTTCTTTTACCTTGAGATAAATATCAGCAATCTGTGCCAACGGCTCGCGGTAGATATCGGGGTATGGTGCAACAGTACTATCGGTACGCTTTTTGAACTCGCCACGCTCCTTGTCGAACTGTGAAAGTTTAGTGATATTTTTCCAAACGAAGTACTTGAACCACGCTGGGTACATAGCATCGTCTGAAGTAAGGTACTCCATCCACGCATCAAGCGATGCCCGCTGATCTTCAATAGCAACATCCATCATTTGTTCACGGACATTGTCAGGAATTTCCTCTACTGCTTGTCCGCGCTCGCGGGCGATGCGTTTCTGTAATTCAAAATATGATTCAGGAAAATTCTCCTTCTTTATGATGAACGCATCATATATTTTATCGCGAAACATTTCGAGATTGCGTTCGCGTTTCTTTTCGTCAGGGTTAAGAAAAACATTCTCCAAGCGATCCATGTATGCCTCGATACGCTCGGCAGGATCGTTCGGCATTTTTTCGCCAGTGTGTCGCTCCTCTCGCACAACTGCCCGATTTACCTCGGGAGAGGTTTGGAGTTCTGGGCTTTTAAGATGGAGCGGATGTTTTTCCATATATGGTTCGCATTATAGCATAAATTACTGCGAAATAAAGAGGTTTTTGGTATACTATTTTCAGATTGGTTTCATTGAACGGCTACGGTTTTTCAAGACCAATTTACTTCATGTAGATTGAGAGCGCGAACGGTTACGGCTTTTCGCGGAGGATGTGCATTGAGGTCTTTAAAAAGAAAAAACTTGGTGCGACGCGCTGGTTGATTTTCGATCACGCATAACGATACAGCACGGCTTCTGGCATATCATGTGCGCTTAAGTCGGCGGTGAGATGGATGGCGTGCCGCACAAACGCTGACTCCGACGGCAACCCGAACGTCTTCAACCTCGAACGCAACGATGACGGTTTGTGGCTGAACAACAATTGGGCGAAACCCGACAACACGTGGAATCCGGACAATAAGTTCGTGTTCCGTCTCCGAAACTATTTTCTTTTCCGCGACCTCATGTTACATGTCGCGGTTTTTCTTTTCAGGGTTGGCAAGATTTTTCTTCCAACCGCCAAACATCTTGCCAACTTCTTCGAGTTTCAATGCAACGCTCTCACAGTGAGCGTTTGAAATAAGCTTGCCCTCCCATGCAACAGAAACAAGAAACTTTAGTGTGTCTAACACCAAAATACACTCATTAATTTTCTCCTCTTTCTTATCTTTTTCTATAAAATAGGCAATGTATGACAATTCAAGCAGATCGAGAAACTTGTTCTCAATTCGTGAGCCAATTGTATAGCGTGCCCCTTTAGCAATATGCGGAACAATATTAACCCAAATCAAATAGCCCTCTTTAATCCTGTTGAGAATCGAGGCGTTGTTGGTGTGCGAAAGTCGGGGGGGGGGGGGGAGATTAGTAGCTCGGTTCATATCTACAATAATATCATTTCTGTCGAAAACTTACTCGTCGCATGGCGAGAATTCCTCCATGGAAAACGGACTGCCCCTCTTTGCCTATAACAGGTAAGAGAAAACAGTCCTTTCGGGGACGAAGCACTAAATATATAAACACTATGGGGTACAAATGAACTCTAACATAAAAACACCTCTAAATAAAGGCTTATTTAGAGGTGTTTACCAACAGTCTGGACTTTGCGAGTGCTTCGCGTCATTTAATAGTATGTGGACGATATTGAGGCCGTTATCAAGGCCAGCCAGCATTTCAAATATGAGGAATCCGAGGTAAGTTATGCTTTCAACAAAGCCTCTGACTTACCGGAATCTAAGTCGAATCTGAAGCGAGCCATAAAGGAGCGCATTCAGCTTTTGTGCGCTTCATATATTTCACTGGCTTCTTTCTTGCCTGATGAGGATGCGGAATATTTGCTCGGCCTTCATGGAGAGCAGAAGAAAAAGCGATCAATTAAAATCATGATGCGAATGATGAAAGAAATGGATAAGCTCGAAAAAGAGATCCGTAATTTTGATCCGTTTTCACCTCTATAAAAAATTGAGCGGACTCGCTTCGCGAGTAAATGCCAAAGGGTCAAAGAACCCAAGAGTCAAAGAATCAGAAAAATACAAAGAGACAACAGGTCTAAGATTCAGACTTGCGGAGACGGAACACGAACTCAACGTCCGGAATCCACGCGCTGTCGGGCGACGCCCAACTGCGGCGCAGCCACAAACCGCCAACGTCGCGTTCGAGGCGGAAGACGTACGGGCTGCCGCCGGAGTCAGCGATTTGCTTCATACCAATACGTACCCATTCATTGAGAGGTTGATCTTTGTATTTAAGACGATAGTTAGGACCAGTATCAGGAGGACACAACTCCAAGCCAAGCGTTTGTGCGCGTTCGTAAATTTGGTCAGTGGTAGCGCTTGTCTTGAATCCGAGGTCAGCGACAGTAAGACGGATGAGTGTTGCTTCTTCGCGAGTCTTTCCGGGAATGAAGTCGCGATTTTTCATCATAGACTTTGCGTAATCAGAAATATTTATGTGAGCCGCTTCCATTTCAGCAATTAACTGTTCAGTAGTCTTGCCTCCGATCTCTACGCTTTCTCTGCGGATTTTCTTTTCAGGGAATGAAGTGTAGACATGTTCAAGACCTTCCGGCAATTTTTGGAATATGCCTGGTTCAAGCTGTCCGACATAGGCTTTGGTGTCTTTTGTGATCTGACTTGGCACGTGAGCAATATCTTCTTTTGTACACTCAAAAATAACAAGCATGTCTTCCTCGGTGTTTCGCCCTTTGCGTAGTTCAGCGATACGAGGGTCTGTCTGATAACCGAACCCTTCAATTGATGAATTGATTTCGTAGAGGAATACTAAATCGTCTTTGGTAAAGGGTTCATCCTGTTCACGCTTCTGGTCGAGAGCGGTCAGTATTTTCATATCTCCGCTTTTCTTGCGGTACGCATCAGCCTCACCACCAAAGTCTTGGAGTTTTGCATCAAGTGCTTCCTGCATAATTGGCTCTACGCCCTGATGCGGAAGAATACCTCTCACTTCGCCGATTCTATTGTCGCCCTCCATGCGGATCGCAAGACGAGGTTGGGTTGGTTCGCCGTTTGAATCATTCGTGTAATAAACATAAAAGTCGCCATTCTCTATTTGTGTTTCTGCTGTCGATTTACCGGCAGTACACCAACCAGTTCCTTTTCCTTCAAGTGACTCAAATAATTGTTCGGCATCGCCGCTCTGTCCTTGTTGATATTTTTTCCATTCACCTTTAACTTCCTCGCGGTTCTCCATTGAAGCGGCGAGAGATTTTGAAATGAGTTCGGCGTATAAGCTCGGAAACTTTTGAGAAAAGGCTTCGCGGATTTCAGGCTCTTTGAGATTCTTATTGTCTTCTTTTACCTTGAGATAAATATCAGCAATCTGTGCCAACGGCTCGCGGTAGATATCGGGGTATGGTGCAACAGTACTATCGGTACGCTTTTTGAACTCGCCACGCTCCTTGTCGAACTGTGAAAGTTTAGTGATATTTTTCCAAACGAAGTACTTGAACCACGCTGGGTACATAGCATCGTCTGAAGTAAGGTACTCCATCCACGCATCAAGCGATGCCCGCTGATCTTCAATAGCAACATCCATCATTTGTTCACGGACATTGTCAGGAATTTCCTCTACTGCTTGTCCGCGCTCGCGGGCGATGCGTTTCTGTAATTCAAAATATGATTCAGGAAAATTCTCCTTCTTTATGATGAACGCATCATATATTTTATCGCGAAACATTTCGAGATTGCGTTCGCGTTTCTTTTCGTCAGGGTTAAGAAAAACATTCTCCAAGCGATCCATGTATGCCTCGATACGCTCGGCAGGATCGTTCGGCATTTTTTCGCCAGTGTGTCGCTCCTCTCGCACAACTGCCCGATTTACCTCGGGAGAGGTTTGGAGTTCTGGGCTTTTAAGATGGAGCGGATGTTTTTCCATATATGGTTCGCATTATAGCATAAATTACTGCGAAATAAAGAGGTTTTTGGTATACTATTTTCAGATTGGTTTCATTGAACGGCTACGGTTTTTCAAGACCAATTTACTTCATGTAGATTGAGAGCGCGAACGGTTACGGCTTTTCGCGGAGGATGTGCATTGAGGTCTTTAAAAAGAAAAAACTTGGTGCGACGCGCTGGTTGATTTTCGATCACGCATAACGATACAGCACGGCTTCTGGCATATCATGTGCGCTTAAGTCGGCGGTGAGATGGATGGCGTGCCGCACAAACGCTGACTCCGACGGCAACCCGAACGTCTTCAACCTCGAACGCAACGATGACGGTTTGTGGCTGAACAACAATTGGGCGAAACCCGACAACACGTGGAATCCGGACAATAAGTTCGTGTTCCGTCTCC
This sequence comes from uncultured Candidatus Saccharibacteria bacterium, assembly GCA_964369115.1. Taxonomy (GTDB): domain Bacteria; phylum Patescibacteriota; class Minisyncoccia; order Phycocordibacterales; family UBA5272; genus UBA11704. Next base: position 78,478 of record CAYJED010000004.1, read on the forward strand.
GAAACTATTTTCTTTTCCGCGACCTCATGTTACATGTCGCGGTTTTTCTTTTCAGGGTTGGCAAGATTTTTCTTCCAACCGCCAAACATCTTGCCAACTTCTTCGAGTTTCAATGCAACGCTCTCACAGTGAGCGTTTGAAATAAGCTTGCCCTCCCATGCAACAGAAACAAGAAACTTTAGTGTGTCTAACACCAAAATACACTCATTAATTTTCTCCTCTTTCTTATCTTTTTCTATAAAATAGGCAATGTATGACAATTCAAGCAGATCGAGAAACTTGTTCTCAATTCGTGAGCCAATTGTATAGCGTGCCCCTTTAGCAATATGCGGAACAATATTAACCCAAATCAAATAGCCCTCTTTAATCCTGTTGAGAATCGAGGCGTTGTTGGTGTGCGAAAGTCGGGGGGGGGGGGGGAGATTAGTAGCTCGGTTCATATCTACAATAATATCATTTCTGTCGAAAACTTACTCGTCGCATGGCGAGAATTCCTCCATGGAAAACGGAGCCGTAAAGATGTAGCCCAATTTTCAGTGCATCTGACCGATAATATACTTGCCCTTCATCGTGAACTCGTTGATAAGACCTACCATCACGGTCCATACAAAGCTTTTCGTATCAACGATCCTAAGCCGCGCGATATTCATAAGGCGAGTGTTCGTGATCGGTTACTTCACCATGCTATTTATAGAATTTTGTATCCATATTTTGATCCTAAATTTATTTTTGATTCATACTCATGTCGTCGTGGCAAAGGCACGCACCGTGCGCTTGATAGATTCCGAGACTATGCGCGCAAAGTTTCTAAAAATCATATCCAAACGGTGTGGGTGTTAAAGTGCGATATCAGAAAGTTTTTTGCAAACATTGATCACAGAATTTTGGAAGATATTTTGAAACTCAGGATGGGAGATGAAGATGTGATACGGCTTTTCAGAGAAATAGTCGGCAGTTTTAATACCAAAGACAAACACGGTGTCGGTCTCCCTCTTGGCAATTTGACGAGCCAGCTACTAGTAAACATTTATATGAATGAGTTTGATCACTTTCTCAAGCGAGATTTGAAAATTAAATACTGCGTCAGATATGCGGATGATTTTGTTATCCTGCATAAAGACAAAAAATATTTAGAAAGTGTCTTGCCAAAAATCTCTGCATTTTTAGAGACAAGGCTCAAGCTTTCTCTGCATCCCGATAAGGTATTTATAAAAACATTCGCTTCGTGCGTGGACTTTCTTGGTTGGGTGCATTTTCCGCATCATCGCGTACCGAGGACATCAACAAAAAAGAGAATGTTCAGAAATTTAAATCAAAACCCAAAAAAGGAATCACTAAGTTCCTATGCTGGACTTCTGAGTCACGGCGATACACATGAATTACGAGAGACGATATTTGAGCGGTATTCAGACAATAAGGAGAAAAACTGATTTTTGAGTTACCAACACCTACCACTCGGGACGCTCTGGACTCCTAGGGCGAGTTGCGTCATCAATGTAGCTGTATGAAAACAACAGCACCAATTGGCTACGAAATGACCCAAGTAGTCCAAACGCCAATAAAAGCACGATATTGCCTCTATGCCCGTAAATCGACGGAATCAGAAGAAAGACAAGTCCTTTCAATAGATTCACAGATCAAGGAAATGTTACAGCTCGCAGAAAGAGAAGGCCTTGAGATTGTGGCAATGAAAAGAGAGTCCCACTCTGCCAAAGAGACAGGGCAACGACCCGTGTTCAATGAAATAATCGAAGAGCTCAGACAAGAGAAATTCAATGCGATATTAACTTGGGCACCTGATCGAATTAGCAGAAATGCCGGTGACTTGGGAAAGATAGTGGATCTCATGGATGCAGGTAAGCTACTTCAAATACGGACATTTGGGCAAACATTTTCTAATAATCCCAATGAGAAGTTCCTCTTAATGATCCTCGGATCGCAGGCAAAGCTTGAGAACGACAACCGAGGTATTAATGTGAAGCGAGGATTGCGAACTAGAGTAGAAATGGGATTATGGCCTGGAGTTGCACCATTGGGATACTTGAATCAAAAGGATATGGATAAAAAGTGCCAAGTGGTAGTTGATCCGTTACGAGCACCAATCGTGAAGAAGATATTTGAGAAAGTGGCGTATGAAAAACTGAGCGGTCGCAAGATATACAATTGGCTTCGATTTGAAGCCAATTTTTATACCAGGGGTAATAAGCCTCTAACACTCGCGGGGGTATATCGAATACTGGAAAGCCACTTTTATTACGGAACCTTTGAATCACCAAAAGGTAGTGGTAATTGGTATCAGGGAAAACATGAAGCGTTGATCACAAGAGAACTATTTGATCAGGCTCAAGCGCAACTCAAGAGAGATAATATACAGCGAGAAAACAAAGAGTTTGCATTCACAAAACTATTTACCTGCGGATACTGCGAGAGTGGCATATCTGCAGAGGAAAAATGGAAACAGCTCAAAGATGGGACTCATGCGAAGTACATCTACTACTCCTGTGCAAGGTCAAGAGACAGGAATTGCAAGAATCAATACATACGAGAAGAGGATCTGATAACTGAATTGCTCAAGATGCTAGACCAAGTAAATATCAACGAACTTGGCATGAGACAAAAACTGGAGGATGAGATGGCGAGATTCAATATATTCCAGCGGTCAGTGCTAGGGACGACAGTGAAATCAAAAACAGATCATGTGACCGACATTCGCAACTATGCGAAGTATATTCTAAAAGAAGGAATGGTGACTGAGAAAAGAGAGTTGCTGGCGAATTTGAGAAGCCGGATTGTGTATAAAGATAAGAAGCTGACGCTAATAGACTAGTTATCAAAAAGACCAATATTTTTTGATTTGTGTAGTTTTAATCTCTCAACCATATTAGCTATTTTGTAACGGTTAGTTATTTTTTCTGATTTATACAAGGCATACCTACTCCTTATAGGGCTATTGAACGATCGGTACTCCGTTGCTAATGTCAGATAAGTATCAGCAAGGTTGCCCCAAGCTTGCTCTTCCTTAAAGCACCTAATTGCTTCCCTTATATATCTTATGGAGTCTTTTCTGATAGTAACAGCTCTCTTTCTAGATTCTTTATCTATCAAGAAAAGAAGATCCATGTTTAAAAAACGAATTATTTTTAACATAGCAATCTTTGATCTCCATGGTCTACCAGAACCCATTTTATATAGCGTGAATTGTAGGTAGAAAGTACCGTATACCTCTCCTGCTATTTGATAGCAATAACCAGCGGGACCGACATACGCTTTCTTTCTTAAGTACTCAAAGCCAGTATTGAGATACGACTGAATTGTATTCCATGATTCATTTACTTTTTTATCTAATTCATCGTACCTATTCTTCTCATTTTTTAAAGCGTGGCTAAACCACCCAAGCGCAAGAGTAAGATTTTTCATCTCATGAATAAGTGTAGCTGGTTTAGTAATCTCTGCCTTCGCTTTCATTATGTAAAATTGTGCCAACATTTCAGTCCTGTCCAGTTTTTCCGCACACAGTATAGAAGCGTTACATACCAAATGAATCCTATCGGCATCTTGTATAGGTTTTAATGTGCTTAAAAGGTCACCCAACCTTTGCAGGACAATATTCAGATCAGACTCAGAACTGACAATATTCAATATCTCTTCTTTAATTTTTTCCATATTTTCTGTCATGTTTTTTCCAAAGCCTTTTTGACTTATAGTCATGAATAAATATTTTTATCTTGTATCGTAAAACTTTAAAGATAAATACTGGATCCAGAGGAACTTTATAGAACCACACCCATTTTCTATGGGGTGTTGATGAAACGAATTCCTTATCGCTATGGCCTCGAGTCATACGGTTTAAATCTTCAACTTGTGCTCCAGTTAAAAGACCATATCCATGATAATTATTCCAAGAAAACATTACTGTTATTTCTGGAGACAGTGGTAAAGTGAGTTGAACATTCTTCTGTCCGAAACCAGGACCATAGAATCGTTGCCACTGTAGATCTGGGTTAAATAGAACACACGGCTCATCAGAGGAGAGAAATGGGTACTTGGTAACACTTGGAGAACACAAAAAAGCAATGTTCATTTGTTTAAGTATGTTCGCTAAGAATGGCAGACCTTCTACCAATTGGAGTTTGTGAATATCCTTTTTAGCTTCCGTCCATTCTTTAACTTGTTTTGAATCAGTAACTCCATGTGCTAGTGCTATCTGTGTGCCATGATCAATTATTTGCTGAATGAATCCTTCCTGGTTTCTCTTAAAGCGAAGTGTTCTTTGTAGTTGTGCTGCAACAAAGATACACAAATGTGCATGTTCATGATCTGATAGAGGCTTTTTATTCTTTATAGTTTTCATTACCTCTGCAAATTTTCCTTCTATTTTTGAGAGGTTTGTTTCGATAGAAAAATCCTTTTCTCCATTAAATTCAATAGTGTATAAATGATTTTCTGTAAAAGTATTTGAGGGGGCTCTTTTCTTTTTCTGTTTGCCATCCTTACTAAAAACCCAGAGGTAAGGCTCTTGACCATCTGGTGTGTTTGGATCAGTAAACTCAGAAAGATAGCACCTTGGTACAAAGTGTTGCTTTTTAGGACCCTTCTGTTTTTTCTTGGATTTTTTTGACATAACCTAACATAGTGATTTTAACATTTTGAGCATATTAAAAATACACGAATCAATCGTGTATTTTTAATCAATTCCTATCTATCTGAGTCGCACTACTTGCTCAGGCAAGTGAGTTGACTCCGATAATAAATTGTGTTGGCGGTGATTGTGGGTTAAGTACCCACAGGTCTAGACCCCATAAGAGTATTTTAGCATCTTTCCCGAGCTCTAAAATATGTATGTGGGTCGCTATCCAAATGCCAACAAATGCCAAAACTTTGAATATTTGAAAAAAGGAGATTCTAAGAGAAAAGGCTTTGCAAACAAGGAGATATTGAGAGCTTTGAGAAAAGCTTAGCTTACTCTTTTTGGCATTTCAATTTTAAGCTCAAATTTCTTAATGATATTCAAAAATGGTAAAATGTATCTATGATAAGCGATCTTAACAACTACCTTACCGATCAAGAGTTTTTTACCTATGTAAAATTCTTAAACTTGGTAGTCGATAAGAACTATTCTGATCTAGATGAAAGAGAATTTGGAATGCACAGGTTCAGTATAGGAAAGGAGGATATTTACCAAATCTTCAAAAGACTTTATGGTTTTACGGATACAGTAGACCTCCCTGTTAAAATATCAGCTAGATATAACACGGACGTGCAAAATGCTGAAATACAAGGTGAGATAGATGATAAACCTGAGGACGAGAAAAAGAATTTGAACAAACTTTTTAAGGCAATAAAAGCAGAGAAAAAAATTAAGTTTAGTGATGTTGGTGCAATGTCTTGGGCGTGGGCTGATATCTATGGTTCAACGTATTTTACACCAGACGAGTATACGATCGATAACAAGATTAGAACTGCGATTCAAAATAACATCAACGAATATTTGGACAACCTTATCAATAACAAGCTAGCGATAGTTAAGAAAAATTATTACCAATTTGATCTACAAAAACAGTGTCTCATCAACTTAATTGAAGAGGACAGAATGATCTCATTTTATGGCAATAATTTTATCATCAGAAAAGCAGTCGACGAGGATGGGAATTTAAAACAACTACCAGATTTTTGTATTTTGCAAACGGTGCATGCACTTCAGAATTTAGGATACTTAAAAGTGAATAACGTATGGGAAGAGATAGAGTATAAAAAAGAATATGTTTCTAGTGAAAAAGATAGGAACAGATTCATTTGTATCAACATAACACTCGAGGATATTTTCATAAAGGAAATCAATAACAAGTACAAGAAAGAAAACCCTAAAAATGTTATCGATGGCTTTGATGCATCAAAAGGACTACTCAAGTTTGCTGGTGAGGAGATAAATCTCTCAGCTAAAGGCAAAGACACTGATGCATCACTTCTCATGGCTTCTCTTTTAAAAGCTGAAGATGATGACTGGAAACATAACGATGAGATATTTTCCGACTGGAAATATAATGAAGCGGATATAAAAAGTGCACCGAAGAATAAGATATATTTTGCTGCACAAAAGATAAATAATAACGTTGCTGTAAAAACTCAGATTGAGAATTTGATTGAATATACAACGACAAAAGCACGTATCAATCCTCGTTACAAAAAAGTTGATGAATAATTGATAAACATTCCATCAATATTTATCAACCCATCCACCGTATCCTGAAGTCACACCCTTCGGGATGTTTTAATTGTAATAACAAAACTAACGTATATGGCTCAAACCATCGTGTGGAAGGAAGTGAAGGTAAAGGTAGCGGATCTCATCCCCGCCGACTACAACCCTAGAAAAATAAGTGCAAAGGAACGTGCAGAATTAACAACATCCGTAGAACAGTTCGGTCGTGTAGAACCAGTTATTGTAAATACTGGCAAGCGTAAGAACTGTGTCATTGGTGGACATCAACGTCTTAAGATTTATGCCGATCTTGGTGTTGTAGAAATCGAAGCAAAGGTACCAAGTCGTGAACTTGCGGAGGACGAGGAAAAGGAACTCAATCTTCGTCTTAACAAGAACACTGGTTCATGGGACTTCGACAAGTTAGGAGAATTTGATATGGACATGCTTCTTAATGTTGGTTTCAATGACGATGAACTACAAGGTATGTTTGATGACGTCGATGTGTCAGATGATGATTTTGATGTAGAGAAAGCTGTTAAGGAAACCACAGTAGCAAAAGTAAAGACTGGTGAGATATGGGAACTTGGTGACCATAAACTGCTTGTAGGAAGTTCGACTGATGAGACTGCTGTTAGACTACTGATGGATAAGGATATGGCAGATATTGTCTACTGTGACCCACCGTATAACATAGGACTGGATTACTCTAAAGGTCTAGGAAAGAATGAGAAGTATGGTGGTAGTTACTCAGGTAAGGACGATTCCAAGAAAGCGAAAGACTACACGAAATTCATGAACGACAGTATCGTTACTGCTTTGTGGTTTGCTAAACCTGATGCTCATTTCTTCTACTGGTGTGATTCTACAAATATCGGACTGATTCAAGGTCTCTATGGAGATAACAAGATCGTAAGTAGACGAGTGTGTATGTGGATTAAGAATAACCAGAACCCAACACCAAAGATTGCCTTTAACAAGGTATACGAACCGTGTGTCTACGGAACAATCGGTACACCACATCTTAACAAGGGATTCCAGAATGCCAACGAAGTCTTGAATCAAGAAGTCGGTAGTGGCAACCAACTCCACGATGAGATTCTTGAAATGATAGACCTATGGATTGTGAAGCGTGACAGTACGAAAGAGTACCTACATCCAACGCAAAAACCAGTGAGCTTAAACGAGAAGCCATTTAAGCGGTGTTCAGCACCTGGACAAATCATTTTCTCAGGATTCGGTGGTAGCGGTAGTGATTTGATTGCATGTGAGCAATTACATCGCAAATGGCATGGTGTTGAACAAGACTTAATTTTTGCAACCATCATCATTGATAGATGGGAGAAATTTACTGGTAAGAAAGCAAAACTCATCTATGGTAGTAAATAACGGAGACATATTTGAGATTGCAGGACATACCATTGCATGTGGTGATTCACTTGATAGATTCTTTGTAAGTAAGGTAGTGAATGGCAGAAAGATACGAGCAGTGATTAGTGATCCGCCATACGGTGTAGCGTATGTTGAGAGCAAAAAGGACATTGTAAGTCTTGGTGTTAAAGATGCCAAGGTAATTGTTGGCGACCAGATACAAAGTGAGTACGAATACGTACAGTTCACCAAGAAGTGGACTGAGTGTGTCATTCCTCATTTGGACAGATACAACACCTTCCATATCTTTAACTCAGATACCATGTTTCTAGGACTGCGTACTGGTATGCAGATGGCAAACATCCACTTTAGTCAGATGCTCATATGGCTTAAAAATCAGCCAGTGATGGGTATGAAGGATTACTTGTCTCAATTTGAAGTCATTGCATACGGTTGGTATGGAAAGCACAAGATGGAGAGATCTAAAGCAAAGAGTGTTATCTACCACCCAAAGCCACGATCTTCTAAGCTTCATCCTACACAGAAGCCTGTAGGACTACTGAGGAAAATAATCCCGAACGTTACAGTAATCGGTGACTACGTCTACGATGCCTTCTTAGGAAGCGGAACGACTGCTATTGCATGTGAACACTTAGGTCGAAAGTGTATTGGTATAGAGCTTGATCCTGAATATGTGAAAATCATACTCTCTCGGCTTGAGAAGCTCACCAAGCAAAAAGCAGTCAAGCGAGCTGACTGATGGATGAGACAACCAAAAGAAATATTGGAGTATACCGTAAGCAAGACTTTAACTCTTACGTTCTTTGGAAGTCTCTCCCTTCATTTCTCAAAGGTCAGCCAAAGATCATGCTTGAGAAGTTTGGTATTGCTGATGATATAACGATTGAGCTTCTTAGTATCAAGACACAAGGAGAATTTGCAACCAAGTTCGGCATCAAAGACCCAGGCACACTCACTGACTGGAACAAGCGTATTGAGAAGGAAGGACTACTCACCTCCATCAACTCGTGGGCAAGAAGTCTTACACCAAACGTGGTGCTCGCTCTCTACAAGAATGCTAGTAAGCACGGTAAAGCTCAAGAAGTACGTGCATGGTTTGAAATTATAGAAAACAACTAAACACTATGGAACCTAACAAAAAGAAAGTCCTCACACTAGAGGAAATCAATGAAATTCTCTCAGATGCTCTCATGCGTGTGTCTGAAAGAAAGCTACCCCTTAGACAAGCGACGCTCATCTCAAAGCTCGCACTGTCGCTCTCTAAGAACATCGTGAACACTGAGCTTAAGAACAGAGTCGAGTTCTTAGAGCAACAACTTAAACAAAGAAAATAGCTATGAAAAATATATCTGATTTACTACGTACTGGTAACCTCACCCCTAAGGAGAGAATACTCTTCTGTATTCATGATGAAATTAATGAGATGAAGACTGGCATGAAATCACTCACCCCGTCTGACCTCTACGCACTTTCAAGCGGATGGAGACCAAAGGATAGCTATGAAGCACAGGAATACAACAAGTACTACAATGCATGGGATGTTATACAACTTCTTAAAATAGACGTTCAGACCACCTACTTAAACACCATCATCGACATACGAAGTATGGAACGAGTACTTGCCTATTTGATGTATAGCAAGGAACCGAAGAATCTCTTATCTGGAAAAGGATTTGATGATGAAGCACTGAGCGAGATATTGAGAAATACTGGACTCGACTACAATCTACTCCTCCACCGACTTACCTTTGATGGACTACCACCTAAAGTACAGAAAGACGTCCTTGCTCTTGACCCTGATGCAGAAACGAGTACTCAATACTTTGACCACGAGGAAAAGTTGTATGACATCCTAAACGGGAAGACAGCACTAACGCAAGAAGAAGTAGACACACTGACCGATACAATCATCAACTCCATTCCATGGGAGTACTTAAGCCTCGTCACAGATAGAAGTCTTAACTTTATAAACATACTCTTTAATGGGTACTTTGCCAGTATCCCGCTTGTTGTGTTTGCAGAGAAGTTAGCGAAAAAGTTCCGCATTGAGCACAAAGATGAAGACGAGCTTAAAGCAAAAGTAGCTAAGGTGCTAAATATCAAACATGAGTTACGAACCATCATTCACGATGAGATACAAGGTGGACTCTTCTTTCGAGATTATGTACCACTTTGTAACAGTGCTACCTACATCACTTGTAATGACATCGACACCAAGTTACCCCACCATGAACTCATGGAACTATGGATGAAGGAGAAAGCAAAACAGAGAGACTTCTTACAAGGGTACACTGACAGTGGAAAGCTTGTAATCGAAGACAGACAGAAGGAATTATTCACTATACGTAAATACTACAAATCCATCACGGGAGAAAGTCTCTATTACTTAGATGAGGAGTTACCGTTCATCAGTGATTACAAGAAGCAAGTCGAGAAGTTACTCGTGTTTGGATGCCTTCTTGGTTTCATAAAAAGAAGACCTTTTCTACAGTACTATGCTGAGTTATTGTACTTCAATGTGTTTCTCGAGAAGGCATCAAAAATCTTTGAAGTAGACCTCTTATTTTACGGGGATACCTATACGAATGTCATCAAGGAAGAGGTTAACTTACTCAATGAACAGATCCTCATTATTGCTGAAAAAGTGGAGGAAGGATTGTACATGAAAGATGACATACGACACCATGTTGAAATCTATATACACGATATGAAAATATCTATAGACGATGCTACTCCAGTGACAAATCGCTGCTTAGAGCTTGCAGAGAAAAAGATGAATGAATCGTTTAGAGGATGGTGGGGGAAGTTATAAATTAAATTTTTGTTATAAGTAATTTAAAAGATCAGAGAATTTTCTTAGAACTTTCAACCTCTTGTCTTTCTTCATGTATTCAGACTCGACAAGCAAAGCGTCCACGCCGATACTTCTCGCTGGCTTATAATCCCATGGATAATTATCGCCAATCATTAAGGCTTTTGTTTTTGGAATATTGAGTCTCTTTAGTATTTCAGTTATGTACTCACCTTTTGATGCATGGTGCTCACGAGTAGCGTGAACTTCTGTAAAAAGTTCCTCCAAATTAAAATACTTTACCTTCTTGTTGATTAATTTATACGCTTCAACTTTTTCATGAGGATGAGTCGAAAGTATCACTATTAGAATTCCCATTTTCTTTAATTTTCTTAATGTGCTCTCTACGGTAGGGATAAGCATAAGATGAGGATGTGGGTCTTTGATGCTTTTATCATTATAGATCCAGTGTGGTTTGACTGTGTGTTTTGTCTTTATGGGGTACCAGAGAGTTCCGTCGCCATCAAAGAAGATAATTGTTTTAGTTTTCATGACTTTTTATTTATAACAACTTTAACCAAACTTAATAAGTAGAACTACAAGAAACGATAACCCGATAAACATGAGACTTTTCTTAGTTATTTTTTCTTTGAAGAGTAGTGACGCGAATATTGCAGTGAAGAAAGTGTAGAGTCCGAGTGTCACATACACAAGAGAAATTGGTCCAGTAGAAAGTGCTTTGACTATTGCATAGTTACTTCCAAAGTTAAGTGCGCCTATTGCAAATGCCCATCCAAGGAGATGTTTGTGAGTGAGTTCGGTAAAGGAAAATTTTTTAGTAGTAATAATGAGAATTATTAGTGACGCAATACATGCGAAGGAGAGTTGCCAAAAGATAAAGTTATGCACTTCCAAACTAGAAGCACCTGCCTTTTGCACAAATTTATTGAATGTTGAAAGAAGGGCAATAAGTGTGAATAATGGCAATATTTCTCCTAGAAAATGAATCTTACTACTTGAATGTGCCGCGATAAACAAGAATACCGATAGGGCGATAGCAGTCCACTGAAGTGGTGAAATAATGTCATTCAGGAAAAAGACTCCTCCGATAATAACAAAAATATTTGATACGAGACTTGTAAATGGATAGACTCCACTCGTATCATGTTTATGAAGCGCATGCATTTGGGTAAGAGTAAGGAGTGCGTATCCTGTTCCCCACAGGAAGGAATAGAATAGCACTCTAACATCAACAATAATAAAGTTATGAAAGGCTATACCTGCAAAAAGTGAAGCAAAGAAAAACGACCACAATGAGAGGGTATACTTACTTATCTGCTTTGCGGCAGGTACTTTATACAAGGACATCATGAGTCCAATTTGTAACAACCCAAGAACTGAGTAAAATAGCCAAGTATTCATAAATTATAAATTAAAATCTACCTAAAAAATCATCCCAACCTTTCCATTCAGGAAATTTCTTCAAAGTTTTCATTGAAGGAAGCCCTAACTGAGCAGATTTATTGCCATACTCTTTGCTAGAATAAATTCCATGCTTTGAAACCTCTTGTTTTAGCTCAGAAAAACTATAAAGCTTTTTCTCCTCTCTCCCTAAAAAATCATCCCAACCTTTCCATTCAGGTCTTAACCTTAAATACGTTTCACTAGGCCATCCGTTTACTGGAGACATATCCTTATAAACATGACTACTTTTTATACCCAAGGAGCGAACATCTTTCTTTAAATTATCAAAATTAAAAGATTTCCTTTCAAGAAAATCATCCCAATTAGTCCAGTATGGACTATTCCTTAAAAGAAAATCACTTGGCCATCCATGAGAAGAGGCACATTCAAAATACTCTGTACTAGATTTAATTTTAGCATCTATAACTTCTTGTCTTATTTTATCAAAATCAAACTTTTCTACCTTTACTTCTCTCCCTAAAAAATCATCCCAACCTTTCCAGTTTTCATTTTTTCTTACCGTTGCTGCTGCGGGCCAATTATTTAATGGAGCTAATGAATCATAATCTTTACTATTCAAAATACCACTTTTCCTAACTACTGCTTGCAATTCTTCAAAAGAAGAAATTTTCTTCTCTCTCCCTAAAAAATCATCCCAACCTTTCCAGTCAGGGAGTTTTATCAACCCTTTTTTTGATGGCAATTTATGAATCGGTGCAATTCTCTCATATTCATTTCTTGTTTTAATATTTAATTCAAGAATAAGAGATTTTAAATCCGCTAGAGTGTACGTTTTCTTCTCCTCTCTCCCTAAAAAATCATCCCAGCCTCCCCATTCTAATTTTCCTTGGAGTGATGACACTGTCGGCCAACCATAATCTTTTCTCATTTGAGCATAATCACCACTTGTTTTCACCCCTTTAGAAATAACATCTTTTTTCAGATTAAAGAATTCAAAAGGTGTCCTGCCTAAAAAATCATCCCAACCTTTCCAGTTTTCATTTTTTCTTAAAGTACTATTGGCTGGCCATCCATTTGCTTTTGAGGTATCTTCATATTCGCCACTACTTTGTATACCAGCATTTTGAACCTCTTCCTTTAAAATCCAAAAATCAAACTCCTTCTTTTCTCTGGATTCTGTATATTCTCTAGTTACTGTTAATACTTCTTGTGAATCTACACTTATGCGTAAATCATCTACAGAAATTAACTTAAGAAGTTCAATATCACGTTCAATTTTATTAGCACTCCGATCATTATGCACTAAATGTGACTCATTCGTTACAACTACTTCATCAAGTAAATTACTTATATTTTGTTTTTTACCTTTCTGAACTACGTAAGCACCCCCAAGAATTTCCGAAAAAAGTACAGGTTTCTTTTTTGCATTTTTATCAATAAAATCCACTATAGTACTTACTTTGTCTGGATTAGCTGAATCAAGACGTCCTGGACGCCCTCCGCGTTGTTCAGCTTCCACAAGAGATCGGGTCGGGTGAAGGTTAAAACCAACGGAACAGGTATCTTCATCAAATCCTTCAATAAGAACTCTTGCATTACATAGGACAAGAATTTCTCCACTCTTAAATTTTGTAAAAATCTCTTTTCTCCCGATTATGTCGCCCTTACTTTCTTCTGGGGTATTTTGTGTAATCACAGCACTTGATATGCCGTTCTTTTTAAAAAGTTCTGTTAAGGTATTTGCATGATCAACCCCAGAACAATAACACACAGCCTTTCTTCCTAAGAATGCTTTCTGATAAAGCTCAATAGCAGCCTTATTTCTACCAGCAACGTTCACGGCTTTTGCAAGCTCCTCTTGGTTGTATTCATCACCAGACATAGACACTGAACTAAGATCAACTTCAGTAAAAGCGTGTATTGTTTGTGTTGTAGCAAGAGCTCCCTCTTGAATAGCCTCTGAAAGTGACATTGAGTGAATACACTCAGGAAGAACCTCTGCTACATTTTTATCTTTTGAATACATGTCTGTAGCAGTAAAGCCAATTTGTATTCCTGTAAAAAGCTCTAGGGATTTCTTTGTTTCATCACCAAGCGCGCGATGTGCTTCGTCAAGGATGAGGAGAGGTATTTTAGTTGGGTCAAGTAGACCGCTTTTTATATTTCGAACAAAGGATAGGTATGTGGTAATAGTTACATAGCTGTCTACATCTTTTTGTTTTGAATATAACTTACCAAATTCAATATCTGTAAATTGTTCAAAGCGTTCCCCAGTTTGGTTGATGAGTACTTTTGTTGGAACAACAACAAGTGTCCGTAGTCCAAGTGCTTCAATAAGATGTGCAAAAATAACTGTTTTACCAACCCCCGTAGGAAGCTTTACGTAACCTTCCATTTTTCCAGCTTCTAGAAATGCTTGCAAATCTTGATAGACAGAAGCATGACGTTCGTCACGAGCATCATCAATACTTTCTTGATGTGAATCAATAAAATTTTGAAGATTGTTTAGCATTGTTATGCGTTCACGTGAACGAACTATAGCATCTTCATTTTTGATTTCTTTTCTTGATTCACGAAGTGTCGATAGATAAGCGTCATATCTTACTTTGTATTTTTCTTCTATCTCATATTTATTCATTGTTTCCCATGAATGAAGGGTGATCGGTACCCCAAGTATCTCATTTACTTTTTTAACCTGACCCGCTACTTCTGTGGGTGATTTTTCTCTAAAGTTCATATAGAAATTATAACATTTCTCTTAGGTGTTTTATAATCTACTTCTTAAACTTACCAACACCAACCCTCTTGGGACGCTCTTGATACTTCCTTTGATTTGCGTCATCAATGTATGTATATGAAAACAACAGCACCCAAGGGCTATGAACTAGCTAAATCATTAACAGAACCAATAAAGACAAGGTATTGCCTCTATGCTCGTAAATCAACAGAATCTGAGGAAAGACAGGTTCTTTCTATAGATTCACAGATTAAGGAGATGTTGCAACTAGCTGAACGAGAAGGGCTTGAGATAGTAGCGATGAAAAGAGAATCTCACTCTGCAAAAGAGACTGGGCAACGACCAGTATTCAACGAAATTATTGATGAAATACGAGCCAAGAAGTTCAATGGAATCCTGACATGGGCACCAGACCGTATCAGTCGTAATGCAGGAGATCTTGGAAAGATTGTAG
>CAYJED010000005.1:0-70182 GCA_964369115.1 uncultured Candidatus Saccharibacteria bacterium
ATGATGCAAGAAGAACTCACTTTATGGTTGGTGGAAAAGTGAGACAGACAATCAAGGATATTGGTGGACAGCTACCAGAAAATATAAAACCAGAGAAACATATTAAAGAGGTGAAGAAAGGAATCAAGCAGATGGAGAAGGAAGCGAAGAAAGCATTAGCTCCTAAAAAGCAACAGAAGAAGTTGAAGTAGTGATTTCAGGGGTAGGGTAGAATGAAGGAATATAGATAGCAGCGTCATTCCTTCTCTCAAAAATAGTTCTAACTTCCTCTACTATGGCACACAATAAAGAAAATCCCCCAAAGGGGATTTTCTGTTGTGTAACTATCGGGTAACAGCGCTTGCGCGCTGTTACGTGGATTTGAAGCGAAAAAGTGGCTACGAAATAACTACAAAGAAAAGTTGAGCCAATGGCTTTTCTTTGTAGTTATTTTGTCACTTTTTCTGGGGGTCGAGGTTAAGAGGTTTTGTTTGAGTCCAAAGATGAATAGAAAAACATATGCGAGGTGACCAAATCCTGGGAGCTTTGATATACTTTCTTATATGGAAAGTTTTATACCTCAACCAATAAACAACCTTGAAAATTCTGATATTAAAGTTTTAAGGTTTGGTGACAGAAAAGAGATTAACGGTGTGATGTGTGAATATGTCGATACTGGGTATACATTGCGACAGTATTACGCACATTCAACAATAGAAAAAGGTCCGGGGCCTGGATGGGATACAAGAACAAGATTATTAGATGACGCTTGGGCAATGGAGAGATTTGGTAGAACTTTTTCTGATAAAGAGGTTTGGGCACTTGATTCAACACAGCTTCCTGATGTACCATTTGGTAAATGGGTTCCAATTGAAAGGTAAAGTAGGTTTTGTTCGCTTAATTGTAACGATATTAAAACAAAATCCCCACAACTGTAGTCGGGGGATGAGATCTTCACCATTTATGTACCGTCCAATTTAAGAAATAGATTTTGACATCAGGTTGTTTTGGAACAGGCGCGACATGGAGTCTCAGGTCTTTATATCCAAGAGTGAAATAGGTGATGGTTGTGTAACCAGACAGCGTTGTGTTGTAGCGTGGTACTTCGTACGTTAAGCGAGCCTTTCCAAGACGTGCCCCAACAAAGAAACCGTGGAACTTAGGACTTTCTAAGTTGAGCGTTGCCCCAAGTATGGTCGTTTTTCCAAATTGGGAATTTTTCAACTGATCGTACTGGAAAGCAAGATAGTCGCCGCAGGTTGCGGTAAGGCCGGCCCCGTAGTTTTTCTCATTGAGTTTACGTTTCGACTTACTTTCTTTGCTACGGTTTCCATGTTGAGAGACAAGCCAAAGGTTCGCACCGATTTCTGTTGAGTCACATGGCCACCAAAGACTGTCTGCGTGAACTTTTTGAGAAAAAATGTTCAAGAAAAAAAGGAAAAGAACAACATGCCAGCTTACTCTCATCACAAACTCCTTTTCGTTCGGGTTGTATTTGAAACAGTTGGACTATAATTATAGGTGTTTTGCCATATAAAAACAAATCACCACCGATAATTGGTCGATGGTTATGTTAAGCCCTTTGTTCAAAGATTGTGTTTACTCTCTCCCCACTTGGTAGATTTTTCTCTTCACATACGTCTCTTATCTTTTGATGAATCGGATATATCTCTGTTGTGAAAGGGGTGTTGTTATGAATATAGGTAACAGCAACTTTTTGTTGTGTAGCAAAAAGAGACATCTCAGTTTCCTTTGTTAATACATTAAGAAGTATTGTCTTTGCAACTTGCTGCATGAGCTTAATTAGCTTTAATTGTTTAGCTGTTTCTATGTGATGTAGCTCAGTGTATGGCGCAATAAGTACATCAAAACATGTTCCGTTTTGTGTACACTTTTTTAAAAAAGAAAAAATATCAGTAGCAGTATATGTGCCACCATTTTCCTGTATATGTTCAATCATATACAAAGAACTATCCACTCCAACATAGGTAATATCCGGATTTCTTTTAAGAAATGCTTTTGCAAATCTTCCTGTGCCAACACCAAACTCAAGCACTGTTTTTGGTGTGTATTGTTTAATAAGTGTAATTGTTTCTTCTGTATCTTTCTCTATTCCTGAATATTTACAGTAGCTGTTATATGAAGAAGCAATTACGCTATAAAAATCTTTTGAGGAAAGCATGAGAATGTCTAGCATATCACATGATTTGCTATACTTAAGATATGTTACGTTTACTTGATCGATTCCTCGACACAACCACAATGTACAAAATTATTTTGTACGCACTTTTACTTCTCATTATTCAGGCGTTCATTGGAACTTTCTTAGGATTTGTTTCTTTTTCTTTTGTGGAGCTTTTGGTAAGCCTTCTTGTTATTTCTTCGGTGACACTTTGTAGTCATTTTCTGTTTCGTAAACTGTATAGTGCAGAGGTAAGTGCAGAATCGAGTTATATCTCTTTGTTTATTTTGTTTCTTATTCTTGCGCCATCTACTGAAAAGGGAGATATTCTTATGATGGCTGCAGCTTCTTTTATTATGGTTGCTTCAAAGTATGTTGTTGCATACAGGTTGCGTCATATCTTTAACCCTGTTGCTTTCAGTCTTGTGTTTCTCGGTGTTCTTGGTTCAACACTTTCAATATGGTGGGTCGGGGCGGTGTACTTTTTCCCAACAGTATTTCTTCTTGCTTTCCTTATGCTACGAAAGCTAAAGTGCTACAGCCTTTTCTTTAGTTACGTTATTTCAAGTCTTCTTACGGTCACTGCATATGCACTTTTTAGTGGTCGCGGAATAGATGAAGCATTTACTCAACATCTTATTTCCTGGCCATTTCTTTTCTTTGGTATCATTATGGTGACTGAGCCGTTTACTATACCGGCGCGTAACCTTACTCAAGGTATATATGGAGCTCTTGTGGGTGTGCTCTCATCATTTCCGTACGCATTTCCGCCTCTTTATAGTTCACCCGAGCTTGCACTTATTTTAGGAAATTTTTTTGCTTTTACAGTTTCTCTTAAAACTAAACCACTCCTTTTCTTTAAAGAAAAAAAACAAATAGCTCAAAATACATTTGAGTTTACTTTTACAAAAAAAGAACCTATTCCATATATTTCTGGGCAATATATGCAGTGGTCACTTCCACATCATAAAGAAGATGTTCGTGGAACAAAGCGTTACTTTACTATTGCTTCCTCTCCATACGATGAAGATATTAAGCTTGGTGTTAAGATTTTGGATAATGGGAGTACTTTCAAAAAAGAGTTAGCTGATTTACAAAAAGGGGATACGCTTCTTGTAAACTCTGTTCGAGGAGATTTTGTGCTTCCAACTGACACAACAAAAGCAGTGGTGTGTGTTGCTGGAGGTATTGGAATTACACCGTTTATAAGTATGCTTCGTACGCTTCTTCATACAAAAGAAAAACGTAACCTCAGTCTTTTTTACTTTGTTAATCAAAGAGAAGATATTGCCTATAAGGATGTTCTCCAAGAAGTAAAAGATACTTTAGGAATTACAACAGTGGTAAGTCTTTCTAAAGAAACTGTTGAAGGATATGAATCTGGAATGTTAACAAAAGAGATGCTTGGTGTTCATATAAAAAGTATCACCGATACGTATTTTTATATTTCCGGTCCACCTATGATGGTGTCAGCATATAAAGACCTCCTCATTTCGCTCGGTGTAAAAAGAGCATACATCGTTACTGACTTTTTCCCGGGACTTGAATAAGCTTATCTATGAAGACGGAGCGTTTTTCACATGTGCTTACATTTGAAAGTATGGGGACTGTTTGGAAAGTTTCTTTTAAGGAATTTTTTCATGAAGAGAAAGTGAAAGAGATAGAGGGTGTGATACAAACACACCTTACCACTTTTAATAATGTATATTCTCGTTTTAATCGTGATTCTTTCATTTCTAAGCTTCAAGAGGTGCGTGGGGTGGTGGAAGTACCACACGATCTCGTCGCTATGCTTAGGTTATATGCTAAGTATTATATGGTGAGTGATAAGAAGTTTACCCCATGTATTGGGGCGCTTCTTGAAGATGCTGGATATGATGACGTGTACTCCTTTCAAGAAAAAGAAAGCAAACGCCCTGTGCCTGACTTTTTTGAAGCAGTAAAAATAGTTGATGACACACATATTTTTCTTAATGATAGTGTTCTTCTTGATCTTGGTGCACTTGGAAAAGGGTATTGTGTTGATCGGTTGGTTGAGCTACTTCGTCCGTACACAGAAGAATCTTTCTTGGTTGATGGAAGTGGAGATGTGTATTATGTTGGTAACGACTCTCTTGCTGTTGGACTTGAAGATCCAGATGATACAACGCAGGTGATAGGGGTTATTGCTATGACAGAAGGTGGTATGTGTAGTTCGTCTACAAACCGTCGTGCGTGGGGTAGGTATTCGCATTATCTTGACCCAACCACCACTTCTTCTCCTTCGTTTATTCGATCAAGTTGGGTGCTTGCTCAAACTGCTGCCGAAGCTGACGCTCTCTCTTCAGTACTTTTCTTTGTTGCTCCAGAAAAAATAGAAGAAGAGCTTGGTGTTACTTTTTCATACTGTCTTTTAAATAACGAACGACACATAAAAAAATCACCGAATTTCTTGGCGACTTTTTTCTCATAATGCACCTTAAGTAATTAACTTTTTGCTCCAAGCTTTACCTTCTGTAGCGCATCCATAAAACCCTTTGGTGTAAGTGATGATCCATTCACAACGGTGAGTGCTACTTCATCAATCTTCTTACCTACAACAGCAGCACTAAACCCTTTACTAAATTCTCCTTGCCAACGAATACTCCCTGGGTTGGTTGCTTCACCTTTCCATGTTGCAGAAGTGATGATGTCATCGGTGAGTGTGATAGACACCTCTACATGTTCTTCTCCAGCAGGAGAAGTGTAAGTTCCTTTGTTGGTGTAGATTCCGTTTTTGTATACAGTTGTTTTTGCGAGCTCTTCTTTTGTGAGAGGGAGTTCATTTTTTTGCCCTTCATTTGCTGTTTGACCCTTTGTTTCTTCTTTTGTTGTGATAGAGGTTTCTGCTACTTCTTCTTTTTTAGATCCACTCACATACATTGCAATTCCTGCAATAGCTACAACAGAAACAATACCAATAATTCCTTTTTTAAGAGCGCTTGGCCTGGTTGTGTTTGATTCCATATAATAGTCAGTATATCGAAACTCTTCAATATGTAAATGTGAAATGTAAAAGGCGCGACCGCATAGGTCGCGCCTCTCTACTTGCAAAAAGCTCTCGACAAGATGTCGTCTTTTACAAGTAGGATTGCTTCAGCTTCCCCGCTCAAGCCTGTCATGGATTCCGCTTTTCCGGCAAAGCGGAATCCATACTTTTGGTAAAATCCCACATGTGCCGGGTTGACGATACACATGGCACTTGTTACGCCAAGCAGAACAGCGCGACGCTCGACCTCTCGAATCATAAGAAGGGCGACACGTTTGCAGTGTTTGCTTGGGGTTGTTGCAAACGACCCAATGTACATCCATTTTTTTTCGGATGTACGGAGGGCAACAAGCTTTTCATGGAAAAGCTTGTCTGCGGGTAGATTTCCGTTGTCGACCATGTATGAGATGGTGCCGACAACACAAGCGTCTTCTTCTGCAACGAGGATTTCGTTGGAAGGACGAAACATCTGCTTTCCAATTTTCAGAAGACTGGTTATCCAGTCCATCGAAAAAGAAAAGCAAACGTAGCCCTTCTTGGTGTAGTTTCCTACCACCAAGAAAAAAGCTGAGACAGCTTCCAACGTGGAAGCTTGACGGACCAGTACGTGCGTCATCGCAAACTCCTTTTGGGCTTATGGCCCATAAGGGGAGTTGTGACAACCGTTTGGGCCAAAGTAATGACGGGTTGGTGAGAAAGATCAGTGAGGGAAAGGGAATCCCCCCCCTATATTTCGATTATATCATATATATAATATTTGTCAAGCATCTCTTGTTTACCCACATAATGTGTCTAACTATCCTGATATACTCTTACTATATGAAAGAAACTTCGCCAGAACAGCTTATTGCAAAACCTAGGTACTATGCCCGCCTTCTTGAGGCATTTATTCTCTTTGTTGTTGCTGTGTTTGCAACACATTTTGCAAGTAAGTATGCTCACATTAAAGCAAGTAACCACGTAGAAGATATTGTTCTTAGTAATACTCGTGTATACGATTCTGAGTTCTTTTTTGTACACGGTGCAATAATGCTTTCGCTTTTTGTGGTAGCGCTCTGTTTTCGTTTTGCAAAGACAGCACCTTTTGTTATTAAGACGGTATCACTTTTTATTATCATCCGCGCAATGTTTGTTTCAATGACCCATATTGGGCCGTACCCAACCAAACTTGAACTTGAGTCGAGTCTCCTTGATTTTATTACGTCAGGAAATGATCTCTTCTTTTCTGGGCATACTGGATTACCATTCTTGATTGCGCTTCTTTTCTGGAAACATTTGTATGTACGAACTCTCTTTTTGGTGGCGTCTGTGATGTTTGGAATTACGGTACTTCTCTCACACCTTCACTACACAATTGATGTTTTTGCGGCATTCTTTATTACGTACACTATTTATCATTTGGGAATTAAGTTTTTCAAGAAGGATTATCTCTTCTTTCAGGAAGAAGAACATAAACATCACGCATAAGTATGGAACATTCACTCTCTCTTCCTCGTATTCATATAGATAATCAGCCGCACCTTGTTAAAGAAGGGGTGTTTATTGTTGATGATGAAGTGTGGAGTACGCAGAAACGTATTGCAAGAATTTATGGAAGAAGTGTTCCTACAATAAACGATCACCTTAAAAAAATTTACGGAGAAAAAGAACTCACAAGGAACATAAGTGAACGAGAACTTATGGTAACGCAGCAGGAAGGGAAGAAAAAAGTGTCACGAAAGATTTATGTGTATAGCACTGATGTTGTGATCGCTATCGGATTTCGTGTAAAAGGGGAATGGGGTAAAGAGTTCAGAATTTGGGCACGAGAGGTGGTAAGAGGAAGTTACGACCCTCAAGATCAGGTGAAGCATTTAGTAAAAAAAGAAAGAGGGTTTTAAAATAAAAGAAAGCCTACGGCG
Organism: uncultured Candidatus Saccharibacteria bacterium; assembly: GCA_964369115.1. GTDB lineage: Bacteria > Patescibacteriota > Minisyncoccia > Phycocordibacterales > UBA5272 > UBA11704. The sequence continues at coordinate 7,070 of CAYJED010000005.1, forward strand.
TTCGTTTATTTTTGTACAATATGTTGCTTAAGATAGGTAAGTGAGGCGCCTACTTTTTTTCCTGGATTAAGAACACCGAGAGGATCCCAAACATTTTTTATTTTTTTAAAGAGGTTGATAATTTGGTCGCTATACGAGTATGACAAAAATGGAGTTCGCATAAGACCTTCACCAGAAGACATACTGACACCTCCTTTGTATTCTTTTATAATTGCACAGATATCTTGCGTTACCCTAAGGAGGGTGTCTCCGTAGTGTTCGTTGTGTTTATCAAAGAGAAGAGTGATAGAAATATTACCAACATCAATTGCTCCAGTTAAGATATGTGGGAGCCCTTTTTTGTGGAGATAGTTTTCGATATCAAGAAGAGCTTCTTTTATTTGTGGACTGGTAACAACAAGATCATTTAAGCCACTGTAAATACTAAAAGCTCCTCGGGTATAATCTTCACACAAAGAAAAGAGAAACCCTTTTTCTGTTATTGTTTCAAAAAGTTCTATACCAGAAACATATTTTATAGTAAAAGCTTCAACAGGGATTTTTTTAAGGTAACTCTCTATTTTTTCTTGAAGAGATGCTTCGCTTTTTCCACTGAAAGTAAGTGCAAGTACATATGGTGTTTCTGAAAAAAATGGAACCATGCCTTGTCTATATTTTTGAGCGAGTTGCATGAAGGTTTCGTCGTATAAAAACATTTTTTCACCTCCTTTATTTTTTGCTTCACGGATGCACACTTCGAGATCTTTTTTATTATGAAGAGGTATGTATATTGTTCCGGTGTGTGATTTTTTGTGTGTAATGCGAAAAGTTGCAGAAGTGATAATGGCAAGAGTTCCTTCTGATCCAATTATTTCATCGATAAGTTGTCGTGGCCCGATTGAGGTGTCCCATATACGATATCCGCTCCCGTCAACATGAGATAAAGGTTTGTGTGCTCGAAGCAGTGGAGCCTCCTCTGTAAGAAGAGGGAATAGAGCTTGATAAATACCAAGAAGTCTTCCGTGAGGGGTTATGCCTTCCTTAAGAATATGTTCTTCTCCTTCGTCTGTTACTATGGTTATAGATTCAATCCAATCACGTAAAGAACCAAAAGAGAAGGTTCCAAAAGTTGCACCATTGGTTGCAATAAGGCCCCCAACAGTTGAAGGGTCTTTCTTTGAAAGAAGAGGTATGTCGTAATTTATTGGGTGTAATCTCTCAAGGAGTTCTTCAACAGAAAATCCAGCTTCAGCAGTTACTGTATTTTCTAAAAGATTCACCGAACGCATGCGTGTAAAGTAACGCGACATATCAATGATCACACCTTCACCTAAAGCTCCCCCGTTACCACCTATTCCTTTTCCTCGCACAGTAACAGGGATTTTATATTCACGTGAAAAAGAAAGAATGTGTTTTATATCGCTTGGATTTTTAGGATAAACAACTGCTTGAGGTGTAATAAAAAAAGGGGATAAATCTTTGGTGTATTTTTGTAATGTTTCATATGAGCAATCAATATCACCGTGAAGCATTTTTGCTACATCTTGAAAGAGTGGAGGTATGCGATGTGTTGAATTAGAGACCGTTATCATAGATGCTTTTACCGTTTTGATGAACGAGAAAGAAAATAAAAGTAAGTGTACATAAAACAAATATAATAAGAAGGATATGCCGTACTGCTGGGTAGAGATTCTTCTTATGGTGGCGATTGTGGTAAGCCTCTTCTTCTGTAGGGGAAATTGTTTGAGGGGTGTCTTCTGTTGTCATGATCTATGTGAAGCTAGTGGTTACAGTATACTTTGTTTTCTATGCTTTTTTTAGAGTATCCTGTCCACAGAGAAGAGCGATAAAAACAGGATATACTTACGGTATACAGCGTTTTTATTACTAAGTACATTTTTATGAAAGGAATTACACTATTTTTTACAAAACTTTATCAATACGCAACTATTTTTATTGCGGTAGGAGCACCACTTTTCTTTATTCCTCGTATTGGATTTTCAGGAGACGTGACGTACCACATCGCAATGATGCTCCTCATTGCTGTTGCGCTCTTCTCATATGTTTTGGTTGCTCTTATTACAAGAACATGGCATACGGTTTCTCGTTTTGAGTTTGCCGCATACGCTGTCTTCTCTGTTGCAGCGCTCCTTTCGGTTCTTTTTTCTAAAACACCGGGGCTTATTCTTTTTGGTGAAGCATTTAATCAATTCTCAGGAGTGGCGCTCCTCTCTCTTCCTGTGGTTATGTACCTTGTGCGTACACTTCCAGAAAACGTAAGACGTAAACTAAAGTTTGCCATTGTTGGAGTGCTTGGTGTCGCATCGTTTGTTTTTGTAAGCGCTCTTATCTTTGGTGGTCATGCTCTTTCTGCAACAAAATTCCTCTTCTCTGGTTTTTCAAGCTCAATGTCACTTTCTGTGTACCTCGGACTCTTCTCTGTTATCGCTCTTTTTTATGTGAAAAAGGGAGGCATTAAGAAGCGATATAAGTCAGTTGTACTTACAATGGCGCTTCTTTTTATTGCTTGGACAGTAACTATTTCTTCTCAAAATAGTATTCGTCCCAACTTAAGTAGCACCCTTCTTGCAGGTAAGCAAGTACTTTTAAATGAGGGTGTTTTTGGTATCGGTGCAGGGAACTTTGCACGTGCTTGGCAGTTGTACAAGCCACAAGATGTAGTAAATTCACAGTACTTTAGTTATGACTTTAGTGTTGGTTCAGATACCATGACTACGTTTTTTGTTACTGTTGGTATTGTTGGGCTTGTTGGCTTTATGATGCTTGTGTTGTCTGCACTCTATAACACTATTCGTAATTACCGAGCAACTAAAGAAGGGGAAGAGCATATGGTGCTCGGTATCCTTTCCTTCACCCTGATTTATTTCCTTGGTGTTTCATTCCTCGTTCCTCTTACGTATTCAATGCTTGTAATGTGGATGGTGGTTGCAGGGCTTGGTATAGCAAAGACACCGCTCACAGAATTTCATCCAAGTAAAAAGGTTGGATATATCGTTATTCCTGTTATGGCGATCCTTGTTGTGAATGCATTTATGACAGTTAATAAAGCTCGTGCTTTTAATTACTTCAATAGCGCTCAAACAGCAAAGACTGTTGAAGAGGCTGAAGCTTCTGTTCTTAAAGCGACACAGCTTTATAAGTTCGACGGTTTCTATAGAGTTCTTGTTGAGTATGGTATTACTGCAAACCGAAACCTCCTTAGCACCCCAACAGAAGATCAACAAGCTCTTAAGAATGCTTATCTTAAGAAAGCTCAAGTTACTGTAGACTATGCTTTGCTTGCACGCGATCTCAATCCTCATAACTATCAGAACTATGTAAGTCTTGGTCGTGCATATGAGCTTGCTGTTCCTTTTGATAAGGATAATGCGTTTAAGAATGCAGAAAATGCATACAACGAAGCAATTAAACTTTACCCAGAAAACCCTTACCTCTACTTGATGGCAGCACGTCTTGAGACATCTGCTGGAACAAGGGAAGGGGTTCGTGAGCACTTAACTGGCGCTCTTAAAACAAAACAAAACTTTGCAGATGCTCTTTATCTTATGAGTCAGCTTGAAGCTTCAGAAAGTAAAATTGAAGAAGCTCTTGCGTACGCAATTGAAGCAATTAAGAGTGCACCAAATGATCCTGCAACATATGTTCAGGCTGGGCTTCTCTTTTACGGAAAGAGGGATTATGAGAATGCTGTGCTCGCGCTCCGTACTGCGCTTGAAAAAGATCAGAACAATCCAAACATCGCATACTTCCTTGCGCTCTCTCTTAGAGATGGTGGTCGCCCTGACCTTGCGCTCCCTATTGCGGAAGAACTTCTTCGTAGAAATCAGGGTAATACTGAAATTGAACAATTTTTAAAATCTCTTACCCCAGCAAAAGAAGAGAAAGCTCCTGCTGTAAAGACGAGATAGTGTTTTTGAGGTAGAGGGCAGCGTCTCTCCTCAGCATCGTTCGTAGTACTATAACGGAATGACTTTAACCTTAAAAGAAATTGAGACCGCTCTTGACCAGCTAGTAAAAAGACATCCGGATATTGATACGGAGTTACTAACAACGTTACTTACTGCGTCCGGATGGGAAAAGGCACAACTTAAAGATGCTACGCTTTTGTTTAAACAAAAGTATCCAGAAAAAGCAAAAGAAAAACCTGTTTCTCAAGAAAAAAAATCTAGTGAAGGGATTCCTTCTGTGCGTAAACAAGAAACTATTTCTGTTCCACCTGCTCCCACTTCGCGTCCTGTTGTAAGGCAACAGCAGAATATTGGTTTTTTTGAAGCACTGTTTCAAGCTTTTTTTGGTGGTAACTCTTCTCCTAAAACAGCGCCAGCAACTATTCAGGTCCCACTTCCTCCTAAAGAGGAGGTGAAAAAAGTTGAACCACCTAAAGAAAGTAAGGTGAATACTCAGCCTGATGTAACACCTCAGGTGATACAGCAAAAAGAAGAGGTGCATGTTGTGGCTACTCCTGTTCTCTCTAAGAAAGAGGAAAAAGTTTTTATACCCCCAGTTCAGCCTGTTATAGTGCCTCCACCTGTTTCCTCTCCACAAGTTGTACCAGTGTCACCTCCTAAAAAAGAAGTGATTGAGGAAAAAAATCTTACAAAGCAGGTTATAGAAAAATCGTCAGTACAGAAAAGTGAAACTCCTTCATTTTTATCAGCACTGTTTCGTGCATTTTTTGGAGAACCAGGCGAAAGGGGTGAAGGAAGGGTGTTGGATAAAAAAGAAATTACCGCAGATGTAAAAAAAGAAGTACCGCTACCTGCTCCTCCTAAAAAGGAAGAACATCAAGAAGTTCGTCCTCAAGAGGTCACACCTCCTCCTGTTGTTTTGCCTGAGCAACGCATCGTTTCTGAGTCTGTTCAGAAAAATAATCTCACCGAATCAAGGTCAGCACTTCAAAGAGAGTATGCTACAGAAGGGATTGCTATTAGTGCTATGGATAATGTTGCGGTTGATGATGTTGGGCAGGCACCTGTACTTGATATACTTCCTGCGCCTGTAGAGCAACCTCCTGTAAAAGAAGAAAAAGTCACCACCTCACTTATTGAAACTACAGTTAGTTTGCCTGAAAAAAAACAAGGGGAACTTCCTCATAATCTTCCTATTGTTCCTTTCGAATCTTCAAATCACGTGTGGGCGCTTAAAGATTATAAGGAAACTTTCCACAAAGAAAAGGAAGTTGAGCAGAAAAAAGAGGAACCTGTGTCACAAAGTTCTGCGCCAGCTGTTATAGAGGATAACGGTGAAGAAGACATTGTCCTTGAAAGTGTTCCGCTTACAAGAGGAGATGAGTCACTTGTTTTTATGGCCGGGGTTATGCTTCTTGTTATAATCTTAATACTGGGATATATGTACAGTAACGGGCGTTTATAAATTTTTTAAACTTATAGTTATATATGGAGTCACTTACTTATAAAAAACATATCTGGATTGCGGGAACAGTTGCTCTTGTGTGTATTTCATTTGCTTCACTTGCATTTGGAATTCAAAATCTCGACAGCATCAAACATCCAAATGGACAGGTTGCTACGATTTCTGTTTCAGGGGAAGGGGAAGTTACTGCAGTTCCTGACATAGCAACAGTAAGCTTTACTGTTCGTGAATCTGCAAAAACTGTTCCTGAGGCACAGAAACTCGTTGAAGCAAAAATTGCTAAAGGTCTTAAAGAGCTTGAGGTTATTGGTGTAGAAAAGAAAGACGTGAAGACTCTCTCTTATAATGTTAGTCCTAAGTATGAAACTCAGGGCGGATATTGTGCTCCAGGTGCATACGCATGTCCTCCAATGAAGACAGTTATTAATGGCTACGAAGTAAGTCAGTCTGTTTCAGTAAAAGTACGTAAAGTTGATCAAGCAGGAGAAGTGCTTGGTATGCTCGGAAAAGCTGAAATTACAGAAATTTCTGGTCCTGATTTCACTGTAGATGATATGGATAATCTTAAAGCAAATGCTAAAGTGATTGCTATTAAGAAGGCTCAAGCAAAGGCGGAAGAAGAAGCTAAGGCGCTCGGAGTATCTCTTGGCTCAATTATTTCTTTCTCAGAAGATAATGGCGGATACTACCCTCCAATGATGTATGCATCAAAGGCTATAGGCGGAGTTGCGATGGCAGAATCAGCTCGTGATCAGGTGTCTCTTCCAGAAGGGGAGAATCTCATTAAGTCACGTGTGACTATTACGTATATCATTAAGTAATTAGGTCTATACTGCACTAAAGAAAAAGCGCCTTATAAAGGTGCTTTTTCTTTGGTTTCCAGAAACAAGAAAGAAAACCCCATAATCTTGCTTTTTTAGTAAAGATATGGTACTATATACATATGGATGCCCCGCGGGGTGTTTTTTAGAATAAGAAGAACGTATACTGTTCTTACTAACTAGTAGCTACTATGAAATTTACACAATACCTCAAAGAAACCAAAAATGAACTTAAGGAAGTTGTTTTCCCGACAACTGCAACAACAATTACGTTCACGGTTATCGTTATCGCTGTTTCTGTTTTTATTGCAGCATTTTTGGCTGGTGTTGATTTCTCACTCCGCGAAGTTGTTGAGCGAGTTATTAATCGTTAATTAAACCTCTCATTTATATTTTATGGCGAAACAAGAATTTACAGGGGAGCGTCATTGGTATGCAATTCATACCTACAGTGGATATGAAAATGCAGTACTCCGTAACCTCAAGCAGCGTATTGAGTCTCTTGGTATGCAGGATAAGATTTTCAATATTGTTGTTCCAATGGAAAAGAAAATCAAAGTGAAAGGAACTAAACGTGTTGAAGTGGAGGAAAAAGTGTATCCTGGATACGTACTTGTAGATATGATCGTGGATGACAATAGCTGGTATGTTGTTCGTAACACTCCTCGTGTAACTGGGTTCGTTGGTGCTGGAACTACCCCTGTGCCACTTTCACAAAGTGAAATTGATTTCCTTTTTAGTCGAATGAATACAGGAGATGTTGAACATGAGATCTCAATTGTAGAAGGGGAGCTTGTGGGAATTATCGATGGTCCATTTAAGGACTTTGAAGGAAAGGTATCTGAAGTAGACAAGGCTCGCGGGAAGCTTAAGGTGCTCGTTAATATGTTTGGACGTGAGACACCTGTTGAGCTCGACTTCCTTCAAGTTAAGAAGATCTAAAGCAACGCACACTCATTTTCTTCCTTAATTTGTATAAGAAACAACCTCTTGAAAAAGAGAAAAAACTGTGTTAGAATAAGCAAACTTTAAAAAAACGTATATGGCAGCTAAAAAAATTACAAAATATGTAAAGGTTCAGATCGAAGCAGCTAAGGCTACTCCTGCACCACCACTTGGTCCGGCCCTAGGTCAGGCCGGTGTTCAGATTGGTGACTTCGTTAACAAGTTTAACGCAGCAACACAAGGTCAGCAGGGTCGTCTTTCGGTAAAGATCTATGTGTACGAAGACCGTACATACGATTTCGTTATCAAGACTCCTACAGCAACATCTCTTGTGATGAAAGCTGCTAATGTAGCAAAAGGTAACTCAAAAGGCCGCGCTGGAACAATTTCAAAGGATAAGATTCGTGAAATTGCAGAGCTTAAGCTTAAAGATCTTACTGCTCACACTGTTGAACAGGGTATGAAGATTATTGAAGGTACTGCACGTTCTGCAGGTATCGCGGTAGTCTAGGTAAAATTACTTCAATTACTTAACAAAACAGAAACTCTCGCATTCGCGAGAGTTTCTGTTTTATGCTAGTGTAGCGGTAGTTCTTTATCTAAGTGAGGTAAACATGCTTAACTCTTGCAGTAGTCGTCCCAGCTGGGATGAGATTCATATGCTTGATGCAATTCGTGTTGCAACACGTAGCTCCTGTCTTGTGCGTGCGGTTGGAGCATCTCTTGTACGTAATAACCGTGTCATTGCTTCGGGGTATAATGGTGCCCCTCCAGAAGTTGTAAACTGTCTTCAAATGGAAGAGTGTTTCTATCAGCATATTGCTTTTGAGGACAGTAAGAAAGGTCTTGGCAATTACGAGGATCTCAAGGAGATGCGTAAACCGCTTTGTATTGCGGTGCATGCTGAAGTGAATGCGCTTAGTCAGTGCGCTATGTACGGTATTAGCTCAATTGGGGCAACATTGTATATCACTAATATTCCTTGTCCAACGTGTACACGAAATGAGATTCTTGCAAAAAAACTGAAAGAAGTGAAGGTTTGGAAGGGGTATTTGGAAAACCCGCTCCTCACTCTTGATGAAAAAACAGCTACAGAAGATCTCTTGCAACAGGCGGGTATTCCGCTCATATACGTTGAACTAAGTCAAGAACGTATGAAAGAAATTTTTGCAACAATGCTCTCTGTTGGTGATCGAACAAGTTATAAGTTTGACCCAAATAAAAGGGTATAAAAGGAGGGAAACCTCCTTTTTCTTTTTGTTATACTTATACATATCTATGAAAATGTTTGTACAAAAACTTAACGATAAAGCAATTATTCCAGTTCGTGCACATCATGATGATGCTGGGGTAGATCTTTTTTGTTATGAAGATTATACGTTATTACCTGGTGTGCCATATAAAGTGCCGCTCGGTGTCGCAATAGAAATTCCACATGGCTATGTTGGACTTATCTGGGATAAATCATCTATTGGAAGTAAGGGAATAAAAACATTAGGAGGTGTAGTGGACGCTGGATATCGAGGTGAAGTGCAGGTGGTGCTATGTAATTGCACACATGAACCGTATCATTTTACATCTGGGCAAAAAGTTGCTCAAATGCTTATTCAAAAAGTTGAATTTCCGGAGATTGAAGAAGTAAGTGAGTTAAGTGACTCCTCTCGTGGTGAGAATGGATTTGGAAGTACAGGAAAATAAAAAGAAAAAGGAAAAGCCACCCAAAAGAGGGTGGCTCTGTAGTTACTCCCTTACGTAATCAAGGAAGTTATAAATTGGGGACCATGCAGCGGGGTTGCTGTTTGGTGTTTTTTTGATCAAAACAAAACCCTGAGCTTCTGCTTCTTCTGTAAGAGGCTTATTAAGTCTTGCGTATTCATCACCTGGGCATTCTTTGTATACCAGAGTGATGTAGGCTTTTCCGGCAACGGTCATGCCAAATTTCCAACACTCACTCCCTCCAATAAAGATAAGCTTATCAACGATCGGAGAAGGAAGAAGGTTAAGGGTGTCAGCAAACGATCGCGCGAAGGTGATGCGGTCGTGTCTGGACAGACTTTCACTTTGTGCAAGAAATGCTTCTGGGTGATGTCTGGAAACACTGACAAGAAGTCGGTTTGGACCAAGATCAAGATCTTTCATTGTTTCTGCTGTAACTCTTCCTGCAACAAGAAGGTTTACTTTGCCCGGCTTGACCTCTTCTGTGACAGATTTGAAGCGCAACATGTCACCAGGGAGTCCGGCTTTGCCTCTTTGCCAAGGCATGTCATCATCTAGGCCGTAGGCGCCATCTGAGGTGCATGCTCCAATGACTACAATTCGCGAACGATTAGCTGTGTTCATGGTACACATATCCTTTCTGTGGAAATAACGAAAAGGTCTACTGGATACTCTACTATGTTTAATAAAAAAGAAAACCCCCTCGAAAGGGGGTGGTATGAGAAAGCTATTTGGAAACTCTTCCTGTAATCGCCGGGTGGTGCTTGTACCCGATCAGTTCAAAGTCCTCGAACTCATAACCAAAGATGTCTTCTGGTTTGCGTTTCAGGTGCATTGTTGGGTAAGGGTACGGGTCCCGGGACAACTGCAACTTCACTTGCTCAAGGTGGTTGTTGTAAATATGACAATCACCACCAGTCCAAATAAATTCACCAAGCTCAAGATCACATTGCTGTGCCATCATCATGGTGAGGAGAGCGTAGCTTGCGATGTTGAAGGGAACACCAAGGAAGGTGTCACAGCTGCGCTGATAGAGCTGACAGCTGAGCTTTCCTTCAGAAACATAGAACTGGAAGAGTGCGTGGCACGGCATAAGCGCCATCTTGTCGAGATCTCCAACGTTCCACGCTGAAACAATGATGCGACGGGAGTCCGGATTTTGCTTCAGAGTTTTTACCACTTCAGCAATTTGGTCAATGTGCCTCCCGTCGGCAGTTGGCCACGATCGCCACTGCACACCGTAGACAGGACCAAGAGCACCGTCCTCAGCCGCCCATTCATCCCAAACGGTGCACCCACGCTCTTGTAGCCAGCGAGCATTGCCATCACCACGCAAGAACCACAGCAGTTCAAGGATGATGGACTTCAGGTGTACCTTCTTGGTGGTGACCAAAGGAAAACCTTCAGCAAGGTTGAAACGCATCTGGTAACCAAACACCGAAATGGTGCCAGTGCCCGTGCGATCGGTTTTCGGCACGCCGTCTTCAAGGACGTGCCGAGCGAATGTTTCGTACTGAGAACTGTCGCTCATGTAAATCTCCTTGGAATTAGAAAAAGAAGAACGGTAGCAGAATTGCTTCCATGAAGAACTCTACCTTTTCTAGAGGTCTTTTGCAATTTCTTTCCAAGCAAGCCTTAAACAAGAACAGTCTTTTAATTCTTTAGTAAATACGGTAGTATAGAGAAATGAATTCGCGCGATACTATTTTTTCAGTCCTTAAAGAACTTAATCCTTCAGCTTCTTTTTCTCTTACTCAACCTGAAGAGACTGCTCATGGCGACTATGCTACCAACATTGCCTTTACTCTTTCAAAAGAAAAGGGTATTTCTCCGAAAGCGTGTGCTGAAGAACTTGCTACAGTTTTAGCAGAGAAATGTTCTTCAGTTGTAGAAAAGGTGGAGGTTGCTGGTCCTGGGTTTCTTAATTTTTTCTTGCGAAATGATGTGCGTACTGATGAAGTAGAAGAGCTTGCGTCATATGGTGTACTTCGACCGCTTCGCGACGAGCAGGTGCTTGTTGAGTACACTGATCCAAATTGCTTTAAGGTATTTCATATTGGTCACCTTATGTCTAACACTATAGGTGAATCACTTGCGCGTCTCTATGAAGCTGTTGGGTATGACGTGCTTCGTGTATGTTATCCGTCTGATATTGGGCGCAATGTGGCGATGGGGGTGTGGGGAGTGATGAAAAGAAATGCAGAGAAACCTCCTAGAGATGCAAGTCTTAAAGATAAGGTAACATTTCTTGGTATGTGTTATGCCTACGCAAATCAGCAGTTTGAAGAGAGTGACGAGGCAAAAAAAGAGATCATTGAAGTTAATAAGGCAATTTATGGAGGAACTGATGCGCATATTATGGAAGTGTATGCTGAAGGGCGAGCGCTCTCTTTAGAATACTTTGAGTCACTTTACAAAGAGCTTGGCACAACATTTGATGCCTACATTTCTGAATCAGAGGTTGCTGACCCAGGACTTTTTATTGTAAAAGAATACCTAAAGCGAGGAATCTTTGAAGAATCAGAAGGGGCTATTGTTTATAAGGGTGAACAGGACGGACTTCACACTCGTGTGTTTGTGAACAAAGAAGGGCTTCCAACATATGAGGCAAAAGAGCTTGGAAATTATGAAAAGAAAATTGAACTTCTTCCAAATGCTTCAAAGTACGTCATTATTACCGCAAGTGAACAAAGAGAATACTTTAAAGTAATTAATGCGGTTACCGAAAAAATACACCCAACTCTCAAAGGTAAACTTGTACACATAAGTCACGGCATGATGCGTCTTCCTACAGGGAAGATGTCTTCACGAACCGGAAATGTGATTGGAGGGGAAGATCTTCTTAATGATATTAAAGAGACTATCACAGAGAGGGTTAAAGAAATGCGCGTAGAAGATGATGAGAAAGCTTCACTTGTGAGCGCTATTGCGGTAGGGGCTATTAAATTCTCTGTACTTAAAATTGCGCCAGGAAAAGATATTGCTTTTGATTTTGAGAAATCAATTTCTTTCGAAGGTGATTCTGGTCCGTATCTTCAGTACACACATGCACGCCTCTCGGCTCTTTTGGATAAAGGAAATGAAAATAGTATTGCGTATGAACACGGCTACGTTGTTACCTCTTCTGAGAAGGAGCTTGAGAAAGCTCTCATTGGATATAAAGAGGTGCTCATAAAAGCATATGAAGAACTTAGTCCGCATCACATTGTGCAACACTTACTTCTCGTAACACGACTCTTTAATAATATGTACTCACGTGTGCAGATTGTAAACGTAGAGAATAAAGATGAGAGTATGTATTACCTCATGCTTACTAAGGCAACCAAAGAAGTTCTTAGTCACGGTCTCAGTGTTTTAGGAATCAATGCTCCAAACAGAATGTAATAGTGAGACTATTCGTGGTGTTCTTTATAAAAGCGTTCGATTACTTTTTCAATAAGTTTTGGAAGAACTGTTGCTGTGATCATAATTGCAACTATTACAGTAAGAACATAAGCAATCCCATGTTGCACAGAAAGAGCATTTGAAAATCCTTTCCCTAAATACCAACCTACAGGGAAGATTGCTCCAAGGAAAAAAGTGGTACCTATTGCATTAAGGATGATCTTTTTCCAGAAAGGAATTTTATTTTTAAGAACAATATACAGGGTGAGCACAAGTCGCATTCCAATTAGGAATTTAATAAAGATAAGCACCAAGAAGAAGTGGGTATCAACAAGTCGAATAAAAAAACGACTTGATTTTTTTGCCGTTGCTTTTGCTAAATGTTCATCATACGAATGGCGTAAGTATCGTTCGGCAATAAAAAACCAAAAAATATCAGAAAGAATGGATCCTGTAAATGCAGACAGTACAGCTGTTACAGGATGAATGAACCCTTGAGCTGAGAGTGCAAAAATTGCAATTGCAGCATTCTCCCCAAGAAAGAAAACACTAACAACAGTAGTAAGCACCCCATGATGCTCAAGAAGTATTCGAAGAGATTCTATAAGTTCAGTAACAAATCCTTGTTCCATTTTTAATAGTGTATCATTTTAGTAGTCACGAAGCTTGAAATCATACATTCTGCGGTAAAGTACAGCCCAAAGACGTATATACATAATCCTATACCCCTCACTACTTGGGTGAAGTCCGTCATGAGAGAAAAAATTATCTGGACATCTTTCATCTTCTAGGAAAATTGGCACTGCTTCAATATTAAAATCTCTTGAAACTCTCATAAAGATTTGATTAATTTTATTTGTTCTGTAAAGAATAATTGGTCGAACAATGAGAGGGAAGACTGGGCCTGAGGCAATGTTGTTATAAATAATAACCACCACATTATTCCCTGCAATGTTTTTTGCACGTGCAAGTAGTTCTCGAAGAGAGTTTTCAATAGCATCCATTTTTGTCATTTTCCAGGTATCGTTTCCTCCTGTACTAATAATAACTAAGTTATATTTTGCTTTCTCAATTTCTGCCTTTTCGACTTGTTTAAGTGCATCTTTGGTGACAGAGCCATTTACTGCATAATTATCAACCTGCACCTGAGGAAAGTCATGAGCAAATCTTCCTGTTAAAGTATCTTCAAGTTTGTCTGCCCCTGTTCCGTATGCTGTACTATCTCCTAACACGAGGATTCTTTTATCTTTCCCTTCATTTAATATTCGAGGTCTTTCTGTGGCAATTTTTGCTAAATTTCTATTACGTTTTCCGTTTTCGATCATTTTATTTATGCTCTCCAAAGAAGAAAGAAGAAGTAAAAATGGAACAATAAGCCCATAAACAATAGTTTGATTGGTGTGGAAAAAAGAGAAAAAAGCCTCTACGGCATCAAGGAAATTTTCGTTGCTAAAAATAGCATAAATAATATTTTCCATTTTAATCTTTTAAAGAGTTTGTAAGATAGAGTATATCCTATTCAAAAACCTTATTTTTATTAGGGGTATGGGGATAGTGGTCACTTTTTTACGACGCTACGCGGTACTATTACAGTAAGAAGATGTCAAAATGTCTTTATTTTTAACAAAAAAGAAGATCGTCATTGGCGCCCTTATATTTTTATTTTTTGGGGCGGTTGTTTCGTTTGCTGTGTTTTTTTCGAATGATAAAAACGAAGTTTTTTTAGTTAAGTCTCAGTCTATGACGGAAGAGGTTGTTGCAACAGGCAGAGTTGAAGGTTTAACAAGTGCATCTTTTGGTTTTAAAAATGGAGGTAAGGTGACTTCGCTTTTGGTAAGCGTTGGGGATACTGTTAAAAAAGGACAAGAGCTTCTTTTTCAGGATACAAGTGCTCTTGATTCACAGATAGCAGAACTTGATGCAGCCATTAGAGTGGAACGTGCGCGCCTTAGTCAGTTGCGGGCAGGGTCTTCTTTAGAAGAGATTGAAATAGTTTCTTCAAATGTTGAAGGGGCAGGGGTTGCTTTAGAGAGCGCAGAAACAAATCTTACGATTGCTAAACAAGCTGTTGTTGACGCTCTTAAAAGTACGTATACAATTGCTGAAGATGGGGTTAAAAATAAGGCCGACAAACTCTTTACTAACCCTAACTCAAATGATCCACGACTTTTATTTCAGTCCTCTAATTTCCTACTTGGAAATGAATTAGAGGCAATGAGGGTTGGTGTGGGCAAGGAACTAAAAGAGCTTAGTAAAGAAGTCTCTGGTCTCAGTGTTGATTCAGATCTCAGTGGAAAGATAACCGCAATAAGAAAAAGGGTTGAGGCTGTGAAGGTTTTTTTGGAAAAGACTTCTCAATACACTGTTTCCGTTGAGGCTCTTCCTTCGGCACTGCTTCAGACTTCTTTTGAGGTAACGAAAGCTGAGCTCACACAAGCAAAAAATGCAATTAACTCTTCTCTTTCTCAGATCACTCAAGCTCAGGCAACGTTTACACAAACAACATCCGTTAAAGCTTCCGCAAAAACAACTCTCACTACAGTTAATAGGCAGCTTGAGCAAGTTAAAGCCTCTGCACGAGGGACTGACGTTGCTGTGTACCAAGCTCAGCTTGAGCAAGCTATGGCAGCAAAAAGAAAAGTAGAAACTTTGCGTAGTGACTTTGTTATCACCGCTCCTTTTGATGGGGTTATTACAGATGTTCCTATAAAGCTAGGTGAAGTTGCACAGGGTGGTGTTCCTGCTGTTTCGATTCTTTCATATGAAAAATTACAAATAAAGGCAAATATTGTTGAGCATAATATAGTTAGAGTGCGCATTGGTCAGCAAGTGTTCTTTACCCTTGATGCAATGCCTTCTAAAAAGTTTAAAGGTAAGGTTATCGCAATTGATCCTGCAGAAAAAGAAATCAATAATACCATTTATTATAAAGCAACAATTGATCTTGAAGAGAAGGTTGAATTTTTGCGCCCAGGAATGACAGCAAATGTTTTTATTGTTGCTTCTCAGCTAGAAGATATTATTGCTGTTCCTGCAGCGAGTATTTTTGAGCGAGAAGGGGTTCGGTATGTGAAGGTATTACGCGGCAAAGATGAAGAAGAAAGAGTTGTCACTGTTGGAATTTATGATAGAGAAGGAATGGTGCAGATAATCGAAGGTCTTCAGTCAAACGAAATAATTGCCCTTTCCCCAACATTATGAGTCTTCATGATCTTAACGCTGCGCTTTTCATAGCTTATAAGACAATTGTAAAAGGTAACAAGTCAGTAACTATTCTTCTCATTACTGTTCTCAGCCTTGTTTTTTTTAACCTTATTTTTATAAAAGCATTTCTTACTGGTTTTTCTGAAGGTGTTCTCCAATCGATGATAGACACCAGCACTGCGCATATTATTCTTTCACCAGAAGAGAAGCCTATTCAAAAAAGTTTTATACCAAATCAAGAAAAATTACGTAATCAAATTGAAACAATTCCAGGTGTCGTAGGCACACTAAGACATTATTCTGTCGGAGGGACCATTTCTTTTGATAAAAATAAAACAGGATCAGTAAAGTATGTTTCTGCGCCAATTTTAGGTTTTAATCAGAAAGAAGAAAAGACAATTATGGGCGTACATAAAGTTATACGATCAGGCACGTTTCCTGACATACTTAACGATGACGAGATTTTAATCGGTGCAAGTTTGGCTGGTGATTATGAAAACAGTGTTCAAGGTTCTGATTTGGGGGGCGTGCGCGCAGGTGACAAAGTTACTGTTCATTATGTGAACGGAGTTAATAAAATTTATACCGTACGAGGTATTTTTGAAGTAACAATAGGTTTTACAGGTAGTAGTGCTTTTATTTCTGACAAAGAAGCAGAGCGTATTCTTTCCGTATTTGATCAATCTTCAGAAATTTTGGTGCGTGTTGATCTTACAAAATATCCAATTGAATCGTATGTAAGACGTATACAAACTATTGCCCCACAACTAAAAATAGAGATATATAAAGACCGCCTTGCTGCAGTGGGTAGTCTTATTGATGCTTTTAATGTTATAGCGCTCATTATTGTTATTGTAAGCATTCTTGTTTCTGCTGCTACCATTTTTATAATGATTTATATTAATGCGCTTAGCAAGAAAAGACATATTGGAATTTTAAAAGCGATTGGTATTAAAAATGAAAGTATCGAGTTATCGTATATGTTGCAAGCTGTTTTTTTTTCACTTCTTGCCACAATAACCGGAAGCGTATTTTTTGTAGGAATTGTTCGTCCTTACATGGAAGCGAATCCAATCAAGATGCCGTATGGAGACGCTCTTCTTATTGTTGCTCCACAAGAAATTATTATTTACGCAGTTTTACTTATTGGGGCTTCTTTATTTGCGGGAATGTTTTCTTCTCGAGTTATTGCAAGAAAGCCAATAGTTGAAAATATTTGGAAATAGTAATTATATGATTCATGTACGTAATCTAAAAAAAATATATGGAGAGGAGGGGGAGTCTCTGGTAAAAGCTCTTAACGATGTTTTTTTTACTATTAAAGATGGAGAATTTATTGGACTTATGGGGAGAAGTGGTTCAGGTAAATCAACTCTGCTTCATCACTTAGGTCTTCTCGATACTCAAACTGAAGGAACTATTATTATTGACGGTTTCGACACCACACTTCTTTCCGAGGATGAAAAAACACTTTTTCGACTTACTAAGCTTGGATATGTTTTTCAAGAGTATGGGCTTATTCCTGAATTTTCTGCATTAGAAAATGTATGCTTCCCTGCTCTTTCTCTTGGAAACATGGAGGCAACTTCTCGTGGCGAAGAATTACTTAGGTATGTTGGTTTAGGTGACAGAATACATTATTACCCTCATGAGCTTTCTGGTGGACAGCAGCAACGTGTGGCAATCGCCCGAGCTCTTATTAATGACCCTGCAATTATTTTTGCTGACGAACCTACTGCTAACCTAGATAGTCTTGGCACTGAAATGGTTCTCGCCCTCTTTAAAAAACTACATGAAGATTTTGGTAAAACCATTGTAATGGTAACGCACGAAGAAAGTGATCGCCACTTGGTGGACAGGGTTCTTTTTATGAAAGACGGCTTTATTGTGAGTGATACACGCAAAGAAGATGTTGCAACAAGTAAGAGTAAAGTGTTGCGCTCTTAAGAGGGTTTGCAGGAGTGTGTAATTTTGCTAATATTACTGTATAAGCGCCGACGAGAGTAATCGCCTCTGAGCTTCTTCGGGAAGAACGTTTGCAAAAACTAGTAGAACCCATTCTAAATAAGCCCGACCTCAGTTTTACATTTCTAAAATCAAAACTAAGACCGGGGAATCAAGGTGGTACCACGATATACATCGTCCTTGGAAAATATGTAGCTACTACATATTTTCTAAGGACGATTTTTATTTGCAATTTTTATACACATTATGACAAATCCTCATCAACAAAAAACCGTAAACGAAAAAGAACAAGAGACACTTCTCTTCTGGCAAGAAAATAACATTTTTGAGAAGTCTATAGTAAATCCAGGAGGTGAAAAACCTTTAGGTGACTTTTCTTTTTATGATGGACCTCCTTTTGCGACAGGGCTTCCTCACTATGGTCATATTCTGGCGGGTACCATTAAAGATGCTGTGCCACGCTATCAGACGATGAAGGGTAATAGTGTTCGTCGTGTATGGGGATGGGACTGTCACGGTCTTCCAATAGAAAACCTTATTGAGAAAAAATTAGGACTTGCAAGCAAAAAAGACATTGAAGATTTTGGTATTGATAAGTTTAATAAAGATGCGTATGAAAGCGTGCTTCAGTATGAAAAAGAGTGGCAGAGTATCGTGCCTCGACTAGGAAGATGGATAGATATGGATCATCCGTATAAGACAATGGATGCAACGTATACAGAAAGTATTTGGTGGGCTTGGAAAACGTTGTATAAAAAGAAACTTGCCTATGAGGGTAATAAAATGATGCATATCTGCCCACGTTGCGAAACACCGCTTGCACAGTCAGAAGTTGGTCTTGAATACCATGATGTTACCGATCTCTCTGTGACGGCCAAATTTGAGCTCGTGGATGAGCCTGGTACATTTGTGCTTGCTTGGACAACTACCCCATGGACACTTCCTGGAAATACCGCGCTTGCAATTAATAGGGAGATTGTCTATGTGAAAGTGAAAGCTTTTAAAAGGCTTCCTCTTGCGGAAGCTGTTGACGTTAATAATAGCGGTTATGCTGGCAATGGTGACCCTGAATTTTACATTCTTGCAAAAACTCAATTTGAGGAATATAAAAATCACTCAGAAAAAGATTTTGCTATTTTTAAAATAGAAGAAGAATTTACAGGAGAAAAACTTGAGGGCAAAACATATCACCCTGTATTTTCATATTTCAAAGATACTCACACTGACTATAAAGAAAAGATTTGGAAAATTTGGCATGCAGATTTTATTACTGATGATACGGGAACTGGTATTGCACACGAGGCGCCAGCATTTGGTGCTGAGGATATGGAACTCGCAAAGCTTCACAATATCCCGGTGATTAAACATGTAAAGATGGATGGAACATTTATTGACGCCGTCACCGATTTTGCTGGAAAGAAAGTAAAACAAAAAGATGACACTCAGTCAGCGGACATCGAAATCATTAAGTGGCTTGCTCATAACGGTAAACTTTTTGAGAAACATAAAATTATTCACTCATACCCACTTTGTTGGCGATGTAAAACGCCGTTACTCAACTATGCGACAAGTAGTTGGTTTGTTGATGTTCCGTCTATAAAAGATACACTCATTTCAGAAAATAAAGCTATTGGATGGACACCGTCTCATACTCGTGACGGGCGTTTCGGTAAATGGCTAGAAGGTGCTCGTGAATGGGCGGTTTCACGCACAAGATATTGGGGCGCACCACTTCCTGTTTGGAAAAATGCTTCAGGAACTGAAGTGAAGGTTATTGGGTCACTTAAAGAACTTGTAGAGAATTCATTTTCACAACCTAAAAATACGTACTATGTGATGCGTCACGGTGAGGCTCACAGTAATGTAAAAGGGGTAATGGACAAAGGAACAGATGTTCATAATCATCTTACCGAAAAGGGGGTAACGCAGGTGGAAGTGTCAGCAAAGAATTTACATGACAAGGGAATTGATATGATACTTGCTTCTCCTGTTGTGCGAGGAAGAGAAACGGCAGAGATTGTCAGTAAAGAACTTGGTCTTTCCGTTTCATTTGATGAGCGACTCAAGGAATATGATATGGGTATCTACGATGGTAAAACTCGTGAGGAATTCTTCGCTCAATTTGATAGTTCTTTTGTAGAATACGATGCTCGTCCAGAAGGAGGAGAGACACATAGAGAGATGATGCATCGTATGATGGCTCTTGTGCACGAGCTTGAGAATACCTACGAAGGTAAAACTATACTCCTTGTTACCCACGGAGGACCTGCTCGTATGGTATTTGCTGGCGCATCACTTCTTACCGAAGAAGAAGTTGTGACAGATGATGTTCATAATGGAGCAACTCTTTATCCGACAAATGCAGAAGTGCGCCATCTTCCACTTCATATTGTTCCTCGTGACGAAACTGGAGCTGTTAATCTCCATCGTCCGTACATTGATCAGGTGGTGCTTAAAGATAACACAGGTGCACCGATGCATCGTATCGTGGACGTATTTGATTGTTGGTTTGAGTCAGGGTCTATGCCATTTGCTCAGCTGCACTATCCATTTGAAAATAAAGAACTCTTCGATAAAAATTACCCAGCACAGTTTATTGCTGAAGGGCTTGATCAGACACGAGGGTGGTTTTATTCCCTCATTAATCTTGGTGTGGGTCTTTTTGGAAAAGCTCCATATGAGCATGTTATTGTAAACGGCCTTGTTCTCGCATCTTCTGGCGTAAAACTTTCTAAGAGTGAAAAAAATTACACTGACCCAATGCTTCTTGTAGAAAAGTATGGAGCAGACGCTATGCGCTATGCGCTCCTCTCCTCTCCTGTGGTAAAAGGGGAAAACCTTCAATTTGATGATGAACTTATTGCTGACGTGTATAAGAAATGTATTTTACGTCTTGAAAATGTGCTTACCTTGTATCAGATGAATGCACCTGAAGCGGTTACTCCTTCAACAACATCTGACAATGTTCTTGATCAATGGATGATCTCAAGAGTGCATGAGCTTATTACCGCTTCTACAGAAGGGTATGATGCATATCTTCTTGATGATGCAACTCGTGGAATTGGGGAAATTATTGATGATCTCTCTGTGTGGTATACACGCAGATCACGTGAACGTCTTAAAGGGGATATGGGCGAAGAAGAAAAAATAAAAGCATACGAAACTCTTTCATATGTACTCCTTACACTTACTAAAGTAATGGCCCCAGTAATGCCATTTATTGCGGAACGAGTGTACAAGGACCTTAATGGTAAAAAAGAATCGGTACATCTTGAAAAGTGGCCAGAGATATCTTCTGTAGATACCGCTCTTCTTAAAAAAATGAAGAATACACGTAAAGTTGCCTCGCTTGCACTTATGGAGCGCAACAAAGCAAAAATTGGTGTTCGTCAGCCTCTTACGTCTATAACAACAGGATTTATATTTAACGAACTATATACAGACATTATTGCAGATGAAGTAAACGTAAAACAAGTTATTGAAGATACAACTCTCGGAGAAGACGAAGTGAAGCTTGATACCGTCATTACTGAAGAACTTCAAAAAGAAGGAGATGTGCGTAACTTAATGCGTGCTATTCAAGATCTCCGTAAAGAGAAAGGGGTTGCGTACACAGATATAGTTCACGTTGTTTCTGATCATGAAATTATCCTTAATCCGCAAGTTGCTCCGGCGTGTAAAGTTATAGCTTCAGTTGAAAATACTGTAAACGGAACAGAAGTTGAACTTTCTTTTGGAAAAGTAATTGTTTCACTTAAGTAAATATAACCAGTAATGGCTATTGAAAAATACGTCACAAGAGCGATTATCCTTGATGTTTATGATCAAGGTGAGCATGATCGTGCATATAAAGCATTTACGAGAGATTTTGGACTTATTATATGTCATGCAAAAAGTATCAGAAAACTTGAAAGTAAGTTACGACCCCATGTACTTCCTCGTTCAGTAACAACGCTTACCTTAGTAAAAGGGCGTGAAGTATGGCGTATTGTTGGTGCAGAAAAAGAAAATAGAGATTGCTCTTTTGTTCATGAAACAACGCTTCTCCTTGGTCGTTTTATTAGAGGGGAAGGAGCACATAAGAATCTCTACGACAAAGTTGATGCATTCTTACATTCAAAAGACGGGTTTGAGGAGAGATATGCTCGCCTCCTTTTGTATTACATTCTTCTTGTTGAGCTTGGGTACGTTGACATAGAGGTTGCTCATATTGAAGGTGTTGCTGCATATAAAAAAATGACGTTACCAGAACTTTATACTCATATTATTTTAAGTGAGCAACATGTCCGTAGACATATCAATGATGTTCTCAAGGAAATGCAGCTGTAAGTAAAAAGAGTTTAATGTTCTGGTGGTATACTAAGTAGATGAGTATTAGTAACATCAGTAAAGAAGAACGAAGCGCGCTTGATTCTATTGAGCATGAGCTCTATAACCCTAAAGCGGTTATGGGGTCTTCTGAGATACACGAAACAAAGCGAAGAAAAGATCTACATCTTCCAACATCTTGGGGTGACGATAGTCCTGTGCTAACAAAAGCAAAAGAAGAAGGTGGTTTTTCTTTTGGAGCAAAGATGCTTCTTCTTGCGACGGTACTTCTTTTGGCTGCACTTATTTTTTCAGCATGGAGAGTGATCTCTCTTAGAAATGTTGTCTCTTCTTCAAACATTGATATGGTAGTTGATATTATGCCGTACGTAGAGGGCGGAGAGTCTGTTCCAGTTACACTTATTCTTCGTAACAGAAATAGAGTAACACTTGAAAATGTTCACGTGACACTTCTTTATAAACAAGGAACTGGTGCTCAAGATGAACAAGAAAAAGTTCAAGAAAAGAAAGAACTGGGTGCGCTTGCCCTCCTTGAGTCTAAGCAGCAAAATTTCTCGCTTGTGCTTTATGGAAGTGAAGGGGAAAAAAGAGATGTAACTCTTAAGTTGGAATATCAGGTTCCTGGATCTAATGCTCTTTTTACAAAAATCAAACAGAGCGAAGTTATTTTACGAACCCCACCTATTTCTGTAAGTATTGACGGCCCTGAAAAACTCTCAGTTGGGCAAAACGGCGATTTTGTTATTACTGTAAAAAATAATTCAGCAACCACATCAAAACAAAGTCTTCTTCAGGTGACTATGCCAAATACGTTCACTCTTACAGAAACAGTCCCTAAACCTCTCTCAAGAACAAGTCTTTCCTGGGCGATTCCTCCACTTCTAAAAGGTGAAAATAAAACCATTACTCTTAGTGGAAACTTTAATGGTAAAGCAGGAGAAGTTGCAACCTTTTCTTCAAAAATTGGAGCAGAAGGCGATACTCCGTCTTCGATAGGTGTTGTGTACGCTGGAGCTTCTCGAGATGTTACCCTTAGAAGTTCACCGTTATCACTTCTCATTGATTTAACAACAGAAAGTGGATCTATGTCTTCCCTTCGTTATGGTGATAGGGCTATGCTTACACTTTCATATTCAAATAGTAGCTCACAAGCCCTCGAAGACGTTTCGATTGTGCTCTCTCTTAAAGGTGAAGCACCTCTTTACGATGTTATTAATCCGATAAATGGATATTATGATTCAGAAAAAAGAACCATTACTTGGGATAGGACAACTTTTAGAGAGTTTGCTGTCCTGCCTCCAAACGCAAAAGGTACTCTTCAGGTGGTAATACCAATTATTCCAAAAGGTACAAATTCACCAACCATGACGGTCACTCTCAATGGAACTGCTACCACAAAAGAGCGTGACGATATTGTTGCAACTGTTTCTAAAGTTTACGCTATACAGGGAAGTGCTTCACTTGAAGCATTCACTCAGTATAAAAATTCCTCTCTCCCAAACACTGGCCTCATCCCTCCTGTGCCTAACCGGGAAACAACATATACGATTCGTCTCCGTGTCTCAGCACAAAATACGTTAAGTAATGCAAATGCCTCTTTTGTTCTCCCTGCATATGTTTCTTGGAAAAATACTTTCCTTCAAAATACAAATGTTACCTATGATACAAAAACTCGCACCGTAACCTGGGGGGTCGGACCTCTTAAAGAAGGTGAGGTGCGTACAGCTGAAATCATGGTAGGTGTTCGTCCTTCACAGAGTCATGTTGGAGGTTCCCCGTCAATTACAGGAGGGATAGTTCTGGAAGCTGAAGAAGAAGTTTCAAAAATAAGACTTAAAAGCACTTTGAGTCCGCTCACTACAGCTGTCTTTAATGAGATGTGGCCAACCAATCCATCAGTTGTTGTTAGTCCATAGTATTTTAAAGTCATTGTGCTAGAATACGCCTTATGAAGGAAACATTACGTATTTCTATTAGCACGGGCACAATTATAAGAACAATTCTCCTTCTTATTTTGTTTGCCGCACTTTTTTATGTAAGTGATTTAGTTATTGCTCTTTTGGTAGCAGTGGTACTTGCTTCTGCTGTCGAGATGCCAGTTAAAAAACTTGCTTCTTTTGGTATACCTCGAACATTGTCGGTATCTTCTATATTTCTAACTCTTGTTGCTCTTGTTGCGGTATTTATTTTTGTATTTCTTCCGCCTCTTGCCGATGATCTTGCTCGCTTTATTAAGGCGCTTCCTAAAATTCTTGAATCTGTTCGCATCTTTGGTCGCGATATGGGATTCAAAGATCTTGCTCTTGCCATTCAAGAGCTTTCAAGAAACATCTCTCAGGGTCAGGTTCTTAGTATTTTAAAGACCGCCTTTCTTGGAACGGGGGGTATTTTTGCAACTACAACAGCACTCCTTGGTGGCATTATAAATATATTGCTTACATTTATTTTAGCTTTCTACCTTGCTCTTGAAGAGCATGGGGTGCAAAAGTTTCTTCATCTTATTGTGCCTCGACATCAAGAAGAATATATTTCTAACCTCTGGGTTCGTGCACAACGTAAGATTGGCCTATGGATGCAAGGACAACTTCTCCTTTCTGTTATTATTGCGCTCCTGATCTACATTCCACTCCTTGTGCTTCAGGTGCCATATGCTGCGCTCCTTGCTTTCTTAGCATTCTTTGGTGAACTTATCCCAATGGTAGGACTCACGATTGCTACTGTTCCAGCGCTCTTTATTGCGTGGACTCACGGAGGACTTTCACTACTTGGTATTGTTGCTCTCATTTACTTTATTGTAAGTCAGCTTGAAAATCACGTTCTTTACCCTAAAGTTATGAACAAGATGGTAGGGGTTCCGTCAGTTGTTGTCATCCTCTCACTTCTCTTAGGTGCGAAGTTTGCAGGTATTTGGGGAATGTTACTTGCTGTACCTCTTGCATCTATTCTTATGGAGCTTGTAGGTGATATTAATAAAAGAAAATCTCATGTCGAATAAAAAGCTTCTCACTACTGCAATTGCATACGCAAATGGTGCACCTCATATCGGGCACGCTTTTGAATTTGTAACGGCCGATACGCTTAGTCGTTTTCTCAAGAAAGACAATGATGTCTTTTTTGTTACGGGGATGGATGAGCATGGACAGAAAATACAAGAGAAAGCTAAGGAGAATAATCTTCCTGTACAAGCGTTTATTGATCAGTATGCAGAAAAATTTAAAAGTCTTGATGCTCGTATGGGTGTGGAGTATGATTTTTTTGTTCGAACCTCAGATAAAGAAAAACACTATAAGGGTGCTATAGCTCTTTGGAACAAGCTTAAAGAAAATGGTGACTTAGAAAAGCGAACATATACCGCACTCTACTGTATTGGATGTGAATCATTTAAAACAGAAAAAGATCTTAATGAAAAAGGGGAATGCCCTGATCATCAAAAGGCACCAGAAACTGTTGAAGAAGAGAATTACTTTTTCAAACTTTCTAAGTACACAGATCAAATCAAAGAAGCGGTTGTTACAGGAAAGATGTCTATTGTTCCAGAGACTCGTAAGAATGAAATCCTTGCTCTTCTTGATAGAGGGCTTGAAGATGTTTCTTTTTCTCGACCTACATCAAAGGTATCGTGGGGAATTCCTGTTCCAGGAGATGAGTCACAAGTGATGTATGTATGGTGCGATGCGCTTTCTAATTACATTACGGCAATAGGGTATGGCACTGAAGCATTTGATGAAGAAAGATGGAAGGACACAACACATATTATTGGAAAAGATATTTTGCGTTTTCATGCTGCGATTTGGCCGGGAATGCTTATATCTGCAGGGCTTCCACTACCTTCAAAAATCCTTGTGCATGGCCATATTACAAGTGGTGGACAAAAAATGAGTAAGTCAATCGGCAATGTTATTAATCCTAGTGAGGTGATTGAACTATTTGCTCCGCTTACTGATTATCCAGGGGAGGTGCTTCGATTTATCTTACTTCATGAAATCCCTTCATTTGAAGATGGTGATCTTACAATGGATTCAATTAAGACTGCGTATACAGCATACCTTGTAAACGGTATTGGAAATCTCACTAATCGTATTATGAAGATGGCTATTACTAACGGAGTTAGTTTTACCATAGAAAAAGAAGATCTTGATCTTGAAGATTTTAATCTCTTTAATGTGCAGGGGGCTATTAGAAATGTAACGCTTACTATGAATTCTTTGGATGAAACCATTGCGATTAATGAACCATTTAAAGTTGTAAAAGTTGATGAAGCAAAAGGTAAGCAAATGATATATGAATGTTTGGCTGGGTTATCTAGGTTTGCACAAAGACTTAGTATTTTCATGCCACAAACTTCAGCAAAAATTCTTGAATGTATTTCAGAAAATAAAATGCCAGAGGAACCTCTCTTTAACCGTTTTTCAGCATAGTCATGGAGAAGTATTCAGAAGGTCTCATCGAAATAGGGAAACTTGCTCTTAGCTTTGCAAAAGTAAACAGAACAACTTTTCATGAAGACGGTATTCGTTCTGAGTCCGATACTGATCATACGGTTATGCTTGCGCTATGTGCGTCCTCTCTGGCTGATGCGCTGTATAAAGACATCTTAGATGTAGGGATTGTTGCACAGTTTGCAATTGTGCACGATCTTGTTGAAGTATACGCTGGAGATACTAATAGTATCAATCTCAGCAAGGAGGGGAAAAATGATAAAGATAAAAAAGAACAAGAGTCACTTACTAAAATTAAACTTCAGTTTGAAGGGGTGTATCCTTGGATTCATACGACAATAGAAAGCTATGAATCACTCGCAACAAAAGAGGCACGCTTTGTAAAAGCGCTTGATAAGGCGATGACAAAAATTACTAATACGCTTGACTGTGGTGCAGCTATTAAAAAACATAATTTGAAAGAAGAAGATTTTTTTCGTCATTATGAAACTCAGAGAGAGTATTTAGTTTCGCTCACCAAAGAGTTTCCTGAGCTTATGGATATTTTTGATCTTTTAACTAAGAGGATGGTTGGGGAAATCTATGGCAAAGGTCATGGTAGTATATAAGTTATAATTTATCACGTATGTCGTACGCACTTTTTGATGCTCATGCACACCTTCACGATAAAGCTTTTGATGAAGATAGAGATAAACTCATTCTTGAAATGAAGGGATATGGAGTCGGAGCAATTACTGTTGGGACTGATTTGAAAGAGAGTGAAGCGGCAGTAGCTCTTGCACAGCAGTACGAGAACATCTACGCTACCATCGGTCTTCATCCAGCAGATAATGTACTTGAGGAGTTTGACAAGGAAGCATTTACAACTCTTCTTCTTGAGAATAAAAAAATTGTAGCGCTCGGTGAGTGTGGGCTTGATTATCACTATATAGAAAACTTTTTTAGAAGAGATAAAGAAGAGAAGGGAATCACTCATACAGAGGAAGAAGAAAAAGAGCGTCAAAAAAGAATTTTTAAAGAGCAGGTAGTTTTTGCTTGCGAAAAAAATCTCCCACTCATGCTTCACGGAAGACCCTCAAAGAAAAGTATGGACGCTTACGAGGATATGCTTACCATTTTAGAAGAAGCAAAGAAGGAGTACGGTGTACGTTTGCGAGGGAATGCTCATTTTTTTGTTGGAACCATTGATATTGCAAAGCGGTTTGTAGAGATTGGTTTTACAATGAGTTTTTCTGGGGTGATTACTTTTACAAAAGACTACGATGATGTGGTTCGCTTCCTCCCGAGTACTATGATCTTAGCAGAAACAGATAGCCCGTATGCGACGCCTGCACCATTTCGAGGGGAGAGAAATAGTCCGATGTATGTACAAGAAATTGTTGCAAAAATGTCGATACTCCGTAATGAACCACTTGAAGAATTGCGAGTACAAATCATTGAAAATACGAAGAGAATGTTTGATTTGACATTTTAAGGTAAAAGGTCTAGGATTTGGGGAAATAGTCCTTCGTGTCCAGTCCAGGTTTTCAATTCCTTCAACTAAACCTTAGGAGGTTGCCATGGCAAAGCATAATGGGGCCGAGCAAGGTAAGGTGCTCGGAATGGTGGTCAAAGTTCTTGATCATCGGGATGGGACGACAACGTTTGACGTTGTCTGTCACAATTCGCGCGGGGTGGTTGCTCATCGGGAGAAGTTCCTACTTCCTCCAAAGAGTCCGCTTCGTTCGAGTCTCGCAAAAGGGAGGCGTACGTTCGTGCGCTTCCTGAAAACCGGGAAAGAAAGGGACAGACCTGTTGAGGTTCTCCCTCAGTGAACAAAGCCGTATCCGTAAAAGGGTGCGGCTTTTCTTTTGGCGAAATATGTGGTATAATAGCAACCTATGACTGAAATTAATGAAACCACAGTAGATAGCCGTATTTATGAAATTTCTTTCATCTTTGATAACAAACTAGATGAAAGTGCGGCGCTTGAGAAGGGGAACGCGCTCAAGCAATCTATTGCTACCCTAGGAGGTAGCTTCATTTCGGAAGAAGCTCCGTATATGCGTGAGCTCGCTTATGAAATGATTCGCGTTGTTAATAATGTGAACGTCCGTTTTAATGAAGGATACTTTGGGTGGATCAAGTTTGAGCTTGAGCCAGCGAAAGTTAAAGATCTTGAAAAGCTTGTAAAGCAGGATGAAGAAGTTGTTCGCTTTCTCGTTGTAACAACAGTTCGTGAAAACACTGTATACACAAAGCGTGCTCCTGTTATTAAGGCAGAAACACTCGTTGATAATGAGACTGACGATGAAGTAATTGATGAGACAGCAGTTGATACAACTACTGAATCAGAAGTTGCTGTTACAGAAGAGGCTAAGTAATTAGGCTTCCCCCGGTGTACCTTACAAAAAGGTGTATACTATACTCTAGTATTACCAAGCTAAACATAACAATCGATTTATCGTATGTATCTCAATAAAGTCTTTTTATTCGGAAATCTTACACGTGACCCAGAACAGCGTTCACTTCCTAACGGAACTGCGGTAACTAACTTTTCCTTGGCAACTAATCGTATCTACAAAGATGCAGGAGGTGCACGTCAGGAACAAGTTGAATACCATAACATTGTAGTATTCGGTCGCCAAGCAGAAACCAGTGCTCAGTTTCTTAAAAAGGGGCAAGGGGTAATGATTGAAGGTAGAATCACAACCCGTTCATGGGACGATAAGACAACCGGTGAAAAGAAATACCGAACTGAAATTGTGGCAGATGCTGTACAATTTGGTCCAAAGTCAGCAGGCACATCTCAAGAAGGGTTTGCTGGAAATCCAGATCCGGTGACACCAAAGTCTGCAGCTCCTGAGTTAGATACGATTGATTATGGAGATACCAATGTCAATCTCGACGACATTCCTTTTTAAAAATCCATTAGCATAGAATCTGCTTCGTTAGAAAAACTTTTTTCTCCCGCAATGTACTATATGTACATTTTGGTCAAAAAAAGTTTATCTGCCTCGCATATTCAGCACTACTGAATTTTTAAACCACTACGAAACTATTAACTATATATTATGAAAAAACAAGACCACTTCAATCAGAACAATATTAAGTTCATTGATTACAAGGATACTGAAATTCTCGTGAAATTCCTTAACCCACATGCTCGTATTCTTAATCGTCGTAAGACAGGTCTTACAGCAAAGAATCAGCGTGCGCTTGCAAATGCAATTAAGCGTGCTCGCTTCATGGGGCTTCTCCCATACGTTGCGCACTAAGTGTAATAACAAAAACCACCCTTAAAGGGTGGTTTTTGTTATTGTGAAGTTTTCCTAAGGTTTACTATAAGAAGATCGGCTATTTCATTCGTATAACTCTCTATTACTCCTGGAAGAACATTTTTATCTTGAATAAACTTTACTTCACTTAAAATGCTTGAGAATTTTTCACTGAGCGTTCTGCGTGTATCTTCTTCAAAGGTTTCAAATGTATCAGCATTAATTTGGTCAAGATTAAACCCGTGCCTATTAAGTGCTCTATCAAGTAAACTAAGGTCAATATAATCTTTTGCAGCACTGTACCTAGCTACTGTTCCTTCTGGAGAAAAATCTTTAGTGGTCACAGCTTCAAAGGCTTATTGTTCAAGGTCGTGCGGGGAAGGATTTATTTCTTGTTGCATGATATCTACAGTGTAACATTTTTAGTGATTTTTACCTTTGGCAAAAAAGTGCTTTTTTGGTAGTATGGTAAGTACTATCTGTTATTAAATATAATTAAAGTAATTTAACCATTCTATGCACCCTAAAAAAGAAAGAACGTTTGTAATCCTTAAGCCTGACGCAGTTCAGCGAGGACTTGTGGGTGAAATTATTAAGCGTTTTGAACGTATTGGCCTTAAGATTGTTGGGATGAAAATGCACACGGTAAAAGAAGATGTGCTCTGGAATCACTACAATAAAGATGATGCGTGGTACCAGAAGAAAGGGGCTTCCATCATCGAAAACAAGAAGAAGCTCAGCCTTCCTATAGAAAAAGAACCTCTTGAGTACGGTAAAGATATTATTCGTGCCATGGCTCACTATATGTGTGCTGGACCTGTTGTTTCTCTTGTGATTGAAGGAAACAATGCTCAGGCTGTGGTAAAGCGTCTTGTTGGCGGAACTGAGCCTGCAACAGCTGACTCTGGAACTATTCGTGGAGATTACGCTCTCGATTCATATTTCCTCTGTGATACTGACGGGTCACGTGGAATGCGTAACCTTATTCACTGTACCGATCCGGCAGATGGTGAAGGGGCGTATCAGCGTGAAGTTGACCTTTGGTTTACTAAAGAAGAGCTTATGAATTACCGTCTCGTAACTGAAGCAATGCTTTACGATGTAAACTTAGACGGAATTAGAGAATAGGTATTTATAATAAAAACCCCACCCCAAAAGTGGGGTTTTTATTATGGGGTATTTTTGAGTATACTTAGATGTATTATGATTTCCTTCTACACGCTCCCGCATTCTCAAGGGGAGAGTGTCGTTATTTCAAATAAAGAACGCCCAGACCCAGATTCATTTGAACCAAAAGGGTATAAAGTATTTTTTCTACTTCTCATCATTAGTTGTATTTTTCTTAGTATTGTTTATTATGGTGCTTTTAATATTGAAAGTATTCCTTAGTTTATAAAGTTTTTTTATTAAAAAAAGTTATCCACATAAGTCACCGTTTTTTAGGTTGACAAAGTATTGCCTGTTTTTTTAACAGGACTATACTTCGGGTAGGTGCTAAGGAGTTGTTTTTCTACCAAGTATCGTACGAGGGAATACCAATATTGTTGCGGAATGTGACGTCCGCCGTTTGCCATCCCAATTTTATGAAAAGCGCGTAGACAAATATTTTTCTATCCTTAGCACCTCCTCTAAAGAAAATGCCCGAGAGTTATGAACTCGGGTGTTTTCTTTTGTGGAGTTGCATACAATAAGAGAAGGGGTATAATTACAAATAGAGCGTTTGGGTATTTTTCTGGATACGCATCGATTGGGTTATGGAATATTGTGAACTAGGCTGTGGCCTTATACGTTTCCTACCCACCTGACTACAAGAATCAGGAAGATGCCCCAAGCGCTCTTTGCAAAAATGACCACAAGAAGTGGTCTTTTTTGTATCTAAAAGAGAAAAATAAGCATGGTATACTTTTTATGATGAAATCTATCCTGAGCTCAAGTATTTTTCTTTTTGTCATTTTGTGTGCGTCTTTTTTTATTTTTGACCCGACTCATCTTTATTATGAACTCCCGTGGCTCGATATTCCGATGCATGTTTTGGGCGGCATAGGAATCAGTTTTTTTTACCTTGCTGTAGAAAAGTATAGAAAAAAAACTATTTCATATAAAAAACTTCTTGTTTTTTATCTTATTATTGCGATTGGTTGGGAGTTGTATGAGATTGTTAAAGATACTATCCATTCACTTCCTTGGAATAGCACGAGCGATACTGTTTCTGATGTTATTAATGGTTGGATTGGCGTATGTGTAGGGTATTTTATTAGTAAGAAAAAATAATTTATGGCAACATTTAAGGTAACATTTGCAGGAGGTGCACAAATGCCGACAGGGTCTAACTTTTTAGTTGAGTTTGGGGGTAAAAAAATTCTCGTTGATTGTGGGCTTGTTCAAGGGGAGAAGTATGCTATGCCAATTAACAGTGAAGCTTTTTCGTACGATCCGCAGAGCATTGATATGCTTTTTGTTACCCACGCTCACTTAGATCATGTTGGACGTATCCCAAAACTTGTAAAAGATGGTTTTAAGGGTGAGATTGTGAGTACTGCACCAACGCGTGATATGGGGGAGCTTATTATGCTTGATTCGTATAAACTTCTTGCCAAAGAATCTGCTCAGATGGGGCTACCTTCTATTTATGATGAGTCCCACGTACTTGAGTCTATGCGTTTATGGAACACAACACTTGAGTATGGTCAAAAGTTTTCAATCGCCACCAATGAAGGAGATGCTACAGTTATTTTGCGCGACGCGGGGCATATTTTAGGGAGTTCGATTATCGAACTTGAATATAAGGGTAAAAAAATTGCTTTTACAGGAGATCTTGGGAATACACCGTCTCCTCTTATGAGAAATACTGAAGAGCTTAAAGGGGTTGATTACCTGGTAATGGAAAGTGTGTACGGAGATAGAAATCATGAAGATAAAGATGAACGTATCTCAATCTTTAAAGAAGCGGTTACTTCTACTATCAAAAAAGGAGGCACTGTGCTTATTCCAGCTTTTTCTATCGAGAGAACTCAAGAAATTCTACTTGCTTTTAATGAGCTTGTGGAAAAAGGAGATATTCCAGAAGTTCCTGTTTACCTTAACTCTCCTCTTGGTATCAATATCACTAAGGTCTACAAAAAATATGATCACTGGTTTAATCAAAATATTGAAGCGATTATTAAAAGTGGAGATGATATCTTCAACTTTAAAGGCCTCATTCAAACTCCTTCACCTGAAGAAAGTAAAGCAATTAATCATGATCATAGACCAAAGGTTATTATTGCGGGAAGTGGTATGTCAAATGGTGGACGCATTGTTCATCATGAAGAACAATATTTACCAGACCCAAAGAGTACAATTATTATTGTTGGATATCAGGCAGTAAATACGCTTGGAAGAAGAATTGTTGATAAAGCAAAAGAGGTGATAATTCATGGTCACCCTGTAAAAGTGAATGCTCGTGTTGTAAATATCCACGGCTTTTCTGCTCATAAAGACTCTGATAATCTTATTCGTTTTGTTGAGCCAACAAAAGATTCTCTTAAGAAAGTTTTTGTTGTTCTTGGTGAACCAAAGAGCGCGTATTTCCTTGGTCAGCGTATTCATGAAGAATATGGAGTTCCTGTTACCGTACCTGAGCGTGGAGATGTTGTAGAGCTCGACTAATTCCACTATCAATTACCATCTATTCTTATATACTGTAGATATATTTATGCAAGACAACTCACAAAGAATTACTATTAGTGTTTCAGGGGCTGCTGAAATTGCACATTGCGGACCTTCTGTTATTCCTGTCGCAAAAGAGCTTGGAAGAGAAATCGCAAGGCAAGGGGCGCAGATTATCACAGGAGCAACGAGCGGGTTTCCTCTTTATGCAGCTGAGGGTGCAAAAGAAGTTGGGGGGTTTTCTTTCGGTCTTTCGCCTGCTGCAAGTAAGAGAGAGCATGTTGAAGTGTACCGTCTTCCAACAAAAGCAATGGATACAATTATTTATACAGGGTTTGGTTTTCCTGGTCGTGATCTTATGCTTATTCGGTCTTCAGATGCGGTTGTTATTGGGTGTGGGCGTATTGGAACCATTCATGAGTTTACTGTTGCCTGGGAGGCAAATATGCCTCTTGGTGTGCTTGAAGGAGAGTGGGCAACAGATGAAGTAATTAGAAATATTATTAAGAACAGTAATCGAACTAATCCAAACGTAGTTTTTGATAAAGACCCTAAAAGAATTGTAGAAAAGTTAATTGAGATGGTAAAAAAACAAGGACCTAATGAAAGGGAGATGAGGCTTTAGTGCATGAAAATAAAACAAAAGAGCGACGCCTACGGCGTCGCTCTTTTTGCATAAATAAAAACCAGTTCACAGAGAACTGGTTTTTATTTATGCATTTACTTCTTTTACGATACGAGCAAATGTTTCAGGGTTATCTTGTGCAAGCAGAGAAAGCATTTTACGGTTGATAACCATACCTTTCTTTGTAAGCTTATCAATGAAAACACTGTAGGTGGTTCCGAGAGCTCGGAGGCCAGCGTTTAAGCGAACAGTGAAAAGGCGACGCATGTCAGTTTTCTTATCTTTACGGTGCGCAAAAGCATGAGCTCCAGCATGGCGAAGTGCAACCTTCGCTTCAACTTCCTTCTTGCTGCGTCCAAAACGATAGCCTTTTGCCGCCTTAAGCACATTACGGCGGTGCTTCATTGCAATACTGCTTCTTTTTACTCGTGACATGGTAGTTAAATTAAATAATTAAAATAGTTTTCTCAGAATTTTAGAGGAGTCCTGGAAGGAATCGAGATTTCTCCTTTCCTGTCATGGCGAACTCTTGAGAACGCTTTCCCGCAAGCTGCTTACTTCGAGAAGCTTTTGCGTTAAAGTGGTTGAGTCCTGGCTTACGCGCAAGAATCTTACCGTTTTTTGTTACTTTGAGACGCTTGAGGAATGACTTATTTGTTTTCATAGGTTTTATATCGCCTTTTCGATAGTTGGGGTATTATAGCACGTATTAATAGAGATATCAAGTGTTTTTTCTTTAAAAAGAGTAAGGGAAAAAGCTTAATTACTTAGCTTTTTCAATAACTACCATCATTGATTTAGGAATTTTCTTAAGAGGTTCCGCAATTTTATAGTCCGCAGGAATAATAGCAAGGATACGTTCCATACGCTCCCGCAGAAAGCCTTCGTCCATATATTTGGTGCGACCTTTTAGCTGAAGATCGATTTTTACACGATGCCCCTCATTAATCCAGATCGCAGCTTTTTTAGCTTTGATCATAATGTCATTTTCACTAATTGAAACACTAATCTGAATGGTTTTTGTTTCGGTCGTATGAGCTTTTGCTTTTACTTCTTTTAGTTTTTTAGAAGTTTCGTAGGTATATTTACCGTAGTCAGCGATACGAGCAACAGGAGGGTCTGCTTGAGGTGAAACTTCAATTAAGTCGAGGTTTGAAGCTTTTGCTTTAGTTAAAGCTTCTTCTTTTGTAAGTACACCTAAATTTTCTCCGTTATGTCCAATGACACGAAGACGTGGGGCACGAATATTGTTATTGATGTTTACTTTTTCTGCCAAGGTGTTTTAAATTACCTATACTATACCATAAAAAACCTTAGAATACTAGATTAAGCTTTTGGTAGAAGAGGTACAAAGGCACTTGTTTTTCTTTTGTAGTCTTCCCACTCAGGATCTCCTTTGAAACGTTCTTCAAGCATGGGTATACCTGAAACGTAGAGAAGGAGGTAGGTGATGAGTATTGGCGAAAGAAAAACGAACAATGATGAAGTAACAGAAAAGCTAATAATTCCAATTCCCCACCACATGGTGGACTCTCCAAAATAGTTAGGATGACGTGTATATTTCCAAAGGCCGGTTTTTAAGATATGTCCCCTGTGAGAATCTGTGTTTTTTATAAAACGATCAAGTTGTGCGTCTCCTATTGTTTCAAACAAGAACCCAATACACCAAAGTAACCCACCTAAAATGAGGCCGTTCCTTGAAAGCAGTGTCTCATTAATACTTAAGGTAAAAGGGAGGAGGATTATGCTTATAACTACTCCTTGAAGAATAAAAATTTGTAAGTAAGATCGTGCAAAAAAGTAAACCTTACCTTTTCGTAACCATAGTTTTCTCCATGCTGCGTATCTGAAATCTTCGCTTTTATGTAGCTTTTTTTTATATACCCGTAGCGATAGTCTTAGTCCCCAAATAGCAATAAGAGTAAAGAGTGCAACAGATACTGGGGCTATGTAGCCATAGCCATTATGTATTTTTATAAGGAGAAGAAAAGAAGCAATAATAAAAATACTACCGTAGGCAATATCGATGATACTGTTGTCTTTTTTGTGCTGCGCAATAAAAAATAAAAAAGTTGTACAACCAAATATAACAATAAGTGAAAATAAGTAGAAAGAAAAAGAGAGCATCAAAAAAGTATAGCAAATAAAATAGTTCTACTGTTCACACAGAAGATGCAACTATTCGCTATTTTTAAGGTACACTAGTATATATGAGTATCATTAGAAAAAGTGTCGGTACTGGAATTATTATTTTTATTTTCATGACACATCAGGCTTTTGCGGTATCTCTTTTAGAGAGTATTCCAATAAGTTGTTTTAATTCTCCGTATTATAAATACGGAAGTGTTCAGGCAAAAGTTAATCAGAAACTTGCCACAGTTGAAGCTGGAAACGATTTGCCTTTTGGTGGGGTGATTATTAATAATAATCAGCATCCAATTTCCGAGGCACTTCTTTACGTAAAAATTGTCGAGGCAAAAAAAGGTCCGTGGGTGCAACGTAACGGCTACAATGTTGTGGATCAATTTGTTGCCGTGCGAGATCTTCCAATTGCTGCAAGTAGTTCAAAACAGATTACGTTTACATGGAAAACCCCAAAAGGGTTAGCTCCAGGGGAGTATAGAGCTCTTTACTATGTTTCTCTTAAAGAAGATAAAGACATTAGCGGTCTTAATTTTTCTGATGATATCACAGCAAATCAGACTTCATTTAAAGTAACTTCAAAACAAGTAGATAATGCTCCTGTTTTTTTTGTAAAAGACAAAGTAACACTTAATGGTATGGCGAATGAATTTGCTCGACCTCAGCTTGAGTTTTTGGCTGGGACGCCTGTCACCTTAAAAGCAACCCTAAAGAACCCTTCAAAGAAAGAGACTAAAGTTATCGTGACATATAAATATACCGACTGGGGACCACTTTTTGGAACACCAGAAGTAACTCGAGAATCTTTTGTAATCCCTGCAGGTAAGACGCAGGAAATTACAAAAACCTTTTATTCAAAAGGATATGTTGCTCCGTTTATTTTGGTGAGTGCATACGATGAAACAACTGGAGTAAAGTCCGAGCTTAATATTCGCTACAGTGATGATAAAAAAGGGGTTCGTGCTCACTACCTTGGGGTAATGAAGTTTCCATTAAAAGAAGATGAACAAACTGAGGTCTATACATGTTTTCATGCTCTTAATGAAACTGGATATGGAAATGGACAAGTAAAAGTAGAGTTAAGAGGATATGATAGAAGTGGTCGTGAAATCTTCAGTAAAGAAGAAATGACATCTTCTACCAATCTTCCAAAACAGGGTCTTGCGTACAAGCTTCAAGCAACACGAGATATTACCTATCTTAAACTTGAATCTGTTATAACGGCCGACGGTGTAACATATAGTGCTGCAACAACTTATGATTGTTTAATTCTTAATAACTGCCCTGAGCTTAAGTACAAAGGAACAGATTTGTATAAACAGGCAAACAAGGAACGCTCTGGTACTTCTCCGTTCTTTGCAGGGACTGTTGCGGGAATATTATTTATTCTTATTACTGGAAGCACAGTGTTTTTCTTAAGAAAAAAAATCTTTAAAGATAAAGAAAGTGAAAAGCCTGTAAATAATTAAAAATCATGAAAAAAATACTCATAGCAAGTTTTTTTATAGTAGCGATTGTTCAAAGTGCTTTTGCGGGAAGTGTAACAGTTGATATACCAGATACTCCGTCAGGGGGGACCGAATTTGGGTCGCCGTATAGTCAGGTAACGTATACAGGACGCGTTATAAATCAACTTGGACAAGAAATATCTGAAGGCGGTAGGGTTAAGGTTGGCGATGTTTTGACCCTGGTGAAAGATTCGTATTCAGATAATACGCAGATTTATTATTTCTGTCCAGC
This sequence comes from uncultured Candidatus Saccharibacteria bacterium, assembly GCA_964369115.1. Taxonomy (GTDB): domain Bacteria; phylum Patescibacteriota; class Minisyncoccia; order Phycocordibacterales; family UBA5272; genus UBA11704. The sequence goes on from CAYJED010000005.1 coordinate 44,658, forward strand.
TGGCCCAAATCCCGGTTCTCCATACGGTTATTGGAATAATAACCCAACTTCACAAAATGGAGATCTTTATGTTAAGCCACCTGTTACAAACATTTCAGTACAAGGTTTTTCTGTGAATCCATATTTTACATGTTGGTATGATGGTGAATCTTGTGATCCTTACAGTAACCCCGAGTGTCAAGTTTGTGGGTTAAACACAGACGCTCCTGAGTATGATCCAAAAAGTGATGCTCCAGGTGGTGTAAATTGTGTAGCAAATACTTGCACAATAACAGGAGCAGGAAATATTAAAGCAACTTTTGTTATGAGCGAAACTGATTTTCGTTCAAACTACTCTACTTCTGCTCGACACAATTCATGCACAACCAATGTAAATGGAAAAGTTTCGGCAACTGGTTTTACTATAAGTTTTTTTGCAGAATCGTTGGCGCCAAATGTAGAAATTCGCTTTAGTTTTTTTGAAAAAGTGAAAAGTTTCCTGAAAGAGATGTTTTCGTAAAAAATAAAACCACTATAGAAATATAGTGGTTTTATTTTTATATATTGGTGGGTCGACCGCAAAACTTTCTCGTCGCAAGCTCCTCGAAAATGTTTCGCGACTCTCATTCGACTCCGACGAAAGTGACGCAGATGGGCGGGGTCGCGAGTACGCTTTCGGTCACCGCTACGGCTCGTTTCAAAAAGTTTTACTTTTTTCATCTCGGCACGTAGCCTCGACCCCGAGAAAAACCGACAAAATTATAAGCATAAAAGTCTGAAATAAAACTTTTTATACTTATAATTTCGTAGACCGGTTTTTCGTTCGACCCCGACATAAGTTAGTTTTGACTAACTTATTCCCATCTCCACAAAATTAAAATACTCCACCTAAAAGGTGGAGTATTTTAATTTTGTGGAGATGGGCGGGGTCGAACCGCCGTGTCACATGGTAGTGTATACACTTCTACGATATGTAGTTTGCTTTTTGTGTTCACAGAAGCAATAAAAAACAAACGAAAGCTACTTCTGTAGAGCATGCGATTATTTCAGATGAAATATGATGCAAGACCTCATCCTACATCTTCTGTCATATTGCTGAGTTCATTTCCGAAGATACGAAATGAGTCAACACCAGATCGGCCTTAAATTTAGGCGAATGCTGGAACTAGTCCTGCCATATATGGCGAAGGAATAGCCTTACCAGTTGATTTTGCAACATGGTTACTCAAACGTTAACGAGTGCTTGAGTACTCTCGATATCGCGCCTACACACTATGCATATGATCGAAGCCAAAGTACATCCCCATTTTTAGTGCTCGCGTAACTCTCTACGTGAAATATCTTTTTTAATCAATTCACGTTTATCGTTTGTGGTTTTTTTCTTACACAAAGCAATATCGCATTTAACGAGACCTTTTTTAAGATATAACGAATGTGGGGCAAGTGTCAAGGTTTTAGCTGTCTCTGTATCGGAAAGTTTATAAAGCTCTTCTTTTTTAAGGAGAAGGCGACGTGTTCGGTAGGGGTCGTATGATTTTGGAGTATTTGCTGGCTGGTATGCTGGAATATATCCACCCACTAAAAACCCTTCACCTCCACGAATAATAATACGTGCACCATCAAGTGATCCAAGCTTACTTCGAAGGGATTTTACTTCAAAACCAAACAGTTCTACACCGGCTTCAATATTTTCGGTAATAGTGTAGGTGAGATGCAGTTTTTTATACTCAATAAGACGCATATCGTAATTATAGATGCTATTGTACCATGTGATAGAATACCATCATGAAAAGAATGAAATTACCAAACATGAAAAAAGAAAAGACAAGTAAGGGGTCGACTAAGACTTCTTCACCTGCAAAGCCTGCAAGCTTCTCACAGCAGCTGTTAGGAACATTTATTATCTTTATGTGTCTTGCTTGGGGGTATTCATTGCTCACAAGTAATAAAGAAGTGGCAATCGTTCCGCTCTCTTCATTTGCACAAATGGTGCAAAAGCAAGAAATTTCTGTGGTAGAAGTAAAAGGTGATACGCTCACTGCAACTACAGCATCAGGAACGAAAATTACCGCAAAGAAAGAAGAAGGAGCTTCAGTATTTTCAACGCTCGCAGCTTATGGTGTAAGTTCTGGCACTCTTGCAACAACAACAATTACCATTGTTAATGAGCGAGGCCTTTCATTTTGGGGGTCACTTATTCCAATTCTTCTTCCAATCCTTTTCTTAGGGTTTATGATTTGGTACCTTGCGCGTGGTATTAAGGGTGCAAACGTTCAGGCGCTTTCATTTGGACAGTCTCGTGCAAAAATTATTTATCCAGATGATACAAAAGAAAAGATAACATTTAAAGATGTAGCAGGAGCAAAAGAAGCAAAGGAGGAGCTTGCTGAAATTGTAGAGTTTCTTCGTGCTCCAAAGAAGTTTACTGATATTGGTGCAGAGATTCCAAAAGGTGTGCTTCTTATGGGGGCGCCTGGAACAGGAAAAACCATGCTCGCTCGCGCTGTAGCAGGGGAGGCTGGAGTGCCATTCTTTCATCTATCTGGATCTGAATTTGAAGAAATGTTTGTAGGTGTTGGTGCGTCACGTGTGAGAGATCTCTTTGATATGGCAAAGAAGGCAGCGCCAGCTATTATTTTTATTGATGAGATTGATGCGGTAGGACGTGCTCGCTCTGCTTCAATTGGTGGACAAGGTGAAGGTCGTGAGCAGACACTTAATCAGATTCTAGTGGAGATGGATGGATTTGAGCCAACGATGAATCTCATTGTGATGGCAGCTACCAACCGTCCAGACGTGCTTGATAAAGCACTTCTTCGACCAGGACGCTTTGATCGTCGTGTAACACTCGATCTTCCTGATAGAGCAGATCGTGAAGCAATTCTTTCTGTACACGTAAAAACAAAACCACTTGCAGAAGATGTAAATCTTCGCGTCATTGCAGAGAGAACTCCTGGGTTTTCAGGAGCAGACCTCTACTCTCTTATGAATGAGTCTGCGATCTTAGCTGCTCGTGAAGAGCGTAAAACTGTCGCCCAGTATGATCTTATTCGTTCAATTGAAAAGGTGATGCTTGGTCCTGAACGTAAGAGTCATGTTCTTTCACAGAAAGAAAAGAAGCTTACTGCATACCATGAAGCAGGGCATGCGCTTGTTGCATCAGTATTACCCGATGCTGATCCGGTACATAAGATTTCTATTATCGCGAGAGGATCAGCTGGGGGGTACACACTTAAACTTCCACTTGATGAACGACGTCTCATGAGTCGTCAGACATTCCTAGATGATATTGCGATGTCACTTGGTGGGTATGTTGCAGAAAAAGAAATTTTTGGTGACATTACAACCGGACCATCAAACGACCTTGAAGTTGCTTCAGCGATGGCGCGACAAATGGTTACTCGTTATGGTATGAGTACGCTTGGCCCTATTGCTTTTATTCCAGAGGACTCACTTCGTGGTGTTTATAATAAAGAGCACAGTGAGGTATATGCTGAAAAAATTGATGACGAGGTAAAACGTATTATGGATGATGCTTGGAACAGAGCTCGACTCATCATTACTGAGTACCGTCATGTTCTTAATGCGATAGCTGAAGAACTTATGCGTGTAGAAAATATTGAGCGTGAAGATTTTGAAAAACTTCTTCTTGTGCACGGTATTGCTCCAAAACGAATTACTGATAAGTAACATAAAACCCCCCTTCAAAAAGAAAGGGGGTTTTATAAAAAGAAACCGCCCAGTTGGGCGGAGGTGAAGTTTTTTATTTTTTTTCGAGAATTCTCGGGCAGCTGGTGCCAATCGCCAGGTGATGCTTGCCGTCTCCGAAGTCTACTTCTGCCGGCTCAGCAAGAGGAGTCGGTGCTTGTTGTTGTATGAGTTCGCAGGGGATGCCTGCCGACCAGTCACCAAGAGCTTTTTGTACTCCACGATGAAGTGGTGCCCCTGGACCGTGATGCGCTGTTTCAGTCATGAGCAAACCTTCTCTTTCTTGTTTCATCCCTTCAACTATTTGAGGGGATCTTTTTATTATGAGATTTTATTTTTATTTTGTCAAAATATAAAAAAGTTACATAGGCCTTGCCTGTGTAACTTTTTTATTCACTTGTTTTTTATAAACAAAGTGCGCCTCCTTGGACCAGAAACCTATGGACCTGTTCGTGTACTAAGGCAAGATTTCTACAGTTAACCAAAAAATACTCTGAGTGCGCCTACCTGGACTCGAACCAGGGACCAGTCGTGTATAAGACGACGGCTCTACCAACTGAGCTATAGGCGCACTCAAAATATTTAGTAGCTACACTATATCAAAAAAAGTCTTTATTTTCTAGTTTTACAGGTGAAATGATTTTAGATGCTATGTATTTTACATTAACCCAATCAGTGCCCCTATAAGTTTAACAACAAGAATGATAGCCGTAATTGTAAGTCCAACAATGAGAAATACCCCAAGTATAACTACGGCTATGGCAATTTTTAGGTACTTCATAAGCGAACGTTTATCGCCTTGTAAAGCTTTGGTAAAAACTTTTCTTCCTATTGTGTTAATAAAAAAATGTTTAATCATGTGGTGGTGTTTATCAAAAAATAATTTTGTATGCAAGTTGCGCTACTCCATATGCACCCGTTCTTTTTCTTCAAGGGTTTTTTTAAGAAAAGGATGAAGGGAGAGGGTTGCGTCTTTTTCTATAAGGTCACGTGCTTCCTTTCTTGCAACTTCTACGAGTTTTGGATTTTTTATTGCTTCCATGGCAACGTCACTTAACCCCCACTGCTTTCCGTCAAAGAGTGTGCCGATTCCTCGCTCATTCATGTCTAATTCCGCAAGCTCAAAGCCATTTTTTGCCTTTACAAGGGCTTCTAGACGACGAGCTGTAGATTCTCCAGTGCTTTCTGTAAAAAGGAAACAGTGCGATTGGTAGTGAGACCTTCCAACACGTCCACGCAACTGATGAAGCTGGGCGAGTCCAAAACGGTCAGCGTGTTCAATGATAATTACGGTTGCATTCGGAACGTTTACCCCAACTTCTACTACAGATGTTGCAACAAGGATATCAGATTTTTTATCTAAGAAATCTTGCATCACCTCCTCCTTTTCTTGCTTCTTCATTTTACTGTGAAGAATATCGACAACATAATCTGGAAAGATGATATTCGCTAATCGTTCAGCTTCTTCTTTTACACTTTTAAGTATACGTTTCTGGCGCTCTTCCTCATCTTGCTCGTCAATGCGCGGACAGATGACGTACACTTGTCTACCGTCTTTAAGTTCATTTCGTATGTGTTCATATACTTTGTCACGTCCGCTTGGTTGCACTATTTCGGTAATAATTTTTTTGCGTTCAAGTGGCATTTGATCTATGACGGTAAGATCTAGATCTCCGAACATAGTAAGAGCAAGGGTGCGTGGAATAGGTGTTGCGGTCATTGAAAGGAGGTGGGGGATTTTTGTGGTTTCAAGATTTTCAGAATGACGTCTTGTGAGTGCCGCACGCTGCTTCACACCAAAGCGATGTTGTTCATCGATGATAATGAGTGCAAGATTTTCAAATTCAACCGTGGATTGAATAAGTGCGTGTGTGCCAATAACAATAGACATCTTGCCTTCCTTAAGCCACTTCTTAAGTTGGGCTTTTGAAATGTCTGTTGCATTGTCTGCTGTTTTACTTGGATACTTTTTACATCCGCTACCAGTCAGTAGTCCTATTTCAAGATGAGAATCTTTAAAATACGTAATAAAGCTTTCAAAATGTTGTCGTGCAAGGATTTCCGTTGGAGCCATGTAAGCTACTTGAAGTGGTTTACCGTTGTCACTTTTTGTAGCTGTGACAGCGTGTGCGATTGTTGCTGCAACAAAGGTTTTACCACTCCCAACGTCACCTTCAAGAAGGCGACCCATGGGGGTGGTTTTTTGTATATCTGTAAGTATTGAGGTGATGGCTTCGTTTTGAGCTTCTGTTGGTGTAAAAGGGAACTGTTTAATAAAAGCCATAAGCTCTTTCTTTGAAAAAGAAATAGCATGAGCAAGAAGATGTTTTGCTTCATGTTTTTCTTTATGTTGCTTTACCTGCATATAAAATATTTCTTCAAAAGCAAAACGTTTTCGTGCAGCAACGGTAAGATCCTCTGTTTTTGGAAAATGAATATAAAGAAGCGCTTCTTTAAGTGAGGGAAGGGAGAGGCGTTTTAAGATATATTCTGGAATAGGATCAATAACTTGATCAAGGATCCCTCCTCCAATTATTTTTTTTATAAGTGTGTAAAGATAGAGAGAGCTTACTCCTTTTGTTTCTCTGTATACGGGCGTCAAAAATTCTGGAGGGGTATTCCCTGCAAAGAGTGAATCTTGATGTTCTGGTAATTCAGTAAGTTTTTCAATAATAGGGTTTGATAAAAAGAACCCACGAGAATCTTCTTGTACAATTCCATTTACTTTCACCTTAGTACCTTCAGGGTACATTTTTCCTATGTAAGCTTGATTAAACCAAATGACTCGAATGTTTCCTGTTGTATCTACGACACGCGCTTCCGTCATTGGTACATGCCCTTTGAAACTTCTTCTTACCGTTACTTTTTCCATAAGACCGTACAAGGTCACAGATGCACCTTTAGTAAGTTCAGCAATATGAGACTCACTTCTTGAGTCAGCGTAACGACTTGGGAAATGGTAGAGAAGGTCTTCTAAGGTGTGTAAAGATAGACGAAGAAGACCACTTGTATGGTCTTTGGTAAGGCGATTGACGGTAGTAATTGGCGAAGATAAGTTCACAGAGTTTATCGAATAGAGCCTCTCTCTGGGCGGCTGTCGTATCTATCGGTTGGCCAAGTGTCTTCAACAACCTTCACCACTTCTTTATGATGTTTAAAAGCATTAAGTCTTTGTTCTATTTCTGTAAGTAATTGGTTAGTTCTATCTAGGTTTTTTTGAGTTGAACCTTTTACTTTTTGTAGGGTGAATACTTTTGTAAAATCTCCAACCTTCTCTCCTTCCTCCATGTCTTTTGAAAGCGCTACAAGCATAGCCTCAAGAGACCTTTTCTCTTCTTCTTGTTTTCTTCTTTCTTCGATAAGATCTAGCTTACTCATTTTTTCGTAAGGAGAAGAAGTGTTTGGCAGTGTTTCAGGTGTTGTAAGAGGGGGTGTTTTTTCTAACATATGTAACGAAGTATATCGCATTTTCAGTAAAGAAAAACACCCGCAAAATTACTTGGGGTGTTCTTGGGGTTTTTGAACAAGGGTCGGAATTCCACCAGAAAGCGTATCGCCGGTTCGTGTTAGAAGGGTGAGCACCTCACACAACACTTCCTGACTATTGAGCAGTTCGCTGACCAGAAGAGATAGCTCAGCTTGTTTTTTTTCTGGAAGCATAGGAAGGATTTCCTCAATCCCTTGCCTCAGAGCTCTGATGCTCCCCAGTCCTTCGTTAAGGGTAACGTGTGCTTGTCCTGCTTGTTTCCAGACAGGATGCATACGCATTGCTTCGGGGAGAGGCGACGGTTCCATAAATACCTCTATAGTTAAAAGTGCTCTTAATGTAAACACTAACACTATTGACAAAAATAGTCAAAAGTTGTTTTTATCTTATTTGTGGGCGGGCGTGGTATATGATGAGAGAAAGACTTACGAGAATAAGAATGAAAAGAAGCATGTTACTTCCCGTGTACGATTCCATTGAGAAGTTAATGTAGAGTTCTGTAGAAAGAATAATGAGCACAAATACAAGAGGGAGTACTGGTCGTGGCCAGATGAGTATCAAGATACCGAGAATGACAAAGAAGGAGTGCCATATAGTAAAAGTAATAACTTCAGAAACCTGAATAGACTGATTAATACATTCAAAAAGGGCCATGTTGGCCTTTTTTGCTCCATTTAGAAGTGCTTGAGAGTGAGGATAGATGAAGTAGAGCGCTACCGCAAGACGAAGGAGAAATGGCCAAATGTTAAACATATAAAAAGTATACCATCGCTAGAGAATAGATGATAGATTCAAAAAAGATGAAGGCTGAGCTGGTTATTTTACTGAAGTAAAAAGAGAAAAAATTGGGGGAGGCGACCTTCGGTCGCCTCCCCCAATAGACACACTAAAGATTTTCTGTACCACAACAAGTACAAAAACATACGGAGTACCCAAAATTGGGCAGTCCGTATGTTTTGATACTTTTTATGTATGAAGGTTATCCTTCGTTACTTGTACTTACGTTAACTCGTTTTGTTTCTTTTGTTCCTGTTTGGCACGCTGCTGTAAATTCTGTTGTGTAACGAATTTGTCGTACTGTTTTCTTTCCAAGGGCTTTGTAGTCAGTAGGGTTATCTGTCGGACTGTGACCTGGAGCAAAATTACGAAGAGATGTGCGCAGATTTCTTTTTCCGTTCGGATCATTTCCGTCAGTTTCTTCTGCTGGACTGCTGAGGATATCATTGATTCCTTTCTCGTAGTCTTTTTGTTCTTGTGAACATGAATTATTTACACAGAGAACTTTTGCGCTAAGGGTACAAGTATTATCGGGATACTGAATAGCCCACGTAAGTACTGTTTGACCTCCTTTTTCAATGGTTACAGGAGAAATGTTAAGTAATGCTTTTGGTGATTTTGGTACCATATCGAAATAAACTGACCATGGATCACTTTCGACATTTCCGTGCTTACAGATAATGGTATATGTCGCACTTGCATCAGGTGTAAAGTCTTGTGGCCCACTGTAGACAGTGTTATCTATTTCTAGTACACCGTTTTTTAGAATTTTCCATGCATTTGCACTAGAACAAATGAAGTTAATGTTTGGTGGAAATCCTGGGAATCCGTATTCTCCTGTTTTTACAACACCAGTAACTTCAGGGTCTACACATTTTCCTCCAACGCTGTCCCATTTTCCAGGTCCTGCAGTACAAGCAACTGATACATCTTCAGAATCAAGGGGTGGTTCGCCATTATTATAGAGGAATATTTTTACGGTAGATTTTGCAGCGGTGAGATTTATCGGCTGGTTAACTCCACTGTTAGCTGTATAGACGATGGTGCCATTTGGACTATTATGCGTAATTTGAGATGTTCCTATTGGATCTTGTGTAGACCATGTAGCACGCACCTGACAAGTGCTATCTCCTGTTGCGATGCTGCATGACAGTGGTGCAACAGAAAGTGATCCCGTAGGTAGGGTACATGCAGGCTTAGTGACAGATCCGTTGTTACAGTTTCCACCTGCACATCCTCCATTACCACAAACTACACAACTACCAGCATCCATAACACGATCTGCTGGACAGATATCACATGTTGGTGGATTCGTAGCACCGTTAGCACAGGATGGAGGGGTACATACAGGAGGGTTTGCTCCACCGTTATTACAACTTCCGTCTGTACATCCTCCATTTAGACACACTACACAACTACCAGCATCCATAACACGATCTGCTGGACAGATATCACATGTTGGTGGATTCGTAGCACCGTTAGCACAAGCATTAGGCTCACAACTGTCTCCATCCCATGATGTACCATTTGCACAACTTGCTGTAGTGTTTGTTGTGTCAAGAATTGTTCCTCCAACAAGAACTCCAGCATTGTTTACACCTCCATACTGAACACGATAACACCCACCTGTGTAGCCACTAAACACAGAAGCACTTTGGTCTCCTGTAAGATATGAACCATAGATGCCATTACTACAGTCAGTGAGAATAACAGGGGTTATATTTGCAGAAGTCCATGTAAGAGTTGGATTACAAGAAGAATTACCAGAGGATACTGTACAAGAAAATGGTTCGTTAGTGAATGATGCTGTTGGTCCTGCATTAGGCGCGCAATTATCTCCATCCCACGATGTTCCGTTTGCACAGCTAGTTGTAATCACTTTAGTCGCAAGCTCTACGGTGTTGTTGTACAAATAGTAGGTGATTCCACTTCCACTGTAAGGAACAGCTACACTGTAGTTATTTTCACTGTCGTCATTGATTTTAACATTAACATTTCCTGTTCTTGTTACAGAGCTTCCTCCAGCATTTTGAGGGTAACTAACGCTCCATGATAGTGACACATTACAGGTGCTGTTTCCTGAACTGATAACACAAGAGTTAGCAGAAGAGGTGAGAGTTCCTGACATAAGTCGACATCTGTTATCTGTGTGCACATGTCTTCCTGTGTTACATTGTCCAGTAACGTCAATAGTTTTAAGAGTTACCCCATTGTTTTTTAATGAATGTCTAGATGGTGAAAGGTAACCAAAAGCTGAAACGCTTTTTGTGTCCTCATGTTGTGGACTATAGATTACAGCACTGTCAGAATCTCGTACAATTTGTGTTGTTGCACTTTCTGGGTTTGTAACTTTCCAATACAAGGTGACAGCACAGTTGGTTGCGTCATCAGCAATGGTACACGTTGTACCACTAGGTGCTGTAAGAGTTCCAGTCATAGTGCCAGGACATGTAGGGTAGTTCGCATGTCCATTTTTACATGTTCCTGCACATTTCCATGCATTGTCTGCGCCAAATGCATCATAGTTTGTGTCAGTTGAAACATTACATCCCCATTTAGGAGCGGAACATGAAAGGCTTCCACATTTCCAATTCCAAGCAGCTGCTGTATCTGCTGCATCTGTGAATGTTCCACTAGAACACGCTACTCCTCCTGAAGGTTGTGCATCAGGATTTTGAATAGTTCCATTTCCTGTACCACATGAGTCAGCGGGTGCCGTTGTCGTAAACGTCGCATCTGCTGAGAAGTAGTATGTTCCACCACTATCTCGTACAAATCCTCTGTAGTGGTATGTGGTATTTGCCAACATACTTCCACCGCGCGCATGACTAAACACTCCTGTAGACACTCCTCCTGCATTAGTTGTTTCTGCCGAACAGTTAGTTAAAGGATCTACAACTGATCCCCAACAGGTACCACGTTCAGTTATTGTTTTTGTTCCTGCTGATCTAAAGTTTGCTCCAAGTGTTGCTCCTGTTGAGGTGATGTTTGATGCAGTAGGGGTGTCGATGACGGGGTTTAAGGTACATGCAGGCTTAATGGTAGAGCCGTTATTACAAACATGGTTTGTACATCCCGAACCTTGACAAGCTTCACAGGAGTCACCGTCCCATGCAGAGTTTGAAGCACAGTCTGCTGTAACGTTAACTGTAGCAAGCTCTTTTGAATTGTTGTAAAGTCTGAAGATATGAGGTTTAGGGTATTGCGCACCTGGTATATCCAGTATATAGCGAGCTTGAAGGGATTGACTGCCGTTATTGACAGAATTACTAGATGGCCCTCCGCCGTCACCTACAACTTGAGATACTCCACTTGTTGCATTTGTTGTTGTCCAAGTAAAGAGAGACCAACATGTGCTTGCTCCGTTTAATATAGTACAAGCTTCAGGAGAAGCTGAGAGAGTTCCTGACATGGCACTTGGTGCCGTTGTCGTAAACGTCGCATCTGCTGAGAAGTAGTATGTTCCACCACTATCTCGTACAAATCCTCTGTAGTGGTATGTGGTATTTGCCAACATACTTCCACCGCGCGCATGACTAAACACTCCTGTAGACACTCCTCCTGCATTAGTTGTTTCTGCCGAACAGTTAGTTAAAGGATCTACAACTGATCCCCAACAGGTACCACGTTCAGTTATTGTTTTTGTTCCTGCTGATCTAAAGTTTGCTCCAAGTGTTGCTCCTGTTGAGGTGATGTTTGATGCAGTAGGGGTGTCGATGACGGGGTTTAAGGTACATGCAGGCTTGATGGTAGAGCCGTTATTACAAACATGATTTGTACATCCTCCATTTTGACAAGCTTCACAGGAGTCACCGTCCCACACAGATCCTGAAGCACAGTCTGCGGTAACGTTAACTGTAGCAAGCTCTTTTGAATTGTTGTAAAGTCTGAAGGTGTGAGGGTTAGGGTATTGAGCGTTTGGTATATAGCGAGCTTGAAGGGATTGACTGCCGTTATTGACAGAATTACTAGATGGCCCTCCGCCGTCACCTACAACTTGAGATACTCCACTTGTTGCATTTGTTGTTGTCCAAGTAAAGAGAGACCAACATGTGCTTGCTCCGTTTAATATAGTACAAGCTTCAGGAGAAGCTGAGAGAGTTCCTGACATACCACCTGCCGCCGCTGTCGTAAACGTCGCATCTGCTGAGTAGTAGTATGTTCCACCACTGTCTCGTACAAACCCTCTATAGTGGTATGTGGTATTTGCCAACATACTTCCACGCGCATGGCTAAATACTCCTGTTGCTGTACTTCCTTCTGCCACACAGTTACTTGAAGGATTTGCAAGTGATCCCCAACAGGTACCACGTTCAGTTATTGTTTTTGTTCCTGCTGATCTAAAGTTTGCTCCAAGTGTTGCTCCTGTTGAGGTGATGTTTGATGCAGTAGGGGTGTCGATGACGGGGTTTAAGGTACATGCAGGCTTGATGGTAGAGCCGTTATTACAAACATGATTTGTACATCCTCCATTTTGACAAGCTTCACAGGAGTCACCGTCCCACACAGATCCTGAAGCACAGTCTGCGGTAACGTTAACTGTAGCAAGCTCTTTTGAATTGTTGTAAAGTCTGAAGGTGTGAGGGTTAGGGTATTGAGCGTTTGGTATATAGCGAGCTTGAAGGGATTGACTGCCGTTATTGACAGAATTACTAGATGGCCCTCCGCCGTCACCTACAACTTGAGATACTCCACTTGTTGCATTTGTTGTTGTCCAAGTAAAGAGAGACCAACATGTGCTTGCTCCGTTTAATATAGTACAAGCTTCAGGAGAAGCTGAGAGAGTTCCTGACATACCACCTGCCGCCGCTGTCGTAAACGTCGCATCTGCTGAGTAGTAGTATGTTCCACCACTGTCTCGTACAAACCCTCTATAGTGGTATGTGGTATTTGCCAACATACTTCCACGCGCATGGCTAAATACTCCTGTTGCTGTACTTCCTTCTGCCACACAGTTACTTGAAGGATTTGCAAGTGATCCCCAACAGGTACCACGTTCAGTTATTGTTTTTGTTCCTGCTGATCTAAAGTTTGCTCCAAGTGTTGCTCCTGTTGAGGTGATGTTTGATGCAGTAGGGGTGTCGATGACGGGGTTTAAGGTACATGCAGGCTTAATGGTGGAGCCATTTGTACAACTCAGACTACCGTCAGGGTCACTGACACTTCCTCCTGTACCTGTACATCCGCTATTACCACATGCAACACACCCTGACCCTGCTGTAAAGTATTTCCCGTCGAGACAGCGAGTTACTGTTTCTTGAATAGAAGAAGTCGCACTCTTTGTGCCATTTTTTACAACGTAGTCTGTATTTCTAACACACCCCACATCTCCTTCTTGGGCATTTGTGTTGCTATTTCCTGATGCGCTTGTGAATGTCCCAAACACTTTCCATGCAGTATCAGTGTTCCATGAGTTGTTTGCACAAGATCCGGTGAGTCTATATCTGTCTGAGTACGTTGCGCCATTTGTAGAGCTCCATGTTTTTGTATTTGCGGTTCCTGCTGGATAGCTGATGGTAGAGACGTTGGTACCATATGAGCCGGCGGTTATTTTAAGTGAGGCAGTTGGGTCTGCAGCGACACATGCACTACCGTTCCAAGAAGGCCTTCCTAGTGAAAGTGAACCACCACAGTCTTCTACAGTAAGAGTATCCGATCCAGTTACTGAATCGCGTGTACACGTAAAACTAAAAGTATCAACTGTTTTAATACTAGCAAAAGTGGCACTACCGTTTCCGGCTCGACGGCTTCCGTTCCACTGTACACCGTTTTGGTCTATAATATCATTTGGATTGCCGGTATACGTACTATTTGCATCACAGTCAGTTGCATTTAGAACAGACCAGTTGATGGTGGCATCTTTTCCTCTCTCTATCGTTTTAGCATAGGTGGTAGTTGTAGAAATAATGACTAAAAGTAAAGAAAAAAGAATACCGCGAATAATAAGTTTATAGCTATTGTATACCATATATTTTAGTATATCTCCCTGTAACCTTCTTTACCTCTGGGCTATACACAGTAAAGAGAATAAAAGAAGTAAATTAGTAGATTTGCGGCATGTGTTAGATTTAAGTTTTTCTTTATTGTATTTTTGGTATAGAATTAAGATAATAAAAGCATATGCGGATTCATATTTTTAAATTAAAAAAAAATACTGAATTTCTTCTAAAGCAGTGGGGAGAAGAAGTTTCTTCTGATAGTAAAGAAGAAGCGATTCAAAGTCTTTTAGAAGAAAACTGCCTTGAAGAATCATTACGAATTTTTAAAATTAACAATGATATGTATCTTGTTGGTGTAATGGTAGCCTTAGATTCAAAAGGTCTTTTTGAACCAAATCAAAAAAGATCTATAAATAAAAAACACTTTTCTATTTTAAAAGAATGCATAGAAGAAGAAATTTCTCAAGATAAAATTTACAACGTTCGTGCAGATAAAAAATGATAGAAAAAACTCCACTTAAAGAAAAAAAACCTATAATACATTCTTTTGGTAAATATGAGAGCGGTTTTTTTTCTTTTGTAAATTACTGGGGAGAGATCTCTTTTGAGGTAGATGAGATGATAGCAGAAAAAATAAACAGTATTTGCTTTAAATGTACCGGAACTAACTCTGTAGCAGAAATAATTAAATCTTTTAACAAAGATGAAGAGGTGGAGTTGCTAGAGATCTTCGAGTTATTATTTGATAATAAGGTGATTTTTGATTCAAGAGAGTTTTATAAAATTTTTCATGAAGCATCAGAGTCTCCTTCTCGCTATACTTACAGTTTTTCTGACGATGAGATTAATTCTTTTAAAGCAAAATGCAGAAGTATAGTTCATCCAGAAGGGGAACTTATTTCTTTGAGAACTGTTTCAAATACTTTATTTACTGATCTTGTCTTAAATAGAAAATCTATTAGAAATTTTTCTGGAGCATCTATAACTGATCAAGAGTTATCTGACCTTCTGATCTTATCATATTCAACAAATAGGCATAAGTCGACGCCGTCCGGTGGAGGGTTCTATCCTTTGCGTGTATATTTTTTGCTTCGTCTTAAAACTGAATCTTTAAGCCCGGGTCTGTATTTTTATAACCACGAAAAATCTTGTATCGTTAAAGTTTCAGAGCTTCCTCTTTTAAAAGATGAGTATTTTGAAGTTGTTTTAGGGGCACCTATGTATAACAGCAGTTCTGTAGTTATTTTTGTAGGATGTGATTTTAATTTAGTTACTAAAAAATATGCAAATAGAGCATATAGGATGGCTCTTCTTGAAGCTGGTCATCTATGTCAAAATGTTTATCTATGCACTTCAAAAACTGAACTTGGTGTGGTTGAATACGGCGGGTGGAACGATGAAGTTCTCGAGTTTTTGCTAGATATAAAAGATAAAAATATTTTAATTCTTTCTACTTTATTTATCGGACATAAACAAGAAAATAGCTCTTCTGAGAACAAAACATTTGAAGATATTGAAGAAAAGCTAAGATCTAGTATTTGTCTTAAAGATTCTGGTATTGTTCGTTTTTTTGAGACGGAGTTATTTCATTTTAATAATTACATTATGCCTGGATACGCCTCAGTTGCGAGATATGTTAGAGATAGAGATTTAGATAAAAGAAATCCAAAACTTTACTCAGCATTTGGTTTTGCTAAAACAATATCTGAATCAAGAGTTAAGGCTATTGCAGAAGCTTTCGAGAGATATGTCTCTGGCAGATATAGAGTCGATGAAATTGTTATACCAAATAATGCTAAAGAAAAGTTTTTTAATATACTTGAAAATACACATCAAGATATTTTGTATATGAAAGAAAATAATTTATCAATTATTGACTATACAAAAAAATGTTCTGTAGTATGGGCTTCGTACCTCCTTGATTCCAATAAAAATGATTATTGCTATGTTCCTGTCGATCATGTTTTTTATCCTATAAGTAAAAAAGATGTTTTGCATGATATTTCTTTCCATTCTAATTCTACAGGGGTTGCAGCTCATACCCACTATGAAACAGCAGTTAAAAAAGCATTATTTGAATTAGTGGAAAGAGATGCTGTTGCGGTCATGTGGTTTTCTAAGATCTCACCAAAAAAAATAGATACCAAATCACTTCCTGAGGATCTTTTTCTTAGGGTTGAGGCTCTTCAAAAAATCGGCAGGGAGGTTGTTTTTTTTGACATAACAACAGACTCAGTTCCTGTTATTTTATGTTTATGTTATGGTGATTTTTTTCCTATGACAACCTCAGGGTGTTCTGCTCAAGAGGATCCTGTGGAGGCATGTAGAAAAGCTTTAGATGAAGCAGAATTTATTTTCAACTCCTGGAAAAGAGTTAAAAGAGAAAAGAAGGAATATTTTGAAGTTAAGTCAGCGACTGATCATGGTGATCTTTTTGCGTGGACAAACCTTAAAGAAGACCATAATTTAAAATGGCTTTTAGAAGGTCGTGTTATATCTATGCCTGCTGCCAAACAGGATGTTTATTCTAGTTTATTAAAAACACATAACCCCGTAGTTGTTCTCCTTTCCATGAAACATGAACCTCTTTTTGTTGTAAGAGTTTTGTCTAAAACATTGTATCCTTTTACTTTTGGATACGGTTCTGAGTTTTATGGACACCAAAGATTGAAGATGTTAGGATTAAAGTGGGGTCAGAATTACCCGTCTTTTCCCCATTTAATTGCATAAAACAAATGAGTACTTTAAAGCTTAAAGTTACATCAAAAAGTCACAAGCAAGTTGTAAGCTCAGCTAGTCTGTGCTTAACATCTACAAGTTCTTGTGACGATTAGTTTTTTGTTTTGATTTCATACTAAAAATACTTTATGTTTATCATAAAGTATTTTTAGTTATGTGTTTATTTTTTCTTAGTTTTAATTACTTTGAATTACGAAATACCAAAACTCCCCAAAACCAGTCTCACTTACAAAAGACCATCTACTTACAGAGCTGGTCTTCCTTAGCTTACTCTAAGTAGAGCTTTATGCACAGAAAAGATACACAGGGGAAATAAGACTATAGTATAAAAAAAGACTGTGTATTTCTACACAGTCCTTATGGAATAGTGAGGTGTTACCGATTGGTAAACACCATCACGAGCACAATCAGTTCGAATTTTTCGGCATTCCCGGTATAGAGCACAGACTCAACACCAGTAGTAGAAAGCATGCGAAGCACGTGACGGCTAAACCTGTCCACGTATACGTAGTCGCCATTTGTCGTTTGGGCTGAGGTGTACCATGTCGGCTTATCAGGAGGCACGCGAAGATATCCGTCCTGAAGCAGGACGTAGGTCACGCCAGCTGGTGCTTCTGGGAGATCCTTCAGTTCCATGGTCATCGGGTCAAGGAAAATGTCATTGTAGCGGATTTTCCCTTCACCGGTTGGGGCTGCACAGGAGTGTGGAATGGTGCCGTCAGGCTGTGGCTGCGTCGCGGGAGCGCAGCTCGCCACTGTAGCATATTTTGTCTTGTTCTTGGCCAACACCTTGGTACCATCAGGCATGATCTTCGCAGGGAATCCGTTGTCGGTCGGATTATACGTCAAGATGAGGTCAGTGTAGACGATTTTTTCTTGAGCCTTCGTCGTGAACGTGAGCGTTGCACTCACGGCGGCAGAAGTCCCTCCCGGGCCACTGCCTTGCACGTTCGTGGTCGACACTTGGCAGACGGTCGAGAACGGCATGGTGCCGGTGATCGTCACTGCAAAACGTGCGGTCGAGTTGGCGGTGTCAAGCGTCATGATCGTCGTGCTTGCGACGTCCGCACCTCCGCAGGTGGTGCGGAAAGTACCCGTTGCCGAGTCCATCTGACCACCACCGTTACGGAAGTTGAGGTGTGCGGCGAAGTTCGTGACGTCCACACCGGTTGCACCGTTATCGGGTGCGGTCGATGCGAGCGTCAGGCTCGGAGGGGCGGGTGGCGGGTTCACGCAGACGCCATTCTGAAGCACCTGAGGTGCCACGCAAGTGGGCGGAGTGGTGGAGCCACCACCACCACCCCCGCCACCACAGGCGACCAAGCTGGCGATGAGGCCAAGCATCACCACACAGGTGATGACGAAGCGCGCGAAGCGCGCCTTCTCGTCTCCACCAAAGGTGAAGATTTTCATGTTGTTCATGGTGCTTCCTTTCTGCCCGAAGGCAAAGACACACAAAAGGTTTTCAAACCTTCTGTTTGGCGTGTTCAAAAATACAAAGAAATGAGCCTTTTTCATATCTGCTTTAGTCTAGTATTGCATAGACTTCGGCAGGTATGATAAGTATCTCTCCACATATTACACTACACCTATTTTAAAAACTTGTCAAGTATCCGCAATGTTAACAATTTTTTGTGTACATACAAGCAGAGAACATTTTTTATAGTTCACTACTATCTTTTACCACCTGAACACGTCGTGTTTCTTTGGTGATCCCATCACAGGTAAGAGTAAATTCCATTGAATGTTCAACATTGAACGTCTTTTTCCCAAGTGCTCGCCATAGCGGTTCTTCATACCCTGGTGCAAAGTACTTAAGCGCATCTTGAATAGGGCGAGTAGTATTTGGATCGTTTATATCAGTTGAACTTGAAGTTAAAATAGTATTTACATCGTCCTCAAAAGATGTCTGATCAGGTGTACAGATGTTATTAGTGCAAACTGCTTTTGCTGTTATTTGACAATCCTCGGTAGGATATTCAATGTCCCACGAAACAACAGTATCTTCATCTTTAGTAACACTTTTCGGATAGACACTTAGGGTTATGGTAGGTGGTGGTGGAGGTGGCAAATCATAGCGCACAGTGAAAGGCACAGGGTTTCTATATGATCCGTTTCGAGCATAAATGACGAAGTTTGCTGTCTGATTAATTTCTACATTTGTGACACCAGAGTACGTACCTGTTGCTACAAGATTTCCTGATGGTAGAGGTGAGGTATAGATTTCATAAGCATCGGATCCTGTTAATTCAAACGTAATAACTCCTGGTGCTAAATACCAGTTACCTGATGAATATCCGTAACTTATTTGAGGGTTGACACACGTTGATGAGATGGTGTCCCATCCACCTGAAGAACATGAAGTAGTTACCGTAACTGGACCTGAAAGAAGTTGTCCTGCGTCATAGAGGTACATATCTGTAGCAGGAAATTCTCCAGTTAGAGTAAAATTTTGTGCGGTACCAAAATATCCCGTAAACACAGTTGTGTTATCTGGATTATTACGGGTAACTGCTGGTGTGCCTATAGGGTAGCCTGTAGACCATGTGGCGCTGTACTGACAAGAGCTTTCTCCAACAGGGATAACACAGCTAAGTGGTGTAACATCAAGTGTACCAATTGCTGTACGTACCATAAATCCTTGCCAGAAACTGCAGTTATTGTCTTCTGCTGTAGATGATGGCTTTTCAGTAATGAGACCAAGATCACCTGAAGATGATTTGTCTGCACAGGTTCGTACGCTATAAAACCCATTTTCAGAAAAAAGGTGGGTGTAGGTGACGACCCTCGCGCCTGTTGCTGAAAGTGAGGCAGTGGACGTTGCTGGCATATCTGTAATCACAGCATCTTTTTCTATTTGAAAAAAAACATTAAAAGATGAGCCGGTTGTATCTGTGCCTATATTTCGTATAACACTTTCAAAAGTTGTCGGTATACCAGTACGAAGACTGCCAGAAAACTGATCATCTGTTGTAACGGAGTCTGCTGTGAGATCGGGGTCACGTGTTACGGTGATGGAAGCAAATAGAGGAAATGTAACATTACCTGACTTATCTCCATTCTCATAACAAGTGAGACGGTATGTAACGGTGCCTGAATCTAGTTCGCTAAGATTTGTAAACGAAGAGGGAGGGATAAATTCTGCCCAACTGTTTGTCCAATCACCTGTTGTTTCTTGTTTGTCGATAACACAGATACCGTACCCTGTATCATCTACGGTAACGTTATAGGTTTCTCCTAGTGTTACTGATGATGTTGATGTAGTTATTCCTGCAAACGAAGTAGCACCGTTAGATAATAATAAAAACAGAGAAACTAAAACTATTTTTTTAGAAAAAGTATACATATACTGTATGTATATTTAGTATATTCACAATAGGTACACAAAAGAAGTGACTTATACCCACTCAATGCATTGTAGTAAAAATAAAGTAACACCCATTTCCTTCACTTTTTGAAATATGATAGAATCAGCCCATTACTTTATATGAAGCAGAAAATTAAAGCATTTTGGATACTTATCCTTGTGGCTGTATTTGCAGTATGGCTTGCAAAAGGGGACACATTATTTAATGGAGAATTTAAAAAAGACTTCGTACTTGGTCTTGATCTTGCTGGTGGAGCCTCACTTGTATACACAATTGATACAAATGCTCTTCCTGAAGGAATAGATATTAACGAAAGTGTTAACGCACTTCGTGATGTCATTGAGCGTCGTGTGAATCTCTTTGGAGTTCGTGAGCCGACAGTGACAACTTCATTTAGTCGCCTTGCTTCGGAGTGGCGTCTCAATGTAGATCTTCCTGGTGTGGTAGACGTTGAAGAGGCTGCAAAGCTTATTGGAGAAACTCCAGTGCTTGAATTTCGTACGCTTAAGAAAGATGCAAAAGAGCTTACTGCATCTTCAACTTTATACGATTTAATCGGTAACTTCGAATCTACAGCACTCACCGGTACCTATCTTAAAAAGTCCCAGCTTATGTTTGATCAGACGACTAAGCGTCCAATGGTGGAGCTTACTTTTGATGAAACAGGGGCACAACTTTTTGCTGCTATCACAAAAGCAAATATTGGAAAACAGGTGGCAATCTTTTTAGATGGTGTACCTATTTCTTCTCCTGTGGTAAATGAAGAAATTACTCTTGGAAAAGCAGTGATTTCTGGAAGTTTTAGTGTAGAAGAAGCGCGTCAGATGGTGGGGCGTCTTAACTCTGGAGCTCTTCCTGTGCCAATTTCTCTTTCTGGTAAAAGTCTTGTAGAAGCTTCTCTTGGAGAGAAAGCTATTGAAGCAGGAAAGAAAGCTGCAGCTATTGGATTCCTCCTTGTGATTCTCTTTATGATTGTGTGGTATCGTCTTCCTGGAATTATGGCATCCCTTGCTCTTGTTGCGTATTCAGTGATTATGCTTACACTCTTTAAGCTTATCCCTGTAACCATTACTTCTGCTGGACTTGCGGGGCTTATTATTTCGCTTGGACTCGCTGTTGATGCAAACGTGCTTACATTTGAGCGCATGAAAGAAGAGCTTGCTAAAGGTAAATCGCTTCGTGAAGCTATGGAGACAGGATTTCTTCGTGCGTGGACGTCTATTCGTGACTCTCATATCGCAGCAATCATTGTTTCTGTTATTCTCTTTTGGTTTGGAACATCTATTGTAAAAGGATTTGCATTTGCGTTCTTCCTTGGTGCTGTAGTGTCTCTTATTTCTGCTCAACTCATTACTCGTGCGTTCCTTCGTGCTATTGTTGCTGAAAAAATAGGGAAAGTTGGTCGCTTCCTTTTTGGGTCAGGTTTTAGGAAATAGTCGTACAGAACTAATTACCAATTACCAAAAACTAATTACTATATCATTATGTTTATCGTAAAATATAAAGCACTTTTCATTACGCTTGCCCTCATTATGGTGCTTGCAAGTGCATTTCTCGTGTCTTCATTTGGTATTAAGAAAGGAATTGAATTTACTGGAGGAACAGTGATTGAAGTAAGTTATGGTAGCTCAACTGCGCCAATGCTTTCACAAGAACTTTTTGAAGGAAAGGAAGTAAAAGTGTTTAGTCTCTCAGACGGTAGTTACAAACTCATCTCTCCGCTTTCATATGAGGAAACAAAGAAGGTGATGAATGAAGTGATGCCAGCTAATGCAAAAGCGTATACTGAAACTCAGGTAAACACTGTTGGTCCAAGTCTTGGTGCGGAAATGACTAAAAAAGCAGGTATTGCAATTGTTATTGTAGTACTCGCAATTCTTTCATTTATCGCATTTGCGTTTCGTGAAGTGTCATACCCAGTTGCTTCATGGAAGTATGGAGTAGTTGCGATGGTAACTATTGTGCACGATATTATTGTGCCCACAGGAGTGTACGCATACCTCTCACACATGTATGGAGCAGAAATTGATTCACTCTTTGTGGTGGCGCTTCTTACTATTATGGCGGTGACGATTTCAGATAAGATTGTGGTGTTTGATAGAATTCGCGAGAACCTTAAGACTGAAGGAAATAAAAAACCTTTTGATGAGATTGTCGGTAAAAGTCTTAAAGAGACATTTACTCGCTCAATCAACACTTCTCTTACAACCGTACTTTCACTTGTGGCACTTTACTTCTTTGGGCCAGAGAGCACAAAGTTCTTTTCGCTCACGCTTATGGTAGGTATTGTTGTTGGAACATACTCATCTATTTTTGTGGCAAGTCCAATCCTTACGTATTGGCATAATAAGAAGTAATGAGACCAGTTATTAGTTATTCGTAATGAGTAATTAGTTGAAACAAAAAAGAGCGACGCCGCAGGCGTCGCTCTTTTTGTATTTTTGGTTCTCTAAAAGTATGTTGACACAAAGTTTATCTTTAGATAAACTTTAAAAATGACAACAAAAGTACGAAAAAATCGTATTATCGGTCTAAAAGAATTTAGATTAGATACACAAAAATATATTGATGCTCTTAAAAAAGGGGAATCTTTTATTGTGGTGAAGCGGTCTCAGCCAGTTTTTAAAATTATCCCCCATGTTGAAGAATGGGAAACACTTGTAGATTTTTCTCAAACTAAAAAAGGTGGCATTTCGGCAAAGAAGCTCCTCGCTACTCTTAAAAAATAAATTATTATGACCTCGCTTATAGAAAAGTTTATTAAAAAACTTTCTGCGAAAGATAAAGAAATAATTATTTCTCTTATTGAATCTATTCTTTTGGGTGAATATAAAAACCTTGACTATAAAAAACTAAAAGATCAAAAAGACTGTTATCGAGTAAGAAAAGGGCCGTTTCGTGTTATTTTTAAACGTGAAGATAATGAAATTGTTATTATTTCAGTTGAGCGACGTTCTGAAAAAACATATCGAGCATTATAGAATTCTTTTTGTTACACTAAGAATATTATTCTAATACATACGCGTATATATGGAGCAGATGCATTTTGAAGAAATTTCTTCTTTAACAAAAGAAACAGTTCTTACAAACAGAGAAAAGGTTGTTGATTTTTTTGGAGATAATAGAGCATGGTATGAAAAACTCCTTGCAGGAGGTCAACGATACGGAAAAACCTCACTTGATTCTCAAAAACAATTTGATCTAGATGGAAAAGGGGATGAAGATGACCTTCCTCCGCTTGATTCATCTCGCGTTACTGAAGAACGCGCAGTAACAATCCTTTCATTTTTCCAAGAATATCCAGAAGCGCAAAAGGCTTTTATTGAGTACGCTAATCTATAATTATTATGAACGATACTACCGCACTTGCTGCAACCTTAAATCATAACCTCTCTCTTTTGACTCTTGTCGGAGGAGGTGTGCTTATTGTGTATACACTGTATCTTTCATACAGTGTCTATAATAAAAAACTTCCAAGTTGTATGCATTTTATTGCACGCTTCGTATATCCTGTTGGATTTTTTGTAACACTTCTTGGTTCATGGCTTACACTCTACTATTCTGAGTATCTTGGGTATGCGCCATGCGACCTCTGTTGGTATCAAAGAATATTTTTGTATTCTCAGGTATTTATGTTTGCATACGCCTGGTACAAAAAAGATACTGCTGTGTTTCCGTATACTGTCATCCTTTCGGTTATTGGTGGAGCAATTGCCTTCTACCATCACCTCCTTCAAATGGGCTTTGATGTGATGAAGCCGTGCTCTAGTGCTCCTTTTGCAGTTGATTGTGCTAAGCCGTCATTTATTGAATTTGGCTTTGTAAGTTTCCCGTTTATGGCATTTGTGCTCTTTTCTGGCTTACTTCTCCTTTCTCTCACCGCTCTATTTGCAAAGCGATATACCTCAAAGTAGGCAACTTTTTACTTATTCAGTAGGTAAAAATAAAGAGCGGTCTGCGGCCGCTCTTTATCCATTTCTTTACTTCACTGGAACAATTCCTTCTTGTTCGCACCATCTGATACATGTATGAAGTGTTTCTTCTTTTGTCATATGTGAATTATCAATAATGCAAGCGTCCGGTGCAGGATACAATCTTCCAACATCTTTATTCATATCTTTATGATCGCGTTCGCGAATTTCTTCTACCATTTTTTCAAGCGACTGAGGGTGACCATCTGCAATTTCATCTCCTAGTCTTCTGCGTGCTCGCACCGCTACCTCTGCATCAAGATAAAATTTAACTTGCGCTTCACTAAATACTCGTGTACACATGTCGCGTCCTTCAGCAACAAGGCCAGGGAGTTTTGCCATGTTTCGTTGAGTGTCTAAAAGTGCATCTCGCACAGGGGTAATACGACTTACAACACTTGCGTGCATGCCATTTTCTTCGCCACGAAGTATAGGCCAAACATCAACACCCTGATAAATAACTTTCTTTTCTACAAAAGTAACATCAAGTTCACGTGCAATAGTAACAAGTGCATCAACATCGTTAAGCGGTATATGGTTAGTAATTGCAATATGTGCAACAAGGCGATAGAGGGCTCCAGAGTTAAGATAATGAAATCCGAAATGTTGTGCAATTTTGTAGGCAACAGTGCCTTTTCCGGAGGAAGAAGTCCCATCAATTGCGATAATTGGAATGGGGTTATTCTGCATATATGGTTAGTATAACAAAGGCTGGTAATTTTGGTCAAAACAAGCTTATTTTTTCTAATAAAGAAAGAAATAACGGTTAAGCAGGTGGTAAATGGAAGTATCTTAATAAAATGCTTGACTTTCGTTTTTGTTTAGGATACAATAGTCCTCACTTCTTACTGATAAAAACAGTAAGCGGTTATCGTAGTCACTTTGAAAAGTACATACGAAGCTATCCAGCCCCAGTTTATTTTTTAAGAATCGTAAAATTTTTTTAAATCAAACTGGAGCTGGAGTGACGCTTCAAATACATTACACATTAGTGCATGTCCGTTACTTTTTATTCAAATTTTTTTGAAGAAAAAGTAACAGGACGATTTTTGTTTTTCTTTTGTCACACTCTATTAAATAGAGTTTGATCCTAGCTCAGGATGAACGCTGGCGGTGTGGATAAGGCATGCAAGTTGAACGGAACTAATCACATGGAAGCGTAAAGCAAGTTTGAGTAGCAATACAATGATGAGCAATACGTGGAAGCGTGACAGTTTAGTAGCAAACGAGGTAGTAATATTTAGGAACGTACCCCAAAGTCGCGAATAGCCTTTCGAAAGGAAGAGTAATACGCGATGGTCTCGCAAGAGTAAAGATTTATCGCTTTGGGAGCGGCTTAAACAGTATCAGCTAGTTGGTAGGGTAATGGCCTACCAAGGCTATGACGCTTAGGAGAGCTGAGAGGCTGACCTCCACCGATGGGACTGAGACACGGCCCATACACCTACGGGTGGCTGCAGTCGAGAATCTTCCGCAATGGACGCAAGTCTGACGGAGCGACACCGCGTGATCGATGAAGTGCTTCGGTATGTAAAGATCTTTTATGAGGGAAGAAGT
>CAYJED010000006.1:0-56368 GCA_964369115.1 uncultured Candidatus Saccharibacteria bacterium
ACAAGGCACGGCTAGCGGAAGCTGGTCGTGGATTAATTCAATGTGAAATCGGTCAGCATACCTATTTAATAGGGTGTTCGACTCTTGTCGATATATTGTTTTCAATAGAGGACTTAATAATGATCCTTATAACATTATTCGCGTTACAGCGAAACGTAACAAAAGTCTCGTTAAGAGCTGGAGTGTGACAAAAGAAAGATAAAAACTTCTGTGTAATGTATGTATAAATGGAAATCTTAGCGAGATGTTGTAGGGTGTAAACTTTACACATTTCACCTAAGCTTTTCATATATAATGAAACAAACCGGACGCTATTGCGATCCGGTTTTCTCCGTTATTGTGTAAGTAAAAGAAATAGATAGAAGAGTAAAAGGTGGAGCGCTTTGCGCTCCACCTTTTCAAATTCGTAGTGCTCCTTTTTTAAGGACACCAGCTTTTTTCATTTGAGCAATTTTTTGAAGCGGTGTTTTCTTTTCCTCTTTCCATTTGCTCCAAACACCGTCCCTATGTCTCTTGTGAAAAAGTTGATATTCGTAACCACAAGCTATTTTATTTGTTGATAGTTGCTCAGCAACAATGAAAGGGATAATAAAAACAGAAATGTATTTGCCACAATAAAATATGGAAACTTCTTTTGCTTCTAGTTGATGGTGTGCAAGGTATTCGCAGATACGAGTTCTTGTAAGTTCATGAACGCTTTGCACTCGCCATGTGTGCATTTCGAGTTGTGTTCGACGAAGCGGGGTAAGTTTCATGCTTTTCTCCAGAAGGAACAACGGTTGTCTATTTCTACATGAAAAGAGGTTCTTTTGCAAGCTATTGACTTATACATATAAAATGTTGTAATAAAAAACGGTGTTCTTTTACGGAGTTTCTTAATGCAACGAGCAAAATCGATCAACCAGGTTCTGGTTGAAACCACCGCATCCGCTGGACCTGTCCGCCGCAATGGCACCATCATCGAGAAGAAAAAAGGTGACTGGGTGTGGTGGCTGATCAGCGTGTTCTTGATGTACATCGCTGTTGGCTCTGTGTACTTCCCGCAGACGGTGCCTGAGTTCATTAAAGAGCTTTTCTGGATCTGGGTCTCTACCTGGTCCTGAGAATTGATTTTCTGAGGCCGTAAACGCAAAGCGTTTGCGGCCTTTCCTCTTTCCTCTTTTTATGTTAGTATAGTAGCTACATCTTTTAGATATATGCGTGATTAGCTTAGTCAGGCTTCGGCATTGCGACTGATGCTCGAAAGATGCTTTTCTTCTTAGACCTTTCGATAGTAATAATCACAAAAGAAAACTATATACGCGCGATTAGCTCAGCTGGCTAGAGCATTCGACTGATACTCGAAAGGTCCCTGGTTCGACCCCAGGATCGCGCACAAATAATACAAAACCTCCTCAATAAAGGGGGTTTTGTTCTTCTGTAGAAACGTTGAAGTTAAAGTTAGAAATTAGACTGATTTCATTTAGTTTGTGTAAACAAGAATTATGAAAATAATTATCTCGTGTATACTTAGTGCATATGATTAAAAAAATAGTATCAATAAGTTTTCTTGCTGTTATTTTAAGTCTGAGCAACCATTTTATTGTTATGGCAGAAGTAAAAGAAATAGAAGATATCACTGTTTTATCTTTACAAAATGGAAATGAACCATGGAGTCTCGGTAGAAGCGGTGGAATTTCTGTTTTTCTTCAGCACCCATCAATTATAAATACGTCAAACCTTCTCGTTGTTTCTTTGGTTGACGGTTTAGGTAAAAGTTTTTTCTTATGTCAGTCAACAGAATTATTTTGTCGTTATAGTGTAAACCAGACAATGATAGATTTTTTTAAGGACTCTTCTGGGCCTTTAAAAATAAAAATATGCGATAAAGCTCGATGTGATACACAAGGGTCGTATTCAAAATTTTCTGTTTATTTAGAAAAAAATGTTTCATTTGATGGAGGTATTCTTTCGAGGTCACATGGAGATGTTTATATTTATAAAAAAAATAATCAGGAGTATAGAGTGCCGTGTTTCTTTAATGCTGAAGATATTTTACGTGAACTGTATGTTAGGGGAGCAATAAGTTTAACTGAATCAAGAGATCAAAATAATATTTCTATAATAAAAAATATTGTTGTAAACACAGAAGGAAACATATCATCGTTATCTGCTGTTGGTTATCTTCAAACCACATACCCAAACGGAATATCATACTGCAGATTACCTCAGAGTTATACTGAAACATCGCCTACTCCTTCTGGAAGTGTGGATGTACAAAACAATGTTTCAAATCTAAGAAGTGTTGGTGTAAATGAGACTACAGGAGGTATTCAGCTTATGTGGAACCTCCCTACTGAAGTTCCTGTAAATGAGTCATATCGGTTAAGTTCTTATGAGATTTATCTAATTGAATATGATCAGAACGGAATCGCTTCTTCAGAAAAGTTGCAAACAACAATCGCACCAACCACCTCGTATGTATTGTCATCTTTAAAAAGGGGAGTAAAGTATACAGTTATTCTGCGAGGTAAAAGCTCTTCGAGAAACATCGTAACAGTGGATACACTTACAGATACGTTCTTAAAATCAGAAAATACATCACAGACATCATCTCAATTAAAAGAAAACACCCTCGGTCTTCGTGTTACAAGTAAAAATGAGGCTACAGGAGGTATTCAGCTTATGTGGAACCTCCCTACTGAAGTTCCTTCAAGTGAAGCCTATCGTGTAAATGTTTTTGAAGTTGCTTATACAGAGTATGACGCTCAAGGGAGAGCTCTTTCAGAAATCTTCAAGACAAGGATTTCTCCAACAAACTACTATTCTTTTTCACCACTCAAGAAAGATACTAAGTACACAATCACTCTTAAAGGTAAAAGTAGTACAGGAAACATCGTAACAGTGGATACACTTACAGATACGTTCTTAACTACGTTTACTCCAAGGACAACAAACCCAACACCTGCTCCATGGTCAGAAACAAAACCCCCAGTAACGACACTTCCCCCGGTTACAGACCTTTCTCCAGTTGCAGATAGTTCACGTCTTGTACTTCAGGTGACGCAGCGAAACATTCTCGTGCGTGGATTTGTTGAAAGTGTCGAAGGGGATAAGCTTCGTGTTCGTACTTTTGGTGGGTACTGGAATGTAAAAATTTCACCAAGTACAACATATGTACCTGCGTCAAATGGTAGACCAAGAATCTCTGTTGGTGACTTTATCGGAGCACGAGGAACACTTTCTTCTACAGAAAGCTATACCTTTACGGCGGACGCTTTTCGTAACAGAACCCTTAACCCATAGTTTATTTATTTTCAAAACCGCTTCTGTGTACGAAGCGGTTTTGTTTTGGTATAGTTTCTAGTATGGAATCCAGTAATGTCTCTCTTAAGTTGTACAGCTCTCTTTCTATTGGTGGAAGAGGAGATATGATTGTTGTTTCATCGCTTCGTGATCTTTTTTCTGCAATGATGCTTGCAAAGAGGGAGCATAAAAAAATAATTACATTAGGTGAAGGGACAAATGTGTTTTTTGGAGACACCTTCAAGTCTACTCTTTTTGTTCGTAATTATATGAAAGGTGTTTCTGTGTTTGATGAAGGTGATACCGTGCTTGTCACTGCGTGTGGCGGGGAAACATTTGATGAAGTGGTGCAGTTCTGTGTAGAAAATGGTTTTTGGGGAATAGAAAATCTCTCCCTTATTCCGGGAACTGTAGGGGCTGCTCCTATTCAAAATATTGGAGCATATGGAAGAGAATTGGCGGATGTTTTTGTTTCTCTTTCAGCTCTTGATACGGAAACATCAAATGTTGTTGAGATACCTAAAGAAGCCTGTGCTTTTGGGTATCGCGACTCGCTATTTAAAAAAACCAACCATCGTTACTCTATTATTTCCGTTACATTAAGACTTTCAAAACTGGCTACCCCTTTACTTAACTATGCACCACTTACAGAACTAAAAAACCCAACCTTAAAAGAGATTCGTGAATGCGTCATTTCCACACGACAAGCAAAACTCCCTGACTGGAAACGTTTTCCAAATGCTGGTTCATTTTTTAAGAATCCTGTAGTTTCAAAAGAAGAAGGTGAAGCTTTGAGGGTTTCATATAAGACCTTACCACTTATTACTCACACAGATGGGTATAAAATTCCTGCAGCATGGCTTATAGAACATGTTGCAGAAATTAAGGGGGTAAGAAAAGGAAATGTGGGCACATGGCCACAGCAGTCACTTGTGCTTGTTAATTACGGAGAGGAGACAAAAGCAGAAGAACTCCTTAAGTATTCTTCCGAAATAGCATTTAAAATAAAGGAAAAAACAGGAATTCTCTTGGAAAGAGAAGTGAATTATATAAGTGAATAAATTTGCATTATTTACAATAATGTGTTATTATAAGTAAATACCGCCGCACTGAAAAGTAAAACATAAGTGTCGGTTTTTCATTTACAACATAACAAGGAGACCCGGTATGGGGTTTAAGGTTGGTTTCATCTCGTTCGCCTTTCAAGAAAGGCGATATGTTTTCGACAACAAGACACAAGCGCTTGCTTTGGTTGGTTTGTACGGAACGACGTATTTCCTTCATTACTACAACGGTGGCCTGGCTATTCTTCGGCCGAATCTTTTTCAGCAGCTGGAACCCGAGGAGATCCCTTGGGTTCCGACCAAAGAAGAAGCACGTCGTCGTCTTGAAGAAAGTGATAAAAAGATTCCGGAAGAAAAAATCATTTTTTGCGGACGTGAAATTCCTAAAAGCTGGTGGGGTGAACATCAGCAAGAGCCGGAAGATTGGATGCTTTCAGCTGTGTGACTGCTCTTTCTAAAAACAAGGCCGCATGTATGCGGCCTTTTTTATTTATTATATTCTTGTTAGGATACACATATGTCAGGAACTCTCTATATTGTCCCAACCCCAATTGGTAATCTCGAAGATATTACACTTCGAGCTATTCGTGTACTTAAGGAAGTAGACATGGTGCTATGCGAAGATACCTCTGTTACTCAGCGGCTTTTTAAAGAATATGATATTAGTACAAAGACTACCGTATTTTACGCTCAAACTGGTGTAAAAAATATTGAAAAGATTTTAGAAGGTTTAGAAAATGGAGCAGAGTACGCTCTTGTGTCTGATGCCGGAACACCAACTATTTCTGACCCTGGAGTACTTCTCGTGCAAAAAATATATGAATCACTTCAAGAAGTTAAGGTTATTGCTCTTCCTGGGGCTTCAGCTCTCACTGCCTCTCTTTCGGTGTCAGGGATTAGTTCTTCGACATTTACTTTTTATGGATTTTTGCCACATAAAAAAGGAAGAGAAACACTCTTTAAAAAAATAGCTGAAAGTGAAGATGTTTCAGTTTTTTATGAGTCGGTACACAGAATTATAAAAACACTAGAATCCCTTAAGGTTTTTCTTAAAGAAGATAGAGTTATTGTGGTAACAAGGGAGCTTACAAAGCTTCATGAGGAAATTATTCGAGGAAGTGCAGAAGAAGTTCTTGCGCACTTCAGTACTCATAAAGACCATATTCGTGGGGAGTTTGTGGTTATTGTTTCCCCAAAATAATCCTGTTGAGGTAAGGGGAATAGTTGTGTATACTGGGAGTTATATGTCGCCGCTTGGAATTAAACGATTTGTTGCTTTTCTCCTTATTATTTCTCCGTGGATTTTTATACCAACCATTTTTAAAGATATTGTTTTTATGGTTGCAGGAGTATTTCTTTTTATTAGCACACTTGATCTTCGTAAGAGAGTGGTTCCATCTCCAACCCATCAAGAAACAGAAAGTAAACCTTCTGCTCCCTATATCGTGAACGCATGAAGTCTTTTATTGTTTCTCTCCTTGTTCTTACTTTCGTTGTTTTTTTTGTTACTGAAGGAAGAAGTAATTCTCCGTATGTAGCAGGTATAGGAAAAGAGCATTATGTAAAAGGGGGCAACGAAGATGAAAAAGCAAACTCAACTTCAACAGAAGTTTTTATAGAGACAGCAACAACTATTGCTACCACAACAGCTAAGGTCACTCATGTGCAAACTCCTGAACATGTAAAAGCAATTTACATGTCCTCATGGGTTGCTGGAACACCATCTATTCGTGAACGTCTTGTAAAACTTATTGACGAAACTGAACTTAACGCTGTGGTGATTGATGTAAAAGATAATACAGGGGTTTTGACTTGGGATGAGCGAGCAAAAGATATAGATGCTTTTGTGGAAGAGCTTCATAAGAAAAATATTTATGTTATTGCGCGTATTTCAGTATTTCAAGACCCTGCTTATGTGAAAAAGCATCCGGAGCTTGCTGTGCAAAATATAAAAACAGGAGGTATTTGGAAAGATCATAAAGGGGTCCCGTGGATTGATACTGGGTCACGACAGGTGTGGGAGTATGCAGCAGAAGTTGGTAAAGAGGCTTACGAAAGAGGGTTTGATGAGCTTAACTACGATTACATTCGTTTCCCAACAGATGGAGACCTAAAAGCGATGCTATTCCCTGTTTCAGGGGATCGTGCTCTTACCGATAAACCGGGAATTGTTGGAGAGTTTTATAAATACCTTTATGATGAGTTTAAGCCGCTCGGTATCCCAATTTCAGGAGATTTATTTGGTATTATTGCAACAAACAATAATGAAACAAAAACACTCGGACAGGATCTAAGAGATGCTTATAAATATTTTGATTATGTTGCTCTTATGGTGTATCCGTCACATTACTATAAGGGAACAGCAGGCTTTGATAATCCTGCAGCTCACCCATATGAGATTATTGATTATGCAACACTTGGTGCGGTTGCTATAGCTGAAGAAACAGCGAGCTCTACGCGTAATGGAGCGGGAGCGTCTCTTTATGCTACAAGTACTTTAATTGCAAAGCTTCGTCCGTGGTATCAAGATTTTGATATGGGTGCAACATATACTGCCCAGATGGTGCGCGCTCAGATAAAAGCAGGTGAGAAGCACGGGGTTCATTCTTGGATGTTGTGGGATCCTTCAAATAAATACACTAAAGAAGCGCTCCTTCCCCAGTAATATCAACTAGGCTCTCCTTAGTTTAAAGGCTATACTTTATAGAGTATTACTTTCTTATGAACGACGCCCAAAAAATTACCTATGTAGGAAAGGTTGATTTTCGTAATCAAAATATCCCATTTGGTATTAAAGCAAAAGATAGAACTCATCACATGTATGTGATTGGTAAAACAGGTATGGGTAAATCTACCCTTCTTGAAAACTTAGCCATACAAGATATCAATAACGGGGAAGGTATGTGTGTGATTGATCCGCACGGTTCAATGGCAGAAAAGCTTCTCGATCACATCCCTGAGTCACGTATAAAAGACGTGGTGTACTTCGCTCCTTTTGACGGAGAGTATCCGGTTGGACTAAACGTACTAGAAAAAGTATCTCCAGATAAGCGTCACCTTGTAGCAAACGGTGTGATGGCTGCGTTTAAGAAGCTCTTTAAGGATCAGTTTTCTGCGCGTATGGAATATATTCTCAACAATATTATTCTCGCGCTTCTTGAAAACGATGGTCAGTCTTTGCTCGGTGTTAACCGTATGCTTACCGATAAAGAGTATCGTAAAAAAATAGTATCAAATGTTACCGATCCAACAGTGCGCGACTTTTGGGTAAACGAATACGCTAACTACACCGATCGCTTCGCAGCGGAAGCTGCTCCTGCAATTCAAAATAAAGTTGGACAGTTTATCGCAAACCCGCTTATTCGAAATATTATTGGACAACAGAAGACATCGTTTGATATTCGTGAGCTCATGGATAAGAAAAAGATTCTTATTGTGAACCTTTCCAAAGGAAAGGTGGGGGAAGGAAACGCCAATCTTATTGGCTCCCTCCTTATTACAAAAATTTACCTCGCAGCAATGTCGCGAGCTGATGTTGGGGCATATGAACTTGAAAAGCTCCCACCGTTTTATTTTTATGTAGACGAGTTTCAAAACTTTGCCAATGAAAGTTTCGCCTCTATTTTATCTGAAGCACGTAAGTACAACTTAGCGCTCACTGTTGCTCATCAATATGTTGAACAAATGGAAGACGAGGTAAAGGCTGCGGTATTTGGAAACGTCGGTACGATGGTTGTTTTTCGTGTTGGGGCAACAGATGCTGAGGTGTTTGAAAAAGAATTTGCTCCTGTTTTTACTATGGATGACATTGTAAACCTCTCTGCACGCCAGATTTATTTGCGACTGATGATTGACGGAGTAGGGTCGTCGCCATTTTCTGCTCATACACTTGATTTAATACAAAAACCGGCACAGTCATATGCTCAAGCTGTTGTTACGTATGCAAGAAATATTTATGGTAAGCCGAGATATGCTGTTGAAGATGAAATAGCGACGTTTTATGCTCCGCCAAAGAAAGAAGGAAAACCTGAAGATCAGGAGGTTGCAGTTGTTCGTGAAAAAGGAGAGCAAAAAAACATTCCTCAAAAAAGAGATCAGTTTAAAAGAGAAGAAGATGTAAGACGTTTAGCTATTAGGAAAATTACAAACGATACACCTCTTCCTCCTAAAGTTTTTCACCAAAAACAAAGAGAAGAAAAAGTTGAAGTTCCTTCCCAGACCCCGTATGAGGTTGCAAGAAAGCTTGAAGAAAAATTCCACAAACCTCCAACGCTTAAAGAAGAAGAAAGAGAAAGTCGAGAAAGAAAAGAGAAAGTGCTAAAGCATATTGATGCACCTGTTTTTGATGAGAAGCCAGCAAAATCTCTCAAAGATGCTCTCTTTGAGGCGATGCAGGAACATGAAAATACTTTTAAAAAAGATGAGGCTGCTCAGCCTTCCCGCAGAGATGAAGAGCTCGAAGAAAAGAAAGAAGTAAAAGAATTAAAAGTAAAAAAAGAGGTTGATGAAGCTGTTCTCCGTCGTTTACTAGAAGACGAAGAATAAAACTCTCTATGAAATATTTCACCCTGTTACTTTTTATAAGTATGAGTTATCTAAAGGCAGAAGCTCTTATGGTGAGTGAAATTATTTCAAATCCAATTGGTGATGATGGAGGAAGGGAGTGGGTTGAGATTATAAACAAAAGTGATGCTTCAGTTGATGTATCGACAATCACCTTTTCTATTAAAGGTGGAAATCAAGTAAGCTCAGCGCTTGTTTCCGGCTCGCAAATTATTTCTCCTGGAGGATATGCGATTATTGCAAGTACTATTTCTGGTCAGACAAAGTTTTTACAAGACTATCCATCTTATGATGGAACGTTATTAAAAGCGTCGATGAGTTTAGTGAACACTGGAACAACCTCACTTACTCTTTATGTAAACGGCGTTCAATCGGACTTTATTTCTTATGTTGCCGCAAAGGAAGGGCTTGGGTATGGTGTTGTGCAAGGAGAGGTTGTTACAACTGAACCGACACCAGGTAAGGAAAATAAAAAGTACGAATCTCCACAAACAGGTGACCCTTCTCCAGGTAACCCTAATCAAGTAACACTTTCCCAAACATATCAAACACTTCCACAGCTTACGATTTTCTTACCAAAAGAAAAGAAAGTTGTAGCTGGTGCCTCTTCAGTATTTAATGTTCTTGTTCTTGATGATAAAGGTGAAGAGGTGAAAAATGTTATCTATGAATGGTCGTTTGGTGATGGCGGATATGCTTTTGGAAGTTCCACAGAACACACCTACCATTATAGCGGTAGATATATTCTTGAAGTTGAAGCAACCAGCGGAAAAGCTGAAGGAAAGGGGAGAATGGCTATTTTGGTACATAACCCTGATATTTCGATTTCTGAGGTCCTGTATGGCAAATATGGGCCCTACATAGCCCTTACAAACGATAATAGCTATGAGTTGGATATTTCTGGTTGGACGCTTTCAGTTGACGGGGCAGGATTTCGTTTCCCTAAAAACACTATTTTAGGAAGTGGTACCACTAAGTTTTCTGGTTCGGTGATGGGGTTTGCAAGCACAACAATTTCCACCTCAACAGTGATACGTCTCCTTTTTCCAAGCGGAGAAGAGGTTGCTAGAGCAGAGCAGAAAAATATTCAGGTTGCTGAAAAAGATCTTTTAGCAATAAAACAAGAAAAAGGTAGCACTAAAACAGACGAACAAAAATCTACTCCTCCCGCTTCTCTTAAAAAATTGAGTACTCAAAAAAGTAACGTAACATCAAGTACAAGTTCATCTTCCTCTAACGTTACAACCCGTCAAAAACAACTTCCTGTAAATTCTCAAAAAGAACAAGACACCAGAATCGCTAAGTGGATTAAGAGGATGTTGAGAGCTGAGTAGTTTATTTTTCTATAACAAGATTCCTTAAATCTGTTGAGGTATGCGCAAAGATGAGATTGTCATAGAACCTCTCCTTTTCTTCGTTACAGGAAATAAGGTTTCCTTCTAGAGTGATTTCATAAGGTGTGTAACCATTTTCTCTTAGAATAGAAAAAGAGGTTTCCATACTTTTTTTCCATTCGACTTGGCTTGAAACTTCAACACTGATAACTGGTTTTGCTAATGTAAGTATTTCTTTCATAGCATTAAGAATAAATGATTCAGCTCCTTCGGCGTCAATTTTAATAAAAGTTGGAGCAACCTTTTTTTCTTTACAGAAAGAGTCTAATGAAATCGTTGAAACAGAAATTTTCTCTGCTTTTTCTTTAAAATGAATAGCGTTATCTGTTCTTTTTTTAAAGCTATTAAAAGCGCTGTATTTAGGGCCATAATCAAAAAAATCTATAGCTGTCTCCTTGTCGAGAATTGCATTATTGTAAATCTCAGTATTTTTTCTGGAGAGAGTGTTTTCTTTTAAGCTTTCAAAAGTTCTTGGTGTTGGTTCAAAGCTATATACTTTACCTTTATCTCCAACAAGATCGCTCGCAAGAACAGAGTAATATCCAACATGCGCCCCAACATCAAAAAAGGTATCACCTTCCCGTAAAAAGTTTACAAAAAAGTTTGTTAAATTAGCCTCCCAGAATCCGTAGTAGTAAATCATTCCCCCTTCAGGGAGGTAGAACGACATATCTGCACCCCAAAGTGTTCTATGGTGTACTTTGTAAGGATGAACATAGCCAATACTTTGTTTTATGTAGAAAGCAAAAGATCGAAGAGGGTCTTTCAGAAGACGTTTAAAACGACTTCCTTGCAGTTCGTAGAGGCTGTTTCTAGAAATTATTTTTTGTTTAAGGGTATTTTTTTGAAATATATTCATGAGGTTTTAATTATAATATCACAGAAATTAAAAGAGATTTATAAAGAGTTTTTTATTTTTTATATCAAAATGATATCATAGAATATATAATGCTTAAAAAAAATATATTAGTTATCGGTGGCGCTGGTTATATAGGTTCACATGTCGTTAACCTGCTTCTTGAAAAAGGATATTTTGTTCATGTTGTTGACTGTTTTAGAGAATCCAGGAGTAATGTTATTGCACACGTAAATCTTCGGTATCATGAAGTTGATATTCGCAACAAGCAAGACCTGTCTCTTATATTTAAGGAGATTTCCTTAGATACGGTGCTTCATTTTGCCGCTCTTGCCAGTGTTCCTGATTCGATGAGTAGACCTTTTGAGTACTATGAAACTAATGTAATCGGGGGGCTTAATATTCTTGAGTGTATGCGTGAAAATGGTGTAAAAAAGATTGTTTTTTCATCATCTGCTTCAACTTATGGAGAACCTCAAAACGAAGTAATTACTGAAACCCATCAGCAGGTTCCAACAAATACATACGGATACACAAAACTTATTTTTGAAAATATTTTAAAGGACTACAGCAGAGCGTATGGTTTTTCTTCAATATCTCTTAGATATTTTTGCGCTGCTGGATGTGATTATGATTCCGGTATCGGTGAGTATCATACACCAGAAACCCATGTTATACCTTCGATTGTAGAGACTTTGCTTGGTAGGCGAGAGAAATTTTTTGTGTACGGTGATGATTTTCTTACTCAAGACGGCACCGGCGTTAGGGATTATATTCACGTTAAGGATTTGGCAACCGCTCATATTTGTGCTGTTGAGAAAATAAATGAAACCGATGAAGTATTTTGTAATCAATATAACCTCGGAATCAATAAAGGTTTTTCTGTTATGGAGTTAATTAAAGTTGCTGAGGAGGTTTCGGGAAAAAAGCTTAACTTTGAAATAAAAGAAAGAAGAGAAGGAGACCCGT
Organism: uncultured Candidatus Saccharibacteria bacterium; assembly: GCA_964369115.1. Classification (GTDB taxonomy): domain Bacteria; phylum Patescibacteriota; class Minisyncoccia; order Phycocordibacterales; family UBA5272; genus UBA11704. The sequence continues at coordinate 12,132 of CAYJED010000006.1, forward strand.
CTCGCCTTATTGCTGATGCAACAAAAGCTCGGGTAGAGCTCAAATGGACACCTGAATATTTGGATGTAAAAGATATGATCGAATCAACATATAAATTTTTCGAAAAAAAATAAAATATGCTGTTTAATTCGTTATCATTTTTTATTTTTTTACCAATAGCTGTTATTTTATATTGGAAAATATCCAGTAAATATAGAAATACTGTTTTACTTTTACTCAGTTGTTATTTTTACGCAGTTTTTATACCAAAGTATATATTTATATTATTTTTTATAATTATATTAGATTATTTTTTAGCAATCAGAATTGAAAGCGGGCAAGGAAATAAAAAATTATTACTTATACTTAGTATTTTAGCTAATATTGGAATTCTTTTTATATTTAAGTACTTTAATTTTTTTAATGAAAACATATCAACTATAGCTAATTTTTTGCATTGGAATTATACACCGCTCTTGTTCTCAATTATCTTACCGTTAGGACTTTCATTCCACGTTTTTCAAAGTTTGGCTTATATTATTGAGGTTTATAATAAAAAAGTTTTAGCTGAGAGAAATATTTTTAATTATGCTACGTATGTTTTATTTTTCCCGCAACTTGTTGCTGGGCCGATTGAAAGACCTGGACATTTATTACCTCAAATAAGACAAACTCATCATTTTGATAGAGGTATGTTCATTATGGGTATAGAAAGAATTTTGTTTGGTTTTTTTAAGAAGATTGTTATAGCTGATCAAATTGCTGCAATAATTAACCCTATTTTTGCGTCACCACCTAAAGATGCTCTAGTGCTTTTTATTATTTCTGTTTTATTTTTGTATCAATTGTATTGTGATTTTTCTGGATATACAGACATTGCACTTGGATCGGCCATGCTTTTAGGTTTTTCTCTTAGGGAAAATTTTAATAGACCACTGTCTGCTTCTTCGTTTAGTGAATTTTGGAGAAGGTGGCATATGTCTTTGTCGACCTGGTTTAGAGATTATGTGTTTATTCCACTCGGAGGAAGGTCTAATTCTTTTTTAAAAACTTATAGGAATATTATGGCTGTATTTATCTTATCTGGTCTTTGGCATGGAGCAAATTGGACATTTGTTATTTGGGGGGCATTAAATGGTTTTTATTTAATTGCTGAAGATATGTTTAAACGAGTATTTAATAATTATTTCTCTTTTTTAAATAAATTTAATTATATAAAATCAATTTTGGGAACAATTTTAACTTTTGTTTTCATCACCATAAGTTTTATTTTCTTTAGATCTGAAACTTTTAATAAGGCTAATTGGATAATTTTAAATATTTTTGATATTTCCAATTTTCATTTGTCCACAAAAGAAACACTGGGTATATTAACTACACATTCAGGTAATGTGGTATTTTATTATGTGATTTTAAGTATCATTGTCATGGAAGTAATTCAGTATTTACAAGAAAAAAGGAATAGTTTTTTTGTTTTTAGTAATAATGGTAAATGGGTGCGTTATAGTTGGTATTATTACTTAATAATGTCTCTGCTTTTCTTTGGGCATTTTGGATCTCAGACATTTATATATTTTCAATTTTAAATATGAAAAAAAATATTATTAATTCTTTTATTTTTATAACACCTTTAGCTTTAGTGTTAACTTTGCCGCTTTTTGTGTTTTTTGTAAGCAGAGAATATCTATATGTAAGTGATGTTATAAATCTTCAAAAAATAAAAGTAAATGTTATATTTAGTTTTTCTTATAATGGAGAATCTGATATTCCCTATAAGCAAGGACTCGTCTTGGAATCTAAACCAAAAATTATGGTTGTCGGAACATCAAGAACTATGCAGATAAGAAAGGAGTTTTTTATTAATCAGAATGATTTTGTAAATGCAGGTGTTCCAAGAGGGCAATTGGGGAATTTTGGAAATTTACGCTATTTCACAGATAATCTTCCTGAAAATGGTAGTGGAACTTTGTTATTTATTGGTTTAGATCATAATTTGTTTACTGAAAGACATGCGACAGAAGATAATTATAATGAAAAATCTGTAATTAGAAGATTATTAACTTTCCCAGGTATTAATATTAGAAGAATTTATTTAGATTATTTGTCTAAAAAGTTTTCTTTAGGTGAGTTAAATGAGAAATCAAAAACACGAGATGGTGTTGGTTTTTCAGCCATTTACAATGATAGTGGTTATCGTTTTGATGGTAGTTATAGAGATGGATTTTCTATGAAAAAAACAGATAGAATAGGGTATCTTTCTGGGGACTTTAAAAATAAGCTTTCAGAAATTAAGAGACTTGATTCTGCTTTTGTTGATAATGGCGACAATATAAAGAAAAATTTCAGTGAACTAGAAAAATTTTTATCCTCATGCAAAGAAAGAAATATAAAAGTTGTGGGGTTTGTTCCGGCAGACCCAACGTTGATTCACAGTGAAATGATGTTAAGTAATTCTTTATATAAAAAAAATTATCAGGAGATTACACAGGGTTTATTTTTAGAATTTTCGAAACATGACTTTATTTTTTTTGATTTATCAGATATTTCAAAATTCGGGGGTAAAGATAGTGAATTTATGGATGCTGTTCACGGAACTGATCTTTTATATGCAAGAATGTTTGTTTATATGTATGGTAATAATGATTACTTGAAAAAAGTAATTAATAAACCTTTTTTAGAAAAGGCAATTAGAGATTCTAAGAATGACTTTTTAACTTTTTAATTTGGTATAATGTAAAAATGAAAGCCATTATTTTGTCTGCCGGACTTGGAACGAGACTTCGACCTCTTACAGAAAAGACACCAAAATCATTATTACTAATTAATAATAAACCTCTGCTTTCGTATCATTTAGAAAGTTTATATAAATATGGCGTTAATGATATCTTAATTAATACACATTATTTACATGAACAAATAGATAATTTTGTTAAAAATAATAAAGATAAATTTCCAGGCACTACAGTAACTACTGTCTTTGAAAAAAAACTTTTAGGCAGCGCAAGGACTCTCAAAGAAAATAAAATCTTCTTTGAGAGCGAAGATGACTTTATTATTATCTATGGAGATAATTTAACAACAATTAATTACGATACTCTAATTTCTTTTCACAAAGAAAAAGGTGGAGTTGTGACAATTGCTGTATACGTAGAGCCTCACCCTGAAACAAAAGGGGTGATTGTTTTTGATAACAACAAAAGAGTTTCTCAATTTATTGAGAAACCGAAAGGTGAACAAATGATTAGTAATTATGCAAATGCTGGTATTTATATTGTCAACAAGGAGATTTTTAATTTTTTAAAAAACCTTAATGAAGATGTTATGGATTTTGGTTTCCATGTTTTTCCTTATTTGTTAGCAAATAATGTACCAATGTATGCTTATGAAATGTCGGAATTTTTACTCGACATTGGTACACTTGAAAGCTATACTAAGTCACAAGAATTAGCTAAATATTTACATTTTTATGATTAAGGAGAATAAGTTTGGAGGTGAGCGCCTAGAAAGCAAGAGTGGTCTTTCAAGGAATAATTTACTTGAACATCTTGTGAGATATAATCTTTTGCCAGGGGGTGACAAAGTTGTCCTTGATATTGGTTGCGGTGCGGGTCATGGAAGTAATATGCTTTCTGGTAAGTATAAAAAGGTTTACGGTGTTGATATTTCTGAAGATGCGATTCAGTATGCAAAGGAAAACTGGAATACAGAAAATGTCGAATTTAAAGTAGGAAGCGCTTTAGATATACCTTTTCCAGAAAACACATTTGATGAAGTGGCTGCATTTGAGGTGTTTGAACATCTTGATGATTGGAGGAAATTTTTGTTAGAAATTAAGCGTGTTTTAAAGCCGGAGGGTAAGGTTTACATATCAACTCCAAATAAAACACTTTATTCTCCGGGCACAAAGAAACCAATAAACCCTCACCATGTTTTCGAAATGACTATCCTTGAGTTCAAGAGCGCTCTCTCAGAGTTTTATACAATAAAAGAATTTTACGGACAAAGAACACCTATTTACAATGATCACTTTATCTGGAAAATTGTTAACCCGATATTGTTCACTTTTAAGTCAGTTATCCCCTATAAGGTAAATAACACTTTAAAGTTAAAAATAATTAATTGGATCAAGTCAGAACTTGAAATGTCTGATATTATTCTTAAAACTGATCCTGAGTGGGTAGAAAAATCACGTTTTGTTGTGGGTGTGTGCCAAAATAATAAGTAATTTTCTGGATTATAGAAATAATTTAAAACTTATGTAATACTGTGATTATTAAAGCTTAATTATTATTGTTATGATCATCACTCGCGCTCCGCTTAGAATTAGTTTTGTTGGCGGGGGTACAGACATTCAAGAATTTTATAGTCGTTACCCTGGAAGGGTTATATCAGCAACTATCGATAAATTTGTTCATGTTGCGGTTAATCCAAATACTTTTTCTGGCAGGTTTATTATTAAATATGCTGAAACTGAATCAGAAAGTCACCCTTCTTCTTTTAAGCATGACAGATTTCGAGAAGCTCTTGTTTCTATGCGTGTTGAAGAGGGTCTTGAAATAGCGTCTTTCGCTGATCTTCCAGCAAAAACAGGATTAGGGTCCTCCTCTTCGTTTTCTGTAGCCCTCATGAAGGCTTTGCATGCTTATCGTGGTGAAAAAATTAGTAAAGAAAAAGCTGCACAAGCTGCGTGTGATCTAGAAATAAATCTGTTAAAAGAGCCTATAGGTAAACAAGATCAGTATGCTGCTGCGTACGGAGGGTTAAATATGTTTACCTTTAATACGGATGGAACTGTCACGGTTGAACCTATTTTTACAGATTTTCGCTTCAGATCAAGATTTGAAAATCATATGATGTTATTTTTTACCGGAATAACACGTTCTGCAAGTGAAATTCTTAAGGAGCAAAAGAAAGGTATTGATGAAAAGTTTGAAACTTATAAACAAATGTCTGACTCTGTTCTTGATTTTGTTGAACTAGTTCGTAACGAAGATCTTCGTGGTATGGCGAAAATGCTTAAGGAAGGGTGGGAGAAAAAGAAGTCTCTTTCTGGAAATATCTCAAATAGTACAACTGATTATTTATACGATGCTGCAATTAAAGGAGGTGCTTGGGGTGGTAAAATTTTAGGTGCAGGCGGCGGAGGATGTCTTCTTTTTATAGCAGATCCAAAAGATCATCAGAAAATTCAGGAATCAATTGAAAAGAAGGCACAAGAGCTTCAGCTTGAAGGTTTCAAGCGTATTAAGTTTAGCCTAACCTCTTCTGGGGCAGATATTATTTTTAATTCATCTAATTAAATTTTTTTATATGGAAAATTATATTGATCTTTTTTCTAAAGAAGTTGCAGAACAAATGCTATCACTTCCAAAAGAAGAGATAGCAAAAGCGACTCATATTATTCAATCTGTTTATGAGAGAGATGGGAGGATTTATGTTTTTGGTAATGGCGGGTCTATGGCTATGGCAACTCACTGGGTAAGCGATTTCAATAAAACAGTTTTTAGTCATAATCTTGATGCGGACATTAAACGTTTTCAAGCAATTCGCTTGCCTTCAACGGAGGCAGAAATTACAGCATGGGCAAATGATGTTGGTTTTGACATGGTTTTTGCTGGACCCCTTAAAAATTATATTCAAGAAACAGACTGTCTTATTGCTATTAGTAGTTCTGGTAATTCACCAAACATCATTAAAGCTGTTGAGCTCGCTAAACAGCACCATGTTCCAGTTATAGGTATTTCCGGGTTTACAGGAGGTAAATTAAATGAACTTGCTGACGCAAAAATTGTTGTCAAAACAAAGCCCGGAGCTTATGCAATTGTTGAAAGTGTGCATAATGCAATTCTCCATTTGTTTACTAGTTATTTCCAAGACTATTTTGATCATATTGTAGAAACAAAAAAAGCAAAATAGGTTCATTTTTAGTATGAAAAAAATTGCTTTTTTAGATCGTGATGGCGTTATTAATAAAAAAGCAGCAGATCATTGCTATATAACGAGTATTAAAGATTTCATTTTTAATGAAAGTATTTTTAATTTAGCGAAAGATCTTGTATCTGAAGGTTTTGAGATTGTAGTAATCACTAATCAAAGAGGCATCGCAAAAGGCCTTTACTCTGAAAAAGATCTTAAGATGATCCATGATCACATGGTTGATGTTTTTTTTGAGAAAAAAATCAGACTTCTCGATATTCTATATTGCCCTCATGAAATAGATGTATGTGACTGCAGAAAACCAAAAGACGGAATGCTTAGAGCTGTTTGTGAAAAGTATAAAGTTAATTTAAGAGATTCAATTCTCATTAGTGACAGTCAACAGGATGTAGATATGGGGATTAAATTTGGTATTAAGAACAGTTTCCTTGTTCCTGTAGACTCACCAGAAGATTTTTCTTTACGTAAATCTTTTCGTCAAGCAAAATAAATGAAAAAGATAAAAATTGCATTTATAAAATACGCTGGTTTAACTTCTGGTGGAAGCGAAAAGTTGCTTCAGATTATTGCGGCAAATTTACCAAAAGAACGGTTTGATGTTACTTACTTCTATTGCGATCCTTCGCCCTATACAGGTGGGTATCAGCCACAAGGGAAGACAGATTTTTTTAGATATGAATATATGAAAAATGCAGGGGTCCGCCTTGTAAAATTTTCTGTTAAAGAAAAAGATATAACTACACCTACTCACACCTGGAAAGCGACAGATTTTTTTGAAGTTTTTAAGGAAGATGATTTTGATCTTATTCAAACTTGTAGATCTGGACATAAAGAGTATCCTTTTACAAAAATACGAAGAAAACCAATTATTGATATTATTGCACTATCTTCCGGCTCTGATAATCAATATAATATTGCACGAGTGCTACACCTTTCTTCTTTTAGTGCAAACCAGTGGGTTAGTCGTGGTGGGGACCGCAAAAGAATTGTAAATGTTTCTTTGCCTATTGTAATAAGCGATGATACCGGAGAAAATTTTATTAATGAGTTTAACCTTGGTGATAAGTTTGTTTTTGGGATGCATCAACGCGATAATGATGGCATATTTTCACCAATACCACTTCTTGCGTACTCAGAGATTGAAACCGAATCAACCGCTTTCTTCATGTTGGGCGGAAGTGTGCTCTATAAAGAGCAAGCAAAAAAGTTGCATCTAAAAAATGTTTATTTTTTAGATGCAACAGGAGATAGTAAAATAATTTTTAAATTTCTAAGAACTCTTTCTGTGTACGCTCACGGTCGCAAAGATGGTGAAATAAATTCTCAAGCTCTTGCTGAGGCAATGTTTACAGGCCTTCCAATTGTTAGCCATGTTTCATCTATTAATAACGGACATATTGAAGGAATTGGTTTGGCGGGTGCTGTGACAGCTAATGTTGATGAATATAAGACTGAACTTAAAAAGCTTTTATATGACAAAGAATATTTTGAGTTTAGAAAAAGAAATTCATTTTTACAGTTTAAAAATAATTATGAGTTAGGTGCTCAAATAGAAAAATATGTAAATATTTATGAAGATGTTTATCGAAACCCTTTCCCGGGCCATTTTAGGCGTATTTTAACAAGTCTGCATTATACTCAAAATATACGTTTAATAGCGGTATATTTCTACTTAAAGCTTAAATTTTTATTTAATTAAACGTAGTATTTTTTTACAGATCCTTTTTATTATATTTAAGTAAAAATTAATTTCCCAAGAAAATTTATAAAAATAATTTCTTTTTTTATTTTTTAATTTTTGAGAAGCCTCAACTTTTAGACCGTAAATACCGCTAAAGTATCCATCATTTTCTATGTTACAGAAGAGAAGTTGCCAGTTTGAAAGATTTTCCTGCCACCATTCTTGATTGCGAATATGCCACATGTTCCAGTTCATGTTAGTGTCATAGTTTTCACTAAAAAAAAGAACCGACCCAACAGGTGCATCGTTAAGAAGCTTTAAAAATTCTATCACGTAGTAATCTTCGATATGACTAAGTACTGCTCCTGTTGTAAAAAAAACAGGCTGAGTAATATTTAGTTTTTTGTAGGCCTCCACCATGTCTTCTTCTAGAAAGGTTACATTTCTGAGGTCGTCTGTAAGGTTCTGTGCAGCTTTTACTGCTGCGTGTGAAGGTTCTATGCCTATTGATTTTTCAAAATAAGGAGACATTTTTCGGACCAGCCACCCAACCCCTGAACCTATATCTATATGTGTCTTTGGTAAATTTTTTGTAATCGATAAAGCAAAAGTAAAACCCGCTCGTTTGAAGTCGTTGTTTTTTTCTGTCCGGTTAATTATTTCTTCTTTTGTATAGTAATCTTTATCAGATTCATATCCAGTATTGTGTTTTATATAACTTTGAAGGTCTTTTTTCATAGTGATTGTCTTTAGTAAAATAACTTATACTTTATTTTGTTTCTTAAATTATTTAAGCTTATAATCCATTTCGGGAAAACTTTTATTTTTTCTGGAGGTCTTTTGTTTTCTTCCGTAAAAATTTTTTTTAGCTCATCGATGTGCCAAATTTCTAGAGGTTCAAAAAAAAGAGAACCATGAACTTTGAAAAGGGAGAGGATTATTTTAAGTTTATCTTCGTCGTAGGTATTATAGGATTCTTTTCCAGGGAAAAGAATCCCGGCATAGAATTTTTCTTCAAGTTTTTCAACAGGAATATTTTTTAAAAATTTTGTAATGGAGTAACGATTATTTGTTTTTCGTGGATTGATGCCTTGAGATCGTTCGGTGCACATGTAAACAGCTTGTTTTATTTCACATCTTTTTTGTGCAAGATACTGAACGTGAAGAATAGGGGTGTGAAGTCTGATTATTTTTTTAATATCAGGAATTCTATTAATGTGCTCATTTGTAATATAATTTCTGTCGTAGTCAATTTCTCTATAGTCAATAAAAGCAAAGGCTTTATAGTTGTTTTTCCAAACCCCGTCAACTCTATGGGTTGTGTCGGAATTATACATCTGAAGCCATTCACTCGAAAACGCAACCGATTTTTTTTCAGCGTTTTTATTTGTAAAATCTTTTATTTCATTTATAAAAGAAGGGTGTATAAATTCATCGGCATCAAGTTGTACGATAAGGTTGCCTTCACCTTCAATTTTTCTTGCCTCATCTAAAAGCATAAAACGAACTTCATTGGTATAACCTTTATAAGGATTATTGATCACCTTTACTTTTTCAAATTTTTTGCAAACTTCCCTTGATTCATCTGTTGAGTTTTGGTCAGCAATAATAATATGATCAGCGAAGCTGGAAAAATTTTTTAATACAAAAGGAAGAATCCATGCCTCGTTTAAAATCGGGGTGATGACAATTATTTTCATAGAGTTACATTCTTATGGAATTTCCGTAGATTATTTTACGCCCTTTATTTAACTTTAAGTTAGCTAAGTTAAATATTTTTGTATAAAGTAAGTAAAATGGTTTTATTTTTTTTAGTATTTTTTTAATTTTAGTTAAGAGTTGATCGTTCTTGTTTTTTTTCAAAACAGCAAAAAGAGCATTATATTTTCTTTCCCATACTTCCATAACGGCTACATGTAACAGCTTTTCTTTTTGCTCCTCCGTGCTTGAGTTAGTCCTCTTAAAAAGAAATAACCCAAAACCATTTGCGTGACAAAGATCTGTTAAGTCTCTTTTTTCAAAATTAACTTCATCAAATAATTTTCTTTTATCATTAATATTAATATCATCTATTACTATTAAAGCATTGTCAGCAAGCAGATGCTGATATATTTCCCACTCATCTCGAAGCTGGAAATCATAGTGAAGTGTGTCAGTAAAAAGAATGTCAATCTTTTTTGGGAGTTGATTGATTACATTATAGCTACACACATCACCAAAAATAAAATGCATTTGACTATCTTTAAACATGTGAGGGGGGCAATATCTTTGATCTTTTTCGATGTCTATACTATAAAAATCTGCCCCAACGTTTTTTGCTGCATCATATAACGATAAAGTGGAAAGACCTTCACGATTCCCGAGCTCAACTATATTTTTAGGTTTTAGGTTTTTAACAATATAGTTTAAAAAAGTTATATAGTGCTGGTCTTTACTATCAATAAAAGAAAGATAGAGGAGGTCAGTTTTGCTGCTCTTATCAAATAGAGATAGATTCTTTTCAGAAATAGTATTTTTTTTCTGTAGATTTGAAAAATTAATAATTAATTCATCAATTTTTTGTGAACTTAGATCCATAGGTTAATATTTTAGAATATATTTTTTAATAAAAAATTTAAATTTCATTTTCATTTTTGTGTATCCGGTCAGTGTTTTAATTCCAGAAAGTACTGCTGATTTTAAAAACAACTCTTTATTTTGAGAGATCATTTCCTTATAATTTGAAATATAGCTTGCTACAGAGTATTGTTTCCCAAATGAAATAATATGAGGGATTGAGTAGGTAACAGTGAGAGGGATGTATTCTGTCTCTACTCTGTCAAAAATCCCATATCTAAGACAGATAATTGCCTTATCTAAGCCTTGTTTGGAGTTTGGTCTAGTGCTTGCACCTTTTCCTTCGTTAAGATAGTAACCAAGCGACTGGTCACTTATAACGGTTGTACCATTGAAAGCAAGTCGTACAGAGAGATCGAAGTCAGCGCCGGAAACAAGCTGTTCATCAAAGTGGCCAGCTTTATCACATAGTGATTTTTTAAACATCACAAAAGGACCATAGTACATACCACGTTTAAATTCACTATGGGGAATGTTTTTATGAAGCACCATAGTTCCTTCCTCTTTCTCCCCAAACCTCCTTACTATCTTATAGTCACCAATAGCGATATCTCCACCTTTTTCTAGAATAACTTTTACTTGTGATTCAATTGATGTTGGTGTTCGTAGGTCATCAACGTTCCAAATAGTTACAAGTTCACCAGAAGCTTCCTTGATGCATCTATTCATTGAGGTGCCGATTGGTTCTACGGGGTTTACTATGATGTGTTTTATTTTTCCTGGATATTTTTCTTGAAACGTTTTAACCCAAAGTAGCTCTTCTTCATCGGGTTCGTTGTGATCTAGAACAATCTCAAGATTGTTGAAGTATGTTTGCTGCGGGAGTTCATCAAGAAACCTTTTTAAGTAAGGTTTCATCCTAAAGCAGGGGGTTATGGTACTCACTAAGGGGTGCGCCATTTGTTCTGTCATGGTTATTTAAAAAATAGTTCTGGATGCTTATTCATTTCTTCGATTACTCTGGATATACCTTCTTCAAGAGATGTTTTTGGTTGCCAGTATTTTTGTATTATGGTATTCGGCTCATTTTTAACATCTTTTTGTACTTCATCTTTAGCGGACTCTGCAGGTACAACCTCTGATCCAGGAAAATGATCACTGATTATCTTGGCAACGGTAAGTACATTATTCCACTCAAAGCTCGTGACATGAAGCTCCTCGTCTCTTGGAATTACTTCATAGTTTTCTGAAAGCGTGAGAAGTGCTTCGCAGCAATCGTCTGCGTATAAGAATTGACGCTCTTCTGTTCCGTCAGTAAGAAGATCTACCTTGCCTGTCTTTTTTGCTTTAATAATTAAATCAGTAATAACATGAGATTTTTCAAGATCGTACTCTATACCATAGACATTCCAAAACTTAACAGTTAAACCATTAAGAATTTTTGTATAACTTTCTCCTAATGCTTTTGATCTTCCGTAGCTTGAGAAGGACATCGTTGACATTTGGCTTGATGCAAAAATAAAAGGCTTCTTATGTGTATGTAGTAGATCAAAAGTAACATCCATGATTTTTGTGTTGTTGGAAATAAAATCATAGGTGTGTTGATATGTTTTAAGGTATCTTGATCCACCAACATCAAAAGCAAGGAAGAATACAAAATCTGACTCTTGTATGCGCGATTCTAGGAGGGGGTTTTTTGAGATTCTAAGATCTTCGTTTGGTGAACTAGCAATGTCAAAAGTAAGCACTTCGTGGTTGTTTTTTTGTAAAAAAGCAACTAACGCTTTACCTATTTGTCCTTCAGATCCTAAAACTAAGTATTTCATTATACTATTTAGAATACTTTATTTTTAAATAAATACCAAATACACGGAATTACGGTGTAGCTGATAACTGTAGCGTACGCTGCTCCGAGTATTCCGTAAGAAGGAAGGAAAAGAAAGTTAAGTAAAATATTCAAAGCTGCTGTTAGGAAAGAGATAATAACAAGAGCTTTTTTATGATCTCGAATAATTAAATCTTGATAAATAAGACTACCAACGAAACTGCCAAATAGGGAATATATATATACTTTTAAAACTTCTGACGCAAAAATAAATTCTGCTCCATAAATAGCTTCAATAATTAATTTACTGCTCATCGATATTATGATGGATAGTGTTAGGCTGATTCCTGTTAGGAGAACAAAAAAATAAAAAAATCTTTTTTTATAGGCTTCCCTTGAGACACTTGATGAATTAACAAGGGCAGGAAAGAGTGCTCCTAAAAGAATATTAGGGAGCATATACCATATTTCCACCAAACGGACCGCAGAAGCATAAATTCCAACTGAAGCACTGTCAAACATGTTTCCAATCATCACCTGATCTATTTTACTGTATAGTTCATTAAAAAAAGAGAATAAGATAAGCGGTAAGGAGGCTGAAAAGAAAAGCAGCAAGGTTTCTTTTTTGATAGATAAAAATAAAGTTCTCTTTTTAATATATCTAATCTGATATATATAAAAAAATCCAGTTAGTATATTTTCGATAACCACCACGACCCCAAAAAGAAAGAGTGAGTCAAAATAGAGCACTGAACCTAATTTAAGTAAACTTGCTATAAATAGAGAACTTACCTGGGTTATTGTTACATACTTTCCTTCTCTGTCTTTTAAAAAATCAAAACTAAGTAAAGTGAGAGGTTGTGTGATGAAGGAAAAACTTAAGATACTGAGAAGTATTTTTTGTGTTAAATCAATTTCTTGATTTAAAAAAATGAAGACATGTACAAGGAGTATACCTAAGAAACCAAGTATGCTTTTTAAAAAAATTGAACTACCAAGAAGTTCTTCTCTTTTGTGTGGAGTTTTAATAATATATTTGTATAAAATATTATCGATTCCAAGATTAACAAATACAGCAAATAAGCCTATTATGCTAAGTGCGTAATTAATTTTTCCAAAATCACTAGGGCCGAGATATCGTGCAAGTAACATTGTTACCGCAAGGGATATAATGAGAGATCCGATTCTTGCAACCCCAAACCATTGAATATTTCTCAAGTAAACAATAAAACCTTCCTGAGGAATATTCTTTCCTGTTATTTTTTTAAGAAGAAAATAGCAGTGCTCTGCTATGCTTGTAAGCATAATAGAGTCATCGTAACAGTTTTTTTTCAAAAATACTATCACTCAGCAGGGGTTCTTGACGGGTATTTCTTTTTTATGGTAGTGTAAAAATATCTGTTCTTTAACAGTTTTTCAATCAACTTAGGAGAGAAGACATGAAAACCGCTCTTGTTCTTGGTGCTGGTGGCTTCATCGGTTCCCATATGGTCAAGCGTCTCAAAGATGAAGGTTATTGGGTGCGTGGGGTTGATCTGAAGCATCCGGAATTTTCCAAAAGTGCAGCAGATCACTTCGTGGTGTTTGACCTCAGGGGCTACCCGGAGTTGAATCAGGTCATGACAAGCCCTTCAGGGACCTTTGATGAGATCTACCAGTTTGCTGCCGATATGGGTGGCGCTGGCTTTGTCTTTACTGGCGAAAACGATGCTGCGATCATGCACAACTCGTGCCAGATCAACCTGAATGTTCTCGAGGTTCAGAGGTTGCTGAATGAGGCACTGAAGGTCTGTAAGACGAAGATTTTCTACTCGTCTTCTGCCTGCATGTACCCGGAACACAACCAGCTTGACCCTGACAACCCGAACTGCGAAGAAAAGTCTGCTTATCCGGCAGATCCGGACAGTGAATATGGGTGGGAAAAGTTGTTCAGCGAGCGTCTCTTCCTGGCATATAGCCGTAACCACGGCATTCCGGTCGCGATTGCTCGCTACCACAACATCTTTGGTCCTTATGGGACTTGGGAAGGTGGTCGTGAGAAGTCTCCGGCAGCAATGTGCCGCAAGGTCGCTGAAGTGGAGGATGGTGGTGAAGTCGAGATTTGGGGGCCGGGGACTCAAACCCGATCTTTCCTCTTCATTGATGAGTGCATCGAAGGCACTCGTCGGCTGATGCAGTCCGATTTCCAAGGGCCGGTGAATATTGGCTCTGATGAAATGGTGACCATCAATCACCTTGTGCAACTTGCTGCTCAGATCGCTGGAAAGAAGATTTCCCGGCGTCACATCGATGGACCGCTTGGTGTGAGGGGGCGTAATTCCCATAACACCCTCATTCAAGAGAAGCTTGGTTGGGCACCGTCTCTTCCGCTTGAGCATGGTCTTCGGATCACGTACAACTGGATCAGTGAACAGGTTGCCAACAAGAACAAGTAAACAAAAAAGAAGACTGAAAAGCTCAACCGCACCCCTCAAAAGGTGCGGTTTTTATTTTGATAAGAAAAGCAAAAGCGTCATGGATGTTATTCGCATGACGCTTTAAAGAAAGGTTACGAGAGCCTAAGCACCCCAAGTTCTCGCAGTGCTCGGTAGGTGATATCTCTAGCACAAGTCTCCAGACCGAAGTCAGGATTCTTTTCCCATGGACCAGGTTTCTCCAAGAGGTTCATCCAGTCATTGATCGGAAAGAGAAGAACGGAAAGCTGCTCATGTTCGTCAAGCTCTGTTCCAACGATATGTATCGGGTTTTGAAGCCTGCCAAGGAATGGGAAATATTGACTTGTTGTATTTCTAACATTGGAGAAAATTCCTTCCCCGGATGAAAGCGGAGTGACCGAACTAAGCAGTGTCCCTGTTTCTTCTCTCCATTCGCGAAGAGCTGCATGGGCCATCTTCTCTTGAACGGTTACAAGATCTGATTCTTCTTCTCCTGGGACACCAGAAACTGGGACCAAGGTTATTTTTTCATTTCCATGCTTCCATTCAGCCGTAACAGCAACGAGCCCGTCGATAACCACAAACACAGATACGTACGGTGTGCTTTTGATCTTGAACCCAGTAAAAACCGAACGATCTGAGGGATTTTCGTAAGAAGCGACGAAAGGTTTTGGTGCAAACCTCTGATACTCGTCTCTTTGAGTAGGGGAAGCACGGCTCATGAACTCCCCAGCTGGAACATCTTCAGAAACTTTATTCCATGGAGTAATGCCAAGGCTGCGAACCACGTCAAAACAGTTTTCTTCTGAGACAATTGGCCACCCAAGAATTGGATGCTTTTTCATGGTGTTTCTCCAAAATATAAAAGAACAATAGTTATAACACTATACTATTTTTAAAAAAAGTAAACTTTTTATTTTGGCTAACATTTATGGTAAAGTGTGTTTTATGATACTTAGTTACAGTAATCTTGTTGATGTTAAAAACAACAACCTGAACAAAAAAATAGTTTTTTGTTCAGGAAGCTTTGACTTACTTCATGTAGGCCATGTGCTTTTTCTTGAAGATTGTAAAAAGCTTGGAGGTATACTTGTTTGTGCTGTAGGTAAAGATGAAGCACTTCGAATTAAAGGGGAAGATCGCCCTATACTAAATGAGTCTGTTAGAATTAAAATGATTGATTCTTTAAAGGTAGTTGATTATTGTTTTTTACACAAAAACATAACTACACCATTCCTTAACTCTTATATTGAAGAGGTTTTGCAGTTGCTTAAACCAGATGTTTGGGTGGTAAATGAAGACGCGACAGAAATTCCATTTCGTAGTGAGCTAGCAAAGAAGTACGGCGTTACATTTTATGTTCTTAAACGTGACTGCCCAGCTGAGTTTGATCAAATTTCTACAACTAAAATTATAAAAAAGATCAAGGGCGAATAGTTGCTATTACTCCAGCTTTAATTAATCGTAAAAAAATATAGAAAATAAAACTAGCTGTTACAGCTTTTTTACTATGCCCTTCAGCGGTGATTCTGAAAAGAGAAGAAATTTCGTTACTAAAAACTCTTCTTCTAAAGTTTAGTCCAGAGGTATGGTCGTACCCATCAGAAATGGTGCTATTATGGTCAAGATACAGAATCTTAGTGTGTAACCCAAGCTGATAAAAGAAAAACCATTCTTCTGCTTGCTTTACGTATTTTGAAAAGCGGATATGGTGTTGATTAATAAGTTTAGTTTCTATGCAGTGTGTTGCGTCGCCTTTGATTTTTTTAAGAATAAGATAAGACCAGGCATAAGAGTACTCATGTTGAGAGAGGGCTGATTTTGTTATAGATTCTCCTGTTTTTAAACAGCGATTAGTCATAAGCCATCTTATTGAACTGTTTATGGTGATATTTTCATTAAAAAACTGGAGCGTATCTGGGGCCAGATAGTCATCATCATCAAGAAAAATAACATATCTTGAATCAGAAGAAAGAAGTTCAAGTGCTCGGTTTCTTGAAAAGTTAACACCTTCATTTTTTTCGTTTTTATAATACCTTATCCTCGGATCATTAATAGATGTTTCAAATGAAGAATACCCTTTTTCAAAAGGGGAGTCATTAATAATAACCATCTCCCAATTTTTGTATGTTTGTTGTTGTAGTGAACTGACAGCTCTGATGAGTCTTTCTGGTCTTTTATATGTTGGAGTAACGATACTAAATTTCATACTTATTCTTTAGAAATACATAATAAATTTGTTTGCTTTCTCACTAGAGATATTAAACTATTAAAATGTTTATCGTCTTTAATTTCTAAAAAATTGTCTTCTATATCAAAAATAGAGTAATTATAAGATCTTAGTAGAGAGAGAATCTTTTCACCGGACTGATTTCCTTGTTGGGTATAAAAGTGCCCAGAAAATTCAAGAAATAATATTGGCCTATAGGTTTCTATGATTTTTTTTACACCAAGCAAGACCTCGTATTCAAAGCCTTCAACATCGATTTTGATGGCGTCAATCTTTTTAAGAGGACTAAGATAGGTGTCTCCATTTTTAATAGAGACAGTAATTGTTTCACTTAAATCATCTTTATTAACAAAAGACGAACCTCCTGCATTTTTGGATACATAAAAAGTGCCTTGCCCCTCTTTTGGGCCGATGGCTACATTATGAAGAAAGACATACTTATCTAAATGATTAAGTTCCACAGAATCTTTTAATTGGTTGTACAATTTTGGGATAGGTTCAAATGCATGAACTGATCCTTCTTCCCCAACTATTTTTGCTGCAAAAATAGTATGTTGACCTATGTTTGCTCCAATATCAATAAAAGTGTCTCCTGTCTTTAGGTAACGCAAAAAAAGATCGAACATAAAAGGCTCATATACCCCATAAAGGAAAATATGTTTATCTATAAATCCATTTTCTGGTGAAAGGAAAAGTTCAAAGTCTATATCTTTATGTTTAAGGATGACACTTGTTTTTTTGGTAAAATTTTTAAGCCGGAAAAAATCTACTTTATTAATAATCTTAAGTAAAATTTTTGCCCAGAAAATATAAATAAGAGCAAATACACCAGAAGGTAATTTTTTTTTCAAGATATATTTTATTTTACTTCGGTTAATCATATTAAATAAAGTTAAAGATTTTTTTCAGAACCTTTTTTATTCCAAGACGTTCTGTAATTTTTTTTCCCAAAAAATAAAGCCCTGTCTTTTTAAATAATTTATTCAAAGGGTGTCCCCAAGAATAATTCCATAAATGAACTCCATAAACAGTTTCAGGTAAAGTTTCTCCTCGGTAGCGGTGAATGTTTTCTTGACTGAAAGGATAAAAAGCTTCAAAGTTAAGTACGGTTATGTTTGGATCTTTACAGTACTGTGCATTGTAAAGAGAAGTAAGAATGCGAGGTATGGTTTCTTGTAAAGATGTATTTTTATCATAATAACTCTTTACTCCTTTTATAAAATTATTATTAGGCTCAGACGCTATCATTCCAGCACTAATAACACCTGGTTCTTCTTCTCCTAGTACACAAAACTTTCCTTCTATTAAAGTGGATATTGGTTTAATAATAAGCATGTCAGTGTCAAGATAAACACCTCCATATTTTTCTAAAATAGCAATACGTGCATAATCGGAAACAAACGCCCATCTCTTTTCTTTGTACATTCTTTTAGTAAAATCAGAAGTATTAATGTCAAAATTGAGCTCATTCCATTCTTTTAGAGTAAAGTCAGGACAATGTTTTTTCCAACTTGCAATACATTTTTCTATTTCTTTACTTTTTTTATTTTTACCAAACCAACAGTAGTGGATTATCTTAGGAATCATTCTAGTAATTTATTTAGAAATATGTTTTTCTAATAAGTAGTATAGCATCATGTTATACTGTGTGCTCTGGCTTATTGTATGTATAATCTTTTACGAAGAATTAAAAAAACACTTTCCCGTATACGTTTTTCGGTCACTTTCCCATTAATTTTAAAAGACTATATTGTTTTTTTAAGCAAAGATAAAAAGAAGCGATTTTCGATTCCTTTATGGGCTGCTCAGCCAATTCTTTTTGAGAATACGCCGTTTACGCGTTTCGACACGCATTATATTTATCATACTGCTTGGGCGGCAAGAAAAGTAAAAGAAATTAATGCTTCTTTTCATGTTGATATTTCTTCAAGTTTATATTTTTCTTCAATTGTTTCTGCTTTTAAACCTGTTCGTTTTTTTGATTATAGGCCAGCAAAACTTAATCTTTCTGATTTAACACCGGGTTCTGCTGATTTGCTAAAACTTCCTTTCGAAACAGCTTCTGTCGAGTCTCTCTCTTGTATGCATACAGTTGAACATGTTGGACTTGGTCGATACGGAGATCCTATTGATCCAGATGGAGATATAAAAGCAGCAAAAGAACTCTCAAGGGTTGTAAAAGAAAAAGGAGATCTACTTTTTGTTGTTCCTATTGGTAAACCAAGAATTGAGTTTAATGCTCATCGTGTTTATTCTTACGACATGGTTTTAGAAATGTTCCCAACCCTTAAACTTAAAGAGTTTTCGCTTATCCCAGACAATGCTCTTAGTGCGGGGATGGTTTACAATGCAACAAAACAGGAGTCTGATTTACAAAATTATGGTTGCGGCTGTTTTTGGTTTACAAAATAATCCTTAGAAGCAAATGATTATTGTTAAGATTCAAGGTGGGTTAGGTAATCAGTTATTGCAGTACAGTCTCGGCAGGATTCTCTCAGTAGTTTCCGGTAAAGAGGTTTATTATGACCTTTCTTTTTTTGAAGCCTCCAGTAAGTACACAAAAAGAAGATACCTCCTTGATTTTTTTAATGTTGAAGTTAAGGAGGCTACTGATTATCAGATAAAAAAAACACTCTTTCCTTATGGTGTTCTTTCAAGAATAATCATGTTTCTATGTAAAGTAGTAAATAAGTTTTTTTTGAAAAAATACTATATTACCTACAATGAAGAGCTTCTCTTAGATGTTAAAAATAAAAACAATCTTTATATTGAAGGTTATTTTCAAAGTTATAAATACTACGAGAAGTACCTTGCGCTCCTTTCTGAAGAAATAAGTCTTAAAGATAAGACAAATATTGAAAAATGGAAGCGAGAATTTTTTTTTAAGGAAAAAGACTCTGTTTGTCTTCATGTTCGTCGTGGTGATTTTTTGCGCAAAAATGCTGGAACTAAAGCACTTGGATTGGATTACTATAAAAAAGCTATTTTTGAGATAAATAAAAAAATTAACGAACCAACCTATTATGTTTTTTCTGACGATATTAAATGGGTAACTGAAAATCTTGGAGAAGTTCTTGGTATGCGTGCCGTTATGGTTTCATCCTCTTACCTTAAAGACTATGAAGAGTTTGAGGTTATGAAAGATTGTGAACATGCTATTATTTCTAATTCTACCTTCAGTTGGTTTTCTGTGCTTTTATCAAACAGAAAAGGTAAAGTTGTTTTTTACTCTAAAGACTGGAGAAATTCATATTTAAATGAAGATCCATGCATTTGTCCTGCTGATTGGGTTGGGTTATAAATTTAGAAGGTTTTCTGTATATTCATGATACACTACAGTGTATTATTTCTTTTGATTTGAAGGATTTATTGTTACCTTAAATATGCAAAATATTATTAAAAAGATTGTATGGGGATGTTTACTTATTATTCCGTTTGTGGCACTTCATGTTGCTGACGGAGGGTTTTTCGATGTCTTTTCTTGGTTCGGTCAAGGTGGAATGTTTTTTCCGTTCATCTCAGGGAAGAATCTTCTCTTTAGAATTTTGGTAGCTATTGCTTTTGCTGGATGGGCAATTCTTGCACTTTACGATACAAAGTATCGTATTTCTTTCAAAAAGTCACCAATCCTGCTTGCTTATTCATCGTTTATTGGGGTCCTCTTCT
Organism: uncultured Candidatus Saccharibacteria bacterium; assembly: GCA_964369115.1. Taxonomy (GTDB): domain Bacteria; phylum Patescibacteriota; class Minisyncoccia; order Phycocordibacterales; family UBA5272; genus UBA11704. Next base: position 32,441 of record CAYJED010000006.1, read on the forward strand.
TTGCAGACCTTCTTGGTGTTTCTCCAGAAAAAAGTTTTTGGAGTAACTTTGAGAGAATGGAAGGCTTTGTAGGGCATTTCCACCTTTTTGTTTACTTCTTTGTTCTTATTGCAATGGTAATAAGTTTGGAAGAGTGGAGAAAGATGTGGAAGTTTTTTGTGGTAGCAAATGTGCTTGTTTTAATTCAAGGTTTTGCACAACTTTTCGGCTCTTCAAAATTTCTTCTTGCAAAAATTTCACCGGAAACTGCAACATGGTTTGCTACAAGATTTCAGTTTCATACGGGAGGGGATCGTGTGGATGCGACGCTCGGGAACTCTGCCTACTTCGGTATTTTCTGTTTAATGTTTGCTTTTATTCTTGCGCTTCTTTGGTCTCAAACAAAAGATGTGCTTCATCGTCGGATGTACGTAGCGCTTATCGTACTTAATGTTCTTAGTGTTTTTTATTCAGGAACGCGTGGAAGTATGATAGGTCTTGCGTTTGGTGCACTTCTTTCTTTCGCGATTATTGCATGGAATGGTTCAAAAAACCTTAAAAAATGGTTTGCTGTAATTGTCGCATCTCTTGTGCTGCTCACCTCAGCAATCTTTATCCTTAAAGAAACACCTCTCGTTAAAGGTTCTCCTGTTCTTTCTCGTATTGCCACCATCTCACCAAATGATGTTACAGGAGCAAGTCGCCTTTCGATGTGGACTATTAGTTTTGATGCATGGAAAGAGCGTCCTATTTTAGGGTATGGACAAGATAACTTTGGCCATGTGTTTGCTCGTAAGTTTATGCCAGAAGAGATGTGTAATCTTGAGCCGTGGTACGATCGCTCTCATAATGTATTCTTTGACTGGTTGGTAGCAGCGGGAATTCTTGGGCTTATCTCATATCTTTCACTTTACGTGGTTACTCTTTGGTATATGTGGAGAAAAGATAATGAGATGCCACTCTTTGAAAAAGCTCTCCTCACAGGTCTTCTTGTTGGGTATTTCATTCACAATTTCTTTGTCTTCGACAATCTTGTAAGTTATATCCTTTTCTTTGCTGTTCTTGCGTATATTACTGTTAGAACAAAAGGGGGACACAGATCAACGGGTCAGCCTATTCTTGGAAATGACCAAATGACACTTCTCGCTATCCCTGTTATCGGACTCTCTCTTCTTGTTGTGTTGTATTATGTTGATTACCGCCCTCTTACAGCTAATCGCCTTGTAATTAAAGCTATGAGTGTTGGTGAATATGCAAAAACTATGCCGTTTGCTGATGCTGTTAAAATGCAACAAGATGCATTTACGCAAGCAATTGCAATGAATACTTTGGGAAGTCTTGAGGCTCGTGAACAGTTCCTTCAGATGGCTGTTCGTATGGGGCAAATTACTATTCCGGACACTATTCCAGCTGCAGATCGTCAGGCTGCAGTGAGTGCTATCAATAGTCTTCTTCAGGAGGCTCGTAAAGATGTTCAGGCTTCATATGAAGCAAACAAAGAAGATGTTCGAATGCTTTCAATTTATGGAATGTTCTTAAATGGAATAGGGGATTCTCAGTCTGCAGAACAGGTGCTTACGCAAGCTCGTTTATTTGCTCCAAATAAGCAACTCCTTGCATATGATCTTGTACGTGCGTATCTTATTCAGAAAAAATATGGAGAGGCTTACACTCTTTCAAAAGAGCTTTATGATAAAGGTATAAATTGTCGTGATGCGGTTACATGGTATATGCTCTCAGCTGCTTATGCTGGTAAATTTGAAGAAGCTCAGCAATATGTTCTCTCTAAGGGGCAAAATGTCACACTTAGTATAGATCTCATTAATGGAGTTTTTGCTTCTGGACAGATGCAGCTCGGTGTAAAGCTTCTTGAAGAGTTTAAAGTTCTTAACCCTAGCATGGCTCCACAAATTGACGCCTATCTTAAGCAGTTTGTTGCTCCAAAAAAATAGTACGGTATACTAGATGATGTGAGCGTATATGAGTATGCTCTCACAAGATAAATAAATGCCTGCATAAAGAGTCATCGCAAGATGGCTCCTTATGTTTTTACAGGTTCCGGTATACACTTGTCTTTCTTTGTAATACCTATATACTTTTTAGTACCAGTTCTTGCTCGCATGTATATGCGGTGAGCGACTGCGCTCACATAAGGCATTTATCTTTGGAGCATGCCCCGCTCACCACATATGGGTGCGAGGTAAACAAAAACCCCTTTTAAAAGGGGTTTTTGTTTTTGTAAATTTAGCTTTCGTTTAGGGACCAAGAGCCGTTAGCTTCAAGTCGTACTCGTGGACGAACCTCTTCATTTATGTGAACAAGACCTGTTGCTGCAATCATAAGACCGTTGTCAGTAGAAAGATTTCTATTTGGAATAAAAAGAGTAAAACCTTCAGTTTCAGCAAGCTGTTTTAACGCAAAACGAATATGAGTATTGGCGCTCACTCCACCTCCTACAATAAGTGTCTGTGCTCTAGTTTCGTACATTGCTTGACGTACTTTTGCAACAAGAACATCGGTCACAGCATTTTCAAATTCAAGAGCAAGCATTTTGATTGTTCGCTCATCAGGTGATGTTCTTTTTTTGACTCGAGTAAGCACAGCTGTCTTTAGCCCACTAAATGAAAAGAGAAGATCTCCGCTGTGAAGCATTGGGCGCGGAAGACGAAGATCTTCATCTACTATGATCCCTTCTTTTCTTGCTCGCTCAGCAAGGCGGGAAATTTCCGGTCCCCCAGGATAAGGAAGGTTAAGCATGCGTGCTACTTTATCAAACGCTTCACCAACGGCATCATCTTTTGTTTTGCCTATTACTTTGTAGGATCGTAATTTTGAAATATGAACAAGCTCCGTGTGGCCTCCTGAAATAAGGAGTGCACATGCCGGGAGATCAATATCGTTTACCTCATAAATGGTATCTGAAAGGGAAAGGAGTCCTGCAATAATGTGTCCCTCCATATGGTTTACAGGGTAGACGGGTATGTCCCAAAGAAGTTTAAGAGCAAGAGCTGCATTTATGCCCACCCAAAGAGCAGGAGCAAGTCCTGGGCCCTCTGTGACAGCGATTGCATCTATTCCTGGCTTCTGTATACCCTCAAAGAGAACTTTCATTGCAGAGAGCATTTCTGGTTCTCGTTCAAGAAGAGTTTCAAGTTTCTTTCTTTCGGTGTTTGGGATGTGGTAGGTGTTTGTTCTTTCTATTAAAAGGCCTGCTTCTTCAAGCGCTTCAGCAATGAGCTGTGTGATTGCTTTTGTGTGTTCTCGCTTTGCTAGAGCAGGAAACACCCCACCGTATTGTGCATGGAGATCAATTTGAGAGAGTATTTTATGGGAAAGCACTTCAAAGCGAGTATTTTTTCCTCGTACTCTTTTTATGATTGCTATAGATGTTTCGTCGCAGCTTGTTTCAATTGCAAGAAGAATCATATGACAGGAAGTATAACATTAAAGTAAATCCTTGCTTCTTTTACATAAATGTTTTAGAGTTTTGCATATGAAATGTGTTTTTCTTAGTGTTGGAAAAGAAACAAATGATGCAAGTGATGAGCTAAAACGTTACTTTGAAATTAAACTTCTTCGCTATTGTCCATTTGAGTGGGTGTATGTTTCTCATGATGTAACAAAAGAAAAAGAAGGGGATAAGATCCTTTCTCTTCTTAAGAAAGATGATTATGTTGTACTTCTTGATGAAAGAGGGAAAGATGTTAAAAGTGAAATGCTTGCAGAGCTTATCGAAAATAGAATGGTCGACTCTATTAAACGTATGGTGTTTATTATAGGTGGAGCGTACGGTATTTCAGAAAAAGTAACAGAGAGAGCAAATTATGTTTGGAAACTTTCTAACCTTGTTTTTCCTCACATGCTTGTGAGAGTGATTTTACTTGAACAGGTGTACAGAGCTTTTACGATTATGAAAGGTGAGAAGTATCATCATGAATAGTAAGTGATGTAGACTGCTTCTTTATTGTCTACCAACAAAAATATCACAGCTTATCGTGCGCATTTTTATACTAGTGGACAGTAGAGGATTTGTCCACAAAACTACCTCGCTGGCCCGTCCGCCTGTCTGGTAGGCTCGAAGTAGTTTTTTGATCCCTTATTAGAATCGTCATGAAAGCGACGCAGGTTACTTTTTTACTGTCCACAAAATTAAAATACGACACTGTATAGTGCCGTATTTTAATTTTGTGGACAGTAGAGGATTCGAACCTCTGGCCTATTCCACGTCAAGGAATCGCTCTACCAACTGAGCTAACCGTCCAAATATGATGATAAGTATACATGAAATATGGTATTTGAAAAAGTTCAATTATGTGTTATAATATAAGGTATTGGCCCTATCGTCTATCGGTTAGGACACCGGCTTTTCATGCCGGGAAGCGGAGTTCGACTCTCCGTAGGGTCACAAAAGAGAGAGCTAGTTCGAGCACTCGAGAAGGGTCAAATTAGCATAATACAAAAAACAGCCTCATTTTGAGATTATTTTTGTATTATGCTAGTCATTCCAACTATTCTTTTGTTTATAGATGTTTCCATACCTATCACAAATAGTAGCTGAATTATTTGTGACCTCATTTTCTTATAAATTATCAAAAGGGCTCTTAATTTTTAATTTTCTTATATCAGTAACATGAGTGTATATTTGAGTAGTTTTAATATTTTTATGTCCTAATAATTCTTGAACTATCCTGATGTCAATACCTTGTTCTATGAGATGAGTAGCATAGGAGTGTCTTAAAGTATGCAAACTCGCGGGCTTATTTATCTTTGCTTTTTCTAAAGCTTTCTTAAAAACTTGCTCAGCACTTCGCGCTGTATACTTGCCACCTTTTTGACCTTCAAAAATGTATTTTTTGGGTTTGTATAGTTTGTAGTATTTACGTAAGAGAATAAGTAAGTTTTCAGAAAGCATAACTTCACGGTCACGATTTCCTTTTGAATTCTCAATTCGTACCATCATCCTCTTTGAATCAATGTCAGATATTTTTAAATTTATTGCTTCAGATATACGCATTCCGCAACTGTATATCGTGGAAATAATAGTCCTATGCTTGAGGTTTTCTATCGAGTCTATCATTTTCTTTATGTCTTCTGTAGACAAAACTTTTGGCAATTTAAATTCACTTCGATCAGGGTAGAGATAGTCAATATAGATGTTTTTATTATACAGAAATTTGTAGTACAACTTAATAGCTCCAACTATACCTTTTTGAGCAGAGAAGCTAATTTTTTTGTCTTTTACTTTATGTTGAAGATATTTTTCTATATCCTCATGAAGAAGTTTCTCTATGTCTCTTTTGCTAAAATATTCAAGAAATGAAGAAATAGCAGCGCCGTATGTCTTGATTGTGTTTGGCGCGTATCTTTTTATCTCCATTACCTTATAAAACTTCGCAATATCTTCTTTATTCATAGTCTATACACACTAGTATAGCATATTTTATTTTAGTACAATTAGCATAACGATGATTCGCGAAATTTACTCGAACTTCGTATATCTGAGTGTTGTAGGCTATTTTCGCGCGACAGAAAACTGAAAGATGAAAGAAGATTACATAAAAAGAATTAACAACATATTCTTATTTATTGATGAGAATTTAGATCAAGAATTGAATTTAGAAACCATTGCAAATATTGGATTTTATTCTCCATTTCATTTGCACAGAATTTTCAAAGCAATTACAAACGAAACGATAAACGAATACATTACTCGCAAAAGAATTGAAAAAACTGCATCAATTCTTTTGCACAAAAGAGAAATCACAATTTCTCAACTTTCATTACAATATGGATTTAACAGTAATTCATCATTTACAAGAACTTTCAAAAAATTTTATGGAATAAGTCCTACCGAATTCAGAAAATCCAATCCAAACAAATTTAGCAAGATTTGTAAAGTGGAAAGCAAGAATGGACAAGAAATTCGAATATTAGAGGAATATATTTGCAACATTAATAATCATAAAAATTGGATTAAAATGAAAGCAAAAATTGAAATTAAAGAAATGCCAAAATTAGATTTAGCATTTATTACACAAATTGGTCACAACGGAATGGAAAACGCTTATGACAAATTAATTAAATGGGCAACTCCGAAAGGACTTTTGGAAAATGAAAATCTAAAAGTAGTTACAATTTATCACGATAGTTTTAAAATAACTGAACCTGATAAAGTTAGAATGAGTGCTTGTATTTCGTTAAAAGAAAAAATCGAAGTAACTGGCGAAATTGGTTTAACAACAATTGAAAAAGGAAAATTTATTGTTGGACATTTTGAAATTGGAATAAATGACTTTGAAAAATCGTGGAATAGTCTTTTCATTTGGATGAATGAAAATGGATATATGAAAGCCGACCGAAATCCATATGAAATTTATCACAACAATTTCAACGAACATCCAGAGAAAATCAGCATTGTGGATTTTTGCATTCCAATTGAATAAAAAATAGTAACTGAAAAAACAGCCTACAACAGCGGTTTCAAAAAATGGCGAGTTTTCTGGTAAATTCGCGTTCCCGTTTCGCAAGAAATTTTATCTTAGCCGAAAGTTCGCAGTTACGAAGTTCGCCACTTCTTGAAGCCGCGACACGTTAGTGGCAAGTTTACAGAACGACACCACTGACAAGAACGAACAACTAAAATTTTAACTTTGATTAAATAAACAGAAAAATAATGATAAAATTTGCATACACAATTCTATACGTTAAAGACGTAACAAAATCAATAGAGTTCTATGAACAGGCTTTTGGATTTACAAGAAAATTTGTAACACCTGAAAACGACTATGGAGAACTTTTAGTAGGCGAAACTACACTTTCATTTTGTTCAGTGACTTTGGCAAATTCAAACTTGAAGGACGGCTTTACCGAAAGTAATTTAACGACCAAATCTTTTGGAATTGAAATTGCATTTACAACAGACAAAGTTGAAGAAACAGTTCAATCAGCAGTTAATGCAGGTGCGACAATTACTGAAATCCCAAAAACAAAACCTTGGGGACAAGTCGTTGCTTATATCAGAGACCTTGACGGATTTTTAATAGAAATTTGTACTCCCATATCATAGCGACATATGAAATCTAAAGATGAACAAATTGAGAAGTTTTTAGCTGAACTAAAAGTAAAAGACTCTGACAAATACGAAGTATTGACCAATTTACGAAGTGTTGTATTTACTTCAATTTCTAATCTGTCCGAAACATTCAAATATGGCGGTATTTTGTTTTCAATAAATGACAGCTTTGGAGGACTTTATGTAAGCAAACAACACGTTTCTTTTGAATTTACATATGGTTACAAACTTGACACCGAGTTAGCATTAGGAGGCGATGGCAAATACAGAAGACATTTAAAATTTAGGACACTTGACGAAGTCAATCAATTAAAAGCGAAAATAAAATTACTGTTACTACAAATCGAAAAAATTGCTGATAAGGTGTTAGAAGAATACCTTAGGCGTTCAGGTAACAGTAAATTTATAGAAGATGGGTACTATCAAACGTATAATATCGGAAGAATGCTTATTGATATTCTTATACAAAAAATACACACCTATTCTGGAGTACCTGAGGACCAGGTGTTCAATGCACTCGTTCGAGCATCGTATGACGGACAAGACATTATGGATGAAGATCTTTTCAAGGACGGAGGAAATGAAATACAAGCATTTATAAAAGATCATGAAAATATTTCTCCACAATCTTTTAATATTCCAAAAGTAAACCCCATAACTAAAAAAGAGAAACAGGATCTTGTAGATCTTTTTTCAAGAGAAGTAGACCTTGCAACCTATACTGACAAATATGTACTAAAGTTTTTAAAGAAATATGGAACTAAGTAGATTTAACCAGATTATACCAGTCTTTGAAATTCACTAAACATTCTTATCTCCTCCACCAAAGATTTCCAATTCTTTAGCCCTAGGGTCACATCAGTAAAATACAAAACCCAAGCACTAGGCTTGGGTTTTGTATTTTAGAGACTGAAATGCTTCAGTGTCGTGCCGATGTGACGGTCGGAACTATGTTTTTCTAGCAAGAAAAACAAGTGAGACAGGGTCGAGAAATTTTATAAGCGACGGCGAAATAGTTTTACGACCCTACAGTACGTGACCTGCGTAACGTATGTGGAGAATCGAATAGGGGTCTCGGGGGCTTCTCGAGCGAAGCGGGTGCTCCTGTGGCCGACCCTCCATTACGATTCAAGAAATTCATGGCTGACCAATATGACCATTCCTACAAGGTTTCATAGATTTTTGTATTATTTTAAGGTAAACTCGAAACATATATTACTATTCAATTTTTGTATATAACAGCACATGTCGGATAAATCACAAAAAAGAATACTTATCATTGAAGATGAAAAACCTCTTGCTCACGCTCTTTCTTTGAAACTCATGCACGAAGGTTTTGATGTTAAAGCTACTGGAAGTGGAGAAGAAGGTTTGCAACTTATTCAGTCTGAAAAGTTTGACCTTGTTCTTACTGATTTAATTATTCCTGGGGTGGACGGTTTTAAAATTCTTGAGACAATTAAAGAGAAGAAAATAAAAACAGTTGTTGTGGTGATGACTAATCTTAACCAAGAAGAAGATCGTAAAAAAGTTTTTGACCTAGGTGCTGTTGACTACTTTGTGAAATCAAATGCATCGCTTTCACAAATTGTTGAAAACGTAGCAAAGAAACTCTAGCTTCTCTGGTACACTTGTACGTAAGACTCGTACATGAAGAACATCGACAATGCTCATATTAAAGAGCTCTTGATTGCTGGTAGCTATATCAGTGATGAAGATGCACAGAAAGCTGAAGAAGTTGCAAAAAGTAGTAGCATCAGTTTTATTGATGCGCTTTTACGTGACGGTATTGTTAATAGCGACATCGTAGGTCAGGCAACGGCAGAAAGTTTTAATGTTCCTTATGCTGATTTAAACTCAGCTGCTATTCCGGCAGACCAGATTCGTAAAATTCCTGAAGAACTTGCAAAAAAGCTTAGAGTTATTCTTTTTAATGAAGAAAAAGAAGATGAAGTAACTGTAACTACTGATGCTCCAGACCAGGCTGATTTAGAAAAGGAATTAAAAGGAATTTTTCCTGGTAAGAAAATTAATCTCGCGTATTCTCTCTCTGAAGATATTGATAACCTTTTTATTTTTTATGAGAAACCACTCGATACTCGCTTTTCAAAAATCATTGAAGAGTCTGATCGTGTTGCGCCAGAAATTCTTGAAGAAATTTTTGATGATGCTATTACATATAAAGCTTCAGATATTCACTTTGAGCCACAAGCACGTGTAGTTGTGATTCGTTTTCGTGTTGATGGTGTGCTCCATGAAGCAGGGCGTCTTCCTAAAGAGTATTACGAAAATGTACTTAACCGTATAAAAGTAAAAAGTGCTCTTCGTATCGATGAACATTATGCAGCTCAAGACGGAGCACTTCACTATGATGGGAAAAATGGTATTTCGGTTGATATGCGTACCTCTCTTGTGCCAATTGTTGAAGGCGAAAAGGTGGTGCTTCGTGTGCTCGGGTCGTATGTTCAAGGACTTACCTTTAATGACCTTGGGCTTACTCCGCGTAATCAGGAGCTTTTACGAGAGGCCGCTGAAAAGCCTTTTGGAATGATTCTTGTGGTTGGACCAACTGGTTCTGGAAAAACAACAACGTTGTACTCACTTCTTAAGATGCTTAATAATCCAGATACAAACATCACCACCATTGAAGACCCTGTTGAATATAAGGTGCAAGGACTTAACCAGATTCAAGTAAACCAAATAACGGGACTCACCTTTGCTCGAGGGCTTCGCGCTATTGTGCGACAAGATCCGGATATTATTCTTGTGGGGGAAATTCGTGATCTTGAAACAGTTGAAATATCGGTTAATGCTGCTCTTACTGGACACCTCCTTCTTTCTACTTTTCACGCAAACGACGCTGCTACTGCAATTCCGCGTCTCTTGGATATGGGGACGGAACCATTCCTCCTTTCGTCTACCATGAACCTTATCATTGCGCAGCGTCTTGTGCGTAAGATTTGCGAGCACTGTAAAGTTTCTGTTGTTAAGAAACCTGAAGATTTTAACACTCCTCAGTTAAAAGGGGTCATAAAATATCTCCCAGCAAAAAATCTTACTCTCTATGAAGGTAAAAAATGTGAAGTATGTGGTTTTACGGGGTACAAAGGCCGTACTTCAATTTATGAAGTTATTAAAATTACCCCAACAATGCAGGAGCTTATCGTAAAACGTCCTTCTGCTCAGGAGATTTGGGAGCTCGCGAGAAAGGAGGGAGCAAAATCGGTGTTTGAAGATGGTCTCGAAAAAGTTAAAAATGGTTTCACTACAATTGAGGAACTCATTCGTATCGCACCACCACCGGACAGTCTTGATTTTTTGTTAAACAAAGAAGAGAAAAACACCACAACAAAAAAGACCACAAAGAAAGAAATAAAGAGTTCGGTAAAGAAAAAATAAGATATGCCAAAACTCCTTACCAAAAAAAATAAGGAAGTGGCTACTTCAGAAAAAGTAAACAAGGAAGATGTTTCTTCTGAAAAAGTATTTCTTAAAAAAACGACACCAAAAGAAGAAAAGGTGAGTGTTTCTGCGCCTGTTAAAGCAACCCCGATAACTCCGAGGAAGGTTGTTGTTGAAGAAAATTTATCAACATTCGGTCTCTCTAAAGATCGTGATCAGTTTATTGAAAATTTGAGCATGCTTATCCTTTCTGGGATGTCTATTATTTCTGCTCTCTCTTCAATCATTAAGCAAACAAAAAATGCTCAGATGAAAAAGATCCTTGAGCGCATGCTTATAGAAATTGAAGCTGGATCTACTGTATGGAAAGCGTTTGATAGGACTAAGTTTTTTAAGGGATATACAATTTCTCTTATTCGTCTTGGTGAAGAATCTGGAAACTTCGCAGAAAATCTCCGCGTTGTTGCGCTTGAAGAAGAAAAAGATAGAGAGTTTAAATCAAAAGTGCGGTCAGCACTCATGTACCCAGTTTTTGTACTTGGTCTTACGGGGATTATTGGTATCGGTATTTCTTGGTTTATTCTTCCAAAACTTTCAAAAATCTTTGGGGATCTTAAGCTTGAACTTCCTTTTATTACAGAAGTCCTTATCGGCTTTGGTGTTTTTCTCAGTAAACACGGTCTCATTGCTGTACCACTTGCTTCTATTGTTATCGGCTGTATTGCTTATATTATTTTCTTTTATGAAAAAACAAAGTTTATGGGCGAAGCAATTATCTTTTCTATTCCAGGAATTAAGACTCTTCTTATGGAGGTTGAGGTGGCACGTTTTGGGTACCTTTTGGGAACTCTGCTTGAAGCAGGTCTTCCTGTTACAAAAGCGATAGATTCTTTGATTGGAGCATCAGAGGTGTCACGTTATAAAAAATTCTATATTCATCTTCATGATGCTATTGATATGGGGAATTCATTTGAAAAAAGTTTTCTTCTCTATAAAAATATAGACTCTCTTATTCCTCAACCTATTCAACAGCTTATTATTTCTGGAGAGCAGTCAGGTAATCTTAATAAAACGCTCATCAAGGTAGGGCAAGTGCTTGAAGCAAAGTCAGATACCACTACTAAAAACCTCACCATTATCATGGAGCCAATCCTTCTTGTGATCGTTTGGGCGGGTGTGGTGACTGTTGCGTTTGCCGTTATTCTCCCGATCTACTCTCTTGTTGGAGGTATGAATATTATGTAAACATGAAGTACAAAGGTTTTACTCTTCCGGAAGTTCTTCTCTCTATAACATTGCTTAGTGTTATTACAGGGATAACAGTCCCTGCATATCGTGCTTTCCTTCTTCGAAACGAGCTCGATACTTCAACTATTGCACTTGTTCATAATTTGCGAAGAGCTCAAGCTCTCGCAAGATCATCTGATGGGGATATGTCGTGGGGAGTAAGAGTGGGTGTCGGGAGTATACTTGTCTATAAAGGAATTAACTATATCTCACGAGATAGTCTTTTTGATGAGAATACTTCAATTCCCACAATTATAAATCCTTCTGGATTGCAAGAGGTGACTTTTAGTAAAGCAAAAGGTATTCCTAATGCCACAGGGACATTTATTTTTACATCAGACACAGGGGAAGTGAGAACTATTTTGATAAATGAAAAAGGAACCATTGATTATTAATTTAAAAAAAACCCAAAATCGGAGAAAAGGGTTTCTTCTTGTTGAAATACTTTTAGCTAGCTCTATTTTTGTGTTGTTCGTTACCGCATTTGCTGGTGTTTTTTACTACGGTATCCAGTCTTCTTCTTTTTCGGGAGATAGAGCCAGAGCAACAATACTAGCAGAAGAAGGACAGGAGGCTGTGAGAAGTATTAAGAACCTTAACTTTTCTCTTTTAAGTGATGGAACATATGGCCTTAGTTATGTGGGAGGGGAGTGGGTGTTTTCAGGTACCCAAGATGTAAATGGTGCTTACACAAGATCGGTAAAAATTACCACGATAACGCCAAACAGAAAAGAGGCGGAAGTAACCGTTACGTGGCCTCAACTCTCAGGGAAAATAGGAACCTTAACAACAACAACACGCTTAACAAACTGGAAAACCATTATTGATTTAGGTACTGGTCTTATGGTAAACAAAGTTGTTATTAATCATGGGAAAAATAAAACTGCAGCAGATTTTGCTCCCTATCGTGTTGGGACTGCAACTGTACAGTTAGCTTCCTCCACCATCTTTCCTTCAGGAACCTATACAGTAAGTGAGACCGTTGATTCCAATTACACCCAAACATTTAGTGGTGACTGTAATGCTTTAGGTCAAGTTACCCTTGCTTCAGGTACAGCAAAACTATGCACCATAACAAATGAAGAGAAGCTTTCTTATATAACCCTTACATCATCCGTTACAAATAATGGGGGAAACAAAACAGTTAGTCACTTTGCTCCCTATAAAGCTGGTTCAACAACTGTACTTTTAAATACTCTGACTCCAATTGATTCAGGTGCATATATGATTACACAAAGTAGTGACCCTAATTATAACGTTACTTTCACAGGAGATTGTTTTACTAATGGCTCTATTACTATTGACTCTAATCAGTCACGAACATGTCACATATCAAATGTTGAAGTTATTACAGGTAACACAACGCAGTCACTTCCTGGAATTATGATTTATGGTGACGGGTCAAATATTCCAAAGTATAGAACCTTTGATCATGAGAATAACGTGTTTAGTGCGGAAACTGGAACATTCGTTGCAACAGTTGGACCAACATGGCTTTTGCGTACTTCACCAACACAACATATAGCACTTGCTGGGTATTATGATAATACAGGAACACTCACTATCATGTGTTTTGATGGATCAAATTGGACAAAAGAATTTGAGGCGGCTTCAGGAGGTGTGGGTAATCGTCATCGTTTTGATATTGCTTTTGAAAAGACATCAGGAGATGCGATGGTTATTTTTAGTAAAGGTCAACATGTATTTAGTCAGCTGGGGTGGCGCACAAAAGCAGGAGACACTGCTTGTGGGGCTGGCTGGGCAGCAGAAACACTTCTTGATCCGTTGCGAACATCTAATGACATTATGTACGTTAAGCTTGCTCAAGATAGACGCGAAGGCTCAAACCTTCTTGCCGTGACATGGGTAGACACAAGTGAAGACATATCTGCAAAAATGTGGAACGGAACGTCTTGGGTAAATGAACCTTCGTCTGTTACGGATAATAATCTTGAGAGAATCAGTTCTTCTCATGATATTGAAAATATGGATATTGAGTTTGAGTCCCTCTCTGGAGATCTTATGCTTGTATGGTCTAACGCAAATGGTACAAATGGTACAAATGGTGCGCGCTATAGAATGTGTAATGGAGGCGTTGCTGCGTGTACATGGGGTGCTGTAACGACACCACCAACATTTGCAGATGACGCAACAAGTTTAGATATTGCAGCTAATCCAAATACTGATGAGATCGTTTTTGCTTCAATAGGAAATGCTGGAGGCGATCTTCAGTTAGGGTACTGGAATGGTACAGCGTGGACCAACACAGCAAATGCCGATACTTCATGTACCGTTCCTTATGTCGGCTCAAAGCTTGTAACAACAGGGTGGCTTATTAATGGTAGTACCACAAGATCTGTTGTTGTATACGCTGATTTAAGTTCAGGAAATATAAACTGGTATTCTGGTAATGGGGGAGTGTTTACTCGTCAGCCAGATTTCACACCATCATCACCTATTGCTTCACCTCGAGGGTATATGGAGATTTTTATGAATCCTCGAGATAAGTCACAGCTTATGTACATGACATCAGATAACGCAAGGGATCTTTATGCTAAGCGTCTTATTATGACGGGAACTTCTACACTTACATGGACAAACTCAGACGGTGGACCTCTTGAAACAACTTTACCTCAAATTATTTCATCACCATTTGGTTTTGCGTTTTGGCATAAGTAAAATATGTTTAAAAATCCTAGTACACCTCTAAAAGGGTTCACTCTCGTGGAAATGCTTTTGTATGTTTCTATCTGTTCTATCTTTCTCTTTTCTGTCTCTTTATTGATGGGGTCTCTCGCTTCTTCTCGTGTTAAAAATCAGGTCGTTAACGAGGTTAATCAGCAAGGGTTTCAGGTTATGCATCTTATGACTCAAACAATAAGAAATGCTCGCAGTATTGAATATCCCGCACGAGGAACAAGCTCTAGTACGCTTCAGCTTACAACAGGAGATCCTATCCTTAACCCAACCTTCTTCTTTGCGAGCTCGTCTGTTTTATATAGCAGAGAAGGAAGTGCATTACCACTCTCTCTTACAAATAAAAAAGTATTAGTGAATAATCTTATTTTTGAAAATATTTCCGCAAGCACATCGCTTGAACAAGTTATTAAAATTAGATTTACTATAGACTATGATGCAAAAGATTTAAAGGAGGGGTATATTTTTTCTAAAAACTTTTCTGGAACTGCAACACTAAGAAAATAGTCTTTACGTATATATGAAATATTTTTTCCATACAAAATTTCGCCAAGGGTACATAGCGCTTCTTTCTGTAATTGTGGTTGCGGCTGCTGCAACAGCAATCATGACATCTGTTATTTCTTCTGGTGTACTTGCAACAAAGACAGATTTTTCACTTCAGCAGTTTGGTGGTGCAAGAGGGTATGCTACCTCGTGTGCTGAAGAAGCTTTGCAAGTAATTCTTGAAACAAGAACAACATCTTCCTCTTCTTTGCTTACTTTCCCTCAAGGGTTTTGTTCTTATAGGATTTTCCAAAATGGAAGCACTCTCACTGTACATGCTTCTGGGACTGTTGGCAGTATAACCAGTAAAATAAGGGTTTTAATAGCGTCAACCACCCCATCAATTACGTTATCCTCATGGGAGGAGGTAGGAGACTTCTAAAGGGGTATTTGTTTGATATACTTAAAATACAGGTTTCTTAAGGGTGTTTCCTGTGACAAAAAACTTTTCTACAGTTTTCTTGCACGCAAACCCGCATGTGTTTTTTATTTAAAAGTTTAATTAGTTTTTTGAATACAACGTATTCTTTATATTTTTATGAAAAAAGTACTACGTAACCAGAAAGGGTTTACTCTTATTGAAATCCTTCTTGTGGTTGCAGCTATTGCAATTCTTGCTGGTATCGTTATTGTTGCGATCAACCCAGCAAAACAGTTAGGAGATACACGTAACGCTGATCGTCGTGCCGCTGTTAACACTATTCTTAATGCAGTAACTCAGTATGCTGTAGATAATAACGGTGTTCTTCCAGTAGGAATTACAGCATCTTCAACAGAAATCTGTTCTTCATCTGTTGCCACATCTTCATGTGCAAGTTTTGTTGATCTCTCAGTTCTTACTCTTGATGGTAAGTATCTTGGGGCTATTCCAAACGAACCACAGAAGCAAAATGCAAATGGTGCAGGGTACATGATTTCTCGTAACACAACAGGACGTGTTACTGTGACTGCTCAGTATCCAGAACAGGAAGCATCAATCTCAGTAACTCGTTAATTGTTATATAACGCTGTGCATGATTACATGGTTCTCTGAGAAAACAAAAACCCCATCTTCACAAAAAAATGATGATTTTGTGGCGGTTGCTTCTCACGAGTTACGTTCACCTCTCTCCGTTATTAAGTGGTACACAGAAATTCTCCTTGATGAGGATGCGGGTGAACTTAACGAAACACAAAAGAAGTATCTTAGTGTTATAGAACTAAATAATCAGCGCGCAATAGATCTTGTAAGGTCTTTACTAAACGTATCCAGGTTAGACCTGGATACGTTTAGTATTTCACCGGAACTTGTTTCTCTGGAAGAGGTTATTGAAGAACAGCTTGCTTCTTACGCAAACCTTGCATTGAAGAAAAATATAAAAATTGAGCAACATACATCAAAAGATGTTATCCCTGCTGTGCTGGTGGATAAGCATCTCCTTGCTCTTATTGTAAGAGAAATTATAACTAATGCGATTAATTTTTCTCGAAAAGATGAAATAATTTCCGTTGAAGTTTCTCAGCAAAAAGAGTGTCGCACAGTTAATGGTGTTTTTCTTAAGGAAGATACTTTTATTATTTCTTTTAAAGATCAAGGTATCGGAATACCAAAAGAAGATATTGATAAGATTTTTGAAAAGATGTCTAGGGCAAGCAATAGTAACTATGTAGAAACTAATGGCTCAGGTCTTGGCCTTTACATTGTAAGAGAGTTACTTAAACGTTGTAACGGATATATTTGGTGTGAATCAACTCTAGGTAAAGGTTCCACCTTTTATGTTGCTATCCCTAAGGAAGGTATGCCTAAAAAAGAAGGCAGAACAACTCTTGATTAGTTCTTATAGAAAAATACCCTCCTAATAAGAGGGTATTTTTCTATTACATTCCATGAAGCACCGTAATGTTTGCACCTATACTGTTTAGTCGTTCCGCAATATCTGCATAGCCACGTTTAATTGAATAGACATTACGAAGTACAGAGGTTCCTTCAGAAGCTAACATTGCAATTAAAATAATTGCTGTGGGGCGAAGTGCGGGAGGGGATACGATTTGGGCGCCACGAAGTTTTTTAACCCCGGTTACAAGCGCTCTGTGAGGGTCAAGAAGTTTGATATCTGCTCCAAGACGATTAAGCTCAGTAAAGTAGATAGCTCTATTTTCCCATGTCCAGTCGTGGATAAGTGTCTGCCCATCTGCAAAACAGGTTATTGGAACGAAAAATGGAAGATTGTCATTATTGATTCCGGGATACGGTTGGGTATGTATCTTATCGTGTGGAGCAGTAAGTTTAGAAGGAGAGACGGTAATATCAGTAAGAACTGTTCTTCCGTTTTTTGCGAGGTATTCTTTTCCTAGTTTATATTTCAACCCCATACGTTTGAGCTTTTCAAGCTCAAGAGTTAAAAAATCAATCGGACATCTACTTACTGTTAAGGTTGATTTTGTTACAATTCCAGCAGACAAAAAGAACATACTTTCAATAGGATCTTCACTATTGTAATGTTCAATGTTTAAATTAATATTTTTCTTTCCGTGAACAATAAGCGTTGTTGTTCCCACACCTTCAATATGTACACCGAAAGATTGAAGTAAAAAACAAACATCCTGCACTTGATAATTTGGAGGTGCAAATTTAATAGTAGTTACTCCTTCAATTTTTGAAGCAGCAATAAGAGCTGTAATTGCTCCGGTATCTGAAGATTCATAAAGTGGAATAACACCTGGCTTTAATTTTTTATAGCTAATTGCATAATGATTTTCTTTTGTAACAACTGTTACACCAAGATAATCGAGTGCGAATTTATGTGAAGCAACAGTACGTTCACCCATCTTACATCCTCCAGAATGAGGGATGGTGAATGTATTTCCGTAATGAATAAACGCTCCAGCAAAAGTAAAAGATCGTATTTTTTCTGCCACATCAGTATTCATGTTCTTAAACGAAAGTTTTTTTGGTGGAATTATTTCAAGGGCTGTTTCGTTATGTATCCAACGAATTTTCACCCCAATACTTTCTAGGAGCTCTTTATAGCGATACACCTCTTCAATGTGAGGAATATTGCGAAGGGTGGTGGTTCCGCTATTTACAAGAGCTGCTACCATCATGGTAATTGCTCCGTTTTTTGAAGTATTTGTTGCAATTGTCCCCGAAAGCTTTTTCCCGCCTTCGACCTTAAAATCAATAGTATTTTGAATACTTACAATATTCCTATTGAGAACTTCTCCCATTTTAAGAAGTTGTTCAATCGTAACATTTTGATTTCCTGACTCAATACGAGCAACGGCAGACTGAGAAGTTTTTAGGCGTTTTGCAAACTCTTCTTGAGTTATTCCTTGGGATTCTCTTAGTTTTTTTATTGTTGCACCTATTTTTTGTTGCTCATGTGGTTCCATAGTATTTTTAATTATATCATATGTGATATATTAAAAGATCTGTGGATTTCTAGCTTTTAAGCAAAAAAAGATTCAATCGTAAATAATGATATCGTTCCCATAATAAATATAGTCACCCCGACAAGAATATTACTTAATCGTCCGTTCACCTTTTCTCCAAGAATTCTTTTATTGTTTGCAATTATAAGGATAACAATAAGAAGAGGGGCTGCTAAAATTCCATTTGCTGCTGCTGAATAGTAAAGCATGAGAATAGGGTCAATATTTGAAAAATTAAGAAGTACTCCAACTAAGATGGAAATAGTAATAATGCCATAAAAGCCAAAAGCTTGTTTAAATGTTTTATTTAACCCAAGAGGAAGGTTATAGCTTTCTGAAAAAGCGTATGCAACAGCTCCGGCGAGCACTGGAACAGCAAGGAGACCTGTCCCTAAAATACCAAAAGCAAAAAGATATACTGCAAAATCTCCTGCAAGCGGACGAAGTGCTTCTGCGAGTTGTGTTGCTGAGGTAATCGCTACGGCACCGTCTTTTCCAAGCGTAGAAGATGCTGTAATCATAATAAAGAAGGCTACAAGGTTTGAAAGAAACATCCCTATTACTGTGTCTGAGCGCATCTGGTGAAGGTCGTGTTTAGTGATTTTTGGTCGCCCTTTACCAAAGTCTGCAATTTTCTTTTTTTCAATTTCTTCCTCAACTTCTTCATCTGCTTGCCAAAAGAAAAGGTAAGGAGAAATGGTTGTTCCAAAAAACGCTGTCATGTTAAAAAGAAACTCTTTATTCCATTCAATGGTAGGAATAAGTAAAGAAAACGTAATGCTTTTCCAGTCTTGTTGTACAAAAAAAGCAGTAATTACGTAAGCTAGTACGGTTGCAGCAAAGTATTTAAGAATTTTGGCGTATGTTTTGTATGGAATAAGAGCAGCAGAAACTACGGTAAAAACAGTAATGAGAATAAGCGCGAGTCCGAAAGGGATAGGGCTAATCATGCTTGTTGCTTGCCCCATTGCACCTAAGTCTGCGCCAATATTTATAACATTTGCAATTGTAAGCAGGATTACTGCAAACAAAAGAACAGCCCTAGAGTAATGAGATTTAATGACACCTGCAAGACCTTTGCCGGTCACCATGCCTATACGACCGCACATCTCTTGTACGGCCACCATAAGTGGGAAAGAATAAACAGCTAACCATAACTGAGAGAGGCCAAAAAGTGCCCCTGTTTGAGCGTACGTCGCAATTCCGGATGGATCATCGTCAGCGACTCCTGTAACAAAGCCTGGGCCAAGTAATTTACTGATTCGCTTAAGAAGGAGTCGAGGAGTCATATTGGGTAAAGTATATCAAATAATGCTACTTTCTTTTATACTGTTCTTATGAAGTCCTCTCCTTTTCTTGATTATGTTTTGTGCGACCTTTTTGGTGACGCTACGGAAATTACCTATCGCCCTATGATGGGCGGATTTGTGCTTTATTATGATGGTAAACCGTTTGCCTTGGTAGACGATGAGTTGCTCTATTTTAAAGGTTCAAAAGAAACAAAGGCTTGGTACGAAGAAAGAGGTGGTGAGCAATTTTCATACACAAAACAGGGGAAAGATGTGCGCCTTTATTATTTTTCTGTTCCAGAAGAAGTAATGGAAAATAATGATGCATTTGACGAGTGGACTTTTACTGCTCTTTCTGTGAAAGAAAATTAGATGTTCCCGTGATGCTTGAGAAGGTTTTTATAGTACTCGCTGCGCTTAAGTAGTTCACTGTGAGAACCCTGGTCAACCACTACCCCTTTATCTAAGATAGTAATCGTGTCAGCGTCTTTAATGGTAGAAAGCCTGTGTGCAATAATAATCGTTGTTTTGCCTTGTGATACTTCACGTATCGCTTCCATGACCTTTGCTTCATTTTCTGTATCTAGTGCAGAGGTTGCTTCGTCAAATATAAGAATATTTGGATCTTTAATAATTGCACGTGCAATCCCAACACGTTGACGTTCTCCTCCTGATAATTTAACCCCACGTTCTCCAACAAGTGTTTTTAATTTAAGTTCGCCTAATCTATGGTAGAGCTGATCAATTCTTGCCTTTTTTGCAATTAACTCTACCAAAAGCCTTTTCGCTTCTCTCTGTGTTTCTTTAACACCAAATAGAATATTTTCTTCAATTGTGTCATCAAGAAGATCGACGTGCTGTTCTACGTATCCAATAGACTCTCTTAAATGTTGAATAGTAAAATTACGTAGCTCTGTGCCTCCAATAGTAATAGATCCAGAGTTATAGTCATAAAAACGCAAAAGAAGTTTTGAGATAGTCGATTTCCCGCTTCCGGATTCTCCGATGATTGCGATTATCTTTCCTTTCGGAATAGTGAAAGAGAGATTAGTGAAAAGAGGTGATTCTCCTTTCTGATATTTAAATCCAACATTAGAAAATACGATGTCACCGTCTACTTTTTCTTTACTAGACCCTCCTTCTTTAAAAGATGGCTCTTTTTCAATAATCGTAAGATACTTTTCAACGTCAGCGTATTGCTGAGGAATCTCTCGCATAATCCCAGAAAGGGAGCTTATGTTCCAGTAAATTCTATTAACAAGACTAAAGACAGTATAAATAACACCAACAGCAAAGATATTTTGATAGTAAAGATAGACAGCAACACCAAGAGTGAATACAATGCACAGCTCAATAAAAGCATTTCTTTTTGAATTATTTTTTACAGAACGTAAAACAGTAAAAAGGTGATGGTGTACCACCTCATTTCTTTTTTCCATAAATTTTTTAATAAAAAAATGTTCTCGGGCAAGTGTTTTTATGAGCGTCAAATGTTCAAAAGCTTCAACACGTTCTTTTTGCTGCATATTCCAATTATCACGATTTTTTCTGATATTTGGATAATGGTTCTTTTGAAATAGATATGACCAGGTAAAAATAGTAATGAAAACAAAAACTAAAATAATCCCAAGAAATGGATGCAGAAAAGAAAGTGTTATCGAAGAAATGCTTACAAGAACAAGTGTTGGTATTACAGAGGTTACTATTTTTTCAATAATTCCTTGAACTGCGCTCTCTCCTCTTGCTACTATGGACAATTTTAAAGCAGAATGTTCTTCAATGTGTTGTTCTTGTGTAAGATGAAGAATTTTCTTCATAGAAAATTCTTGAAGAAATTGAAAAAGTGTTTGATCAAGATGTTTAACGCGATTACTTTGATCAAAATAATACATAAGTGTCTCAATAAGGTTTACAAAAAGAAAGGCAGCAAAAAGAAAAAATACTGTCTGCCATTCCATTTTTACAAGAGAGTTTAAAATTGATCCGTTTAAAAATGCAGCAGCGATAACCAGGAGTTGTGCTATAAGAATAATAAAAAGCTGGAGATAAAATCTTACATGAAAAGGGGAGAGAATATTCCAAAGCTTATAAATAAATGAAAGATGTTTTTTCATGAAGTCATCATAGCAAGTCTTTACTTTTTTTGTAAGTCTTGTTTTATGCGATTGCTTTGTGGTAGACTTATAGTAATAAAAAAGATGTCTGTCGACATCTTTTTCTTCTTTTATGTGTGATCTTTTTACGCGTGAAGATGAAGGTAAATATCTTCAAGAGCTCGCACTGCGTCCCCGGCTGCAATATTATTTTGATGGTAAAGCACATCTGTACAGTCGCCTGCTGCCCAAACTCCCTTAACTGATGTTTCTTGTGTGCGAGGATTAATCACAATATTTTTTGTAGGAGTAAGATCAACAAATTCCTCTACGAATGATGTTGCAGGAATTTGCCCTATTTCTACAAAGACAGCAGAAACTGGAAGTGCCGTCTCTTCGCCTGCCTCATTTGCATATGAGATTGATTGAACAAAAGGAGAGCCTTCTACTTTTGTTGGGGCAACGTTTTCGATAAGTCTAAACTTAGGATTTGCTTTTAATTTTTCTACAGTGATTGCGTCTGCGCGTGGAGCGCTTCTTGAAAGAAGGGTAACTGAGGTGCAGTATGCAAGAAGTTGTGCCGCAGATTCAAATCCAGCATTTCCACCGCCCACTACAACTACATCTGTTCCTCCAAAAAGGGGTCCATCACATGATGCGCAATAGGTAAGACCTTTGTGTTCAAGAGCGTCAGCTCCAAGGACTTCTAGACGTCTACGAGATGATCCTGTTGCTACAAGAACTGTTTTTCCTGTGTATGAATCTTTTGATGTCGTTACAGTAAAATTACCATCAGTGCCTGTAACATTTTTTACTTCACTTTCTACAATAGTGAGAATTTCTCCTTTGTATTCTTCAACGTGAGTACGAAGAGATTTTGCGAGATCTGCACCGCTTATATGCGGTGTACCGATCCAGTTCTGAATATCCTCAGAAACAGTTGATTGACCTCCCCATTCTTTTACAATAAGCAATGTTTTGAGTTGCTTGCGTGCTGCGTATACTGCTGCCGCTGATCCTGCTGGCCCTCCACCGATGATAATCAAGTCGTACATAGGGATAGTAATTAGTTATTGGTAATTAGTTAAGATACAGAAAAGTATACCTTATGTCATCCTAAACAAAAAACTGAGCTTTCTCTGCTCAGTTTTTTGTTAAAGTAAAATTATTTCTTTCGGCGAAGGAATGGCGGAAGAGCCTCCCACTCATCGTCATCTTCTTCATCTTCAAACTTAAATACTGGTTTTTTTGGTGCTGGAGTTGCAACTGTTTTTTTAACTTCCTCAACTACTTTTACTTCACCTTCTTCAATGTCATCAAGATTGTGATCAATGCGACGCTCTTCTTTTGCTTCAATAATTGAATCACGAACTGTCTCTGTTTTTTCTACCCTTGGCTCTGGACGAAGAGTTTCTTCTTTTTGTGATACAACCTCCTCCTCTTGTTGCTGAATTGGTTGATAGCCCTTACTTGTAAAACCTGTTGGGAATCCTGTTGCGATAACAGTTACCTTTATCTCATCTTTCTTAAGTGTTGCGTCGGTTGCAATACCAAAGATAATCTTCGCATCTTTGTCTACAGATTCAGTAATAATCTTTGCGGCTTCCTGAACTTCAAACATTCCAAGATCTTCTGCCCCATAAATTGCAAAGAGTACTCCTTTTGCTCCGTGAATGGATACATCAAGGAGAGGGGAATTAACAGCAGCAGTCGCCGCCTCACGAGCACGATTTTCCCCCATGCCACGACCAACCCCCATAAGTGCTGTTCCTGAATCTTTAAGGATACGTTTAATGTCAGCGAAGTCGAGGTTAATTGTTCCTGCGGTACGAATAATATCTGAAATACCTTCAACAGCTTGCTTAAGTACCTCGTCACACATTTCAAAAGCCTGCTTAACGGTAGTATTTTTATCGATAACTGAAAGAAGGCGGTCGTTAGGAATAACAATAAGAGCGTCCACTTCTTTTTCAAGCTCTTCGAGACCTTTTTCTGCAAGCTTCATGCGAGATGCCCCTTCAAAGAAGAAAGGTTTTGTGACAACGCCGATAGTAAGAATGCCTTCATTCTTTGCAATACTTGCAACAATCGGAGCTGCTCCTGTTCCTGTTCCTCCTCCCATACCACCTGCAATAAAGACCATGTCAGCACC
>CAYJED010000007.1:0-45961 GCA_964369115.1 uncultured Candidatus Saccharibacteria bacterium
GTGGACCCTAGGAGAATCGAACTCCTCACCTCCGGAGTGCAAAACCGGCGCTCTACCATATGAGCTAAGGGCCCTTATTTAATTTTATGAGCAGATAAGAACTTCTTGCTTTTATAACAAGCCGGTTTTGAAACCGTCGACTGTTAGTCTTTCGGCTAAGGCCTCATGCCATGCAAGCTTTGGACTGTTATTGCTTTTTTGTGAACGATATCTATTATACCACATTAATAAAAATAATAAAAGAGCCCTTTGTGCTGCTTTTGTGACACTTTGTTTTATTGACATGATTTTTTAAAGGAGTAGGATACTTCTCAGAAGTACACCACTACAACATTATAAGGAGTTTGATGTATGTCGCCACGAACAGCATCACGTCACAGAGAACATAAAGGGGTACGAAAAGGACACAATCCCCCTCAAGAGACAGATAGACAACCAAAACCTCAAAAAATATCCACAAAAGAGTTCTCAAACATTCCGAGTCTCTTTCTACCTGAGGAGAATTCTCGCCTCCAACCAACCCTGTCTGAGCTTAAAAAAAACGAAGGGTTGCCTTTTTATTCCAAACTACACAAGTGCTCTAGCTGCGAAAAGAGCATGTTTGGGAATGAGGTGTATGGTTCTTACAACTATGGAGCAGATGTTGTTTGCAGTAAAGACTGCGACGCGGCCTATAAAAATAAAAGGAAATAAGCCTTATTTCCTCCCAGTTAGAGAAGCGCCTAGTCATAGGCGCTTTTTCATAGTTTTTCATAATTTTCTTATAGTTATTCCTTTTAAAACCCCTCCTTATTTTTATATACTAGGTAGTAATGTCTTCTAAAAAAGTGCTCATGTTTGGGTGGGAGTACCCTCCACATCACAGTGGAGGCTTAGGAGTTGCTTGTAAGGGCATGGCACATGCTCTTATTGATAATGATGTACATGTTTGCTTTATGCTTCCTAAGACAATGCCTATCCGTGACGTAAAGGTTCCGGTTGCTTTTGCTGATAAACATATAGAGAAGCAGGCACCGCTTACAGGTCATCTAGAAGTACTCGCCAGAGAACTACAAAATCCTTACTTAAACAGTGTGCAATATGAACTGAAGATGAATCACTTTATCGCTTCTGGTGGAAAAATTTTTCCCAGAAGTCTTTTTGAACAAGTTGAATACTACGGAGCGCTCGTGCACACCCTGTCACAAAAAGAGCTTGATCAGTATGACGTGATTCACGCTCATGACTGGCTTTGTTTTCCTGCGGGAATCGCAGCAAAGAAGCGCACAGGAAAACCGTTTATTGCTCATATCCACGCAACAGAATTTGATCGATGCGGAGGACAAAATGTTAATCAGCGAGTATATGATAAAGAAAGAGAGGGATTCCATGCAGCAGATCACATCATTGCTGTAAGTGAACTTACCAGACGTACTGTTATTAATCATTATGGGATACACCCAGAAAAGGTAAGTGTTGTACATAACGGAAATACTGAAGCTATAGGAAAAGGCACTACTCGCTTCTCTTCACTTAAGCGCCTCAAAGAAGAAGGAAAGAAAGTAGTGCTTTTTGCTGGACGCATCACCGTACAAAAAGGCGTTGATTACTTTGTCCACGCAGCAAAGAAGGTGCTTGAGCATGAAAAGGATGTATACTTCATAGTAGCAGGATCGGGAGACATGGAAGAAAAAATTATCTCCCTCACTGCGGATCTCGGCATTAATCACCACTTTATTTTTACAGGGTATTACACACTTGATGAGCAAGCAGATCTCTTCTCACTTGCAGACCTTCTGGTAATGCCTTCAGTGTCAGAACCGTTTGGAATTATTCCTCTTGAGTCTATGAGTAACGGCACCCCTGTTATCATCTCAAAACAGTCTGGGGTTTCTGAAGTTGTTACCCATGCACTTAAGGTTGACTTCTGGGACACAGAAGCAATCGCAAACAATATCCTTGCAGTTCTTCGACACCCTGTTCTTAAAGAAACACTTCAAAAAGAAGGGTATCGCCAAGTACACGGCATCACCTGGGAAAAAGCAGCTCAAAAAATAAAAGCTATTTATCACTCTTTTGCATAAACCTTATACACTATGCCATCAATTGCTCTTTATCTAAAAACACATCAACCTTTTCGTATCAAACACTACAGAGCTTTTGATGTTGGGTACGACCATGAATATTTTAATGACGAAGGAGAAGGAAATACCAATAACGTAAAAATCCTTAAGAAAATTTGTGAAAAGTCATATAAACCAACAAACAAACTACTCCTTGAGCTTCTTAAAAAGCACCCAGAATTCACATTTAGTATTTCACTTTCAGGAACCCTTCTTGAACAGCTTGAAAAGTATGCACCAGCAACCCTTGAAAGCTTTAAAAAACTTGTTGAAACAGGGCGAGTTGAAGTACTTGGTGAGACCTACTACCATTCACTTGCCTTTTATTACTCGCTCTCAGAATTTGAAGCACATGTTAAGCTGCAAAATAAAATTCTTAAACGTATCTTTGGAGTGACACCAAAAGTATTTTCAAATACAGAACTCGCCTACCGTAACGACTTGGCAAAATGGGCAGAAGAAAATAATTACAAAGGAATTATTGCTGAAGGATGGGACCCTGTACTTGGGTGGAGATCTTCAAACTTTGTGTATCGCCCAGAAGGTACCGAAAAAATAAAACTCCTTCTCAAGAACTACCGCCTTTCAGATGACATTGCTTTTCGTTTTGGTAACAGAGCTTGGTCTGAGTGGCCGCTCACTGCAGAAAAATTTACTTCATGGGTAAATGCAGTAAATGGAAATGGGGAAACTGTAAATCTTTTTATGGATTACGAGACATTTGGTGAACATCAATGGGAAGATACTGGTATCTTTGAATTCTTACACCATTTACCAAAAGAAATACTTAAAAATCCTGACAATGGTTTTAAGACATTATCAGAGACATGTAAAGCATATAATGCAAAAGATACTGTCGACATGCCTTATATTGTTACATGGGCAGACACCGAACGTGACTTATCTGCGTGGACCGGAAACACTATGCAGCAATCATCGCTTGCAGAGCTTTATCGTATTGAAGATAAAATCTTAGCAACCAAAGACGCTAAAATTATCGATGACTGGCGCAAACTCCAGACATCAGATCATGTTTATTACATGTGTACAAAATGGTTTGAAGACGGTGATGTGCACAAGTACTTCTCTCCTTACGAGTCACCTTACGAAGCTTTTATTGCGTTTAGTAATGCGCTTGCTGATCTTAAGCTTCGCGCAAAGATTACCTAATCCTCTATGGCAAAGTCGCTCATCTTAGCAAATGGAAATATTTTTGTAGGCCTCAACAAACACGGATTTGTGAGTGATTTTTTCTATCCCTATGTTGGTGTAGAAAATCATGTTCGTGGCGAAGCTCATAAAATAGGTGTTTGGCAAAACGGAAAACTTTCATGGCTAGATAATGATGACTGGATAACAGAAATTGATCTCAATAAAAATACTTTTGTTGGTACAATGAAGTGTTATAACAAACACACCAACCTTGAACTCTTCATCACCAACGTCGTCTATAATGAAAAGAATATCTTTCTCCGTAAGGTAGAGGTTATTAATCATAGCGACCATCCAACTGATGTAAAAATCTTTTTCCATCAAGTGTTTTCAATTGGAGGAACTTCACAAGAGGACACCGCTTACTACGATCCAAATAAAAATGCTCTCGTTCACTATGAAGGACGCCGAGTCTTTATGATGTACGCCGAGACAAGCGATATCCCTTTTACCGAGTATAGTGTCGGTCTCTATGGCATTGAAGGTAAGGAAGGTACATGGAAAGATGCAGAGGATGGGACACTTTCCAAAAACCCTATTGAGCATGGCCACGTAGACTCAGTGTGCGCTATTCCCCTAACAGTACACGGAGACGAACGAAAAAATGTCTACTACTGGATAACTGTTGGAGAAACAAAAAGTGAGAGCTACGAGCTTCATGACTACATTAAATATAAAAGTCCTGACTACCTTATAGAAAGTACTACCAAGTTTTGGAAAGCATGGCTTACACGCCAAGAATCACTTGAATGTAATATAAAAGAAGAACGTCAGTTGGATCTCTTTAAAAAATCTCTTTTTTATATTCGTGGCAATATCGACAATCGTGGTGCGGTACTCGCTTCCGGTGATTCAGACATGCTACAGCATGGCCGTGATACTTATAGTTACATGTGGCCACGAGATGGGGCGATGACCGTCATGACCCTCCTTCTTGTTGGAGAATACAACATATCAAAACATTTCTTTAAGTTTTGTAATGACGTTATTGAACAAGACGGATATCTTATGCATAAGTATAGGTCAGACCGCTCACTCGGAAGTTCTTGGCATGCCTTTATTAAAGACGGCGTCCCTATACTCCCAATTCAAGAAGATGAGACAGCTCTTGTGCTTGTAGCACTTTGGGAGTACTACCAAAAAACAAAAGACATTGATTTTATTGAGATGCACTACAATACCGTTATTCGTCGTATGGCAATGTTCTTGCATGACTTTGTGGACGAGTCCACTGGACTTCCTCTTCCAAGTTATGATCTCTGGGAGGAAAAGCATGGCACCTCAACATTCACCGCTTCCACCGTCTACGCAGGCCTCCTAGCTGGTGCGCGTTTTGCAAAACTTTTTGAAAAAGAAAACGATGAACGCCTTTTTACTGTTCGAGCAGAGGAAGTAAAGCAAGCAATTCTTACTCATCTCTATAGCGAAGAAGACAAGATGTTTGTAAAACTCATTAATACAAAAAATGGAATCATGGTTAAAGATACCACTATCGACATGTCGAGTATTTACGGTATTTTTGCTTACGGAGTACTTTCAGTTGATGACCCCCTTGTAAAAACATGTATCGACACAATTGAGTCTAAGCTTCGCATTCATACTGGCATTGATGGAGTGCCTCGCTATGTAGGTGATCGCTACTACACTCAGACAGGAGATGTTGCCAACCCTTGGTACATTACAACTCTTTGGCTTGCTCAATACTATGCTCGCACAGCAAAAAGTGCCGACAATATAAAAACGGTAGAAGGGTGGCTCAATTGGGTAATTGTACATTCACCGCTTTCAGGTGTTCTTTCGGAACAGCTTCACCCTTTTACAGGAGAACAACTTTCGGCAACACCACTTACATGGAGTCACGCAGAGTACGTTCGTACCATCATTGACTATCATGATGCTCTTATACGACTCGGTCTCTGTAAGGCAGTATAATTCTATGGACGACATTCTTACTCCACTTAGTACATTTAAAGAGCAGTTTCATTTCATCCCTGAAGTGAAATATCCTTATGCAGAAACACCGGAAGCAATTGTTATTTGTGGTATGGGAGGATCACTCATTTGTGGCAATCTTCTTAAGCTTCTTTTTCCAGAGCTCCCTGTTATTGTTCACAACTCATACGGACTTCCTTCTGCCTATGACAAAACAAAGACTCTTTTTATTTTTAATTCATACTCAGGAAATACTGAAGAAATTTTAGATGGATACGACAAAGCAAAAAAAGAATCTCTTCTCATTGCTGTAATATCTAAAGGTGGAGAACTTCTTAGACACGCCGAAGAAGATGGTGTTCCTCATGTTACTCTCCCAGAGTCCACTCTTGAGCCTCGTTTTTCTATAGGACATCAACTCCTTGCACTTCTGACCATTATGAAAGAAGATGCAAAAGCAAACCTTCTTCGTGATAAAGCTTCCAAAATTAACATGGAACAATCAGAACAGACAGGAAAACGTCTTGCGGAACACTTTAAAGATCTCTATCCGGTCATCTACAGTAGTTCACTTTTTCATCCTGTAAGTTACCTTATAAAAGCCGCAATTAATGAAGGCGCAAAAATTCCTTCATTTGTTCACATAATTCCAGAAGCAAACCATAACGAACTTCAAAGTTACACCACAAGCGAAACCGTACACGAGAGTGGCCGTTTTGGGTTTCTTTATCTTATTAGTCAGTATGATCATGTACGTATACAGAAGCGCTTCACTATTATGCAGTCACTGTATGAAAACTATGATTTTACTCAAAGCTCGCTTACTGATGATCATACAAATATTACAAGTGTCTTTGAGCTCATTATGGCTGGATACTACATGGCAACATACATGGCGCTTACTAAAAAAATAAATCCTTACACCACTCCTTTAATTGCAGCCTTTAAAAATGAAATGAAATAGTATGTATCTCCTTATTGATATCGGTGGAACAAAAACAAGAGTAACCGCAACAGAGCATAAAGAAGCTTTTGTAGAACCAATTGTGTTTGCTACATCACATAATCCTTTAGAGTGGTTAGAGATGGTAAAAGATGCTTCACAAAAAATTTTACATGGAAGAAAAGTGTTGGGTATTGTTGCGGGAGTTCCGGGAACGTTTACTGAGGAAGGTGTAATACGTACAACACCCAACCTTAAAGAATGGCAAGGTTTCTCTTTAAAGGAACTCCTTTCCTCTTTCTTTCAAAGCCCTGTTATTCTAGAAAACGATACAGCGCTTGTAGGTTTAGGAGAAGCAACATTTGGTGCCGGCAAAGACTACGCTATTGTTGCATATATTACTATTAGTACAGGAGTTAATGGTGCACGCATAGTAAACGGGCATATTGATGCACATACCTACGGTTTTGAAATTGGCCATACAATTATCGATGACATGCATGACGTGGAAAGTTTAATCGGTGGAGGAGCTCTTGAAAAAAGATTTGGTAAACCATCAAAAGAAGTTCACGATGTTCAGGCATGGGAAAAGGTGCATCACTATGCCGGTATTTTTGGTGCAAACACTATTATGTACTGGTCTCCTTCTATTGTGGTATATGGCGGCCCTGTGATGAACGATCTCCATATAGAGAGCATTGAGCGTGAAGCGAAGCGATTCCTCACTATGTATCCAAATACTCCTATCTTTGCACGAGGTACCTTAAAAGACTTTGGAGGTCTCTACGGAGCACTTACCCGATCAAAAGAGTTTGAGTAAAAAAAGTAAAAATTGTTAACATTGCAGCAATAGAGTTTACACTTTACCCATGAATTCATTTGATGCAAATTACATGAATCTTAAGGAAAACAAGCTTAAATCAATTATCAACAAGGAAAAAACTGTAGTAGAGATTGCGAAGGAACTCGAAGTCTCTCGATAGTCTATACATAAATGGTTAAGCAGATACAAGCGCTTTGGGAGCGAAGGACTAACAACAGTAAAGAAGAAGCGGTTTTGTAAAGCTCATAACAGAACTCCGGAAGTTATTGAACAGCTAGTCATTAATCTCGCAGACACGTATTACGCAGATGGAGCAGAAACACTTCACGATAGATTACAACATGAAAACAACATAACACTTAATCCTGTGACTATCTACAGAATCTTAAAAAGAAACAATAGACGATATACCGACAGCTACACTCATACACAAAAGCAATGGAAGAAGAAATTGTTCTCTCACCTGACACCGGGATTTGAGTTACAAATGGACATAATCTATCCATTTGGATACAAACAAGGGAGAGTCATTTATACAGCCGTAGACGACGCTAGTAGGTGGGTATTTGCATGGAGCTATGAAATAGCTAACGCTAGTAATACTGTTGATTTCATTAAGAGGCCACAGACCCACTCACCATTTTGTATACAAAAGATTCACACTGATTACGGTAAAGAATTTATTGCTAGAACAGTAGAAGGCCATCTACTAACGCAGTCTATTGTTCATCGTAGAAATACCCCATATTGTCCAGAAGAAAATGGAAAGATTGAGAGATTTCATAGAACTCTTAATGAGAAAGCGTTACGCTTTGGATTTCATTCAGAAGATTCCTTGGATACAACACAATACAAACTTAATCTTTTTCTTGGTTACTACAATCATGAGAAAAGACATCGCGGTCTAGGTACAGAAATCAGCAAAATAGATTTTCTTCAATCAAAGGTCTTTGATTGGTCTATCTTGCTTATATAGCAAAGGGGCAAAACCATGGCCGCAACTGCGGAGAATTGCAATGGAAGGCTTTTTGTAGAGAAAGACTACCGAGGGCGATTGCGGCGGAACTGAGGAGCAACACTTTCCGAGACACCCCTACGCAAACCATGCGTGCTCATCAATGTGGGTAATCGTTGATGGTAAAGCTAGACCACGTACTCATGAAGAATTCATGAGTACGAAGAGGATTTTTGAACAAGGATACGAAGCTGGTCATAAAGATGCACATCACTTGACCGAAAGCAGCAACCCAACATTTAGCCTTGGTTGAGTGCGAGGTGACATTGATGCTGACTATGCAGTCAACCCTGGTTAAAATCGAGATCTTAACCAACCTAAAGCAGAGTTCGTTCGGCTTTTTCTTTTTATATAATCAATAGGAATTTTTAAAACACGAAAAATTGTTTCAAATTCTAGGCGCAACAAATTTTTGGAAGCATGTATTCTTGAAAATCTAAAATTGTCTTAGACACAAGGCGAAGGAAATTTTTACGACCAAGACGTACTTCTTGTACGGCGCGTGGAGTAAAATTTCCTTCAATGCAGTAGATGAGATGATTTTAGACTTTCAAATATTTGCGGACAGCAAGAAGAGAGGAAATAACAGTAAGCACAGATCCAAAGATAACCAATGTTGCTGTAAGCTCAAGAAAGTGCGCTGTATAAAATGCATTAATGTTAAGCCCTTCAAAGAAAAATACAGTCTTCTTTGTGACCCACATTGTAGCTGGGAAGAAAATGACAAGTGTTGCAAATGTTGCAACCACCGCATAGAGAACCGCTTCTACGATAAACGGACCACGAATAAACATATTTGATGCACCTACAAGCTTCATCACCGCAATTTCATCTCTGTATACGAAGATTGCAAGACGAATAGTGTTGTACACAATCATACAGCTCATAAGCACAAACACTACAGAGAGCCAGAACCCTACAGTATTTGTCCACCCAATAATACTGTTTAGCTTATCAATACTATCTTTAATTTGTGTGTAGTTTACTTTATCAATTACACCACGAGCGTCTCCCAAGAATCCCGATCCTTCACTCAACTGACTTGCAATTGCTTCATAGCGAGCAGTATCTTTTGCGAGAACTGAAAGTGATGACCCAAAAGGATTTTCGTTGAGCTCATCAAGAGCTTGCAAGGTAAGCTGATCACCTTCATGTTTCTTTCTAAAGTCCTGAAGTGCTTGTTCGCGCGATGCATAGGTTACCTCTTTTACATCAGGAAGACCTAGGAGCTTTGCTCGTACTTCAGTTACCTGCTGTTCTGTAGCATCTACCGTAAAGTACACACGTACATCCACCCTCCCCTTAATTTGCTCAAGAGTATAATCAAACACTGCCCCAAAAAGATAAAAAGATGTGACGATCGAAAGCGTGATTGTGAGAATGAAGATAGACGAAAGTGATACCGTCTTATTACGATAAAATCCACGGAGCCCAGCTAAAATAGTTCTTTTGATAATAAGTGATCGCATGCTTTTTCTTTTTAGGTTACATTGTAAATCTTCCAGACTTCTGGTCTCTGGTGATACGTCCACTTTCCATAGTAATAACGCGACGACCAAGATTATCTACAATACCCTTATTATGAGTTGTGAGAATAACTGTTGTACCAAGGTCGTTAATCTTCTTAAGGATTTGCACAATATCATAGGTATTGAGAGGATCAAGGTTTCCTGTTGGTTCATCTGCAATGATGATTTCTGGACGATTGATGATAGCTCGTGCAATAGCTACACGCTGCTGTTCTCCACCAGAAAGCTGATGAGGGAAGTGGTGCATCTTATCTTTAAGATCTACAAGATCAAGTACATGAGGAACGTCGTCCCTGATTTCATCGTCATGCTTCCCTGCTGCCTCCATAGCGAAAGCAACGTTTTCATACGCAGTTTTATTTGGAATAAGACGAAAGTCCTGAAACACAACCCCGACCTTACGACGATACTGAGTAATTCCTTTACCGCGAAGATCATGAATATTATCAGAGTTAAATGAAACAACCCCTTCTGTTGGAGATTCTTCCGCTAGAAGCATTTTAATAAGGGTTGTTTTTCCTGCCCCTGAATGCCCCACAATAGAAACAAGTTCTCCTTTACTAATTGTAAGGGAAATACTATCAAGAACTTTATTACCGTTTTCGTATTCTTTCGAGACTCTGTCAAAATAAAGCATAAAGTAAATATTATATATCCAGTATACCATGCTGATAAACTTCACAAATGTGAATTATATATGATAACTCCTCTCAACTTCTGTAAAACAATAACTATTTATTTTTGAGAAAAATAAATATCAACAGATGGTGGAAGAGCAACATAATATGGGATAGTTGCAAATATAACATGCGGATTAAAATAAGCGTTCCCGCCCCATGAGGTTAATTTAAATGAGATACTAGAAGTTGCTTGATTTACTCCAGAGCTAAAGGAAAC
Source organism: uncultured Candidatus Saccharibacteria bacterium (assembly GCA_964369115.1). Classification (GTDB taxonomy): domain Bacteria; phylum Patescibacteriota; class Minisyncoccia; order Phycocordibacterales; family UBA5272; genus UBA11704. The sequence continues at coordinate 10,454 of CAYJED010000007.1, forward strand.
AGACCCGAACGGGGGAGATATATTACCAAAATAAGGAGCTAAAGTTACATCAATAACAGACTTAGAAATATTATCACGGTTATTTATCGCCACTAAATCTCCATGTGCCGGAAATATTATCCCCGGATCTGAAAAGGTTGTATTATATCCATTATCAATAGTCCCTGAAACGACGATTGACTCATTGATAAAATATGAGCTTTTATCAAGATTAACCGTATACGTATAATCATTTAAACTGTTTGCGTTTATAAATGCTTGAACAAGATATGTGCCAGCATGCACAGAGGAACCACTTAAAAAAATAAGACTTGCTAAAATGATTGGTTGTGTTTTTAAAAAGTACATATATTTATTGATTATTTACAAAAACAGATCTTTGTTTGTATTTCTTTATAACGAAAAAACTTACACCTAAAGCAAAAAAAATAGAGAAAATAATGAAAAGGGCTTTATTATTTATTTTACTTTTATCACTCATATTTTCACTTGTAACTGAAATAGTTTTCTGTGCAAAAACTATACCACTTTCATCTTTTATAGTTACCGTAACTTTTGGGTTCAAACATTCCTCAATAATCGTAAGTTTATATTTTTCGAAAAAACTACGACTTCCAGATTTAACAGCAAACCTTTTTTCTTCAGAACAAATATTACCGGCTTTATCAGTAAAAAAAAGGGTAATTTTTTTTATACTTTCTTTTGAAACAAGAAAATCTTTAGTGTTTTTTGAAGTATTTTTTTCTAGAATACTTGAAAATACTTTAAAAAAAAACCGCCACTTCAGCACTATCTCTTTTTTTATAATAAGATTTATCTAAAATAATATTTTCTATAGATGCACCTTCTCCGTTTATAAGATAAGGAATAGTTATTGTATTAGAAATAATCCGACCGTTAGTATCGTTAAGTGTGAGAACGGCCTCATACATCTGAGGTTTCAAATCACCCGGAAGGGTAAAATTAATTTTCTTAGATTCTTTTTTTGAATAAACAATTTGTGATTGTATATTTTTTAAATTTTTTGAACCAGCTACAACATCCCCAAACACTGTACGCTCATATGTAAATACTTTTGGGATAGCAATTATTTCTTCATTTGCATACGAAGACACATCACAAACCACCTCAAGAGAGTCTTTTTGATTTGCTTGTAATGTATTCTTGGCACTGTATATAGATAAAGGAGCTTCTGAGTTAACAACAAAAGAACACGAAGTCTTTTCAATATTTAGATGTTGAGAATTTAACGCCCGTAACTGCACAACACCGATAAAAATAGACGAAAGCATTAAACCACCTGAAGTTCTCAAAACACCTCTTAATTGATAGTCTCCCTGTAGATAACTAGGAGGAACATAATCTATACTTTTTGTAATAGTCTGACCATTAAATAAAGACAATGTTTCGTCATACACTTTTGTGTCAATAATTTCAGTCACCTGTCCATTTTTTCGAACAAGCTGAATACCGTATTTAATGTCACCTTGTGCACCAAATTTATTAGAAATATTACATTGTATTTTTATTAACCCAGAAACAGAAGATGTTGAGCGATTATAAGAACAATCCTGTAAAGCAACATCTGCAATCATTTGCACAACAGGTGCTTGTACCGAAGAAGAAGCAGAAGCTGAAGCTGAAACTTGAACTAATGCCGAAGAATAAGCTACACTTAATAAAATAAAAAATAATGATATTATTTTAGATACATATACCATAGATAATATCATTATTACACTTTTTTATAAAATAAAAAAGTCGTTCCTGTTAATAAAAAGAATTATAATTCCCTTTCAGCTTCTATAAAACCATCAATTTCTCCTTTTTCAAGCACTGCTTCAACGTTACTGGTTTCGTGGTCCGTACGATGATCCTTTACCATTTTGTATGGATGAAGTACATATGATCGTATTTGATTACCCCACTCTATCTCTGTTATCTTACTCACCTGACGACCTTCAATTTCTGCTTTTCTTTTTTCTTCTTCTAGTTTAAATAATTTAGCCTGAAGAATTTCAAGCGCTTTTTGTTTATTCTGCTCTTGTTGTCGCTCTGTTGCAACAGCGACAGAAATGTTTGTCGGAATATGAATAACACGCACAGCAGTTTCGCGCTTGTTTACATTCTGTCCACCAGGACCACTTGCTTTTGATGTCTCAAAGCGAATCTCATCGCTACCAAGCTGCTTCTTTTCTGTTTCCGGAATAACAGGAAGCACTTCAACAAGCGCAAACGATGTGTGACGTTTTGCTTGAGCGTTAAAAGGAGAGATACGCACAAGACGATGAACACCAGACTCATGTTTTAAAAGCCCGTAGACCATCTTACCTTCAACCTCAAATGTGATATTGCGATACCCGCCATGATCATTTTTATGATCATGGAGAGCGGTGTATGAAAACCCTTTTCTGTCAAAGTACGCAAGATACATTTCAAGAAGCATGCGAACAAAATCTTCACTATCGTCACCTCCTGCGCCCGCTAATATACTTACAATTGCAGCGCCTTTATCAAGCGCGTTTACTCCATCTTTTTTATCTTTAAGATCTTTTAGTCGCTTTATTGTAATTTGCGCTTTTTCTTTATCATTCCAAAAATACGAAGAGTACATTTCTGCTTCAATCAAAGCGATTTCTTCTTCAATTTTTTTACCATCTTCTTCTTTCATGTTACATAGCATAGTACTACAGCTACGTTTACTTAAGCAACTACAAAAAAATAAAAGCATTAGCTTTCCCGTACGAAAAACTAATGCTCATTTTTCTGACGAAGATTAAGAAGTTTCTTTCCTTCTTCAGAAATTCTAAAAAGGATAATACTACCCCTTTCATCTTGAACTTGAATTACTTGTCTTTCGGCAAGCCTTAGTCCACAAAGAACTCGAAGTGTTTTTTCAATCTCACCTATCGTTGCAGGAAAATGAAGTAACCTCCTAAAAATATTCAACGGGAAGTGCTTTCTGTACAATTCCCACACCTCCTTACTGGTACGCCACTCACTGGTGAGTGACCACAAAACTTTAAAACGAAAAGCGTCTTCTTTAACTGGGTTTTTTGACACCATACCACCTTTATGATTATCCCACTACTATACTACATAAAAAAATAACCTTTGAAAAGAGATCTACCTCGTATTATACTTTTCGAAATGATGCCAGAATAGCTCAGTTGGTAGAGCATCTCACTCGTAACGAGAAGGTCGTGAGTTCGATTCTCACTTCTGGCTCAAAAAAATAAAACAACCCATTTGGGTTGTTTTATTTTTTTGAGCCAATGACCAGGATCGAACTGGTGACCTCTTCCTTCGTTTACACCCTAACTTTAATTAAAGTGATATATAGGGACTAGACTGTATCTTTTTCCAAAAAAATGGAAACCTTTGTCAGTCGTTCGGGCGATAAATGTCGCCACGGTCTTAACCTTCACCAGGTCTTTAACCGTTATTCAGGATTCACGTAAGAATTACTTTTTACGTGGGCAAAAATCTTACGATTTACCATGGAAGTGCTCTACCAACTGAGCTACATTGGCATACTATTTTAATAAACAGTAGTCGTTATTGTACCAAAAAAGAACACCTCATGCTAGTTAATAGAAAATATCTTTGAAGGACTGTGGTGACCACTTATAAGACGTACAGGCACATCAGGAAACTCTTTTCGCAACAACTCTAAAAGACGATTATTTGCAGCGTTATTTTCTGCAGGAGCTTTTACCCATATACGATATTCGTTGTCTTTTACTTTTTCTATCTTTTCTATCTTTGCATCAGGTACTGCTTTTATCTTTATATACATACAGCTATACAACCTTCTTTTTGCCGATCACATTTTCTCTTTGAGCGCGATATTCATCAATTAATTTATGATTACCAGAGAGAAGTACCTTAGGTACTTTATATTTCTTTCCTTTATGTTCATACACTTCAGGGCGGCCGTAGATTTCATGAGACGCCATACGCTTTTCTTCAAGAGAGAGCTCGTCATGGAGCACACCTTTAATCTGGCGAGCAATAGTATCAACACATACCATAGCTGGAAGCTCTCCGCCTGTTAAAACGTAGTCTCCAATACTCCATTCACGAGCTTTTAGAATTTTTTTAACACGACTATCGATACCTTCATATCTTCCGCAAATAAAAATAATATCGGTATAGTCCTTTGCAACTTTTTGAGCAATTGAGTTGGTAAACTTTTCTCCCCCAGCATTAAAAATCACCGTAAGAACTTTTGTGTTTTTTCTTCGAGCAATTCCCTTTTGAATTTTTTCAACGCAAAGAATAATTGGGTCTACCCACATAATCATTCCAGGACCGCCACCATAAGGACGACCGTCGACGCGACGATGTTTATCTTGAGTATATTCACGAAGTGCGTAAGTTTTTACTTCAAGTAACTTATTTTCGATAGCGCGAGATAAAATAGATTCTCCAAAATAACTCACAAACATGTCTGGGAAAATAGTTACAATATGAAAACGAAGTGGAGCTTGTTTTTTAGAAGCCATATCTTGACAGTATATCAAAAACGTATTGAAATGCAAAGCGACGTTAACAGGTACTGCTTTGCTTTTCAGTAAAAATAAATAAGCAGGTTGGATAATTTGTTATTGCTGTCTATTTAAAAAATTGCTTTAGATACGCGAAGAGCGGGTAGTTTTGGAAGAAGACGTAGTTAGACCTACGGCGACTGACAAAACTACCCGCTCGACAAAGTAGATGAAGTAATTTTTTAAATAGACTTAAGGTCGTTCATGACCGCATCCACATCATTTGCATCATAACGAGGCATATATGACTGAGAACCAATTTCTTCTTCTTTGTACACACCACGTCCCTCTGGTTCGTTAATTTTAAGATTTACACGAGCGTTATTTTTCATACCAACAACGCGAAGAAGTGTACGAAGAGCCTTTGCCGTTGCTCCGTCACGACCAATAATCTTTCCCATATCAGACGCATCAACATCAAGCGTAATAAGCACTCCCATTTCATCTACTCGACGTTCAACCTTAACTTTTTCAGGACTATCTACCAATGCTTTAACTACATACTCAACAAATTCTTGATCTTTCATATTATATTGTACTTATACTTTACAGTGTAACAATCTTATCGTAAAGCAAACTAAGGTTATTCACATTTAAGTAAAAACAGCACTCGAGGTGCTGTTTTTACTTATTACTTCTCTTCTTTTTTCTGAGGAGTTTTCTTTGGAAGAACGTTTATTTTCTTTCCTTCGATAACACCCTTTGAAACAAGGAGGTTGTGAACGGTTGGAGTTACTTGAGCACCAACTGAGATCCAGTGCTTAACGCGATCAGCTTTTGCTTCGAAAATTCCAGCCTTCACATTGTATGTTCCAACAATCTCAGCAAACTGAGATGTTTTAGGCTTGAGAATACCTTCGGTAACAATCAAGCGAAAGTGTGGGTCGTTCTTGCGCCCTGTGCGCTGTAATCTGATTTTTAACATAAAGGATATTCTACCACATGTTAAGAAAAAAGAAAACCCCCACCCTCAGCACTTTTATCTTTGTGCCATAAGACGTTGAGCCTCCTCTCTTTTGGCGTAAAAATCATTAACAATTGAAGTAACCTTGTCTACGAGCTGTTTTCCTGAATAATCAACCTTAAGAATAACTGCCTGAGCACCCTCTTTTAAGGCTCTGTTCATGGTGTCTACATCCGAAATATTGGAACAAACAACAACAGGAATAGAAAGCGTGCCAACTGTTTTCATTTGTTTCAAAAAGCCAAAACCGTCCATCCCCGGCATCATAAGATCAAGAAGAATAACATCAGGGAGTGTTTTTGCAACTTCTACTACTCCTTCTAAACCGTTTGCTTTTAGAATTACCTCATACCCAAACTTCTCAAAACTATGCTTATAAATATTTTGAAGATCTGCATTATCTTCAACAATCATGATTTTTCTTTTTGTATTCATAGATGGTGGTTAATTATGAGAAACAAGTTTAGGAGCGCTTAACTTCAGGTAAGGTAATATAAAACTGAGAACCTTTATCTTTACCCTCTGATTCAGCCCAAATATGACCCTTCTGAGCTTCGGTAAACTTCTTTGCAAGATAAAGACCAAGCCCGCTTCCAAGAATGTTAACTTTCTGAAGATCAGCTCGAGAGAATTCTTTAAACAAAGATGGCATAACCTCTTTTTCAATACCTACACCAGTGTCTGAAACTTTGATTACCATCATACCTTTTTCTGTTGCTACAGAAACATTAATAGCACCCTCTTTAGTGTACTTAATTGAATTATCAATAACATTAATAACCACTTCTTTCATTTTTGCACGATCAGCATACACAAAATGTTTATGGTTAAGAGGAATTGTTTTAGTAATTTGCACCCCTTTTTGTTCTGCGTGCACCGTGAAAATAGACAACACCTCATTAACCATTTCATTTACCTCAAATCGAGTAGGCACATACTCAAGTTGATCAAGTTCGATTTTTGATTTATCAAGATATTCAGAAAGAAGGGTTGTTACATCATTCCCTGCGATCATTATTTTTTGAAGAAGATCTTTGACTGGATTACTAACTTCTCCTCTATCTCCATCTAAAAGCATAGTAGCATAGCCTCGCATTACCGTAATAGGGGTGCGAATTTCATGTGTAGCAAAACTCATAAGCTCTGACTTTTGCTCATTTGCAAGCTCAATTTCAAAAGTATTCTTTACTAACTGTATACCAACAAAAAGTGTAAGGAGGAATACGAAGACACGGAGCACCACCTGTTCAATCGTGTCTGCAAGAACGAGTTCAACCAAGGACATAACACAAAGAAAGAATGTAAACATTCCAGCAAAAATATTTTTTACGTGGAACATTTCAACAATATAGATAGCGTATGCCGTAAACACCACTACCGGAAACAAGAAAAGTGCACCGTAAGGAATAAAGTCAAAATTCTTAAACCCAATAGGTAAAATAAAACTAAACAGAAGAACAAGTCCAGCAGTAATAGACATTCCCGTAAACATAAGCATTACCTGACGGCGCTCATCACCCTTTGACTGACCAATACGTCTAAGGAGAGCGAGAATACCTGCGAGGAAAAAGGCTAAGGTAACAACTCCAGCAAGTATCACTCCCTGACTCTTCTCAGGATTAACCACTTCATCAACCGGAATCATGTGACTCACTTGATGAAATACAAACGGAATAAGGAGAAGTGTTGAAGAAAAGAACGCAAGGGGAAGCAAAATATATCTATGCCAAGAAGGAAGCTCTTTCTGTTCGTAAGGAAAAACATAAGCAAGCTGAAAAAAGGCGTACGCATGCCAAATAGAGAAGAAAATATGCAAACGAAGCATAAGAAGAGCCGCTTCTGGATCAGAGAATTTGTAGAGGAAATAGTTTGAAAGACCCCAGAAAATAGTAATGCACGCAAAGAAGAAGAAGCTTCTTCCTGTGATACTGTGACGATTTCTAAAAAAAACAATTCCAGCAAGAGTAAGAATACCTAGCACTGCAATAACAATACCAACAAGATCAAAACGTATATTATCTATAAAAAAGAGTGGGTCCATATCTAACCTTAGATATGTACAAGTATATACCTCGTTACTTCAAATACCCTGTGTGTAACTTACTATTTCTTATGCTCTTCTTCTTGAAGAACTGTACTGATTTCATTTACCAACTCCTTGCCCGAATAATTCACCTTAAGGAGAACTTTCTTTGCTCCGTATGAGAGCGCTTTCTCTCTTGTTTCTTTATCAGAAAGGTTAGAGCAAACAACAACCGGAACATGAAGTTCTGTATTTTCGTGAAGAGCTTTAAGAAAAGCAAACCCATCCATAGTAGGCATCATCACATCAAGTAAAATGATGTCTGGTTTTTTATCAATAACTTCAGAAATACCAGAAAGTCCATCGCCTTCAATGATTACCTGATACCCCGCAGCAGAAAAACATATCGCATAGATATCCTGCAACCCTTTATCGTCCTCAATAATCATTACTGTTTTCATACTGTTAAGATTAAGTCTTATTCCTTAGTATACGGCAAAGTAACTGAAAAGGTAGAGCCCTTATCCGTTCCGGGAGAAACCGCTTCAATGGAACCTTTATGTGCTTTAATAATTTGCTTTGCAAGGTAAAGACCAAGCCCTGATCCGCCACTTACAAGTTTAGCCCCTTCTCCACGTCCAAACTTTGTAAAAAGCTTTTTCTTTGTTTCTTTGCTTATCCCTATTCCAGAATCTGTCACACTAAAAGTAACTGTTCCTTTTTTTACTCCTTCAGATAATCTTACCTCAACAAAACCAGACGGTGTGTACTTAATACTGTTATCAACTAGATTGATAAACACCTGTCGCAACTTAATGGCGTCTGCCATAACATGGTATAGATTCTTAGTGCTTACAAAAACTTTATACTTAAGTTTTTTATGGTCAGCCTGTATTTTCATGTCACCCAAAAAAGAAAGAACAAGTTCATTTACATTACACTTCTTAAGATCATACTGCATTCCACCTTGTTCGATTTTGGTAACGTTTAAGAAATCTTCCACAAGACTTGCAAGTGACTGCGCTGAATCGTAAATATGAATTGCAACTTCTTTTTGTTTTTCGGTAATCTTACCCACCATGCCATCAGAAATAGTTGCAGCATAACCTTTAATCACCGTAAGAGGAGCTCGTAACTGATGGGACACAAGAGAGATAAATTCTGACTTAAGAATATCTAATGAACGTAAACGTTTATTTGCATCTTCAAGCTCTTTATTAATTTTTTTAATTTCGATATTAAGAGAAATTGTTTTATCAAGAGCTGCACGCTCACGCTGACTGAGAACTACAAGATAGAGACCTGTTCCAGCAGCTACCACAAATACAAAACTACTTACCAAAAGGTCTTTAATAGAATCCGCAAAAAGAACCTGTGAAAGCGTAATAATAAGGAGAAAAGCAACCCCTACGTTAATAGTAAAGAAACGTATGTTCATTAAGTTAAACTTAAGAATTGAGTATGTCGTAAATGACACCATGACAATCGTAAAGAACTGACCAACCCAATTTAAGATAAACACCCCCATATAAGGAAGCATTAAATTGGTAACAAAAGCGGTGTTTGCTGAAATAAAATAACCAACAAGAAGGTAAAGAACTTTAGTATTCTTACTGAGAACAAGATAAGCATGTCGAATAAAGCCAACAATAAAAGGGATAATAATAACCGTAATATAGAGCGGGAAAAGTGGGCCGAAGATGATTTCTGGTTCCCCGTAAGGAGTTTTTACCCCTCGCACAATAACCGTATTAGTAAGAGTTACAAGGTATGCCGTAATAAACGCAAGACCATTAACGACATACATGTAGTAACGTGCAGCATTAAAATACACAGGATAGAAGAACGTAAAGTGCATATACGTCACACCTATAAAAATAGCTGTAGCATAGAGGGCGCGTAGCCATGTATCAAAATATAAAGTCTCTGAGCGATATCCTATCATTGTCACAATCCAAAGCAAGATAGTGAGAATATTTACAGCATACACGAACGTCTGAATGTTATTTTTTACATTTCGTAAAATAGGCAAAAGGAGTGCAGTGTTGAACAGCAGAATGATAACAAGGAGCGTATTGATAACATCGTACACAAACATATTTACAAGTATATAGTAGAGATATACAAAAAGGCGCCCTGTGTTCACACAAGACGCCAAAAATTAAAGTTGAGCAATAGACACTTCGTACTCCTCCGTAGCAAGTGCGGCACAGCACGGAATAGCACCTTGGTATGCACCAGGGAATGGAGGCACCGTAGCACTCTTCACTCCCTGAATGTGGTACACCGAAGCACCGAGAGACCTGATGTCCTTCACAATGTCTGCGTGAGGAGCTGGGTACACCTCATTAAGCACCACAGTATCTTCTCCCATCAAACGAGGATCAATATACTCGTTAATGGCTTCAGGTCCTGTAATGTTCACAAGCAGATACGGTATACACGGTTTCCTGTACGGAGTTGTTGCTGTTTTATCTACAGGGATAACATGTACACCTTTCTCCAAAAGAGAGAAGGTGACAGCTTTTCCGATATAGCCATTTGCACCGAGCACTACAACAGGATTAGAGCTACCATGAAGAAGCTCTTGTCGTAATGATTCGATCGCTTTGACCACATTAATTTGTGTAGCACTCCTTTCGTTATACTTATCGTTTTTTCTATTGATTCTCAAAAAAACAAACCTGCCAGGCAGTGTCCCAGCAAAGTGAAGCGACTGCGCACCCAAGCTTTCCTTAATCCCAAAAGACCTTTCGTAGAGCGTACGAAGATTTTCTGCTTCTTCTTTTGTATCCATTTGATCAACGTATGCAGAGATAGCGAACATGAGCGTTCTTTTACCGGATGGATGCACAATCATTCCAATGATGTACGGCTTCCACCTAATACACTTCTGACGCAAACGGAATGTGAAGTGGTCAGCAAACCTTCGGTCTGCTGGATACATCACAAATACCGCATCAAACCATCCCCTCTTCTTTGCAAGAAAAAAGAAAAGTCTGTTATTGCACACCAAATTAACAAACTCAATTGCCGCCTTTCTTAAAAAAGACATTATGTCTCTCCTCTTTTCGATTTTAAAAATGTTCAACCGCTACAAGTAAACATGAAAAACTCATAAACCGCAAGCTATACAAGCGCGTAATCAATTGTTTTGAGATCAAGGTTCGCGTCTTTTACTTTAATACGAACAGGAGTACCGATTGTATATTCAACACCAGTTCGTTCACCAAATACTCGCCCACCACGCTGGTCAAAGTTATAAAAATCATCTCCAAGGTCGCGAAGTCGTATCATTCCTTCACACTTACTTTCCTTCTCTTCAACATAAACACCCCATTCAGAAACACCAGTAACCATTCCTTCAAATTCTTGTCCAATACGGTACGACATATACTCTACTTGTTTGTATTTAATACTTCCACGTTCAGCATCTGATGCTTCTTTTTCTCTTCGACTAGCAAGCGCACAGAAACGATCGTAGATACCACGCTCCTCTTCTTTTGGAAGATCATTAGCAAGTACTCTCATCAAGAGGCGATGAGTGAGTACGTCTGGGTAACGACGAATCGGTGAAGTGAAGTGTGAGTAGTATTCGAACGCAAGACCATAGTGTCCAACGTTGTAGGTACTGTACACAGCTTTTGCCATAGAGCGAGTAATATGCACCTGAAGAAGCGCCTTTTCTGGACGGTCACCCATTTTTTGAAGAAGAGCGTTGAGTTCTTTGGAAGCAATAAGCCCATCCATGAAGCGAACATTATAACCAAGTCCACGAATATAAAGATCGAGATCGTGCATCTTATCGGCATCTGGTTTATCGTGAATACGGTACACGCAGATAGCGTTCCCTTCTCCGTTTACCTCTTCTTGTTTCTTGGTAATAAATTTACTTACATACTTATTCGCTAAAAGCATGTACTCTTCAATCATCTTATGAGTGTCCCCTCGGGTTTTTACATACACATCAATTGGTACACCCTTTTCATCAAGCTTAAACTTAACCTCTTCTGTTTCAAGAGAAAGTGCACCATTTTCAAATCGAGCTTTTGTAAGCTTCTTTGCAATAGCATTTAAAATGGCTAGTTCTTCAGAAAAATCACCACCCCCTGTATCTAAGGTAACTTGAGCGTCTTCATAGGTGTAACGCCTGTTTGAATGAATTACTGAACGTCCATACCATTCGTCATGAACATTTCCTTCACTATCAAGCTCAAGCACACATGACATTACAAGTCTATCTTCACCTTGCACTAATGAACAGAGATCATTAGAGAGGACCTCAGGAAGCATAGGGATACAACGGTCCACCAAATATACACTCGTCTCACGCGCAACAGCTTCTTCATCAAGCGCTGTCTCAGGACGTACATAGTACGAAACATCTGCAATATGAATACCCACCTCGTAGTTACCATTATCAAGTTTTTTAAATGAAATCGCATCATCAAAATCTTTTGCATCAAATGGGTCGATGGTAAATGTTGCCACTCCACGAAAATCACGTCTTCCTTGTTTATCTTCTTCGGTGATACCACGAGCTTTAATTTCTTCTGCTTCCTTGTTTACCTCTTCTTTATGTTCATCAGAAAATCCACGCTCAAGAGCATATGCCAACATTTCAGCATTATTATCTCCGGGACGACCAAGCACTTTAGTTACACGACCTATCGGAGACTTCTTTGGGTCATTCCAGTCAACAAGCGCAACGATTACCTTGTCACCAAGCTGTCCTCCATCACGTTCGTTATTTGGAATAATCACATCGGTATACATACGCTTATCGTCAGGCACAAAAAAAGTCATACCATTTTCTTCTTCAAGAATTCCGGCATATCCTTTGCGTCCTCGCTCAACAATATTTCTTATGATGCCATACAACTCATCTTGCCCTTTATGATTTTTCTTCTTTCCTAAAAGTTCAACTTCAACCAAGTCATGATGAAGTGCTGTATGAAGCTCGTCATGTGGCACAAAAATAGCCCCTTCTGCTGGCTTTCCTTTTTCGTCAGTAGCAAGACCTGCCACACGAACGTACCCATCTTTTTTAGAGGTAATACTTACTTGCCCAGTAAAAATTCTTTGCATATTTTAAACACTATACCATATAACAGACTGTTTTATGTAGCCCTCTATCTAAAAAAGAGGTAAATTGACTAAATACTATTTTAGTTGTATAATTAAATATTGTTCTTTTCTTAAAAAATCCACAGAAAGAGCTAGCTAGAATGTCGAAAATCACTTTTCCAATTCCGTACTTTCAGTGTGACACGACAGGAAACCTTGAATCCCACACATTCATCTACATCGTTGTTCATGAAGTGCTTCAACGGCTTCACGGTCCTATTTCTGTTCTTTTACAAGAAGTTCAAGTTGTGGCCCAGCGAAACAACCGTGAGTTCACGATCGTCATTTGCTTCGAAGGTAACTGCAGCCCTAGAAAAAGAACACCAAAAAGCTTTGGAAAACTTTGCAGGTCTGAGCAAGCACATAAAGTAAAACATCTATGCTAAAGCGCCCATTAGGGCGCTTTTGTTTTTACTGAGCAAGCTTTTCAGCTTCTTTAAAGTTGATAGAGAGGAGCTTAGAAGCACCCTCTACGCCAACAGTGACACCGTACAACATATCACAATGATTCATAGTCTCTCTGTTATGAGTAATAACAAGAAGCTTACTGTTCATTGAAAGTCTATTTAACATAGCTCCATACTTACGAGCATTTGACTCGTCGAGCGGTGCATCTGTTTCATCAAGCACCATAAATGGTGGTGGTGTTACCTGACTCATCGCAAATAAAAGCGCGATAGACACAAGAGCTCTTTCTCCTCCAGAAAACATGCTCAATTCTTTTACTTTTTTATTTGGTAAAGACACATCAAGTTCAACCCCTTCTTCTTGTTTTTCTTCACCATCGTCACCAATTTTTGTAATAGCAGTAAGAACAAGCCGTGCCTTACCACCTGGAAATATTTCTCCAAAAAACTGACCAAACACTTTTCCTATTTCTTCTATTCCGTAAGAAAAACGATCATGCAAAGTTACCTCAAGTTCTTTAATAAGATCAAGGAGTTTTGTTTCTGTATCTTCAATATCCCCAAGCTCTTTAGAAAGATACTCATCTCTTTCTTTTGTATTCTTGTATTCAGTCAAAACCTCTTCTTTATTTGGAATACTTGACTCTTCGATACGAAGCTTTGTGCGCTCGATAAGACGAAGAAGCTGATCTCGTTCATGTTTTTCAAGCTCAGTGTCTTGTTCAAATGTTTCAAAAGAAAGCATTTCTCTTCCAACAATAACCACACTTTCATTGAGAAGTCCTTCATACGACTGCTTTCTAAGTGCAAGCTCTCCTTCTTGTTGTGTACGAAGTAAGATGGTACTTTTAAGCTCTCGCAACTTACTCTCTAGAAGCATTATCTTTTTTTCTTCTTCATACTCTTTTGTAAGCGTTGTTTCTCGCAGAGAAGAGAGTTTATTAAGCTCATCTGAAAGTGTCTTACTTTCATCTTGAATTCTCTCCAGTGAAGCCACTTGCTCGTTAAGCCCTTCTTCAACTTTTACAAGCTCTTCTGCAAGTCTTTCTCTTTTAGAGGTATCAACAAATGTATATTTATCAAAAAAATGATGCGCCCCCTCTGTAAGCTCAAGAAGAGTGCTTACAGCTTTTTCTGTATCATTTATAGAAACCGCATGATTAAGAGAGGTACACTTATTGTCAATAAACGTACGTGTACTTGCAAGCTCTGAAAGAGGGATGGTTGCATCTCTTACTTCCTTCTGCCCGGCGAGCTCTTTTTCTAAATAAAGCTTTTCTGCTTCAAGTCTTCCAATAGTCTTAAGCATCTGATTTCGCCTTTCAGAAAGAAGACGAAGCTCTCCACTAAGCCTCTCTTTTTCGAGAATATTTTTTTCTTTTTCCCTTTCTTCGTTGTGTTCTTTATTTTTTGAAGCAAAAAGAGCAAGCTCCTTTTCAATCGATGTAAGCACAAGAGAAAGCGAATGCGAGGTTCCTTCTTCTTTTATTTTTTCTGAAAAAAGTTCGAGGGCTTTTCCTTCTCTTTTAAAATGAACAGTGAGAAGTTTTTTAAGCTTTTGACGCTCTTCTTCTTGTGATTCAATTTTTTTTACCTGACGTAAAAGATGATCAAGATGAGGCTTAATTTCATTACGCAAAAGCTCTACCTCTCGCACGTGAGCTTTCACTTTTTCAAGCTTACGAGAACTTTCGTGTAAGCGCATATGATACACACGAAGACCAAGAGCATCCAGAAGAGCCTCTTTTCTGTCCTTTGCTCCAGCAAGTAAAATTCTATCTGCTTCACCTTGGTTAATAATAGTATGAGCACTACTTCCAATACCAGCAAATGAAAGTAACTCTTGTACGTCTTTAAGACGAACTTTTGCATCATTTAAACCATAATCACTTGTTCCATCTGCATAAATAGTTCTAGAAAGAGTAATTTCATCGTACACAAGATATGGTGCCAAGCTTTCACTTATTGCACTCTGATCACTAATACGCCCCTTATCGCGATTATCAATTACCATAGTTACAGAAGCACGAGATAATGGAGGCAAATGAGCAGAACCCTTAAAAATAACATCAGTACCAATTTTTCCTCGCATTGTCTTCATGGACTGCTCCCCAAGAACAAAACGAATCGCTTCAGCGATATTTGATTTTCCAGAACCATTTGGACCTACAACTCCCGTTACCTGATGAGTTACATCAATTGTTGTCTTTTTTGCAAAGGATTTAAATCCTGTAAGAACTATATGAGAAAGTTTCATATAAAATAACGTAGAGTTAGTGTAGCATGGCTACTTATAAAATAAGTGTTGATGCGCTATAAAAAACAAAACTACCAAGCACTATTCCACCAACCATGTCTATCCAATCATGAACACGAGCATCAACTCGTGCACTCATAACACAAGCGCTTACTAAAAGAGAAAGTACACTCAAAGGCATACTTCCAACAGTAAAAATACATAGAGTAATAACTGTCATTCCTGTTGCATGACCAGAAGGAAAAGTGTACTCTCCAAATGGCATAAATAGTTCTTTTCTTTTTTCTGGACGTTTCTTTTTAAGCACTCGCTTAATAAGTGATGCAAGAACAAGAGCAA
The DNA here is from genome assembly GCA_964369115.1 of uncultured Candidatus Saccharibacteria bacterium. GTDB lineage: Bacteria > Patescibacteriota > Minisyncoccia > Phycocordibacterales > UBA5272 > UBA11704. The sequence continues at coordinate 26,121 of CAYJED010000007.1, forward strand.
AAAGTGTAATTGCTACCCAAAATGAAAAAAACCAAACAGAAAATACTCCACTTTGAAAACACGAAAGAATAAAAAGTGTCCCTTGAAAAATAACTCCGTATTCAGCTAAAAAGATGAGGCCACGTTTATGGGCTTGTACCATATATGCATAAGTATATCTAAAATAGCTTACAAGGTTTTCCCCATGCTAGACTACATACAATGACATTATTTGATGCTTTTATTTTAGGAATTGTTGAAGGTCTTGCAGAATTTCTTCCTATTTCTTCAACAGGACATATGGTGCTTGTATCGCACTTTTTGGAAATACCTCATTCGGTCACTCTTACCACATTTGAAATTGTTATTCAGCTTGGAGCAATAAGTGCTGTGGTTATCTACTACTTTAAGCATCTCTTTGAGCTTGGGATGATTAAAAAATTAATTGTTGGATTTTTACCGACAGGAATCATTGGATTTTTTATTTTTCCTTATGTAAAAATATGGCTACAAAACCCACTACTTGTTGCATACAGTCTTTTACTAGGAGGAATTCTTATTTTGCTTGTTGAAAGGTGGTATGCCAAGCAATCACATGACACTCATAAAAAAGAACTTAGCTATAAAGATATTTTCTTGCTTGGTCTCTTTCAAGCTCTTGCTATGATTCCTGGAGTATCGAGATCTGGTGCGATGATAATCGGAGGTCTTGGCATGAAACTTAACCGCGCTATTCTTGCTGAGTTTACTTTTTTACTCGCTGTGCCAACACTTATCATTGCAACGCTGTATACCCTCTATAAAAAACATAGCGAGCTTAACTTTGATGCGCTACTTCCGATTGGAATAGGTTTTATTACTTCTTTTATAGTAGCTCTTATCGTCATACGTTTCTTTCTTTCGTATATTAAGTCGCACTCCTTTACCCCTTTTGGATGGTATAGGATTATAGCAGGATCGATACTTCTTTTAATTCTCTTATAAAAAAACCGGAAGATATTATCTTCCGGTGTTTTTTATACAGTATGACGTCTATACTTTTGTGCAATACGTACTCTGTTTAATTCTTTTTCGACAAGTCCTTCAAAGAGTGAAAAATCTTCATCGTCTACCTTTTCATTTCTCATGGCTTCCGCTCTTTTAAGCGCTTCTTCTGCACGATCATGATCAAGGTCTTCAATCATTTCACTTCGTTCAAGAAGTACCACAACTTCAGTAATTCCTTTTTCGTGTGGTCGAACATTCACAACCCCTTTGAAAACAGCATACCCAACACCTCGTCCTGCTTTTTTAATCACCATTTCCCCTGCTTTAATAGTTGAAACAAGAGGAACGTGTTTATTAAGCACGGTAATAGTACCACTCGTTGTCGGAAGACTAACACTATCAACAACTTCGTCGCTGATTATCTTATCTGGTGTAACAACTTTAAGATGAAGCATGGAAAAAATTAATCTTTAGAAAGAGAAGCGAGTACCTCATCAATTGAACCCTTCATGTAAAAAGCAGACTCAGGGACATGATCATGCTTACCTTCGAGAATTTCCTTAAATGAACGCACTGTATCTTCTTTTGAAACATATACACCTTTTGCTCCAGTAAACTGTTCCGCAACGAAAAAAGGCTGTGAGAGGAACTTCTGAATACGACGTGCACGTGCAACAGTCTTTTTATCATCATCAGAAAGTTCATCCATACCGAGAATTGCAATAATATCCTGAAGATCCTTGTAGCGCTGAAGTACTTTTTGTACACCGCGAGCAACTTCATAATGTTCGTCTCCTACAATATCTTTTTGAAGAACAGTTGATGTTGAGTCGAGCGGATCAACAGCAGGATAAATACCAAGCTCAGAGAGTGGACGTGAAAGTGACACTGTTGAGTCAAGGTGAGAGAAGGTTGTAGCAGGAGCTGGATCTGTTAAGTCATCCGCTGGCACGTATACTGCCTGAATAGAAGTAATAGATCCATTTTTTGTTGAAGTAACACGCTCTTGAAGCTGTCCCATTTCTGTTGCTAATGTTGGCTGATATCCTACCGCTGAAGGCATACGACCAAGAAGAGCTGAAAGCTCAGATCCAGCCTGAGTGAAGCGGAAAATATTATCTACGAAAAGAAGAAGATCTTTCTTTTCTTCATCGCGGAAATATTCTGCCATTGAAAGCGCAGAGAGAGCTACTCGAGCACGCGCTCCTGGTGGTTCATTCATCTGGCCGAACACAAGTACGGTTTTATCAAGCACACCAGACTCTTCCATTTCTCGATAAAGATCGTTACCTTCGCGAGAACGTTCCCCTACTCCAGCAAAGATTGAATACCCACCGTGTTCAGAAGCAATGTTACGAATAAGCTCTTGAATCACCACTGTCTTTCCTACTCCAGCTCCACCAAAAAGCCCAACCTTACCCCCTTTAAGAAATGGACAAATGAGGTCAATTACCTTAATACCTGTTTCAAGAATTTCTGCTTTTGTAGACTGCTCATCAAATGAAGGAGCTTCACGGTGAATCGGATATTTCTTTTTTGCAGCAGGAGCAGGCTTTTGATCGATTGGATTACCGGTCACATCAAACATACGACCAAGAATTTCTGGACCAACAGGAACTTCTATCGGAGCACCTGTGTCGACAACTTCCATACCACGAACAAGTCCATCTGTTGAAGACATTGCAACTGCGCGTACATCATTAAACCCAAGATGTTGAGCTACTTCAAGGGTAAGCACACTTCCATCACCGTGCTTTACAGTAAGAGCATTTTTGAGATTTGGCACACCTCCTGAAAAGGTGATATCAATAACTGGTCCTACGATTTTTGTAATGCTTCCGATATTTGTTCCTTTGTTCATGGTAATTGTTGTTATGTTAGTAATGTGAGTAATATTGTGACAGTGCTTTACCCTGATAACACCATCGCCCCTCCGGTAATTTCTGCAATTTCTTGCGTTACAGCATCTTGGCGAGCTCGGTTATAATATAGTTTTAAATCATTTTGTAATTCTTTGGCATTGTCTGTTGCATTCTTCATCGCAAACATACGCGCTGAATGTTCTGAAGCGTAACTTTCAAGTATTGCTCCGTAGATAATATTATGAAGCATCATTGGAATAATACTTGAAATAACAGCGTCTTGATCTGGCTCGTACGCGTAACGAGGTTCACCTTTAGAATTCGGCTCACCTTCTGAAGAAAAAGGAAGGAGCTGAAGAAGTTTTGGAGTAAATGAGCTACCAGAAGTGAAATGTGTATACAATATGCGCACAGTGCCAATTTTCTTTTCTTTGTACCAATTAACAATAAGCTTAGACGTTGCATGAGCGTCATGACCAGTAAGCACAGGATGATTAAATGAAGCAAGTGTTTCAATAGCAAGCTTCTTTGCAACTTTTTCAGCATATTTACCATATGCAATAATTTTTAAACTCTTTCTTTCTTCTTCGTTATACGCTTCAAGTAATTTACGATAAACGTTAACGTTATAACTTCCACATAATCCCTTGTTAGACGCAATCAAAATTACCACCTCGCCTGCAACCTTATTATGAGTAAGAAGCTCATGAGAAAAAAGGGAATCAAGAGAGATGTCGTGAAGTAAGTGCTGTGCTTCTTCGTGAAAAGGACGAAGAAGGAGAGCGCTGTCAATTGCCTTTTTCATTTTTGCAGCAGACACCATTTCCATGGTTTTGGTAATTTTTTTAATATTACCAACGCTCTTTATTTTTTCTTTAATAACTTTTGTTTGCATTGTGATAGAAAACCTTTTCTCTTTAAGCGTTATGTGTACGAGTCTCGTTAAATTGAGTGAGTGCAGTTTTAAGAGATTGTTCGACTTCGTCTGACCAGTCTTTGTTAAGAGTAGTCACTAAGTCTTTATGAGAAATATTCATAAATGCATGCATTTCTTTTTCCCACGCAACAACCTCAACAACTGGTACATGATCAACAAAGCCGTTATTAACTGCATAAATAGAAGCAACCTGAAGTGCTACTTGAAGTGGAGCACCATTTGCTTGCTTAAGAATTTCAGCAGTTCTCTTCCCGCGTTCAATTGTGCGCTTTGTATCATGATCAAGATCAGAGTCAAACTGAGCGAAACTTTCAAGTTCACGATATTGCGCCATGGCAAGCTTCATTTTCCCAGCATTCTTCTTCATCGGCTTTGTTTGAGCAGATGAACCAACACGTGACACAGAAAGTCCTACGTCAATTGCTGGACGCATACCTTTATAGAAAAGATTAGCATCGAGGAAAATTTGCCCGTCGGTAATAGAAATAACGTTTGTGGGAATATACGCTGACACGTCTCCTGCTTGTGTTTCGATAATTGGAAGCGCGGTAATAGAACCACCTCCTGAAGCCTCATTTCGGCGACACGCTCGCTCAAGAAGTCGTGAATGAAGATAAAAAACATCTCCAGGATACGCTTCACGTCCCGGTGGACGCTTAAGAAGAAGTGACATTTCACGGTACGCAACAGCATGCTTTGAAAGATCATCATATACAACAAGAACGTCTTTTTTCTTGTTCATAAAGTACTCAGCTACGGCAGTTCCAGCATATGGTGCAAGGTATGAGAGCGCTGCACCTTTTGAAGACCCAGCGAGAACAACAACAGTATAGTCAAGTGCTCCAGCTGCACGAAGTTTTTCTACAATCTGAGCAATCTTTGATTCCTTCTGTCCAATAGCAACATACACACAAATAACATCTTTTCCTTTCTGGTTAATGATGGTATCGATTGCAATTGTTGTTTTACCTGTTTGACGATCTCCGATGATAAGCTCGCGCTGACCACGTCCAACCGGAATCATTGCATCAATTGCCTTAATACCTGTTTGCATAGGCTGATTAACAGGCTCACGTTCCATCACCCCTGGAGCAATTTTTTCTACTAGCTCACGAGCTTTCAATTGTGGTAATGTTTCACCATCAAGAGGGTTCATGAGTGGGTCCACCACACGTGAAAGAAGTTCATCGCCAACAGGAATAGAGAGAACTTCTTTTGTTCGTGTTACTTCATCCCCTTCTCGAACTGAATCACTGGCACCAATAATCACAGCCCCCACCATGTCAGACTCAAGGTTAAGCACAAGTCCGCGTGCTCCGCTTGAAAACACAACTTCTTCCATACTTGCAACCGAAGACATTCCTGAAATACGAGCAATGCCGTCACTTACCGATACAACAGTACCAACTTCTTCTACAGATACACCGGTATCGAGAGTTGCAATTTTTTGTTCAAGTTCTTTGATAATTTTTTCTACTGACATAATAATTTAGTTGTAATTACCGCGGGTGATGATTAATTTTTTAAAAATTGTTTAATAATTCTGTCGGCACTTCCATCATAAAGCACTCCTTTAAAACGAGCTCTGAACCCTGAGAGTAAATTTTTGTTAATACTTATCTCGTGTGAAGCAAGATCATTTCCGGCAATTCTTTTAATTTTGGAAATAGCTGACACATCTAGATCAAAAGGTGCCTCAATAAGAAGCATATCTTGTTTATTTCCTTGTAAAGAGAACTGCTTGAGTTCTTTTACAATAGACGGAAGAAGCGAAAGCATGTTGTACTTTGTAAGCAGACTAACAACATCTCCTTCAGTTGTTTTTTGTGTATACAGAGCTTTCGCAATAGTTCGAGATAAAGACATACTTCTTATAAATAATTACGCTTTCATAGACGCAATAAGAGCGTCATTCTCCTCCTTTGTCATATTTCGCATAAGCGACTCTTTGTACAGAGAAGCAACAAGACTTGGGGCTTTTTCCTTGAAAGCTTTTTCTAAAGACGCCACAAGATCTTCTTCTTTTTTATTAAGAGAATGTAGTTTTGCTTGAATACCTTCTTCTGCTTGAGATGTAAGTAAAGCTGCGAGCTCTTGGGCTTTTTTCTCTCCGTCTTCTAAGATTGCATGTTTTTCTTTATGTGCACTTTTAAGAATCGCAGCTTTCTCTTCCTCTGCACGCAAAAGCGACAGCTCAGCTTCACGTGCCTGATTTAAGCCACGCTCAATAACATCATGACGACTCTTAAGAGTCTTTCCTAATTTCTTAAAGAAAAAGACGTTGAGGAGGAACAAGATGATAAGGAAGTTAACAAAGTTAGCAAGTGCAACATGCCAATTAAAACCAACTGATCCTAATATGTTAAGAATTTCAGACATAAGTACAATACAAAGTTATTCGTAATTGGTAATTCGTAATTAGCGAATGCATGCGCATTCTTACTAATAACTAATAACGAATTCCTAATAACTGTTTTGATTACACAAGGAAGAACGCAACAAGTGCGAAAATAGCTGTTGTTTCTGTCATCGCAACTCCAATGATCATCTTGGTGAAAATTGAAGCTTGAACATCCGGATTACGTCCGATCGCCTCCATAGTTTTACCCACAAGATACCCTTGTCCGATAGCTGTACCAACCATTGCAAAAATACACATTCCTTTTGCGATATACATTGCTGCTTCTGGTGTCATAGATGTTTTAAAAATTAAAATTAATAGATTATTTAGTAGAATATTAAAAAAATATACTTACTCAATAAAAATGAGCCCGCTTACTGGCCTTATAATCGAGTATAGCAGAAGTTTTAAAAAAATTAATATCTTTTGACTAAGTAAAAAAGCGTGGTACAGTTACGATCAGTACGCACATTAAAGGAAGGAACCTGCTATGGGCACAGAAAAGCTTATCGGTGTTGTGTTTCGAAAAGGAAACACAACATACATCCCTTTTCCTGACTTTACCCTTGCGATCACCGATCAAGGAAATATAAGCACTCTCTTAGCTCTCCCAGAAGACCTGAAAGAGACCCCTGTGGGGGATGACAACAACGGACACACTCCGACGTCTATCAGAGAAATCATTAAGGTCTCCTATATGATTTTTAAAAAAATAACAGAAAAGCCTCTCGTATGAGGGGCTTTTTTAATGTTCATCTTTGTCTTTTTTAAGCACAAGCGAGTAGTACACCGTAACAAGCGCCACAAACACGATTGACTGTACTGCTCCAACAAGGAATCCCATACCCATCCAGATAGCAGGTAACCCAAACGCAAAAGCCCCGAGCAATATCACCGTAAGCACTTCATGAGCAAAAAGGTTACCGAAGAGACGAAGAGAGAGGGAGAGCATCTTCGCAAACTCTGAAATAACCTCAATAAGCCCAACAAGAAAACCAATAAAAGCAACCATCCCTTCTCCGATACCTTTTCTAAACCCTTGATACAATTGTTTTATTTGAATAAAGTGTGAAAGATAGCCAAATACCCCTTGTTCTTTCATGCCAACTATTTGAATAATACAAACAACAGCAAGGGCGAGACCGAACGTTGTATTAAAATCTGTCGTTGCTCCACGGAAAAGCTGAACATGTTCTCCTTCTTGGGTAATATAAAAACCAGAAACTCCTGGCATCATAGGAAGAAAGTTTGAGATAAGGAGGTAGACCATAAGTGCACCTATGTATGGAATTACTTTTTCAGCTTTTTCTTTTGTTCCTAATATAGAAGCAATAAAAGAGAGAATTGCTTCGTATAACATTTCAAGAATATGTTGAAACTTTGAAGGAATAAGCTTTGCTTTGCTTACAGAAACACAAAGGAGAATAACAAGAAATGTAATAAAAACTGTTGTGATAGTGGAAGTAGCAACAGAAAAAGGACCTATACTACCAAGAATTGGAGCATTGATAGAAGGGATCGATTCTACCACCTGAAAAAAATTACCCGCATGAGCGTCAGCATAATCCACAGAAGACGCAGCACTATGATTATTAGAGGTCGGAACTTTTTGCATAAATAACAGCTACAAGAATACCATACAATTAAAGAATTGAATATGGGGTTTTACTTTTTAATTCACCATTAAACGGTCACTCTTATCTTCTCTTCAGATTCATATGCTGTATAGAGTGCCGCCATACCAAAAAGACAGGTAGCTATAACCATAGCAGCCTTAAATATAAGCCAGCCATCTATAGTAAAGCTACGACGAACAATTTCATTAAGCAAAGCAAGGATCACAAAATAAAAAAGCCATATGTATGTTAATTTTTTCCAAGACCTTTCTTTCATTGGCAAAATATCATTAAAAGCTATTTTAAGAAAAGGTATATTAAAAATAAGCCCAACAACAAGAGTAAAAGCGCAAGTTAAATCATACAGAGTATCTCTCACCTGTAAAAAGTAGACATTATTAAAGTGAATAGTCATATATCCAAATACCGTTGTAAGGAGTGCTACGTAGAGAGCAAGATATGGTATGCGCTTATCAATTCGATATGACAACAGTGTAGAAAAGATAGTTGCAATAATAAGGAGAGATGTAGAAGCATACAGACTCACGTAGTGAAATGTTGCAAGAAAGATAAAAACTGGACCAAATTCTGTACACAAAGAAAAAGCAACGTGTTTTAAAGTTCTTTGTGAAAGATGGGGAGTACTATTTTGGGACATGCTACTATTACGTTACACTACAGTATAATCGATATGAAAATAATACAACATGCACGACATGGTCTTAGTACCCTTTGTCACAAAATTGGTTCTATAAACACAGCGGGGGCAATTATTATCGCAGCAGTTATTTTAGGTGGTTCACACGTTGCCGCAACGGCAATTAAAAGTAATAGTGGCGAAAGAAAAGCTACTGCGACAACCTTTCTCGGTGCCCCTATTTCTAAAAATGATTTTGCTACAGGCAATACTAAAAGTAAGGTTATTTTAGTTGAATACTCAGATACTGAATGCCCTTTCTGTGCGCGCCTTCAACCAACAATGAAACAAATTAAAGCAGAGTATGCTTCTAAAGTAGGTTTTGTATATCGCTACTTCCCTCTTACACAGATCCACCCAGGAGCTTTTGAGGAAGCTCGTGCAGTTCACTGTGTTGGTGTTGTTTCCGGAAAAGAAAAGCGCGCAGAGTACATTGCTGCAATTTTTGATGAAAAAACAGGGAAACAAAATATGACATTTACTCCTGACAGAAAAGAGGCTCTCGCTCGTGGACTTGGTGTAAATGAATCAGAGCTCAAGGCATGTATGGCAGACCAAGCATCATCTCAGGTTATTACTGACTCAATTGCAGACGGAGTAAAAGCTGGTGTACAAGGAACTCCTGCAACTTTTGTACTTGTAAAAAACAAGAAAGGGTACGATGTTGTATCGCTTGTTGACGGAGCTCGACCTTATGAATTTGTAAAAGCAGCTATCGAAGAAGCTCTTGCTCGCTAAATAATTGCACTTTATATAAAAATGACACCTTTATGGTGTCATTTTTATATTATTACTTTTTACTTTACCTCAAAACTTGCTCTTACAACTGCAGTAATTTTCTTTTCAATTGTAGAAGTATCATATGATCCATAGTCACTTATATCCGTACTGTTTTTCTGAGTAACTTGGAAAATTCCCTGTGACGCTTCGCGTACACTTCCAATTCTATTACCGGTACTTTTAGCGATGGCTTTTGCTCGCTCTTTTGCGTTCTTTGAAGCTTCTTCAAGGAGTTCTACACGAATATCTGCGAGCTTTGTATAAAAGAAATCAACAGAAATACTTTGCATCTGCACTCCGCTTACAGAAAAGGTTGTCGGAAGTGAGAGAGAAAGTTCTTTTATAAGACGAACATCATCAGCTTCAATAATAATAGTTTGATTCACGTTATACATAAATGAACCAGAGCACTGTTGCCGCCCCGCTCCATCATACATTACTTGATTTTGTGACTGACAAATCACTGTCTGATGTACCGGCTGCACAGTAATCGCTGTATCTTTTACTCCTTTTGCAATAAGTTGCTTTGAAAGAGACTTAACAGCATCATCAATTTGACGCACAGTAAACGTATAACTTTCTGGAGCTGACTGCTTAGTGAGGAGTACTGTCCATTTTGCAGCATCACTATCAACAGAACGCTCAGCAGAACCGGTTACCGAGATAGCATTCCTTGTATTTACTGACCCAATCCCTGAAGCAAGCACCGATGCACTTATAATAAGCGCACAACCAATAACAATACCAAATGCAACAATATTATTTTTTATAAGTTCTTTAAGTGTGTTCATGTATAAAATATAACTACTATACTTACAGTATACGTACACTTTACAGAAAAACTAAATAATTGTAGTATATAATTTGTTGGGAGCGGTTATAGCTATACGCTTATCAACACAACCGGAGCGACAAGTACCTCCTTGTCGTATTTTTGTACCTTAAGAAAAGGAAAACCGATGGATCCTACCATCACACAAGAAGTGCTGAAACAAGTACTTCGTCAACGACTGGGTGAAAAACAAGAAGCCCTGACTCTCCATGTCGCAACCATCGTGACTCCGCCAAAGCGGAAAGACTCGGTCAACGAGTATCGCGAGGTTCGTCTGGAAGAACTGAGCCATGTCCAGATCTGCCCAGAAAACGGTGATTCCGGCACCTGCATTCGCCTGATCTTTGGGGACAAGCTCTACGCCACATGTGGTGAAGATGCTGACACCCTGATCGACTGGGCACAGAAGGTGTACAAAGCACCCATTCGAAACAAGATTTCCCCCTTCCCTGAAATCTCTTTCCACCATGTGAAAGGAGCGGTTCAAGTGAAGGGTCAGGAAATCGTTCCTGCATAACAACAATATGCAACAAGGCGGCACCTACGGTGCCGCCTTTCGATATTCCAAACTTTCTCTACACTACATCACTACGCACATCACTTACATGAGTTGCCGGCTTTACTTCCTCATATATTTTTGCAATGTCCCCCTTTTCATCAATAAGAAAACTCATTCGATCACCCCCCATATATTCGCGCCCCATAAACTTTTTAAGTTTCCAAACACCATAGGCTTGCGCCACAGTAGTTTCAGTTTCGGAAAGTAAAGGAAATGGGAGATTCTATTTTTCTACAAACTTCTTATGACTCTTTACTGTATCTTTACTTATTCCTAGCACCACAAATCCTGCTTGCTGTAATACCTCATAACTATCTCTAAAATTACACGCTTCGGTTGTACACCCAGGAGTATCAGCTTTTGGATAAAAAATAAATAAGCACTTTTTTACCCTTATATATAGAAAGGGTGTACACATTTCCGAACTGATCTTCTAATGAAAAATCTGGAGCTTGTGAATGAATTGCAAAAATAAAACACCCTCAAAAAAGAGGGTGTTTTATTTTTAGAAATCTTGTGTCTACTTTTTCTTAAAAGTCATTATACCGTTATCAAAACCAAGAGTAAGTATGTCATTTACAATCGTAAATGTTTTTACCTTATTAAGAGCTGCGGCATACACCCCTTCTTGAGACCCTTCACAGAACATCCTAGTCATCATAAGTGGACCAAATGAAAGACTGGATGTTCCCGCTAAATACGACCCCCCAAGAGAGTTACAGTCTGTTTTACTGCTTACACGATTATCTCCACCAAAAGTAAGCACAAACTTATCTGTCTTTGGAACAGTTGTTGTTCCGTTGTCTGTAAGTGAAGTCCAAACCCATGAAGTGTTTGAAAGAACTTTCTTGTTATCTTCTTTTTTATCTTTACGATCTTTCATAAAAGAAGGTCGCTTAAGTTCTTTTTTAATTGTAGCGAAATCTTTTGAAACAGTTTTAATTGTTGTATTTGCTTCTTGAATAATCGCTTTACTTGTTGTGCCGTAAAGTGAAGGAGTGAGAGTGTTCACTTTAAGGAGAGAAGACGAGAGAAGTGCTGTATCTTTTACAACAAGAGCTTTGGCGTCAGTAAGACGTTTCTGCCACTCTGTAACATCTTTACCCTTACTTTCCACTTCTTTTATTTTATCTTCAACTTTCTTAAAAGTTGCATCAAGTGTGCTTACATGATTTTGCAAATCATAGATCCTCTTTTCGAGACGAACTGAAGGGATAACGATTCCATAAATTCTAAAATTTGTATACACAGAACTAATAAGAGCTTTTGTACTTGTTGCATCAACCGCTTGTGTAATTTGAGTTTGAAGAGAATTTAAACCGTTTACATTAGTGGTAATTTTTGTTACAAGAGTGTTTCTCTGTGCTTCTGTAAGAGTCTTATTTGCTTCAATCACCGTCTTGTTTGACTGAAGTGCTTGTATGCGCTCTTTTATAATTTTTTCCCCTTGTGCTTTAAGTCGAGTAAGAATAGTTTCAGCTGAAGCATTCTTAAAAGAACGCTCATTTACTGCTTGCACAGGTTCGTCTTGATGGTATACAGAAGACACCGAAGGTGCCATGGGTACACGTACATCATCATAATTATTAGCAAAAGCAGTTACGGAGGTTAATGAAAGAACTACAGCTGTTCCAAATGTAAATATTTTTTTCATATATATTTCTAGGTAATAATTAAAACTTAATGAGAGAAATGCGTTTCCCTATACACCATAAATAACAATTCTCAGGGAAAAGTGTGACACTTACCAAATAATCTCTGTTTTATCGTGTTTTTTTAAATATGCATTACATTGTGAAAAGTGTTTACATCCAAAAAACCCCTGATAAGAAGAAAGAGGTGACGGGTGAGCCGCTTCGAGCACAAGATGTTTTTTTGTGTTGATGAGCTTTTTCTTACCTCGTGCATAGTTACCCCACAGTAAGAAAACAACACCTTCTCTCTTTTCTGAAATGGTGCTGATTACATAATCAGTAAACTCTTCCCACCCCTTACCTCGATGAGAGGCCGGGATATGAGCAATTACTGTAAGAATGGCATTTAAAAGGAAAACACCCTGATGTGCCCACGATACCAAGCTTCCATTTGAAAAATCTTTTTTACCACCACAATCATTCTCAATTTCTTTATAGATATTTTTTAAAGAAGGAGGAAGAGGTGCCCCTTCTTTAACTGAAAAACAAAGCCCTTCTGCTTGTCCGTCATCATGATAAGGGTCCTGACCAAGAATAACTACCTTAACTTTAGAAAAAGGAGTATTCTCAAAAGCTTTAAAAATTTCATCAGGTGGAGGAAATACTTTTTTATGAGCATATTCCTTATGAATAAATTGCCTAAGCGAAGTAAAACTGCTCGACGTAAAATAGTCTCCAAGTACTTCTTTCCATTCTTTTTCTATAACAACATCTTTTTCCATGTGCAACAGTATATCTCTCCTCATGGCATTTAAATGAAAAAACGTGTATAATTACACACTATTATCTTACTTATGTCAAAAGACACTACTTATGACGTTGCTGTCATTGGCGGAGGAGCAGCCGGAATGATGGCTGCAGGACGTGCCGCAGAATGTGGAGCACGAGTTATTCTTATTGAAAAAAACAGCACCCTTGGCAAAAAACTCTTAATTACAGGGGGTGGGAGGTGTAATGTTACTAATTATGAGCTCGATACTCGAAAATTTCTTGAAAAGTTTAAGGACAACAAGAAGTTCCTCTTTTCCCCTTTTTCCTTTTTCTCAGTAAAAGAAACACTCGACTTTTTTAACTCTAAAGGAATGGAAACAAAAGTTGAAGCCAATAATAGAGTTTTTCCTCTCTCAAACTCTGCAACCTCTGTTTTTAATGTCCTCGTAGAGTACATGAAAAAATGCAATGTAACGGTTCTTAAAAATGCTTCAGTGAAAGGTTTTACGACTGAAGATAATCGCATCACAAGCATTCTTCTTCGTGACAAAAAAGTAGTTCAAGCGAAAAACTACATCTTAGCAACCGGCGGAAAATCTCATCCAGAAACAGGATCTACTGGAGATGGATTTACATGGCTTTCAAAGATTGGGCACACTGTTTCTTCACCAAGCGCCGCACTTGTTCCAATCACAACACAAGAAAAATGGGTACACAGACTTTCTGGTGTTAGTTTAGAAAATATTAAACTAACAACTTTTCTTAATAATAAACCTCAAAGTAAACATAAAGGTAAGATTCTTTTTACTCACTTTGGTTTAAGTGGGCCAATGATACTTAATATGAGTAAAGACTTAGGCGAACTCCTTAAGTATGGAGATGTTACATTATTACTTGATCTTTTGCCACATCTTGATATTGGAACACTCGACAAAACACTTCAATCTCTTCTTCTTGGTCAGCAAAATAAAAAAATAAAAAATACCCTTTCGCCACTTATCCCTTCAGCGGTCACCCCTATTGTTATAGAAATAAGTGGTATTGATGAAAATAAGGCAGTTAATACTCTCTCTCGAGATGAGCGCATTAAGCTTGTAAGCATAATAAAAAACATGCCTATTACTGTTACAGGTCTTATGGGTGAAGATAAAGCAATTATTACAAGCGGAGGAGTAGCTTTAGAGGAGGTAGACACAAAAACAATGCGATCTAAAAAGTATGACAATCTTTTTCTCGTTGGAGATATCTTAAATATCGACAGGCCTTCTGGCGGATACAGTCTTCAGCTTTGTTGGACAACAGGATATATCGCAGGCGAAGAAGCAGTAAAATAAATGCACACCCCATGGAACAAGAACGGCAAGAAATACTCCCTCTCAATCTGTTGCGCTTTTTAGCTGCACTTTCAATTTTAGGAGTACATAAGCTTGCAACACTTATTGAACACCACTACCTTCCTCAGTTTCTACAGGTCTTGGCACCATTTATGGAACATGGATATCTTGGAGTCAATCTTTTTTTTATGATTAGTGGTTTTGTTATAACACTAAGCACCGAAGGAAAGACTTTTTCACAATTTATATCATCACGTTTTATTCGTCTTTTTCCTGTCTTTTGGCTATGTGTTGTCATGACAAGTTTGTTTACTATTTTCCTCGGAAGAGAATCTATATCTCTTGAGAGATTTCTTGCAAACCTCACCATGACACCACAACATTATGGTGCTCAAGATTTTATTGACGGAGTATATTGGACTCTTGCAATAGAGCTTAATTTTTACGCTTTCACAGCATTTCTTCTTATTATAAAAAAGAAGATTTCTTTTTCTATTCAACATATTGCGCTTATTCTTTCGCCAATTCTTCTGTATCACACCGTCATATTTAACCCATACCATCTTTCTCTTTTTGACAATCTTGCGCTTTTTGTCTTTTTCTTTTTTGGATCAGAATATGCAGCTTACTTTCTTTCTGGTATTCTTTTTTACGGACTTTATAAAAATAATAAGAACCATCTTGTATATTATTTTACACTTCTTTGTTGTTATATTGTTGCACTTATTGTCGCACTGGATCAAGCGTATCCAACAAACAGTCCACGCATTATTACGCTTCACATTACCATCTTTTTTATTCTATTTTTACTTATCTCGCTTAAAAAAATACGCAATACTTCGTTTACATTTTTAGGTAAACATTACCAAGCTATTCTTGTTACCCTTGGAGCAACCACCTACCCGCTTTACCTACTTCATAGCAAAATTATCGCCATCCTCATGGAGACATTTAGAAGTCTCCAGATTAATCCTTTTATCTCACTTATTCTTCTCTGTTGTATTGTAGCTTCACTTGTTGTGAGTGTTAATAGATTTGATGTTTGGGTTCGAAAAAAGTGGAAAACCTTATCATTAAGTAAAAAAATAAATGCTTCTTAAAAAGCTGTATATTTGATTTACCTATGAGAGACATTTCACTTAATGCTATGGTTTTAAGCTTTACAGGCTCTTATCAGAGAAAGTACGTACTTAGAAAAAGAAACAAGTGTGCCACCAAAAGATCAAAATGAAGCAGATAACCACAGCTTACTTCTTCAAATATTATAAGAAATAAAAGAAGCAACAGAGGAACTTGCAGAAGTGCACACAAACCATATCGAAGAAAACAAGATAAGTAACTACTCTTCATTTGAAGAGCTGGTTAAAAGCTCACTCCGAAGATCTATGCATCAATTCAGTGCTATTAAACCCACCGACGAGAAAACCCGCTTAGGCAGGGGTTTCTTTTCTATAAATATTATACAAAAACAACTTTATATTTTACTCTAAAGTTGATCCTGTTTGAGCTAGCACGAGATTTGTTGTAAAAACACGTCTCGTGCTAGCTGTCAATGGCGGAGGATGTGAGATTCGAACTCACGGAACCGGTAAAGGTTCGACGGTTTAGTAAACCGTTGATTTAAGCCACTCATCCAATCCTCCAAGTGGAACCAATTATAGCGCACGTTCCCTTAAAAACAAAAAACCTAGATGCGGTCAAAAAAACTTATAACACATAGTAATTAAGTAAATCAGTTTAATAATTTTTCAATATCTTTTTCAAATGCACGAGGCTTTGTTACAGGACTATAGCGCTTATACGGTACGCCATTTCTATCAATAAGAAACTTTGTAAAATTCCATTTAATAGCATCTCCTAAAAATCCACTTGGAAGCGTCTTCTTTAGATAAGCAAAAAGTGGATGTGTGTTTTTACCATTTACTTCAATTTTTTCTGAGAGTAAAAATGTTACCCCGAAGTTTATCTCACATACATGTGCAACAGTTTCATTTGTCTCAGGCTCCTGCCCTAAGAACTGCTCACAAGGAAAACCTATTACCACAAGTCCACTATCTTGATATTTTTTATGAAGCACTTCAAGCTCACGAAATTGAGGAGCAAGTCCGCACTTAGTGGCAGTGTTTACAAGAAGGAGCACACACCCTGCGTATGAAGAAAGGTTCACTTCTTTGCCTTGATGCGTTTTAAAAGAAAAATTGTAAATATTCATAGTAAGTACAGTATACAAAAATCTAGATTAAATATCCTAAGAACAAAATACAATAACTGACCTAATTACTTCTTAATGTTATAATATATAAGTTACAGGGAGAGTCCCCGCACCCCTCAATTAGTACACTTCAGCTGTTTCTAAGTGTAGCATAGTAGCTGTTTTGTAATTAAGTATCTGACGTGGAATATCATTGAGAAAGGAATGTACCTACTGTATCTCTTTCTCAGTAATCTTCTTAAGATCAGTCTTTTTAGGAAAGAAGACCCTTTGCTATTTCTTATATAAAGCGACTCCGTTAATACAAAAGCGTAACCCTGAAGGTAGAGGACCATCTGGAAATACATGCCCAAGATGCGCGTCACATGTAGCACACTTTACTTCAACACGAGACATTCCATAACTCACATCTTCATAATAGCTTATACCATTTTCTTGTATCGGTTCTGTAAATGAAGGCCACCCAGATGCACTGTCATATTTGGTAGCACTATCAAAGAGATCGTTGTTACAGCATACGCAAGCATATATTCCCGGCTCATGAAGAAAACATAACCCTGAAGACATCGGCGCTTCAGTAAAGTGTTCTCTTGTCACCCGAAACTGCTCTTCAGTAAGAAGTTCTTTCCACTCTTCTTCAGTTTTTTCAATACGAACAAGGGGTTTGACGTCTTGGTCACGCGCGTGTTTTAGGATATCCTTGTAGGTAAAGTATAGGCATTATGAAAGGTAACTTTCAAAATAAATAGCGTGACACGTATACCCTCCTTGATTTTTGACTAGATAATCTTGATGGTGCTCCTCTGCTTTCCAAAACGTAGTAAGTGGCTCAAGAGTTGTTACGACTGGGTTAGGCCATCTTCCTGAAGCGTTTACAATAGCAATCATTTCTTCACCGATTTTTTCTCTTCTTCGTTACCATAAAAAATGGCACTACGATACGAAGTACCCATGTCATTTCCTTGCTGATTAAGCGTAGTCGGATTATGTATTTGAAAAAAGAAATCTAATAATTTTTTATATGAAGTAACAGTAGTGTCGTAAGTAATTTTTACTGCTTCTGCATGACCGTCGTGATATTCATATGCCGGACGATCATTTTTCCCACCTGTATATCCTACTTCTGTATCAAGCACTCCAGACTGACTTCTTAATAAGTCCTCCATACCCCAAAAGCATCCACCCGCCAAAATAATATCGTGCTTTCTATTCATAGAATCTCAGTATACAAGAAACCTCACCCAAGGTAATATGGTTTATTTTATTGGTCTTTTTTGGTATAATGACCAGGTTATTATAAAAATAACACTAAGGAGAGTTGGCTGAGCTGGCCGAAGGCACCTCACTGCTAACGAGGCAGGGTAGTAATACCCTCGTGGGTTCGAATCCCACACTCTCCGCCAACACGTTTTAGTATCGGAGTCAACCCGCTTGCTTAGGTAAACAAAGCGACCCGAATGCCTAAAATGTAACTAAAAACACACGAGTAGTTCGTGTGTTTTTAGTTTGTAATTTTATGCTTCAACAACTAATGTTTCAACTCTACTTTTTCCAGTAACCATAGAGATATCATCTAAAGAAAAAGCTTCAAGTGGTTCTAACGCTAATGCACTTAATTGAAGTGTTCTATATAAGAAACCTATAAACGTCCCCGAGTATCTATATCTAAAAATACAACCTTCAAGTAGATCAAACATTTCATTTTCATATCCTCGCCATCTTCGTAATGACTTACTTTCCTCAATCCATTTATTAAGCATAAAAATATAGAGGCTTTTGAGTTCTGTAACTGCAAGAGTGTTACCTTTCTGAGCTAGTCTTACCAATAAAATACTGATTCTGTCGCATGCTAATTCGTCATCCTTATTGAGTTTACTTACAAATGTATACATCTTATTTGTATGGATAGAGAGCAATGAATCTAGTTCGTTCCGATCTTCATATCGTACAAGATTTGCGCACCTTTTCCTCTTAGATGTTTTATTCCATCTTGCTTGGTAAGACCTATCTATATGAACAGTTACTGTATCCCAGTCAATAGCATTTTCAGTAATAAACGCATATGACACAGGAGAGTTTTTCTTAATCCAGTTCTCGTTAATAACTGGAGGATTTTTCTTCAAAATATGAAAGTTGATTTTTCTGATGACTTGGTCAAAAGATTTCATTTCACAAGTATAAAAAATAAAGGGGTAGTTATTCAACAATAAGAGTAAGCACTTTGTCTTTGTAAATAATCCTTGATCTAAGATTCGCTAAAAGTTCTCGCTTTTCCATAACTGTACCTTCTTTCAAAATATATTTAGCATAGTTTCGTATATCAGTATCTTTTCTGTTACCCACTTTATCTGTACTGCCAAGCACTGATCTTTGGAAGATATTGAAACGTGCAATTTCATCCTCAAGTTTTTGTCGCATACCAAGTTCGTTGATGTCTACCTTATCTAAAACCTTGAGTAGTTCAGTGATCAACTCTTCCTCACGAATATATTTGTTCTTACAGTTTCTGTCTCTCGCACGGCTACATGAGTAGTAGATATATTTTGCATGTGTACCATCTTTCAAATCCTTCCACTTTTCTTCAGCTGATATACCGCTAGAACAGTAGCCACACGTAAACAGCTTGGTGAAGGAGAACTCCTTATTCTCACGTTGTATATTATCTCGTTTAAGCTGTACTTGTGCTTTTTCAAATAAGTCTTGAGAGATGAGTGGCTCATGTTTCCCTGTATACCAGTTACCACTTCCTTTCGGGTGTTCAAAGACTCCATGATAGAACTGATTATCGAGGATGCGGTAGACACCGCTTAATGTAAGAGGTTTGTTTCCTCTGGTATAAAAATTGGCTTCAAAACGAAGCCAATTGTATATCTTTCTGCCACTCATTTTTTCATACGCTACCTTTTCAAACATTTTCTTTACGATAGGTGCTCTATCTTGATCAGTGATTAACTGGCACTTTTTATCTAAGTGTCGTTGGTTCAAGTATCCAAGCGGTGCCTGTCCAGGCCATAACCCCATCTCTACACGAGTACGCAATCCACGCTTTACGTTTACTCCACGGTTGTCATTCTCAAGCTTTGCCTGGCTTCCTAAAATCATTAGTAAAAACTTCTCATTAGGATTATTAGAGAACTTCTGCCCGTACGTCCTAATTTCTTGTAGTAGCCCCGCATCCATTAGATCTACAATCTTTCCAAGATCTCCTGCATTACGACTGATACGGTCTGGTGCCCATGT
>CAYJED010000008.1:0-29476 GCA_964369115.1 uncultured Candidatus Saccharibacteria bacterium
CAACCCAACGGGTTGCATCTGATACCCCACGGCGTGAGCCTGGGGTAGTTCATTTATGGAAATCGTCGCCCTTGTTTTTGCAATAATTGCATTTATAAAATCTCGAGATGCTGAGAGTAAGGTAGAAAAAATAAATAAACAAATTGGTCTAATTTTGTCTAAAGATCCTTCACTTAAACTTGAGCTAAACCAGAGTGATGTTGGAAATAAAACGGTAACACTGTCGGAGAATTCCTCAGATAAAACAGACAGTAGAGATAAAGAAGAAGCCTACTCCAAGTTAGGGGACGAAGAAGATGAGGAAGCAGAAAAAGAAAATGCTTTTGTCGCTTGGCTTAAACGTGATTGGCTTATTAAGTTAGGAGGACTTCTTATTATTCTCGGTCTACTCTTCCTTTTGTCTATGGCATTTTTAGGAATGGGGCCGGTCGGTAAGATTATTGCCGGGTATGTTATTGGGCTTACCTTGATGACATTTGGTTTTTTCTGGGCGAGAAAATATGTAAACGAAGGTACTTCAGTTGTTGTTGTTGGAGCTGCGGTAGGTATTTTGACCACCTATACTGCAACAACATCAAGCTTTAACCTTCTTCCACAGTTTGCTGCCCTTGTCTTTATTTTGCTTATTTCTGCAGTGGTTTCATTAATTGCTTTTGTGTACAAAAAAGAATCCGTTGCACACCTTGGTCTTATCGCCGCTTTCTCTGCGCCGCTTATGACAAATTTTGGAGGGAATGATTTTGGAGCGCTTCTATTGTATCTGTTCGTCACTACTCTTGGTGTTTTATGGCTGACAATAGCAACAGACTGGAGAAGTCTTATCTTTACTTCGCAGGTCGGTGTATTTTTGTATTCGTTGCCATATATAGAAATGTTTTCATATAGAAGCAATGTTGAGCTAAACTCTTTTGCAACAGGGATGGTATTTGCTTTCGGGGTATTGTTCTTTAGCATTGCAACATTATCATTGCTTAAAAATAACAGCAAACAAAAGACTGTTGATGTAATCGTGGCCATGGTGAATGCAATTTATGCTGTTGTCTGGATCTTTAATCAAGAGTCAACCACGGTACAGTCTATAATGCTTCTTTTTGTTGCATTATTGTATGCTTCAGGAACTTTCTTTATTTTCCGTATTACAAACGACGTGCAAACATTTTTGTTGTACTTTGTTGCGGCGCTTTCTATGGTGATGCTTGCTACATTTATTCAGTTTGGGGCAGATGCAAGGTTGTTCTTGCTTGCGTCTCAGGCTGTTTTTGCAACATACTTCATAAAGAAATTGTTGCAAAAAGAAAACGATGCATATACAGCATTTATAGTGATTGTTAACGCGGTCCCAGTGTATCTTCTATTATGGGAACTTTTCAGTAAGGTGCAACCATCCCCACTAACAACTATCTCCGTAATCGGGTTATATATTCTTCTTTCGAGGGGTCTTTATCTCATTAAGACACCTCTGTATCAATTGTTTGCATGGGTATCAGCACTTTTGTCGGTTGTATTTATTTGGCAGTTTACACACGAAGTCTTCTCTGATGAAGAAAAGGGGTTTGCGACGTTTATATCTCTTATGATCTATACTCTAAGCGGTCTTTTTGTAATGTATCTTGGTGCTACAAAGCCTTCTGAGTATCTTACTAAAATCGGAAGGGCGGTGCTTGGAATTGTTGCGCTTCGTGTTATTTTTATCGATGCTTGGTCAACAGGCGAAACGATAATTGGTATCTTTATCTGTACAGGTGTCGGAGTGCTTCTTCTTAGTTCTGTGTTCATTACAAAGTTAACTAGTTCAAAATAAGTATGAATACGTTTCAAAAAATTGGAGCCCTACTTTTTTCTTTAAGTCTATTATATCCACAGACTGCTTTTCTCTACAGTCAGGACCAATTCCTAACTACAGGGTATCAGTATAGGAGTTCATTTGAGCTTAAAGATGTAGCACGTCCAACGGTCGTTGAATTGGCAGAGCCTATTAACGGTGAGTTTCGCATAACTGACGAAGATTTTTTTGTACCCATTCAAATGAAAACAAAAACAAGCGTCACTGTTCCTGTAGAGGTAACTGTGTGTAGGAACGATGTCTGTAAAAAAGATAATTCTATTTCTGACGGAAATCAGTTAACAACGTATGACTTCTCTTTAGAAAAAGAAGGGGTTAATAGTGGAAGTATTACACTTACATATCCTTCACAAATTACGACAAATGCAGTTACCTTTTTAGTGGCACAGGACTCTTATCGCCCTAGTAGTTATGCTATATATGTTGATGGTAAATTATTACTAAATAAGACTGAGCACGATACGTTTTTCCCTGTTATGAGTGGTAAGGAATTTACTATTAAGTTTAATTACATGCAGCCTGTAAGGTTTACAGAAGCTGCTTTTAAGCAAGAAGTGCAAGTAACTACAAAGACAAGATTTGTGTATGTTCCGGGAAAAAAATATTTTCTCTATACACAACCAACACACACCTTCCAGACAAATCCTTCTTCCAGCGGAAATCTATTTGACGAAAAAAACCCTTTCGAAGTAATTACATTAACTAAGAAAGACGAGAAAAATCCATATTACAGAGAAGAGGATAGCGACAGGGACAGTGTTTCAAATAATCGTGATAATTGTCCGTATGTTCACAATGTAGACCAAAAAGATGGCAACAGTAACGGCGTAGGGGATCTATGTGATGACTACGACTATGACGGGGTTGTTACGGTTAAAGATAATTGTCCGGAGTTATATAATCCAGTACAAGAAGATAAAGATGGTGACAAAATAGGTGATATGTGTGATCCAGAAGAAAGTCGCATTACAGAAGCTTATCCTTGGCTTTTATGGGTGGTGTTTACTATAGTTATTGCCGCAATTGGAGGAATGGGGTATAGTACGTATAAAGCCATAAAAAATAAAGCATTTTAGACTGCCGTGTTTTATGTGTTGCTTTTCTATAAAAGGTGTATACTTTAACTATATGGAGCAAACACCTCAAACACCACATCAAGAAAGTTCTCTTGATCAAAAAATTGAAGCAAGAAGAGAAGTTTTAAATGGTATTAAAAATCGTTTCGAAGAAAAAATTGCCCTTTTCCCAGAACCAAAAGATTTTTATATTAAGGGAAGACCGTACGAAATAAGAGAGGGTCATCCGGAAGATATAATTTTTGCCAACATTCAAAGAAATGCAGGTGTTCTCACTATGCTCCTTAATGAAACACGAGAAAGAAATGCGCAAAAAAATACCAATGAATGGAGTGAGATGTTTGAAGAAAAGTGTCTTGTAAAACTTATTGCACGAACAGAAACACGACTTAAAGATCTTGAGCATGCCTTTGAGCTTAAAGAGATTTCAGATGATGCGCAGTATATAAATTTTATCGATCGGTTATTTAACAATGGGCTTGACGGTCTTTCTGAACATATTTCTCCAGATACACAACCAAAAAAACCTTCTCCAACGGAAGCGAAATCCACAGATCCGTCACATCTCGATACAAAATATAGCGTACACTAGTGTGTATGAATAGCGAAGATAAAGACTATTTCTCTTTATTTGATTTTGATAAAGCAATTACTTGGCACTTAGATCAGGTGCGCAAGCTTCGTACTCCAACGGGGCTTTTTACAGCCTCTGCTCATAATGTTTCTACTGGGTACAATAAAGCATGGCTTCGCGATGTGTACTTTATGACCCTTGGATTTAAATACGGAGAAGATAAGAAAATAGTACAAGAAACAGCTCGAGCACTCCTTCAGATTATTAATACTCATAAAGATAAAATTTCTTGGGCGGTAGAAAATAAGCCTTATGAAACATGGCAGCATATTCATGCTCGCTATAATCCAGAAACCTTTGAAGAATATTGGGAAGAATGGGGGAATAAACAAAATGATGCAGTAGGTGAAGTGCTCTATCTTATCGCAGAATGTGAAGTAGATGGTTTAACAGTAGCAGAAAATGATGATGAACGTTCACTTGTGCAACTCATCATTAATTATCTTAATCGTATTGAATATTGGCACGATGCTGATTCAGGAATTTGGGAAGAGAATCAAGAAGTTCGTGCCTCATCAATAGGCGCTGTAGTGCGAGCTCTCAAAACCGCACAGCAGCTTCCTTATGTAACTATCCCTGAAGGTATGATAGAAAAAGGGGAGCAGGCGCTTCGTGCTCTTCTTCCGCGTGAGACGGAGACACGTTTCTGTGATCTTGCACTTCTTACGCTTATTTTCCCGTTTGACGTAACAACCAAAGAAGAAACCGAAACTATTTTGCGTAACGCAGAGTACTTCTTGTTAAGAGATAGGGGCGTTATTCGCTACAGAAATGACAGATATTACAATAACAATAAGGATGGTTACAGTGAAGAGGCTGAGTGGTCTATGGGGGTAGCCTGGCTTACGATTATTTACGCGCGTCTTGGTAACTTTGAAAAAGCATCGTATTACTTTAGGCAAGCTGATAAAACAATCAATAAAGAGGGTCTTATTCCAGAACTTTGGTATTCACACACCGATAAACAAAACGATAACACTCCTTTGGGTTGGGCAGAAAGTATGTACGTAGTGGCCCTTGTTCTCATGAGAGATCTTTACCTAAAAGAAAAATAAAAGATGATCATGGTACACTTTTTGTATCATGGATATTTATCTTTATATAGATTTCATAACCAAGACACCTTTTCCTCTTGTCTTTATCGCCATCATCATTCTCCTTGAATATCTTATTGAAAGGCGAAAAGGAACACCTTTTTCTCTTCGGAAAGTGTTCAGTAACTTTGGTGTACTCCTTATTGGAACTACTCTATTTTCACTGTTTAGTGTCTATGTGCTTTCTCGAGAAAGTGTTTTAGCTTTTGCAGAAACTCATGCGTTATTTACTTTTCCTGTAACTTGGGGAATGTTTTTTATTTGGCTCATCGTTTTTGATTTTGTAAATTATTGGACCCATGTGCTCTACCATAAAAGTAATTTTTTCTGGATGTTCCATAGCGTTCATCATTCAGATAGATATCTTGATGCTTCGACTTCAGTGCGGGTTCCTATTGTTGCGAGCTTTTTTGTGATTACTTCGTATCTTTTTTTGGGAACGTTAGGAGTAAGTGTTGTACTGTTGCCGGCACTTGCTCAGACAATGTTTTTACAGCAAGTGCTTGTCCACTCAACCTTATTACGAGGAAGAATTCCAAAATGGGTAGAATATATTTTTGTAACACCAGATTTTCATGCGCTTCACCATACAGAAAAGTATGGGAGAAAAAACTACAGCTTTTTGTTCACTTTTTGGGATAGATGGTTTAATAGTATTGAAAGGAAATCTTACGAAGGGGAGTCTTTTGGGGCAGAAGGGTTAAGTGGTACACGTAATCCGTTTTTAGTTCACATAGAGCCTATACGACGCTATTTCCGTAAAATATAAAGAGATTTTATTCATGTGGTATGATTAGTAATATGGAAAATAGCAAAAAAATATCTTTTTCTGAACAAGGTCAAGGTGACATGCTGGAGAGTGTTTCTGGCGGTAAAGTAAAAAAAATTTTAAGGGCAGCAGTTATGGCAGTCGGTGTTGTTATTTCGCCACAAGTAAAAACGGCAGAAAATAATCAAGATATGACTGAAGCTAGTCGGCCAGTGAATTACGATGCTCCAAAAGTTACAAATTCAAATGGATATACACGTCCAAATATTGAGACGTATAATTATTCTCCTGTTAGTTCACCTAAGCAATCTGATTTGATTAACGATAATTATGTTTCACCAGAATATGGGTCAGTGAATTACGATGCTCCAAAAGTTGATAAAATCGAAACAATTGAAGGGCTGGAAAAAAGTCTTGTAAAAATAGCAGATAATTTAAGTCAAAAATTTAAAGAAGACTTAAAAAGTAAAAATCTATCAAGAGTGGGTATCTCCCTTGGTGCAACCTCTCCAGTAAGTAGTTCTGTTAGTTTTGTCATTACTTTTTTATCAGAAGATAAGGCGGAAAAAGTATTTAATGTTTACCTTGAGAAAGGACGTTTAAGTAACAGCTACGTTATGGAGGAGTTTTTTGGAAATGCTATTGTAAAAGAGTTGCGTAAATAGGTGTACCCGCTACACTGTAGTAGTAATATATGGAACATATTCAAGAAAAAAAGTTTTTTATTCTTATTGGGCGTTCAGGAAGTGGTAAAGGTACCCAGGCTGACCTTCTTCGTGGATACCTTGAAGGGAAAGGTCATACAAAAGTAACTCATATTACCACAGGTGGTAACTTTAGAAAGTTTATTATTTCAGATAGTCATATTGCACGCCTGGCTCATGAGGTGAATAGCACAGGAGGTCTTCAGCCAGAATTTTTGGCGGTATGGAATTGGTCAAATATTTTTATTGAAAATGTAACAGGGACAGAGACTATTATTTTAGATGGTGCACCACGAAAACCCTTTGAAGTAAGTGTGCTTCATAGTGCTATACATTTCTTAGGGTACACTGAGCCAGTTGTTGTATATCTTGATGTTTCTGAAAGTGTGGCAAGAAGTCATATTAAGGGGCGTGGTCGAGAGGATGATCTTGATGAAGAGGATGTACAAAGTCGTCTTAATTGGTTTGAAACAGATGTGCTGCCTGCATATGAGATGTACTTACATGATCCACGTTACAAAGTAATTCATGTAAATGGAAATCAGGCAATTGAAGAGGTTCATCGTGAGCTTATTGCAAAATTAGAGCAGGTGGCGTAGTATAAAGACTTCTTATATATTCATGCGGTACGATATTAAGCTTAAAAATGAAAACGATATTAAACTTCTCCGTGAAAGCGGAAAGAGACTTTCTCATGTTCTTACTGAGGTAAGTAAAGCTGTTGCGCCAGGGGTTACTACTGGGCAATTAAATGACCTTGCGTATAAACTAATCACAGAAATGGGAGACACTCCTGCTTTTCTTAACTACCAACCTTTTGGTGCGGATTACCCATATCCAGGCAGTATTTGTATCTCAGTAAATGATGAAGTGGTGCACGGTATTGGAGGTGATTATGTGCTTAAAGAAGGAGATATTGTAGGTTTAGACGGTGGAGTAAAACACAAAGGTCTTATCACTGATTCTGCTCGCACGGTTCCTGTTGGGAAAATTAGTGAAGCTGATTCTGGGCTTCTTCGTGTTACAAAGGAAGCGCTTATGGCAGGAATTAAAGCGGCGCAAAACGGAAAGTATGTAAACGATATTTCAAAGGCAATCGAAAAAGCGATTCCTAAAAAGTACGGTGTAGTAAAAATTCTTTCAGGTCACGGTGTCGGATATAAAGTACACGAAGATCCGTACGTTCCAAACTTTGACGATGGAGTAAAAGGGCCGAAGCTTGTTCCAGGGCTTGTGCTTGCGATTGAGCCCATGGTAAATCATGGCACTGACGAAGTGTATCTAGCTGATGACGGGTATACGTTTATTACAAAAGACCATAAAAAGTCAGCCCACTTTGAGCACACAATTCTTATTACCGAAAAAGGTCCAGAAATTCTTACTGCCTAAAGAAAAAGAAGTGAAACTTATTCACTTCTTTTTCTTTTATTTCTTAGATAAGAGGGGTACACTTAAGTGCATATAGATAATGTATCGTATATGGATATCGCTCTTCTTCTTTCAACTCAAATACCGGCATATTTTGCTATTGGACCACTCTGTGTCCTCCTTCTCATGCTCCTTGTTATGTCTATCAAGAGCACCCCGCATGAACAAACACCGCTTCCTGCACAGGTTCCTCTTGAAGGTATCGCCCTTCATCCAGATGTAAGTAGTGGAGTGGTTAATGCTTATGTTGCCCCTCCGCCAAAACCTATTGCTCCTCTAATTGGAGAAATGCACCCTGTTCAAACTCCTCCTCCTGTTGTTCCGTTTGGTGCATCCGTTGTAGATGGAGGGGTTTCATTAAATCCACCTCAAACAATCGTGCCTCCTCAAGCTACTCCTCAGTCGATCCTTTCTCAAAGTTCTCCTGTTGTTGCACCTACACCTATAGCTACAGCACCTATTTCTCCTCAACCTGTTGTACCAGCTCAAACACCTCCACCAATTGCTTCGTGGAAGCCGGTACCACAAGCTCCTGTCGGCGATGTTCCTGCAGGCACGTCACAAGCTGCATAAGCCTCTCCACATACAATTAGTTGTGTAGTCTTGTATACTAAAAGTATGCAGCAGTTTAGTACTCCAGAAGAAGAGATTCTTTATCTACGTAAACAGATTGACGCCAAGATGGAGCGCGCAAAAGGTTTTGAAGATCGCTTCACACGAAAAGATAGAGCAGGGGAAGTTTTGGAAGAGTACCGTACTACCCCAGTAGAAGAAGTTGTTGCTCCCCATGCGCAGCTAACTGGAGGTGAAAAACATCGCCTCTTAGCGTGGCTTACTCCAAAGGATACTGACCAGCAGGTGCTTATGCTTTTTCAGGTGATGGCTGAGAAGGGTATTCGTAATGCTTTTCATATGGCAGAGGAGCTTAAGAATCCAGAGGTTGAAGATGATTTCCATCGATTTGTAGCGCAGTACCTTGTTTCTGGTCATGAAGTAAAAAATGATCTTTCAAAAGAAGAGTGGAAAGCACTTCATATGAAGCTTTTTGAAGTTATTCTTCCTGATGCCGGTGAAGAAAAAGGGAAAAGCATGAAAGAGATGATGGGGCTTATGGAGCAGTGGTACGCATCAATGCAGGCTCTTGCAAGTGACGTTTTAAATAAAGAAAAAAACTATTATTCTCTCGAAATTGCTGTAGCAAATGGCGAAACTTCTGCTATTTTTTATTGTGCAACACATATTGATTACGCGCCTCTTTTTGAAAAGGTGGTCCTTGGAGTTTTTCCTCAAGCAAAAATAAAAGAATGTAAAGAAGACTACAACATTTTTCATGGTCATGCTGTTACTGCAGCATCATATGCTTCACATAGCACACACCCGGCTCTTCCTCTTAAAACATACGAGACAATGGAAGCAGATCCGATGGCTCTCATTCTTTCTTCGTTTACAAAAATTGCAAGAGAGGGTGAGGGAATAGCTCTACAGATGCTTGTTCGTCCAGCAAGTGATGTGTTTGCAAAACGTTTTGGTATCATGCTTGAAGATCTTCGAAAAGGAGAAACCTTAAAGAGGGTAATAGAAAAACAAGATCTCTTAAAGGAGACGCTTCATATGTTTGGTGAGCTATTTTCAGCTTCAAAAACCAAAGAGGAGCTTGATAAGGAAAAAGAAAAGGGGCGATCTGTTGCTGACGAAAGTGCAATGAAGCTTATTCAAGAAAAGTTATCAAAAACAATTATTGAGACAAATATCCGTATTGTTGCATCAGCAAATAGTATTGCTCGTGCTCAGGCTATACGTACTGATCTTGAGTCTGCCTTTTCTCAGTTTTCACAGGTGAATGGTAATAGTGTTGTTTTTAAAGAGGTTGAGGGACGTCTTCAGCAGGCTCTTCTTCATCGTTTTACCTATCGACTTTGGAATGAGGATGAAAGTTATCCGATTAATATTTCAGAACTTACTTCATTATTCCATTTTCCAATGCAGTCACGAGATATCGGTAATGTTCGTATCCAGTCTTCCGCTCAAGCTCAGGCGCCGGAAGGAATGAATGAGGTGGGGGTGGTGATTGGTAAGAATAGTTTTAGGGGAGAAGACAAGGTGATTCATTTTGGAAAAGAAGACCGCATGCTTCATATGTATGTAATCGGGCAAACCGGTACAGGTAAAACCAATCTTCTTAAAAATCTTGTAATACAGGATATTCGAAATGGTGACGGATGTTGTTTTATTGACCCTCATGGATCAGATATTTTGGATATTTTAGCAAATGTTCCTCCGGAGCGAGCAAAAGATGTTGTGTACTTTGATCCTGCGTACATTGAGCGTCCGATGGGGCTAAATATGCTTGAGTACGATAGAGATTTTCCAGAACAGAAGACATTTGTAGTAAATGAACTCCTTGGAATTTTTAATAAGTTGTTTGATATGAAGGTTTCGGGTGGTCCTGGGTTTGAGCAGTACTTCCGTAACGCGGCACTTCTTGTGATGGAGCATCCAGAAAGTGGTAATACACTTCTTGATATTTCAAGAGTCTTTTCAGACAAAGACTATCGCGATTACAAACTTTCAAAGTGTAAAAATCCTCTCGTTACACAGTTTTGGAATAACGCTGAGAAGACAACCGGGGATCAAGGGCTTCAGAACTGGACACAGTACGTTAATAGTAAGTTTGATATTTTTATGTCAAACGATATTATGCGCCCAATCGTTGCTCAAGAAAGAAGCGCATTTAACTTTAGAGAAATAATGGATTCCAAAAAAATATTTTTGGTAAATCTTTCTAAAGGTCGTCTTGGAGATATCAATGCTAACCTCCTTGGTCTCATTATTGTTGGTAAATTTTCACAAGCAGCACTCTCTCGAGTAAATAGTAATGATAGACCTGATTTTTATCTCTATATCGACGAATTCCAAAACGTCACCACCCCAGCGATTGCATCCATTCTCTCAGAGGCTCGTAAATATAGACTCTCTCTTACTGTTGCTCATCAGTACTTAGCGCAGCTCCCAGAAGATATTAAGGGGGCAGTATTTGGTAACGTTGGATCTATGGCAGTATTTCGTGTTTCTCCTGAAGATGCTAAATTTTTGGAAGCTCAATTTGCACCAAGCTTTACCGCCTCTGATATTATCAAAATTGAAAATTATCACGCTTATATTAAGATGCTTTCAAACGGTAGCCCTGTGAGACCTTTTGATATTATTGCTTATCCTCCAGAAAAAGGAAACCATGCAAACATTGAAGCCCTTAGAGAACTTAGTTATGTTACGTACGGTCGTCCAAAAGATGAAGTGAATGAGGAGATTATGCGTAAGTTTACCTATTAGAATATGTCGTACACATTTCTTATTTTTATGGCTGGAATACTGCTCTATCTGCCACTTGCGGGAGCCTTGTTATATGTGTGGCATACATTTGGAAAAGAAAAAAAGTATGTGCGACACGCTAGGGTTGTATTTATACTATTATCATTACTTATTATTACCACAATGTTTTTTTATATATAACGTATGGAAAACGAGGAAACACAACTACATAATGAGATAAATGGGGAAATTATTCTTTCTGAAGTAAGAAAGCATTGGATAGTGTATTTAGAAGATATTGTTTTTCACGGAAGCGCGCTTATTCTTTTTTCAGGTATTGCTATTTTTTTCAGTGTTCAAGATATGTTTATAAGTGAAGGGTATATAGAGCTTATTGTGCTTATCTTGGCGCTCCTAACCACCGTATCTTTTTTTGCTTCGTGGACACTTAATTACTTTGATGTTTGGCACATAACAAGTAAACATATTGTGGCAGTGAATCAGAAGGATATTTTAAATAGAGAAGAAGCTTATATGGAATTTTCTCGCATACAAGATGTCTTTTTTGAAAAAGAGGGAATACTTTCAGTGTGGCTTCACTATGGGGCATTACGTATACAGAGTGCGGGTACAGAGCAGCAATTTGTAATGCGTCATGTAAAGGAAGTCGAAAAAGTTGCTCACACCATTATGGACTTACGAGACAAGATAAAGCATCAAGAAGTCTAAGGTGGCCAGTTACTAGTAAATTGCTATACTAAGAGCATGGTATACGATATTTCAGGAAAAGGGGGCTTTATTACAAGTAAAGGTACTCGCCCACCTTTCTGGTTCCCTTTTGTAAAAACATTCTATATCTTCTTTCTTGCACTCACTGCGACATTTTGGGCATATATCCTTTTTAATAAGTCTTTTAGTGTTGTTATGAGTGCAGCAGGTGGTGTCATTAAAATGATTGCATATGGAGGTACAGTTCTTGCTATTGGTATGCTTCTTGCGTACTTTTACATGGACGGAGCAGATAATCCTTCACGACGTCTTAAACGACTTGTTCTCCTTCCATTCTTTCTTGCTCTCCTTGGAATTGCATACGTCTATTTCTTTTTACTGTAGAGTGCATACTAAAAGCGCGAAGGCAAAGCCTTCGCGCTTTTAGTATATTTACGATAAAGGTCCTACTTTACTCGTTCAACGTATTCACCGGTTTCAGTGTTAACGATAATTTTTTCACCAGCTTCAATAAAAAGAGGGGTTGTAATCTGAGCTCCTGTTTCAAGAGTAACAAGTTTACCTCCGCCAGATGCGGTATTTCCTTTAATTGCAGGAGGAGCTTCTTTTACTTCAAAAGTCATTTTGATTGGAAGGGTTACACCAATAAACTTCTCTTCGTCATCTAATGTAAATACCTTTACTTCAACGATAGTGTTATCTTTGAGATATTTTGTTTGATCACCAAGCACATCAGCTGAAATCTCAAAACGCTGTGCCCGGTCTTTTGGATCACAAAACCAGTACTCGCCTTTGTTTGCAAAAAGGAAAAGTGCGTCACGTCTTGAGATCTCTGCTTCTTCTGCGGTGTCTGATGCGTGAAATGTTCCAGGAACAACTTTTCCGTTTAACATGTTACGCATACGAACCTGATTCTGAGGTTTACGCTTTTGAGTGCGCGCTACATGAGATTCAAGGATCTCATACGGTACGTCATCCACAAGGATGTGCTTCCTAGGTTTAATTTCATCGTAATCAAGAGTTGCCATAAAGAATTAAGTAATTATGTGTTGGTAATTAGTTATTAGTAAAATACTAATACGAATAAGCAAATTCTAGCAAAAAAGGTGATTTTTGACAAAGAAGGAGGTATCTTGACACACATAAAAAAAGTAACCTAGTAGTAGGTGAGAGCCATACGCACAAGCTTTTCTTTTCGGAGGATAGCCAAGTTGGAAAGTGAGGCAAGCACGATAAAGGGGGCTGCACCTAATACGTCAGCTGCGGATAATTTACTAACGCAACTCAGATCCCTCACACTACCTTCTGGAAGTTTTAAGAAGATAGTGGCATACTCACCGCTCATAAATCAGAAGACTCTTTCAAGGAAGAGTCTTTTTCTTTTTGCTATTCAGCTGGAGCTTCACTTTCTTCTGGATCTGCTGATCCTGAATAGGAGAGGGCTCCTGATTCAAGTTCTTTTCTGATAGCTTTTTCAAGAGCGTTACCCACTTTAGGGTTTTCACGAAGGAAGGTACGCGCTGCATCATATCCACGACCAAGCTTTTCTTCACCATAGGCATAGCTTGAGCCTGACTTTGAAACAAGTTTAAACTTTTCACCAAGAGCAAGCAGTTCTCCTTCTTTTGAGATACCTTCATTATACATAATGTCGAACTCTGTACTCTTGAAAGGGGCTGCAACTTTATTTTTTACAATTTTTACTTTTGTGCGAGCTCCTACCACGTCCTCTCCTTTTTTAATCTGGGCAATTTTACGAATATCAATACGTACAGAAGAATAAAACTTAAGCGCTTTTCCACCAGGGGTTGTTTCTGGATTACCAAACATCACTCCAATTTGCATACGAATTTGGTTGATGAATACAATAACTGTATTTGATTTATGGGCGATAGCTGTAAGCTTGCGAAGTGCTTGAGACATGAGACGCGCTTGTTTACCAACATGTTGCGCACCCATATCACCTTCAATTTCATCTTTTGGAGTAAGAGCTGCCACTGAGTCGATGATGAGTACATCTACTTTTCCACTACGTACAATTGATTCTGCGATTTCAAGAGCTTGTTCACCGTTATCTGGCTGAGAGATGAGAAGTTCGTTGATATTTACACCAAGCTTCTTTGCATACTCAGGGTCCATTGCATGTTCCGCATCAATAAAGGCACAAATGCCGCCAAGCTTTTGTGCTTCTGCAATAACGTGCAAGGTAAGGGTAGTTTTACCAGATGATTCTGGTCCAAAGATTTCAATAATACGCCCTCGAGGGAATCCTCCTACACCAAGAGCTGCATCAAGTCCAAGTGATCCTGTTGGCACAACTCCGATATCAACTTTTGGAGTATCTCCAAGTTTCATGATGGCACCTTCACCAAATTTTCCTTGAATTTCTTTCAGAAGTGCATCTGAGTTTACTTTGTTTGAACCTTTTCCGTCAGTATCTTTTGTTCCAATTGTTTTTGGTGCTTTCGCAACTTTTTTCTTCATCATAATGGTGTTAGTGATTACGTGTATGCTAGTAAGTGTATCGTATTTAGAACAAGCATTCTATAGAACGGGCTGGGGACAAGTAGAAAAAAAGGGGGGGTTGGTGCCCAGTAAAGAGTTTCTACTTCTCAGGAAGAACTCTTAAGGTTTCTTCTTTTGTTTTACCGTAAAAGTCTGTTGCGCGTATAATAATGAGCGTATAAGGTTCCGTACTAAGAAGAACCTCAGTAAAGTGACCATCAACTCCAATAGGAATAGGGCGACCTTGCACAGTAATTTCCTTTACACGCGACACTTTTCCAGAAAGTTCAAAGGTGCCTTTTTTAACGGTATCTCCATCTTGAGGATTGTAAATGGTAATTTGTGGCCCTCGTAGAAGAGGGTAGGCTCTACTTATGCCATACAGAAGAGCAACCATAAGCAAAACAAAAATAAAATAACGCTCTACCTTTTTTCTGATATCTTCATGAGAGAGCATGGAGAGTTAGCTATCTAAAGAGATCGTCAGCGCTTCTATCTCGACCTGTTTCCTGTTCTGTTACTTCTTCTTTTGAAGAAGTGGCTTCACCGGTAAGAATTTCTCGATAACGTTCACCTGTACGAGCAGGGCCAATAACACCAAAGTGCTCAAGGTCGTTAATGATGCGTGCTGCTTTATTGTACCCCCAACGAAAAGCTGTCTGAAGCGAAGAAGTAGATGCTTTTCCTGTTGAAAGCACAAAGTCTTTTGCGCTCTTGTAGTCATCGTCATCTTCTGGTTCTTCTCCGCTTGCTCCACCTTCTTCACTGCTTCCAGATGAAGTTGCTCCAACTTTTACTTTAGAAATATCAATATGTTCTGGTATAAAGTCGACATGTGCTTGCTTAATATGTGTAACAACAGCCTTTATTTCTTCTACAGAAATAAATGGCGCTTGTACACGCATAAGGCGAGGGTTATCCGATGCCATGTAGAGCATGTCACCGTTACCAAGAAGATCTTCGGCTCCCGATGCATCCAAAATGGTGCGTGAGTCAATTTGTGAAGTTGTTTTAAGTGCGATACGAGCAGGAATGTTTGCTTTAATGGTACCTGTAATTACTTTTACGTCAGGGCGCTGTGTTGCAAGGATGAGGTGAATACCTGCGGCACGACCTTTTTGGGTAAGTGAAGTAATGAGCGGGCTAATTTCTTTAGGATACGAAAGCATGAAGTCATTGTACTCATCAAAGATAATGACTACGTATGGCATCTTAGGCGGAAGTCCTGTTACAGCCTCCCCAACATGACCTTTCTTGCGAGCTTTTTCAAGCGCCGGAGCAAGAATCTTTTTATTGTAGTCAGTAACGTTTACTTGTCCGTGTTCGGCGAGAGTTTCATAACGACGTTCCATTTCTTGTATTGCCCAGTTAAGTGCCTTAATAGCACCTTTAGGTTCTTTAATAACTGGTGTGTAGAGGTGAGGAAGGTTGTGATATGCGGTAAATTCTACTCGCTTAGGGTCAAGGATGATGAGCTTAAGATCATATGGCGAGTTCTTATAGAGCATCGACATGAGGAGGTTTTGAAGAGTAACAGATTTACCTGTACGTGTTGCTCCGGCCACAAGAAGATGCGGCATCTTTTCAAGGTCTCCAAAGATTGGTTTACCTACAATACTTTTACCAACAGCTAAGTTAAGAGGTCCACTATTTTTAAACTCATCGAGTTCAAGCATTGAACGAAGCCCGAGTGTGGCTTTCTTTTCGTTTGGAATTTCGATACCTACAAGCGTCTTTCCTGGAATAGGGGCTTCAATACGAAGGAATTCACTTCCAAGCTCCATTGCAAGGTTATCGTGAAGGGCTACCACCTTTGAAAGGTTAACTCCCTGAGCAGGTTTGAGGGTAAATTGAGTAACTGTTGGCCCAACTGTCACTTCACCCATCTCTACATGAATCTTAAAGTGCTCAAGAGTTTTTTGAATGGTGAGCATTTTACTCTTACTGTCGCCCGCTCCTGACTTACCACTGTCAACATTAAGAAGATCAAGTGGCGGTGGAACAAACTCCGGTGTAAGAATGATCTGTTGAGGCTTCTCTGTTTTCTTTGTCTTTGGTACAACTTCTTCCTCTTCAGGTGAAAGTTCACTAAAGAGTTCTTTACGAAGATCTGCATCTGCATCCCCTTCAAGAATATCTTCCTGATCAAGAAGCGCTAGGTCTTCTCCTTCATCTCTTGTGAGGTTCTCTTCTATCTCTTCTACAAGCTCTTCCTGAAGCTCGTCTTCATCATCAAAACGACGATCCTTTTTATTTTTTACAAAAGAAAAGAGTTTAAGAAGGGGGTGCACGGTGACAGTCTTTACTGGTTCAAGTGAAGGCTTTCGTTCAAGGAAGATAATTGCACCTATAAGTGAAAGTCCTCCCAAGAAGAAGAAAGTAGGGAAGAATTCAAATTTTGCATAGAGCGGTGTAGCAAGTGCTCCTCCAAGCATTCCGCCAAATGACTTCCCAAAGAGTAGCGTTCCAAGTCCCGCTACTCCTGTAAGAAGAAGAAGTACTCCTATAGCTGTAATTGTGCGTATTTCTGGGAGCTCTTCTTTCCATAGATAATAAGCTGTGTACATACAGAGTATTGGAGTAAAGTACGCGTACACACCCATAAGAGAAGAGAGCCCTTTAAAGAGAGCTTCGCCACCAGCGCCTCCTGCGTGGACCATAGAAAAAAGAAGAAGTACTCCTATCATGACACACACGACAGAAAGTATGCCGAGTATTGTCTCAGTAAGTACTGGTTCTTTTGTTTTTCGACGTCTTCCTGATCGAGGAACAACGTCATCTTGTACACCTTCTTTAGCCATAAAAATTCTTTACTAGATTACCTCTTTTATGTAGAAAGTATATAAAAAAATACCGTCTTTTCTAAGGGATAACTTACGTAAAACAGGGTAAAGAAAAAGGCTTAAAGGGGCAACAAAAGAGCGTGTTTTTAAAAGACAATAAAAACACAACAAAGAGACTATTTGACAGAAAAAATAAAAGGCATAGAATAGACACAAATCGAAAGTAATTGTATTTTAAAGACATATATTATCGACATAATAAATGTCTTTAAACATAAGTACAAAAATAAAGAGACATTATCAAAAAAGTCTTTTAAAACAATGAAAATTTAAAAGACAAACAAAAGACATTATGAACGAAGAAAGCAAAAAAGATTATGGTGTCCTTATTGCAAAGAAGTCAGAAAAGCTTGTTACGGCCCTTTATCTTGTTACTGATTTGATAAGCGATAGTGAGCCTATCAAGCACGGTCTACGTAAGAATGCAGTCGCCCTTTTGTCGTCCATGAACTCTCTTGCTCAGCATGAAGTAAAGGACCGGGTCCTTGAACTAAAAATGTCTCTTCGTTCCGTTACCGAAATCACTTCACTTCTCCACGTTGCGCTCACGACAGGAATTGTCTCTAAAATGAACGGCGAACTTCTTATGGAAGGGTTCCGTTCACTGCAGCTTGTCCTTGAAAAGAAGCAGCCACTTTTTACAAAAGAAATGCTGTATGTGGAAGATGAGGAATCTCTTGAAAAAGAATCCATCTCACAAGCAGTTACTTCAACTTCATATGACGCTCTCACACCGCTCTCCATCGCTCGTCTTCACGAGACCAAGGAAGAGCTTCGTAGAAATCAAGACGCACTTCGTCAGTCACAGATCCTTAATCGTTTTGAGCGCACACGCGAAGATAAAGGACAGTTTATAAAAGAGACAAAAGTAGAAAATGGTTCGTCTTTTATAAAAGACAAAACCTCTGATTCTTTACCAAAAGAAGAGCGAGATGAGGTGTCTACACCTCTTACAACTGGTGCAGCTCTTAAAGAGATGTCGACACACGACGTCCTTTTGACTCACGCTGCCCGCCCAACTACTTCGTTCACTTCTTCCTTCCAGATGAAGAAGATGTCGCGACGTGAGCAAATCCTCGCACTGTTCGTACGTGGAGTAGATGTGAGCATAAAGGACATTGCAGCGCGTATTAAAGGGTGTAGTGAAAAGACAATTCAACGTGAACTCAATACGCTTGTGTACGATAATGTTATCGAACGTATAGGGGAGAAACGCTGGAGTCGTTATGTCCTTAAATAACGCAAAGGGTTAGTAGTTATTAGTAATTAGCTTTAGGTGAGTACGGTGAGTGTTGTTAATGCTCAGCAAGGTGTAGATTCATGCCTGCACTTTTTTACCTAGATCAGAGCTTTAAAGTGACAAGGAGAGGCTTTTTAAGGCTCTTTTCTTCTGTAAAATGGTAGGTTTTGTGTAATATTCGTAAAATTGATCTGAAATAAAAGGTTTTTTATAAAGATATTCACACGAGGGCGGCATCAGGATGGTGCTGGGGTAAAGCAAAAAAGACCCATAAAACAAGTTTGCTTACAGCATTTAACTAATTACTAATTACTAACAACTAATTACTTCTTGCCATGCATCTTCTTGCCTTTTCCTGTGAAAAATGAGATAATTGCTCTACAGTACAGTAATGTACTTCAAGAAAGTATTATCCACATTGTAATGCAATAGTTTTATTGCATTTCTATGGGGAACTCCATATACTTTCTTGTAGACGTCTCTGTTTGAGAGCGTCCTCTGGTATTTGAGATACATTTATAAGGTATCTTGAAGACAGGTTAAGATCGTTGACAACAGAATAGTGACGCAGATTACTATATACATGCTTTTTAAAAAGGAGATGTCTCCTTTTTTCTTGCTATGTGTTATAGGTTTCAAAAATCGCCATTCGGTCGTTATCGATCGTCTGTCATTAAAAAGTACGTTGTTTAGTTACGTCGAAACTAAATAAACAACGCACAGTGAAGTGCATTAATAAGCACAACATTTAACACTTATAAACATAACGTTTATGTCTAAAATCTCAATGAAGATTGCTACAGGTGTAGCAGTCATCGGAGGTATCGTAGCTGGTGCAGTTTCTGCTTCAGCTGCTCTCAACCTTCCAACAATGAGCTGTTCATACATGTTCAATACGAACATGCGTATCGGCTCACGTGGTGCAGATGTTATGAACCTCCAGAAGGTTCTTAACATGTACCCACAGACACAAGTTTCACAGTCAGGTGCAGGGTCTCCAGGAATGGAAACTTCTACATTTGGTCCAGCAACTCGTGCTGCTGCTAACAGATTCCAAGAGCTCCACTTAGCTGAGCTCGGAATTACAGCTCCTACTGGTAATGTGTTCGCGGGAACTCGTGGACTCCTTAACCAAGTATGTTCAACAATGGGTAATACAGGTAACACTGGTAATACAGGAAACACAGGTAACACTGGTACTGTAGTATCAGGTCCTGTTTCTGTGATGGTTTCATCATCACAGCCTATGGGAATGGTAGTATCAGGTGCAGCAGCTGCTAACCTTGGTAACTTCACCTTCTCTGGAAACGGTATGGTAAAGGCAGTAACCCTTACTCGTATCGGTCTTTCAGATGACCAGACTCTTACTAACGTATACCTTTACGACGGTATGATGCGTGTTGCTGGCCCAGCGTCAGTATCACGTGACGGATCAGTTCGCTTCTCATCATTCAGTGGTCTTTTTGCTGTTTCAGGCATGAAGAACCTTACTGTTCGTGGAGATATTGCGGCTAACAAGAATGGTCAGACTATCGGATTTGCAGTATCTTCAATCGATACTGGAGCTGGTATGACTGCACTTTCTAATGTAAACGGTCCAGTACTCGCAGTAGGTAGTGTTTCACTCGCTACTGTAAACGTAAACTCAAACACAACTCTTCCTGCAGCAGCTACAATCAACGCTGGTTCAATGCAGCAGAATGTATGGGAGCGTTCTATCAGTGTAGGTACTCGTGAAGTGAAGCTTGCACGTGCAACATTTAAGATGATTGGATCAGCTCCTTACTCATCTGTTGCTAA
Source organism: uncultured Candidatus Saccharibacteria bacterium (assembly GCA_964369115.1). Classification (GTDB taxonomy): domain Bacteria; phylum Patescibacteriota; class Minisyncoccia; order Phycocordibacterales; family UBA5272; genus UBA11704. The sequence goes on from CAYJED010000008.1 coordinate 19,975, forward strand.
CGCAAACCTCAACATCGACGGTATGAATGTTGCACAAGGAATGGTAGATGGTAATGGTTACATTAACTTCGTACTTCCTTCAACATACAACCTTACAACTGGATCACATGTTGTTAAGGTATTCGTAGACGTTGTTGGTGGAGCTTCACGTAACTTCTATGTATCTCTTGAGCAAGTGTCTGACATGATGCTTGAGGATTCACAGGTTATGGGAGCTTACGTAACTCTCGGTGGTTCAGCTGCTTCTAACATGGTTGGAGGTACAGTAACTATCCAGGGCGGTAACTTCACTGTTACACAGGATACATCTCTTAGTAACGTTACTACTCTTGTAGGAGGCGCTACTAATCAGACTCTTGCTAAATGGAAGTTCTCATCATACGGTGAAGATGTTAAGGTTCTCAACCTTTCATTCACACCTACAATTTCAGGTACAGGTAATAACCTTACTAACGTAGGTCTCTATGTAAACGGTGGTCAGGTTCGTTCGAATCAGACAGCTGTTACAGCAACAACACTTACCTACTCAGATCTTGGGACTAACCTCGTTATTCCTGCAGGTCAGACAGTAACTGTTGAACTTCGTGGTGATCTTATCACTTCAACTGGAACTACTTACACAACAGGTAACTCACAGTTTGCTATCGTAGCTAATGCTTCAGGTGCTCAGGGAATGTGGTCACAAAACCTTACAGCTATCCCTTCAGCTACAGGACAGTCATTCACTATCGGTGGATCAAATGTGAACTTTGCGCTCGCTGCTGGGTCAGCTAACCGTACAGTGTCTCCAAACTCAGCTAACGTTAAGATTGGATCATTTGTACTTCAGACTGGATCTGCAGAAGGTGTTAACGTTACATCATTTAACGTAGCTCTTGCTGGAACTCTTCTTACAAACACTAAGATTTCTAATCTTACTGTAAAGGATGGTTCTGCAACTGTTGGTAATGTTATCGGTCTCCCTACTGCAGCTAACACTTTCTCAGCTAATGTGAATGTGCCTGCAAGTACTGCTAAGACTTTTGACATTTACGCTGATGTTCAGTCAGGTTCTGCAACATACACTGTTATCCCTACAGTAACTGTGTCTTACACAGGACTTCAGTCACGTCAATCAACTACTTCATCAGGTATTGCTGGCGTAACTACTACTTCTAACACTGCAACTATTGCTGCTGCTGGTACAACTTTTGTTCCTGCATCATCTCCTGTTGCTCAGTTTGTTATCGGTGGTGTAAATGGTCTTAATATTGCAACTTTCAACGTTAAGAACAGTGGTTCTATCGGTGGAGCTGTGATCAAGGATATGACTTTCACAGTAGCTACAAACACTATCTCTTCAGTAACAGTTAATGGTAAAACTGCATCAGTAGTTGGTACAACCGCTACTATCTTCGGTGCTGATATTACTGTTCCTGCTGATGCTTCAGGTGTTAATATCCCTGTATCAGTTAACCTCGTTTGTGTTAACGCTGCAGAAGGATGTGCTGGTTCATCAAACTCAACTACAACTCTTGAGCTTACATCTCTTACATACAATAACGGTGAAGTTGTTACTTCTGTAACAGTTGCTCCTACTGCTGTAACCCCTGTACACGCTCTCGTTGCTTCACGTCCTACTCTTACGATGGCTCAGTCATCTACAGGAGGATTCGGAAACGGAACAGTTAAGATTGGTGAATTCACTATCTCAGCTGATGCTGCTGGAGACATTGAAGTTAAGCAAGTTCCTGTATCTGTAACAACTACAGCTACTATTACTGCTTCAAGTATTGAGCTTCGTGATTCATCAGGCTCTACAGTTATTACTGGTTCTAACCAGCTTTCAGCTTCAGGAAACTTTGTACTCTCTACAGCTCGTAAGATTGCAAAGGGAACTTCTGAAACATATACCGTATACGCTTCATTCACAGGCGTATCTGGTGCGGCCGGAACTCAGTCTGTAACATTTGGCCTTGGTGCTAAGGCGTCACTCCTCTGGAATGATGTTATCGGTGGTGGATCAAATATCACAGGTGCAAACCTCAATACTTATCCAAACACTACACAGTCTAAGACTAACTAATCTGCGCACACTATTCTCTCTCGTATAATTTCGTAAGAAGTTATCGGGTGATGTAGTCTAAAACAATCGAAAGGTTGTTGTAGATTAGAAACGCAAAACCGCCTCGTAAGAGGCGGTTTTGCTATTTGTAAATAAACAAAAAAATATAATTTAAAACATAAAATATAAACATCTTTACATAGTTACATAGGCCTTGCCTATGACATAGGCAAGGCCTATGTTGCGTAGTGTGTTTTTGATTAACATGCTCGAGGTATATACTTATTGTATATGTCTATCCGAACAACAAGTTTTGTTGAAGGTGAATATTATCATATTTATAATAGAGGAAATAGTAAAAGAATTATTTTTCAAGACAAGGAAGATTATTTTTATTTTATTCGCTTACTCCATGCCATGAATGATTCTGAAAGAAAGACTGTAAGAAATTTAAAGGATAGGCAGAATGAGGAAAATAATGAACCTCTTGTTGCTATAGGTTCGTATTGTTTAATGCCTAATCATTTTCATATTCTTTTAACTCAAGTAGCAGAAGGGGGTATAACTAAATTTATGCAAAAACTTTCAACTGCGTATGTAATGTATTTCAATAAAAAGTATCAACACTCTGGAAGTCTTTTTGAGGGCAAGTTTAAAGCAAAACATGTGGCAGGAGATACTTATTTAAAGTATCTTTTTTCATATGTACATCTAAATCCTTTAAAAATTATTGATTCGGAGTGGAAATCAAAGGCAAAATATCTTCCCAAAGAAATGTTTGATTTTCTTAAAAGTTATAAGTATTCGTCATTTCAAGAATATTTTAATAATGAATTTACAGTCATTAAAAAGCATCAATTTCCTGACTATTTTCTTACAAAAGAAGCTTTTGTCAATGATCTTATTTATTGGTTTGATAAAGATCAGAATATTAAATAAACGGAAATACATAGGCCTTGCCTATGTCGTAGGCAAGGCCTATGTATTTCGTATATTTGATAGGTGTCTAAAAGTGTGCTACTATAGCTTCTGTAAGCCAAAGAAGTAGGTGAAAGGGGTATATATCACTTTCATAAATCCTGCGGAGGTAAAGCATTAGTACATATGTATTTTTGCTTCTACTCTTAATTTAGGTTTATACATTGTAGAGACTTGTTCTCTCTAATGTTCATTACTCAATATAATATTGTTCTATTCTATGGCATTAACACGCGCGAAGAAAGCAGAACTTATCGCTTCTTACGAAGAAGCGCTTAAGGGTGCAAACAGTGCTGTGTATGTTAAATTCAAAGGACTCTCAGTTGCAGAAACAAGTAAACTTCGCGGTGATCTTTTTGGTGAAAATACCAAATACACAGTAGTGAAGAAAACACTTTGGAAGCGTGCAACTGATACAGCAGGAATTAAAGGTGATGCTCCAGTAACAGGCGAAGAACTCGCAGTTATCTACGGCGCTGACCTTCTTACACCGGCTCGTCTTTCATACGAATTTAGCAAGACTCACAAGGATACATTTGCGATCTTGGGTGGAATCTTTGACGGACAGTTCAAGTCACAGTCTGAGATGCTCTCAATTGCAACTATCCCTCCTCGTGAAGTCCTTCTTTCACAGCTTGCATTCCTCCTTAAGTCACCTATGCAGAGAATCGCAATTGCGGTATCTGAGGTAGCTAAGACAAAAACTAATTAAATCACTTCATGTGCTGTGTTGTAGAAATTTTTACTCCATGCGTCGTACCTTGTGTACACCTTAGTTGTAAAAATATTCTATGCCTTGCATCTTAAGCAATTTATTTGTTTTTAACGGAAAGCATAATCGTTTCTTATTAAATCTTAATTATAATTACTATGGAAAAATTTGCAGATCTTTTAACAAAGATTGAAAACATGTCAGTGATTGAACTTAACGAACTCGTTAAGGCGATCGAAGAAAAGTTTGGAGTGTCAGCAGCTGCTGTTGCAGCAGCTCCAGCAGCAGGTGCAGCAACTGAAGTAGCTGATGAAAAGTCAGCATACACTGTACATCTAGCATCAGCTGGTGAAGGTAAGATCGGTGTTATGAAGGTAGTTAAGGAAGTACTTGGACTTGGTCTTAAGGAAGCTAAGGATCTCGTTGACGGTGCCCCAGCTGACCTTAAAGCTGATATGAAGAAAGCTGAAGCTGAAGACTTCAAGAAGAAGCTCGAAGAAGCAGGAGCTACTGTTACTCTTAAGTAAATCAACAAAATCCCCGCAAGGGGATTTTTTTGATTACAGTGTCTTGTTTACAATAGAAGATTTTAAGAAAAAGAAAATTCTATACAGCCTATTTAATGAATGCTCTTTTTAAGAAATTAGACATAAAATAAAATATAAAATTCAAATAGTATTTTTCCACATTAAAGCACCCGTTAATATTGCTAATAGCAAAAGGAGGGTGTACCATAGAAAATATAATATCTTACCAATCTCTTCTAAAACAATATGTTATCATATCTATTACTTCAAATCTTTGCAGTTGTCGTCGGAGGTACTGCAGCCCTGTTTCTTATTGTTCATAGTATAAAACTTAAATCATTTAAAAAGGCCGTTCTTCATAAACATGTACTTATACCGTTTACTATTTTCGTAGTTGCTCTTATTGTTGGTTTATATGGAGATAAAACATATGCTCCGCACTTTGCGATGCCTCCTTTTATGCATTCACATGCTCCTGGCGGAGTTAATCCGGATCTTCCTTTTAGCTCAGTAATTTCTTTCTTTGCTAATAAAAATAAGTTTGAACATATTTCAGATATCTCCCAAGATCCACAAAATATTCCACCTGCTATTGGTAATAGAGAGCCTCAGACTGTTGAAATAAAAATGAAAACAAAGGAAGTGATTAGTGAAATCGCTCCTGATATTTACTTTAACTATTGGACATATGACGGCAAGGTCCCAGGACCCTTCCTTCGTGTGAAAGAAGGAGATACGGTGCTTCTAACGCTTACAAATGACGAAACAAGTCTCCATCATCATAATATTGATCTTCACGCTGTGACAGGTACTGGAGGAGGGGCTGAGTTAAGCCGCGTTAAACCGGGGGAGACAAAAACATTTAAATGGAAAGCTCTTAATCCTGGACTGTATATTTACCACTGTGCAATGCCAAACGTTAGTAGTCATAATTCTCACGGCCAGTACGGCCTCATTCTGGTAGAACCAAAAGAAGGTCTTTCTCCTGTCGATAAAGAGTTTTATATTGTTCAAGGAGAACTTTATACGATTGGTGAAATTGGTAAGCGTGGATTAACTGCCTTTGACACAAAAGGACTCATAGACGGTAATCCTAACTACGTTGTATTTAATGGTCGTATCGACACCGCAACTCCTCGTCTTACTGCTAAAGCTGGTGAAAAAATTCGTATGTATGTAGGAAATGGGGGTGTTAATCTTATTTCATCATTCCATGTGATTGGTGAGATATTTGATACCGTTTACCCAGAAGGCGCAATGGGAGAGGGTTCGGCAGTTCTTAAAAACGTACAAACAACGGCTGTGCTTCCTGGTGGGTCTACAATAGTCGAGTTTAAGGTGGATGTTCCAGGTAAATACCTTCTTGTGGATCACGCTCTTGCTCGTATGAATAAAGGTGCTTGGGCGGTGCTTGAGGTTACAGGAGAAGAAAATAAAGATATTTACAGTGCTGTTTCAGGGGGCGATGCGAAAGATGAAAATCATGAAGGGGGTTACGGACATTAGAAGACATTTATTATAAAAAGAAAGAGCGGGACGCGAAGCGTCCCGCTCTTTCTTTTTATTTCGTCACATTTTTTACAAGTAGGGAAGTTCCGAAGCTTTATTTTCTTTGGTACAATGCGTGTGTTATGGAACTTCTTTCCCGATTGCTTGGAAGCGCTGAACGAGTGAAGATGATGAGATTCTTTTTGCATCACAAAGATGCCGTTGTCTCCCTTTCAGAACTTTCAGAAAAAACAAAATCAAAATCTCTTCTCGTAAAAAAAGAACTCACCCTTCTTTTGTCTATTGGTTTCATTGAAAAAAAGAGAACACGAACTGTGGTAACGGTTGGTACTGCAAAGAAAGCTGTTTCAAAAGTAAAAGAAGTGAGTGGGTATACGCTTGATACTAGGTTCCCTCACGTTGCCGCTCTTGAAGAGCTTCTTTTTGATTTTCAGTCAATTGATAAAAAAGATCTTATTGCTCGTTTTAAGGCCCTCGGTCGAATCAAACTTTTTCTCCTAACCGGAGTATTTCTTGGTGATGAAAAGGCACGTGTAGATATGTTTATTGTAGGTGAGGGAATTAAGAAACCAAAGGTAGAAAAACTTTTTGAAGCTCTCTCTGCTGAGCTTGGACGAGACATTGTGTACTCACTTATGGATGTTGAGGAGTATGATTATCGTTATAAAATGTACGATAAGTTTGTAAGAGATATTGTTGAAGGTCGTCGTGAAGTGCTTATAGATAAGTTGCGAGAGATAAAGTAATGAAAAAAGAGCGAGTCCTACGGACTCGCTCTTTTATAACTTTAAGAGGTATGATTTATGGCTACGAATGTAGTGCATAAATTGCACGTAGTCTTGATAGGTCGTTGTAGCAGGGAAAGTAACGCTATCAAATGTAGTATTGGTGAGTCCGAGTGCTCGTGCTTTTTTGTTCATCATTTCGATATACCCTGCTGTACCAAGCGCTTGAGCATAGCGATGTGCAACATCGTCATTGTGTTCATTTATAAGAAGAGGGAGAAGTGTTTTTCGTGTTGTTGTTCCTTCTCCATCAAGTGAGGTGATTTCATTATCTTGAGTAAGAGTTTCAAGAGAAATTGTCGCTACCATAAGTGCGGTCATGTCCTTCTTAAGGAGTGTTTCGCTATCTTTATCTGTAGAGGTAAACACTTCTTCGTCATCTTGTGTGATAAGTATTGGAGTGCCACGCTTAATAAAATCGTATACCTTACTTGCATTAGCATCTTCTAAACGAATACATCCGCCACTGTATGTACTTGAAACAGGTGTGCCATCTTCATAATAAGGAACACCGTGAATGAAATAGTTTCCAAATACATGAACACTGTGTGGCATATAGACATGGCCTATAGAGCTAAAATGAAGAGGTGTCTTGTAGTCGTTATAGTAAAGACCCCCAATTGTTTCGTAGTAACTACCTGGTTTTCCTTTAGAAAGAAGCGGAAGAGTTTCAAGAACAGTGTTCCCGTCCTTAAGTTCAAGCTTCATATCTTTAAGATAGATAATAACGTGCTTACCTGTAATTTCTGTAGACGTAGTTTCCTGTACGGTTACAGGATGAGAGGTCTCTCCTTTAGTTGTGTATGGAAAAGCAATAAACCAAAGACCGCCAATTAAGGCAGCCGTAAAGAAGAGAACGAAGCTTGCGAAGAGGGGGTTTTTGTGAACATTAACAAAAAGCATAGAATAATGTGCACCGACTATACCATAAAAGTGGATAATCATGAAATTTGCTTAGTAATTAAAGCTATACTCGTAAGTGAACCTTTGTATTCATTTCATGCATATAAAGGTGTATATATACACTTTTTATTAGCTTATCTTTTGTGTTGTGGTGCTCATGACACTACTTACAAATATTAGTTTTAACGTATCCTATGTCACATCTAGATATTCTTGGACAAGCTCTTGTTGATACAGGGATGACTCTTATTTCATTCCTCCCAAATGTTATTATCGCCATTGTCATTTTTGGACTAGGGTGGGCATTTGGAACAGTGCTTGGTCGTGCTGTGCACCATCTTATTTCAGTGCTCCGTATTGATAATGCACTTCACAAGGCTGGTTTTGATACGCTTAGTGAACGAGCAGGGATTCATGTTTCTGTTGCAGGATTTCTTGGTGGCACTGTAAAGTGGCTCGTTATTGTTGCGTTTACTATTGCTTCAGCTGAGATTCTCGGCCTAAGTCAAGTAACGCAACTTCTTCGTGACATCTTGATATACATCCCTCAAGTAATTATTGCTGCGATTATTCTCGTGATATCAATGCTTCTTGGTGATTTTGTGTCACGTCTTGTTTCACACTCAGCTCGTGCTACTGGTGTTCGTGGAGAATTTGCTGCACAGATGTCAAAGTGGGCAATTGTTATCGTAGGTGGAGTTTTCCCAGCTCTTACTCAGCTCCGTATTGCTCAGGGGCTCGTGGAAGTACTTTTCACTGGTGTTGTATTTGCTGCGTCACTTGCTATCGGACTTTCATTTGGTCTTGGTGGGCGCGATGCTGCAGCTCGTGCAATTGAAAAAATAAAAAACGGAGACTAGTAAAGTTCTGTTTATTTTAATAAAACCACTTTACAGTACATGTAGGGTGGTTTTATTTTTAGAGGTAAGTAATGTAGGATAGAAAGTAAGTTAGTTCATTAAGAAAGGGGTTCATGATGGACGCACATACTTCTCTTCATGGACTCATTGTTTTTAAGGTGAGCAATCCGCACGATGCACGTCTTATTGCACGGAGAGGTGATAGCTCCTTGTTATCCGGTCTTTGTGTTAATGAGATTGAGTGTTCCTCGTATATCACTGTCTGTGCAATACCAGATACGGAGAAAGAGTTTGAGGCACCTTCTCCAAGGTTTGCAAGCAGTACTTCTGGTGGAAAGTCAGGAAAGGTATATCAGGTGCTCCTTGATTACTTTTTGAAACATCAAAAGGATGGCAAGCTCGTACTTGTGGGCACTACAACCAAAGAGGCGAAAGGAAAGGTTGTCCTCTTTAGGAACAGTAGTGGGGATATGCTTATTCGTACAACGAATGAAGATGAAACAGAAGAAGGAGTGAAGGTGTGCTTCCCTTTGAAAGGTGTGGGGTCTCCTGAAGAAGTGGCTACCTTGTCTTTTTTAAGAGAGCTGATCAGTGCAATTCAAAAGCTTAACAAAAAAGACCCTTCATTTTCTTTTCTTGATAGATATGTTGAGTGGTCAAGAAGATCCTAATAAAATACAATGCCTTTAATTGGTGTGTTTAGAGAGAACAAATCCCCTTGCGAGGGGGTTTCTTTTTACCTTAAGCATGTAAAAATCTAGAAAAGATAAAGGCTTTATAAAGCGTATGAATGAGAAAAGGATATCTCTTCATAAGGTGCTTGACTTTATTTTCGCTTTTTGATAGGATGTACATCACTGCTTAATGATAAAAAGAAACGTAAAACACAGCTAAATCCGGTAGGCTTCGTAACGTAACGTTTCAAGCCGCCGTAAGGCGGATTTTATTTTCTCTAATTATTAAGGAGGAAACAACAGTAGTTTCTTTGACAACAGAATCCCATGCATCTCACGCACAAACAATACTGTTATCCAGTAGTAGAAATATTCACTGGGGTCTTGCGGAGTAGATGACATGGACATGAACAAACAGCAGTATTTTGGAGCGGTCTAAAATACTGCAGTGATAATTATGTTTCCTAATAGGAACATAAGAGCATACGGTGGATGCCTTGGCTCTAACAA
>CAYJED010000009.1:0-13098 GCA_964369115.1 uncultured Candidatus Saccharibacteria bacterium
TAGAGCGCCGGTTTTGCACTCCGGAGGTGAGGAGTTCGATTCTCCTAGGGTCCACCCCAGAAGACAAAGACGCTGAAAAGGCGTCTTTTGTCTTGAAAATAAAGGCTATTTGAGCGGTTCCATAATTTCCATTTTCATAGACGATACCTTGGGGGAATTGGGACCATTGTAGCTTCAATTGTTTCTCTAGTTTTGCATCTTTCCATACAACACTTGGGTTCTCTAGGTAGTGAGAAACAAAGCCAAGAACTTCATCAAAATCAATTTCCATTTCCTTCATAGAAGCAAGATTGATTTGAGCATCTGTCATTTCTTTTTCAATGAGGTCCAATTGCTGTTTCAAGATGTTATCACTAATAAACCCATCAAGGTTTTTCTTGATAAGTACATTCTGGCGTTCACGAAGTTCATCAACGTACGCTCGTAGCTTTCTTGCATCCTTCTGTTCGTTGGCTGTAGCCTTTCCAAGTTTCTCTTTGAGTTTTTCTTGTAGTTTCTGTATGTGCTTCTTATCAAGATGGAACTTGTCCATATGAGCCATAAAAGCCTCTTCAAACTTGTCTCTGTTATAGTTAGAGCCTTTGACCTCAAAACGATAGAAAGGATACTTCTTGCTTCTTCCTTTGGACCAGCTTCCTGTGAGGGGTGTTGCACTTACTTGTTGAACTCGCTGGCTTTACAGTTGACAAACACAGTATTTATGATATAATTGATTTGTTCATTCATGCTTGGAGAAGTGTGTGAAAAATCAGAAATACACCCTGACAATTTCGCAGGAAGGTAACACCTGGTGCGCAAGAACGCCCGCAGGTGACAAATTCCGCAACAGCAATCTCGCTGTAGCAATCGGTGATATCTTCACTAGAGTCAACGCAGCAATCCCCGAAATTCCTTTCCAGTGGGGTTCGCTTTCACTCGAAGAAGTTGGAAGCCTGGTGCTTCAAAACGCCGACGGCAAGCATCCACGTTGCAACGTGGCACTGAAATACAGCTAACAACCCGCAAGGAAACCCTTGCGGATTCCTTGCTTTTATTTTTCCATTTCTTCTTTTAACACCTAACACAAATACTCAATCTGCCTCACAACTTGTTTCCAAAACTCGTTCCTTTAAGTCTACAAAATAAAAATTCTTCAGATTCTTTCTGGGAAATTTTTATTTCAGTGGGCACGTACAGAAAGTGACCTGCGTCACTTTCGGGAGAATCGAATGCGGGTCGGAAAATCATCTCCGGCGAGTTTACGAGGAGGTGATTTTGTGACCGATTCTCCTCATTATGCTAGAGTATCTCCAGATAACCAAACAAAGAGGTATTTCATGACTCCATACATGACAACCTGTCTTTCTTGCTCATTTACCCATCATTTTCCTGGATCCAGTTCACAACAAGAAGAAGTTCTATACATTTGTGAAAAATGTAGCTCTTCTAATACAAAAACAACTGTTGACATAAACTCTCTGGTACTCGAGCAAATCAATGAGATCTTCAGAATTTTGTATGAAGGAACTGAGATAGAAAAGTAAAACACCTCTTATATATAGTAAGGGGTGTTTTTAAAAGTAGACGACCTTTTTGTTTATTTGGTAACCATAAAAGCATATCAGTTTATCCTGCTGCGGCGCGGTATTCTTTTTGTTATGGAAACAAAAAATATTTCTTTTTCTGCGCGTGAGCTTACTTTTTTAGTTCTGGCACTTTCGTCGTACAGGAAAGACCTTGTGGAAAAAGAGCCTGACAGTTGGTATGAAGATTTACTTACGGCTGACTGGTTGCATAAGAAAATTAAAGAAGCCACCTTAAGCTAAGGTAGTCCACATATGTTTTTATCTACCACTCTCCCTTCCTATATTTCTCTAGTCTTTGTATACTTTTCTCTATGAAGACAATTGATAGTATTTATTATCTCTTTGATAAAATGGAGGATCGTATCCGTGCAAAGCTTTCACGTCATCCTTTTTTGTATACGTTTATTGGTGGAACAGGAGTTGTTTTATTTTGGCGAGGTGTTTGGCATATGGCGGATGTCTTTGAGAAACATACAGCTCTTGGGAGTGTTCTATTTTCTCCACTAGGATCAACTGTTTTAGGGGTTGTTCTCCTTCTTTCAACTGGACTTTTTGTGTCTGTGTTTATTGGAGACTCTATTATCATGTCAGGAATTAAACATGATAAAAAGATTATTGAAAAAACGATTGAAGATGTTGATGCTGAAAAAGGTGATATTGAGAAACTTCTTGCTGTGCTTACTGATATGAAAAAGGAGCTTGAGGTGCTTGAAGATAAGGCGCGTGTCCGTTGCGGATAAAAAACTGATGTGGTACATATAGAGTATATGTCAGAAGAAAATGAATTAGTTACACATCATAATAAAGTTGCTCCAGAGGTTACCGAAACAGCAATTGGTACTCATGTAGAAGATCTTCTTCCTACGGTTGAGCATGTTGAACTTGCGGTGACTGAAGTAAAAGAAGAGGAGTAGAGAATACATACTAAAAGCGGTGCCATAGGCGCCGCTTTTAGTATGTACATTATCTCCACATCCTTGTGCCTTCTCTGTCGTCTGCAAACTTATGGTTTACATCACGGTGAAGCATTTCATCTAAGATGGTGGCTTCAATCATGTCAGTAAGACGTGCACTGTTTGCTAATTTCCAGTAGGACTTTGCAAGATCTGTTGCGGGAACGTTTTCGTGGGTTCCATCATGAACAAGTGAAAGGTATACCTCATAACTATGAATTGCTTCTTCTTCAAAATATCCAACAACGCGATGTGCTGTACGAGGAGAGAGTAAGTAAAGAAGGAAATAAACAATACAGAAGAGTACTTGCACAATCATAATAAGCGCACGTTCAAAAATAGTCGGCTTCGCAATTCCGCTGTAGATAAGGAGGTGCATACGTTCATTTTCTGCTTCATCAAGCAACGCTTTGATCCACCCTTTGTCGTCTCGTATAAAACGAAGCGACTTAAGGTGTTGGAAAAAACCACCCACCATTCCAGGCACCGAAGCAATTGTTTCGAGCACTACCGCACGATGTCCGTAGCGCTTTTTGAAAAGAAGCGTTGCTGCTTGAGCAGAGAGATGAACGAGCACTTTTGCTACATGGTCTCGTACTCCATGGGGAGGGTGCTTATAATGCTCCCTGTGTGAAGTTACTTTAGGGGTAACGTCCTTTACATCATCAAACATTTGTTGTGCGTATTCTTCTGTCATATAGACTAAGTATACTCGAGATTTCCTTACTTTTAATAGATTCTATAAACATGTTACAATAATTTTTATGTTAGATATCAAATTTATCCGCGAGAACAGTGATCTTATTAAGTACGCCGTAGCAAAAAAACACAGTAATTTTAATGTTGATGAGCTTATAGCCGTCGATACTAATAGACTTTCTATATTACAGGCAGTTGAAGAACTTCGTGCTAAGCAAAATAGCGCAAGTAATGCCATCATGTCTGCTGACGCATTTCGTCGAGCTGAACTTATTGAGGAAATGAAAAAGGTAAAGGATGATCTTAAGGTAAAAGAAGATGAGCTTCAGGAGATAATGAAGTCGTGGAGAACTTTGATGCTTGCGGTACCTAATATTCCAGATATGTCTGTTCCAGAAGGGGGAAGCGATGCTGATAATGTAGAAGCGCGAAAGTGGGGGGAGCTTCCTCAGTTTTCATTTACTCCTCTCGACCATATCGCTCTTATGGAGAAACAGGATATGGTGGACTTTGAACGCGGCACAAAGACATCTGGTTTTCGTGGATATTTCCTTAAAAATGACGGCGCGATGCTTGAGATGGCAATTTGGCAGTACGTAATGAAGCGATGGCAAGATAAAGGGTTTACGCCAATGCTCGTACCTTCACTTGTAAAAAAAGAAACACTTCTTGGGACTGGATATCTCCCGGGTGGTGAAGAAGATCTTTATAAAGATGAAAATGATTATCTTGCTGGAACAGGTGAAGTGGCAACGATGTATTACCATTCAGATGAAGTGTTTGATGCAAAAGATCTTCCAAAGAAATACATTGTATGGAGTCCATGTTTTAGAAAAGAAGCAGGAAGTCACGGTAAAGATGTAAAAGGTCTTGTGCGTGTGCATGAGTTTTATAAGTGTGAGCAAGTTGTGCTTTGTGAAGCGTCACACGAAACATCAGTAAAATTCCACGAGGAAATCACCAGAAACGCTGAAGAGATGATGGAAGAGCTTGGTATTCCGTATCATGTTGTTGTTAACTGTGGAGGAGATCTTGGACAAGGACAAGTGAAGAAATATGATATAGAAGCTTGGCTTCCTTCTCAAGAGAAGTATCGCGAAACACATTCAGCAAGTTATTTTCATGATTTTCAAACACGTCGACTAAATATCCGCTATAAAGATGGTAATGGTAAAACTGAGTATGTTCACTCACTCAATAATACTGCCGCCGCAACCCCTCGACTTCTCATTGCAATTATCGAAAATTATCAGCAAGCTGACGGAACAATTAAAGTTCCTGAGGTACTTGTGCCGTATATGGGCGGTAAGACTATTCTTGGGACACCGTTCCGATAATAGTTTATGAAGATAAAAAGAAAGACCTTTGAACGCGTTGTTTTGTCATCAAAAATTGGACTTGCGCTACTCGCAATCCTTCTTTCTGCCTACCTTCTTTTTGGAACAGATATTTTTAGGATTACTTCTTATGAAATAGAAGGTTTGGATGATGTTACTAAAATATCGTTACGTGAACAGCTTGAGAAAGATAGTGGTTATATGACCTACTATATATTTCCTCATAATCATATTCTTACGTTCAACTCAAAACGAATTAGGGATATTTCCCAGAAAGAGGTTCCGGATGCAAGCTTAATCTCTGTTCGTAGGTCAGGACTTCAGGCTCTTACTATAACTTTTTTAAGATTTGATCCTGTTTTAAGAACAGCAGACGGTTATCTTATTAACAAAGAAGGGGTTCTTTTTTATTCAAAAATCCAAAATGGAATATATCCCATTATAACGATTGCATCCTCTAGCGTGATTGACGCAACGTATAACAAGCTTCCTGTAAAAAAAATAACAGCAAAACATTTTTCATTTAATGAGTCGTATCTAGAAAACCTCCTTGATTTTCTGGATAAGATTACAACAATTATTTTCCCGGTCTCTTCTATTGTTGTAACTTCCGACGGAGACACTATTATGTATGACGAAAGGGAGTACAGTAAGGTGCTATTTTTGCATGACGGAGATTTGGAAAAAACATGGTCTACTCTTGTGAGCGCTATTGATACCGATCCACTTAAAACAAAGCTAGAAAAAGATAAAGAAAAACTTCTTTATCTTGATGTTCGTTTTGGAAACAAAGTATTTTATAAATTTGGAGATGGATTCCAACAAGCTAGCTCTCCTGCTATAATTGATGACTATGATACAAGTGCTTACGCAACTTCTACAACGAATTAGTCCTCGTTCTCCTAAAAAGTTTAATGGCATCAAGGTGCGCGGTTTTTGGCAGGATATTATTGATACTAAACTTTCCAAAGAGGAAACCATTACCGTTCTTGCTCCAATGGCAGATGTGACTGATGCGCCATTTCGCTCAATGATTGCAAAGTATTCAAAGCCACATGGCCCTCAGGTGACGTGGACAGAATTCGTTTCGGCAGATGGTCTTAATTCTCCTGGAAGAGAGGTGCTTAAACGTGATCTTGAATTTACAGATGCTGAACGTCCAATTGTTGCTCAGCTGTTTACCTCAACTCCAGAAAATATGCGTAAAGCCACAGCACTTTGTAGAGAGCTTGGATTTGATGGAATTGATATTAATATGGGGTGCCCTGATAAAAGTATTGAGAAGCAGGGGGCAGGGGCAGCGCATATGAAAAATTGGCGTCGTGCACAAGAGGTGATTCGAGCTGCTCAAGAGGGGGCCGGAGACATCCCTGTTTCAGTTAAAACTCGTATTGGGTATAACAAAGTCGAGTTTATGGAATGGCTACCAAAGATTCTTGAATGTGGTGTGCCAGCGCTTACGGTGCATCTTCGTACACGAAAAGAAATGTCACTTGTTCCTGCACATTGGGAGCTTATGCCAGAGATTGCACGCTTGGTGCGTGATATAACAGGTGATCCAAAAAATGGCGGAACTGTGCTTATCGGTAATGGCGATGTAACCTCAGTAACAGAAGGTAAACATTTAGCAAAAGAATCTGGATGTGATGGTGTGATGGTGGGGCGAGGGATATTTGGAACCCCGTGGTTTTTTGACGAAGAAGCTTTTAATGCAGGAAAAAGTATTGAGGAGAGACTTCGTATATGTGTGGAACATAGTAAGCTCTACGAAGAAAAGCTTGGTGATATAAAAAGTTTTGCCATTATGAAGAAGCACTATAAGGCATATGTAAACGGTTTTGATGGAGCAAAAGAATTACGTATGGAGCTGATGGAATGTGGTAATGCAAGTGAGGTTGAGAAGGTTATTAATCAATTCTTGCAGTGTTTAGACAAGTAAAATACAAAAACCACCAAAGCGGTTTTTGCTTAAGTGGTATTTCTTGAGCCTGTCTTATTCTGCTTTGGCTGAAAAGAGGCTGATCGGAAAAAGGATCAGCAACCCCCAAAGGCAACCAGGTTCCTTCGTGATATAGAGACCAAAGCAGACGGCAACGCCAGTTGCAATAGCGGCAGCAATGTGAGGTGCGTACTTCACCTTGATTCCCCAGAAATGAACAGTAATATTATTATATCATATTACTTATAATTTGTCAGTGTTAGCCTAGTATTGATATACTTTTCCTATATGTCAGAATCTCACCACCTTGCTCTCTACCGTAAATATCGTCCACAAACATTTGACGACGTAGTTGGTCAAGAAAAAATTGTAACCCTTCTTACTTCAACAATACAGAAAAAAACGATATCGCATGCATATCTTTTTTGCGGCGGACGAGGGACAGGGAAGACCACTGTAGCGCGTATTTTTGCCCGTGACATAGGTTGTAACCCAGAAGATATCATAGAGATCGATGCGGCTTCAAATAGAGGTATTGATGAGATTAGAGAGCTTCGTGAAGCTGTGCGCACAGCACCTTTTTCTAGCCCTTATAAGGTATATATTGTCGATGAAGCTCACATGCTTACAAAGGAAGCAGCAAATGCTCTTCTTAAGACTTTAGAAGAGCCACCGTCACATGTTGTCTTCATTCTTGCAACAACTGACCCAGATAAATTACCAGAAACAATTGTGTCGCGTTGCCAGAAGCTTGTTTTTGAAATCCCTAAAAAAGAAATTCTTGCAGAACGACTTCTTCATGTCGCAGAGAAGGAAGGGAAGCATCTCTCTAAAAATGCCGCACTCCTTTTGGCTGACCACGGTAAGGGGTCATACCGCGACGCTCTTGGGATGCTTGAACAGGTTCTTGTGACAGCAGAAAAAGAAGTTACAGATGATGCTATTATTTCTTTTTTGGGTGTAGCTGAAGAAGGTGTTCTTTTTAATTTGGCTGAGGCTATAGCTCTTTACGATCTTGCTTCTGTTGCCTCTCTTTGTGGTGCGGTTGAAAAGCAAAATAAAAATGCGCTCCATATATATGATGATTTTGTTGAATTTGTTAGACAGGGGCTATTGGGGCGTTTTATTGAATCAGATTCTACAGTAGCTTCTCTGGCAAAAAAATACCCTTACATGTTTAGTTCGAAAACATTGATAACACTCCTTGAGTACAGACGCTTACTACTTGTCTCAAATTCAACTTCTTTTGCTGCGTTTCAGGCTATTATGATTAAGCTTACAGAAAAAGAAAAATAGTAGTTGTTAGATTTTTCTAATGAAAATAAAAAAACTTATCCATCATTTAAAAAAACATGCACTCACCCTCCTTTTCGTTGGAGGTTTTATCTTTGATCTTTTAATTCTTCCAGACGCTGGACATATTGCAACTATCTGGATAGGGGCGCTATATCTTTTTATTGTCGGTATCTCGATTGCTCTTAGAGAGTGGGTAATTGCTCGCAATACAGCCTCAAAACATGAACAGAGAATGTTTTCTATTCTTACTTTTGCGATTGCTTATTTTTCGGGTTCTGCGCTTTCTTTTGTTTGTGTATACGCTATACGTAGTGCCGCTTTTTCAGTATCGTGGCCACTTTTTGTCATACTTCTTCTCTGTGCGTTAGCTAATGAGCTTGTCTCCTCACATCATTTTCGTTTTACTCTTGATGTTGGAGTTCTTCTCATTGCTACGCTCTTTTTTGTTGTTTTTAATACACCTCTTTTTGTTGGGGTTCAAAACGATACAACATTTTTAATTGCAATTGTTATTACCGCTATTATTTCTCTTTTATATATAAAGATACTTGAATACCTCTCTGAAAGCGGGGAGGAAGAAGCTCCTAAGCTGTATGCTCTTGGTTTTGGTATTCCTATGTTTATTGGAATGCTTTACTTTTTAAACGTTATTCCAGCGGTACCTCTTTCGCTTGTTACAAGTGGTGTATATCATCATGTTGAGCGCACATCTGATTGGTTTGTTGGAGAAAAAGAGAGAGATAACCGATTCCTTGCTCCGATAAGGACACCTGTATATCATTTAAGTGACTCGGATAATGGTGCCTACTTCTTCAGTTCTGTTAGTGCACCTGCACAGCTTACTGCTCCTATTAGCCATGTCTGGGAAAAGTATGATGCAGCTACCAATAAATGGCTTCCCGTGACAGTAATTGCTTTTACTTTAGACGGAGGAAGGGAGAATGGGTACCGTGCGTACTCACAAAAAGAAAATATTACAGAAGGGCTTTGGAGAGTAACAGTTAAAGTTGACACCAAACGTATTGTTGGTCGTTCAAAGTTTTATATTAAAAAAGACGAAGAAAGAAAAGAGCTTGTAAGAATTAATCTATAGCTACTTACATACACGCTGAAGAGCTTCGATGTCTTCTACGCTTAGAGAAGTATTTGTTCCAATATTTACCGAGTACATTATGGAGTTTCTTGTTGTTGTGTGATCAACCCCTAAAGCATGACCGAGTTCATGTGTTAGCACTCTTCGTAACTTTGTTGTATCTTTATAACTATAAATATCTATTGTGTTTGTGCTTGGAACAAACCTTCCTTCTGTGAATTTTTTGCCACCGAGAGCGTTACTATCTCGTATAAGGGAGTTAATATAGACAACAAATTCGTTATATTTTTTTACTCTTACATTAATTGATTCAATAGCCAAAGAAAGTTCTGATTGTTTTGCGTCTAGTCTGGTAGCTTCTTGCTGTAGAAGATCTTTTTCCTGAGTAAGTCTTTCGTAGTCAGTTCTTGGAGCACCTCCTTGGGTGTTAAAATATGCAACTTCTGCCTGATATGTGTCTTGGTCTTTTTTAAATTCCTCAACTTCTTTTATAAATATAGCGAGGTCCTCTTCATGAGAAAGTTTGTCATTCTCATAGCTTTCTTTAAGTGTCTCTGCTGAAAGTTTTGCATTATCAATCTCTAAGGCTAAATAGTTTATCCTCTCTGTATTTCTTTGTCTTTCATCGTAGACAAGATTAATTGTAAGCGAGCCCTTTTCATCATAAAAGAATAAATCTTTTTTTGCGGCTTCTTCCCATAAATATTCAGCATTTTTAATCTCATCTAAAAACATCTCCTTAGTAAGTCCGAAACGTTCATCAAGAGTGCCTAATTTATACCCCATACTAATCTCACATGGTGAAATAATGGGAATAAACCCATCAACACTGTCCGAATGCTGTTCATGCAGCATATCATAATCACTTCTATTATTTTTATTATTAAGAGTGCTTATTTCAATAAGATCTTTGCCTAGATCTCTTTCGTTTTCAGAGTGAACCAGAACTTCCATGCTTGGCTTAAGGGGGTCTGGGGTTTGTTCATTAATATTTAACGTTCTATTTTTAAAAACAAAAACAGAACAAACTGCGACTAGTGTGATAGTCATAGTTTTTAAGACATGTAGCATATTTTTAGTGTATCTTAAAATAAGTTACGAAGTCCAATCTCTTAGTTTGTTGACGTTGCGGTTAGATTATTTTTCTTAAAGTATATAAAATAATCTCCTTGATTTTCTTTAAGTTCGTATATGATTTCTCTCATTTTTCCATTTGGGAGCATTTCTGTTCCGGAACTTATGTAAATAGGAAAACTTCTAATAAACGCAATGTCGTTAATAAGATTAAAAGTGTCTAATCCGGTATAACCCTCAAAAAGTGAGCCCGGCACAGTTGACTCTTCTGTGATGTCGGGAATTTGTACTCTTAAAAGAGAACTTGATGATGCTGTCGTAAATATAATTGCTTCAGAGTGGTTTCCGGAATAAACTGATGTTGTCACAAGAATAATCTCATCATTGCCATCTTTATTCATATCAAATAAAATAACTTTATTCAATTTATTTGTTTCTATGGTTGTGGTTGCGTTCTCTGTAAAACCAAAAGGAATAAGCGTTAAAGTGCTCATACTTTTTTCTGCATCATTATCTTCTATTACAGTTAGCTCTTTTCCATTTGAAGTTCTGTAAACTTTTTGGTTTTCAGGTAATTGTGTAGTTGTGGTTGATGTTTGAGGAGGGGATGCTACGATCTTTGTAGTTTGTATATACATAGAATATGTGAAATATCCTGTATATGCTGTCAGTCCAAGTGTAAGGAAAAAGAGAAGTACGTACGATAATTTTTTCATGTATCGATTTTATTTGTAGTCATAGTATATCACTATGAAATTACTTTTATCTCCTTAAGTGTCTCAAAAGTGGATAGTGTTTACAGTAAAAAAGAATTAAGGAAGTGGAGTGATGAAATAAAAGCAACAAGGAAGATCCCATAAACTACATGTTTATAGTGATGATGTTCTGCTTCTAGGAAAATCATGCGTATAAGTATGATAGCGATCAAGTAAATACATAGTATATAAATTAAGCTAATGTAGTATGGTATTTTAAATATAAAAGTATGTAGAATATCTTTGAAATAAGAAAATGGTTCTGCGGATTCATTTGAGACGGGTTTTCCAAATAGCTGAACAATTAGAATGGTCGGGGTATTATTAACCTCGCCCCGCACCACAGCGACACCTGTTTCTGTAAATGTTTTTGAGAGAAGATTTTCTTTATGGCTAGGAGAAGATACCCATGCTTTTTTCACTTCCTCAGAAGAATTAAAGTTAAAAGCTAAATTTTCACCAGCTGTTTCGTAGGTGTAGTTTTCTTTACTAATCCAATACCAAGCGTTTTTACCAGTAGGTGATGTGTGTGAAAAATAATTTTCAGTAAACATGTTGTACCCTTTTGCTTCCGCTGCTTTGTAAAGTTTTTGGCTATACCTAAGAGGTGAGAGGCCGTACTCTGCCCTTACTTCATTTGTTAACTGGTAAACCACTGAAGCGAACACAGAAGATCCTGTTGTTGTAACTCTTAACCACGTATAGGTGAGCGACGAAAGAAGAAGGAGTGATGTAAGAATAATGACCCAGTACAGCACAGCGTGCTCCCTTAAGAAAGGGGTGAATGTTTTTCTGTCAGGGGTCAAAAATAGCAAAAGTGAACGAAGGTGTTTAGTCATACTAAAATTCAATAACTAATATGTAGTATAGTACTTGATTTTTTTTATGAAAGGAGTAGTATACGCCTTACATAACGTAGTACATTGGTGGTGAATTTTGCGGCAACGCAAAAGCAATACAGAATGTTCCTTTTAAAAGACAAAAAATGTCTTTTACACGGTGTTCATATCCTTTTATTAAATTTTTTATCACATTAATTAAAGGGTATGAAATCACCCTCTCTATTCTCATTTGTTGGACGGATATTCCGTAAAGTGCTAGAAAAACAAAACCCTGTAAGTAAAAAGGTATTTTTGTCTTTTATGGCTGTTTCTCTATTTTTCTTTGCTGCCACCAATAGCAATACATCTCAATTTTTACAAACAACTTTCTCTGGAAACGTAGAGAAAGCATATGCTCAGGAATATGGTTATGGCTACTCATACATATACTTTTCTGACGTGCCGTCTTCTCTTACGGTGCAAGCAGGGTCTCCGTCTGGGGTTACTGTTTATTATGTAAAACCAACAGCAACTCTTTATTATGATGGGCAGTATGCTGGCCAGCCTTCAGTATCATGTATACCTGCTTCAGGGTCATTTTTCCCGGTAGGTTCTAACCTTGTTACATGTTCTGCTTACAACATGTTTACCGCTGAATACGAAGAAGTGTCCTTTAGGGTAAATGTCCTTTACTCAGACCAAACAGCACCAGTTATTACGCTTAGTGGATCTTCTGCAATCACTGTTGCCGCAGGATCTGTTTACACTGATGCTGGAGCAACAGCTACAGACAATATTGATGGCAACATCACAGCACGTATTTCAGTAACAGGAGCTGTTAACACTGCTACTCCTGGAGTGTATGTACTTACCTATCGTGTATCTGACAATGCAGGTAATGCTGCAACACCGGTTACTCGTACTATTACCGTAACTGATCAAGGAGCACCAGTTATTACGCTTAGTGGATCTTCTGCAATCACTGTTGCCGCAGGATCTGTTTACACTGATGCTGGTCAGCTACCTTCATTGCTGTTACTCCAACCGGTACTCCAGATACAGAAGCTCCAGTTATCGCTATCACAGGAAGCTCATCACTAACACTTTTTGTTAACGATCCTTACCTTGATCTTGGAGCAACCGCTACCGACAATGTAGATGGAGATGTAACAGCAAACATTACACAGGTATCAAACGTTACCACCGCAGCCACAGGAACATACACCGTCACATATTCTGTAACTGACTTTGCAGGAAATACAGGTACAGCTACACGTACGGTAACGGTGATTGATCCTCTTCCTCCTGTAACTTTCGACATCGTTGCTTCAGCAGGGCAGTTCGGAACTATCACTCCAACAGGTACTACAACAGTTCCAGAAGGCACTGATCAAACATATACCATCACTCCAGAGGTCAACTATGATGTTGCTTCACTTGTTGTAGATGGAATTTCAATTGCAACAGGAACAGCATATACATTTACTAACGTACAACAGAACCACACCATTTCAGCTACCTTCATTGCTGTTACTCCAACCGGTACTCCAGATACAGAAGCTCCAG
>CAYJED010000009.1:13198-21423 GCA_964369115.1 uncultured Candidatus Saccharibacteria bacterium
TAACTGACTTTGCAGGAAATACAGGTACAGCTACACGTACGGTAACGGTGATTGAAGTCATTGCTGGACCTGACACTATTCCTCCTTCGGTTCCAGGAAATATTTCTGTTGTAACTATTTCAACATCGACAAATATTTCAACAGTAGTAGCGGTGTGGAATAATTCTACAGATAATGTTCTTGTTTCTGGGTATTCGTTTGTGTGGTCAGAAAATATATTGGAAACACCAGATGCAATTATTGAAACAAATGCAACAGGAACTCAAACTATCCTAACAGACGGAACTTGGTACTTCACGGTTCTAGCAAAAGATTTATCGAACAACCTTTCTTCAGTTGCAACATTTGGGCCGTTTAATCTTTCTACAACTCTTGATGTTGATATTGTTCCGCCGGTGGGACCAGTTACTGTGATAAGTTCATCTCATGTCGTAGACGCAACTTCAACCATAAAAGCAGTTGATCTTACTTGGGACATTGCAACAGATGAGACATCTTTATCGGGATATTCATATTTCTTTGATGCTGATCCAACAACATCGCCAGATGCTTCTGTTGAAAGCAATATAACAAATCTTCAAGCGATTCTTCCAAACGGTATCTGGTACTTTCATATTCTTTCGGTTGATGCTGCAGGAAACGTTTCATCTTCAACTACTCATTTTGGGCCAATTATTATTGATGCTCCACTTACAGGAGATACAACTCCTCCTACGGGGCCAGTAGTAGTTACAAGCAATACTCATATCGAGGGTTCAACTTCAACATTGCATACAGTAACTCTTGAATGGGATGATGCAATTGATGAAACTCTTTTAGCAGGGTATTCATATAAAGTTTCCACTTCATCAAATGATACGGTAAGTGGCATCGTGTATACAACAGGAACCTCGACAACACAGGTGCTTCCAAACGGTGTATGGTATTTCTATATTGCTTCAGTTGATACAAATGAAAACATTTCTTCTGTTGTAACTTTCGGGCCAATTATTATTGATGACATCCCTACTCCTCTTGATGTGATTCCTCCATCTGATCCAGTTCTTACTTTTGTTAAAACTTCTTCAAGCACAGTTTTGGCGTCGTGGACATCTTCGATTGACGATACGGCACTGTTTGGGTATTCGGTTCTCTATACAAATAGTTCATCATCAGTTCCAGATATGATTGTTGAAATAAGCTCAACAAGCTCTGAGACAAATCTTGAAGATGGGGTGTGGTACTTCTCTTTGCGTGCTATTGATACATCACTTAATAGCTCTGCTGTAATAACGTCTTTACCTCTTACTGTTGATACCACAGCGCCAATTATTACCCTGCTTGGTCGACCGACTATGTCTGTTGCGACAGGTACGGTATTTACTGACCCTGGCTATACAGCGCTCGATACGATTGATGGAGATATAACAGGAAGTGTTCTTGTTTCAGGTACGGTCGACACCTCAGTAGTGGGAACATATGTACTGACCTATTCAGTAACTGACGCAAATGGAAACGCTTCAGCACAAAGTACTCGTACTGTACATGTTCTCTCTGCACCAGACACAGACGCTCCTGTTATTGCTCTTAACGGAAACCCTGCCAGTACACTCTTTGTTGGTGATACCTACACTGAGCTTGGAGCGACAGCACTTGATGCGGTAGAAGGTGACCTTACTCCATACATTTCAATTACTGGAATAGTAAACACAGCAGCAACTGGGACATATGAAATTATTTATTCTGTAGCTGACGCATCTTCAAATCTAGCTACTGCCACTCGAACAGTGTCTGTTATTCCAATTGTTTATCATGATGTGTATGCTACTAAAACTGGACAGGGTGCTATTACTCCAGCAGGAACTTCAACAGTAGTTGAAGGGGATTCAATTACTTATACTATTACTCCAAACTTTGGTTATGAGTTAACAGATCTTCTTGTTGATGGGGTTTCTGTGGCAACAACAACTTCATATACATTTACAAACATAGTAAGTGATCATACTATTGAAGCTGTCTTTACTGCACTTTCTGGACGTCCTTCGTTCACTATTGTGACTACAGCAAGTACAAGTGGAATGGTAAGCCCACAAGGAACTTCAACAGTGCTTCAAGGTGAAGATATAAGTATTACAATTACTCCAGATGTTGGATACTATATCGACACACTTACTATTGATGGAGTCTCTATCGCATCAACAACACTTTATACGTTTACTAACGTAAACGCTGATCATGATCTCTACGTAACTTTCGCAGCATATCCGCCAGATGTTACTCCTCCAAGCAGTGTTACCGTTTCTTCTCCTACTCATTCACCGGGTGCGCCTGTTTCAAATCAGTCCGTGACACTTAACTGGACAGCGTCAACCGACTTTGAATCTGGTCTCCTTGGGTATTCGTATGTTATTGACGGTGCAACTACAACACTCCCAGATGCAACTGTAGAAACGTCTTCAACAACAATAACCGAAGTTCTTCCAAATGGAACGTATTACTTCCATATCATTGCAGTTGATAATGTTGGTAACTTCTCATCAGCTTATCACTATGGACCAATAGTAATTACCGATAGTGCTATTACTATCACTAACTCAACCTTCAATGGAGTTACTTACGTAAGTTATGCTCCAACAGTTGCCTCAGGTACAGAGCTCTTCATTACAGGTACAACAACGATTATTAATTCAACATTCTCTTCGCCATACAGTATCAACAGCAGTAATTTAAGTAATGTTACCGCAAGTTCGACAGACTTTACTCGAGTGGTTGCAGTTGATTCAATCTTCATTAACAGCGCCTTCACTGACTGTACAATTACTAATTCATTTACAAAAAATTACACAGGTACAAACTGTACAGTAAGTGATTCGTTTATTGATCCAGTAGGACAAACAAATGATGTTACAGGGTCAACTATTACCATGTTCTCACAATTGTTTGCTTCAGATGTGCTCTATTCAACAGTTTCAGCATCGTATATTGCAACTTCAACAGTTACCTATTCGACAATCACGACAAGTACAACAACATTAAGTACTGTTGCGTCATCAACGTTTAGTGGAGCAACTGTTGCGAGTTCATCTGTTACAAGCTCAACTCTACAGGGAGCGGTCGTAGATAATTCTTCTGTAAGTAATTCTGTGGTTCGCGACACAACAGTAAGTACTTCAACACTTATAAATGTTACCACCTCGATAGGTTCAAATGCTGTCATCACAGGATCTGTTCTTAATGGAACTGTTATACAAGGCACATCAACAGTTATAACTAATTCAAATATTGGAAATACAACTATTACAGATGCTGTTATTACTGATAATGTTATCTATGGTGGAACCGTTCTTCTCCCTAGCGGATCATCAACTGTAGTAATTGTACCTACTCCCGTTGAAGTGATGATTAATCTTCCTCCTTCAGTTACCTTCACCACATCAACAAATCAGGGGACAGTAACAATCGTTGATACAAGTACCGACAAGAATGCAACATCTTCACCATACCTCACCGATTCTTGGACTTACACTATTAACTACGGTGATGGAATATCTCAGACATTCCCGCTTACTTCACTTGGAACAACTCTTAGTCATACCTACGGATCATCTGGAACATATATAGTAACTGTTACCATTACCGATGCTTACGGTGGAACAACAACAAGTACATCTGTAGTTACAGTAACTGTTCCTGTTACCGGTGGAGGAGGTGGTAGTTCCTATGGTGGAGGCGGAGGATACTATGCTCCTGTTCCTGTAGCAACATCATCACCATCAGCTCCTTATCTCACAAGTTCAAATTGTCTTCTTGTAACCTCATCATCACTTTACTTTGGTAAACGAAGCGATGCTGTACGAGAGCTTCAGAGATTCTTAAATGGTAAAGGATTTACTGTAGCTCAGTCAGGATCTGGATCTTTAGGTAATGAGACTACATACTTTGGTGCTCTTACCCACCGTGCTCTCATTGCTTACCAGCGATCACTCGGATTTGTTCCAAATGGTATTTACGACGGAGCTACACATCAGATCTCTCGGTGTGTGGGTCAGGTGTCGTCACAGCAAAATGTAAATGAACCAACTGCTGTAGAGCCTTCAGTATATATTCCTACAACCTATGTTGTTACCAAGAAAGCTCAAGTAGAAGCAAATGAAGGATTTATAGAAACTTCTACAACATCACAAAAAGAAGTAAAAGACTCTCCGTTTAAAAAATTTTTCAAAAAGATTAAATCACTTTTTGAGTAAGACTGCTTATACTTCGGGTATATAAAATTAAGCACAATAAAAGGGTGACACCGCAGGTGTCACCCTTTTATTTTTTCCAGTTTACTTTGTAAATGTAAATGACTTAATAATTGTGTCCCCAAGTGTGTAATAACTAAGAAGTGTTTGATCGGTAATGTCTTGTTTCATTCCATCTTTCTTAATTGTTGACATGTTTTTCATTCGCTCAATAACAAAACATTTTCCATTTCGAACGGTACGATAACTTTCTGCTTCTACGTAGCCAGTTCCTACAGTTTGAGTGCTCTTGAATCGTTTAAATGCTACGCCGTTAATAGTTACAGACTCTGCTACCTGATTAGGAAAGTCTGCATCTTTGTCATAACATTTTGCGGTATTGTCGCTTGTACCTACACGTACCTCAGAAGCGTAGTAAAGGGGGTACGCTTCTTTCCCTGTGTAGCTTGTTCCTTGGTTTCTGCTAAAAATAGGGAAAGAAATAACTGCTTTTCCTTGATTGGTGAGATGAGGGTAAAGTCTCCACTGTGTTCCTAGTTCATTAAAAGAAAAAAAGTCAGATCTTGGGGTTACATAAGACGGGTACTTCACGCTAAAGCCGAGCACTTTATTTGAGTAGGTAACAAATCCTTTAGAAGATCCTGTTCCTGTCGAAACAGTTGTAGTTTCTTTAGGGGGTGTATTTGCAGAAGGTTTTTCTGCTACAGGTGCTTCGACCTCTTTTTCTGTTCTTGTTCCTGTATTTGTACTGGTTGAGGTTTCTCCCATACTTGGAAGTTTTCCTTCCTTGTATTCAAACGAAAGAATAAGAATAATAGCTAGTAATATAATTCCACCAATAATATAAAGATGTTTACTTGAAGGCATACTCCTTCAGTATACTCCTCCTCTCCTTTTGTAAAGAGGGGGCTATCTATCAAACATATGAATTCTATAAGTGTCTATATCTCTTTGATCAAGATCGTAAAAGTTCTTTTTGGTTGTGTGGAGGTATGTGGCAAGCTTTATTCCTACAAATCTCCAGTGCCATGGTTCAAAAATATAATGTCCATTCCCTTTAGGGTAAGATACAATAAAGCCGTATTTGTGACCATTATCAAGTAGCCATTCATATGCTTTTGTCTTATCAAACCCTTCTAGTTTTCCGCCAAGTCCTGAAGTGATGAAATCAATTGTGGTACCTAGTTGATGTTCAGAGTATCCTTGATCTGCAGAAAAAGTATTAGCTGTTCCCTCTCCATAGGTTACACTGTAGAATGATTTTAAAGATTTCTGTTCATCAAAAGATCTGTATCCAGATTTTATATACAGAGCTACGCCGTCTTGCTTTGCCTCATCAAGAAGATCTTTTAAGAATGGCCAAGCTTCTCGCAAAAATTGTTCATTACGAGAATTGCTATAGGTATATTCAGGAGATACAGTAACCACATTAAGCGGTGTGTAATTTTCGTTTAAAAAGTACACTTTCGAATACTTATTGAGAAGTTCCTCATCTGTTTCTGCTAGTTTTTTAAGATCACCAACCGTACTTCCTATTACTCCAACAGCTTGTTCTACTCCTCCTACTTTATTTCGCACTGCACTTAAATTTTCTACAGTTGAATTTAGTCCTTCAGAAAGACCTGTTGTTTTTTCATTTAAAGAGAGTGTGGTGCTTGCAAGATCTGAAAGACGTTGCGAATGTGCTCGTTCAGTGATACGTAACTCTTCCTTTAGTATCGACAACTCTTCTTGTAGGTTTTGTATCTTAAGAGATGTGTAAGCTACTCCTCCGCCAATAAGCAAAATAAGTAGTCCAAAAATATTTCGATAGCTAAGACCTTTTGAGTGATGGTGTTTATCCATATACACCTAAAGTATAGCATCATAAAAGTAAAAGCCATTTGAACTATAAAAGTCCAAATGGCTCAAGTCAAGAACTAGTTGTCATCACGAAAAAACCCTGATCCAGTTTGCGGTAGAGGTGTTATTACCTCTCTCATGAAGCCAAAAGCATGAGACTTTTTATCGTAATAAAAACGTTCCGCATCTTTATTGTGTTCTAGGTGGTTTTCCCACCAAATATCCCACGGCAGCCCTCTTTCTTGTTGAGAGAGTAAGTGGTCGGTTGAGATTTTTAGCGGTACGTTTTTTGGGAGTTTAAAACTCCTCTCGAAAAGCATGAGCGTAAATGAGTTTCCTTTTCCGTAGCCAAGAGCGCCTTCCTTAGTAAGGGTAGCTCGCTTCTCTTTTCTTCGCAAGAAGATCCTGATTGTTTATTTCATTAAGCCTTCAAGGGTTTGGCCTGTAACTTTAAGAAGTTTTACTTTTCCTTGACTAGGGCTTGCGGTCATTGGTTCTCCATCACGACGGTCTGCATAGTTTACATGAAGCTCCATCGAGTTACCTGGAATATACATATTCTGCGGTGCAATACGGTCACCAATAAAAAAAGCATTTGTTCCAATGTAACCGTCTTCCTTTTTAAGAGCAACAACAGCATAAAAGAATGTTCCGCTCCCAGCACCTTCTTGGGTTACAAGAAAAGCTTCATCAGTATAACCGTCTCCGTTTAGGTCTCCAGAAACTCCGTTACCAAAGTAACGTGTTACTACCTTTGAGACACTTCCTGGGGCGCCAGGGGCCTCGTGGAGGCCGTTTGTAAGCGTGATCAGCTTTCCGTCTAAGGTAAAGCTTGTATTCTTTCCAACAGGCTCTGGGGAAGTTTTTTCGCTTACAGGTGATTCTGTAACGGTTTCCTTTTGTTCGTTATTGTTAGTGGTTGGTTCAGGCACACCTCGTACCGCAACGATAATGACGATAAGGACTACAAGGAGAGCGAGAAGGGGGATAAATTTCTTTGGCATATGAAGCGAGTATATCACTTAGAATTGTTTCTTGAGCCAGCGTTCTTTCTATGATAGAGTTTCGTAAGAAATGCCTTAGTATGTAAGGCTCTCGTTCATTAACTTCTCTTGAGGAGATTACGATGAAAGACGAAGAGAATCATTACGGAGGATACGATAAGCAAGAGACGTGGGTGTTACGCGGGGAAACTTTTGTACTTCTTCTGTGTTCACTTTTTGTCAAAGGGGTTGCGGGGTTTCTTCTGTACAGAGTGCTGTATAGCTTGTATTTCTACCCCATGAAAGAAGTATGGTTCTCGTTTGGACTAACTTCGGTCTTTTCATTGATTGTGGCTGTTCTTATGGTGTTGTCATTTGTTGACATTGCAGCCGCCTTGTTTGATCGTGTACCGAGCTACGAAGTTGATGTAAGAAACGCTGTTGATACAACAAGTGATAGCGGACCTCCTTACTTACTCGTATTCTTGTTTGGCCTCATGTTCGAAGTCCTGTTCCTTTCGTCTGTGGACAGATACTTTTCCGTAGTTCTTGCTAGTGGTACGGTGATGTCATACCAAAAGACTATGATTGCTCTCGGGACGTTGTACTGTGCTGATCTATTTATTGCTTATCAAATAGAGCAGGCGTATCGTCGTAAAGTAATCAGAAATTACTGGTACCTCCAGCATGGGTCTGAGGAACATTCTCGTCCAATAAGCAGTTCTCCGTTTAGAGATCGGAGTAGTGAATTCCTTTCAGAAAGTAGGCATGCACATCGGTTTCGTAGTAGGCCAAGGTATGCAAGAGAGGGGGATGTTTGGATTACTAGAAAACCATTTGGTAGAACTATCGATCGTAGGCCACGTTCCCCAATGGCTCAATAAAAACGTTTTTCTCGACCCGCAAAATTTGCGGGTTTTGTTTTTATTACTATATAAGTGGGTACCCGTCTAAACTTCCCATTTCAATAGGATAGCTTGGATTAGCTTTATCATAAACTCAACACGAAGCGGTTTTATGACATCGTTTTTTTTATTTTGTATGAAGGCGTAGACGATAGTCATTATTCCACTTAAGCAGAAACCTGCATAGTATGGAAGTAAACTAAGCGATGTCTTTGCATTAATTCTCTGATAACTCTTTGCATATATCCACCTAGAATATACGTCAATGAGTA
>CAYJED010000010.1:0-20197 GCA_964369115.1 uncultured Candidatus Saccharibacteria bacterium
GTAGGCAGTTGTTTCATTATCAGCTTTTAATAGAAAAAAGAATGTCAAAGACGACAATCCTTGAAGTCTATCAAGACAAGAAAGGCATGTACCAGTACAAACTTCTTTCTCGTGACGGCAAGCTCATCGTCTCATCTGAAAAGTTTGAGAAGAAAGCAGTAGCCATGGCACAAGTAAAGAAGCTTGCAGAATGGATTACAAAAGCAACTATTGTCGATGCCGATAAAAAAGCAGATGCGGCTTCAAAAACAACTGGGAAGCAAGCACCTTCTTCAAAAAAGAAAGTGTCTGCCAACAAAGCGGGAGCGTCTAAGGTTTCAACAAAGACAGCTGCCAAAAAAGAAGTTGTTACGTTGGAAGCTTAAAGAAGCAACCGTACGCATCAAACAAAGACGTCTCTTATTTCCAATAAGATTTAAGAAAACCGCCATACTTACCAGAGGGGCGGTTTTCTTATTTTCTACTAGAAACTTTTAGAAGATAAAAGATTTAAAAAGAAGTATATCTAGTTACCACACAAACTAGCGCACTACGAAAAAATACAAGATAATCATAAGGATAGGGAGAGATAGTACTACTCCTAAAATTGCCTTATCGACCGAATTCACGTTTGATGTGTTCATGAATATAATGTCCTGTCTCAACACCAGTTGTTGCAAGTGATTGAGCAAAACGCCCATCTTTTCTTAAGCTTGGATTACAGTCTACGTTAACAGTTATATAGTGATTGTTGTGATACACAAAATCAATACACGCCGGATGTTTGAGACCAAGCGCTTTATGAATTTTTTTAGCAAGCTGAGTTACATGTTCTTTCTTAAACTCTGGAGGCTGAAAATGAGATCGTAGGTGTGAGTTTTTACTAGGGAGCTCATCTCCATCTTGAAAACTGTCTACCCACATTGAAGTGTAAATTTCTTCATTACGAAAATGAGGAAGTGTTGCCACTGAACTTGTTGGTAGTTTTTTATAGGTAAGCACATGAACATCAATACCCTCTTCGTGATACTTACGGAGCACTTCCTCAAGATCATGAAAACGTTTAATGAGCTTAGACTGCACTGCCTGATTTTTAATAAGTGGACGAATAAGAAGCGGTGTATGAAAATGTGTCCAAAGATGACGAAAGACTTTATCGTCGAGCGGATCATGAGCTCGTACCACAAATGTCTCAGGTACTTTTATATCCTGTTGCCTTAGTACACGATAGAGATCTTCTCTATTAAGCGTCACATCATGGTCTTCTGAAAAAAGAAGCGGCACCCCCATGCGACGAGCAAGTGACTGATACTCTTGCCCTTTCATTCTTGTTGTATCAACAACAGTATGTGCTTTTGAAAAAATATCGTGCGGGTTAGTCGGAAAACCTCTCGCTGTCCACTCACCATCTTTACCAATAAGTACATCAACAGGCTCGTAGCCGATCTTTGTAAGAGAAGCAAGAACTTCTCCTCCTTCTGTAAGAGATTGTTTAAAATCGCGATTACCTCCACGAAGTACAACAATATCTGGAAGACTGGTTGAGACCTTAAGCATACCCTATAGTATATACATATTTCCATTAATCTTGAAGGAATATTTTGTTACAAAAACAACAAAACCCCCTGTAGTTGTTAGCAAAGTTTCTTGCAAACAGCTACACGGGGGCTTTTTAGACCGAATGACCGGCGTCGAAGGTGTAGTACTTTTGACGATTCCTTCTTACCACACAGAACGCAACCAGGAGCGCCCCAATGATAACAAGGATAACCGAGAAGAAGTACCAGAGCATCGAGAGATGTTCACTGCTAAATCCTGCCAAGAAAAACAGGAGCGCAACCACAAAACAAAGAGTGGCAAAACAGATGATGCGAATACTTTTCTCCTCTCACCTTAGTTGTTTAAAGAACAATGCACAGTATATAATTATAGCATATTTGATACTAAATGTCAACATAAAAACCCTTTAGTGTAAAGGTTTTTAAGATGTTACACTTATAGAAGAGAGAGCTTGTTCTCTCCATCACACAACGTCAATAAATCCTATAAAGATGTGGCCGACTCATCCTCTTATAGTGAGCCTCGCCTCTGTCCCGCTGTTAGATGGGTTAAATGTAAGGAGTCGATTGGCTGGCCTTGCTCTAGGGTAACCTTCGTCCTGAAAAGCGTCGTGGTCGCAATGATAGGCATATAGGTACCCACCCTTCTAACCGAAGATAAAGGAAGTCACAGCACTCACCTTATCTCGGTTTTTTCTTTTTTCTAAATAGGTACACATAATTGATATTACAAAACAGGCACGACCTTCGGTCGCGCCTGTTTTCCTGACCTCCCTATACACTATCGACTAGTTTACTTTAAGAAGTTCCACTTCAAAGATAAGTGTAGAGTTCGCTGGAATAACTCCACCTACCGCACGATTACCGTATGCCATATCAGCAGGAATAGTAAGCTTACGCTTACCTCCCACTTTCATGCCAGCAACTCCTACATCCCATCCCTTAATCACCTGCCCTTTACCGAGCAGAAATGTGAACCCTTCGTCCCCACGATTATGTGATGCATCAAACATGGCTCCATCAGTAAGTGTTCCTACATAGCGCACCGTCACGATATCCCCTGCCTTCGCCTCTTCTCCTCCTCCCACTACCTCATCTTCAATAATTAATTCTGTTGTGTTCATAGTTATAATTTTAACCTTAATTAAGAAAGTATCTTCTGCTTATTTTCTTCTAATCCAATTTTTTCTGCTTCTATTTTAATCTTTTCGAGCTCATCAATAATTTTTTCAATAGTTTTAAAATTATCTTTGGTGATAATTTCATTACCTAAATCACATGCCTCTTTAATTTCATTATTAAGTTCAGCATTCTGAAGTTTACTAACAAGATCACGTAAAACACTATTTCTTTTTGATCTATATTTATTTAGACATTCTTTCTGCTCTTTATCAATAAGATCACTTTCGTGCAAAAATTTTACCAGCTCGCTTAAACTTAATTCACCAACTCTTTTGCGTAAGTTTAAGATCATTTTTCCTCCTTCCTTTATTTTTTCCTTATTTTGATCCCAAAAAGAATAATCTGCCAACAATTTAAGTAAGCCTTCTATATAAGCACTTTGGACAAGAAAAGATTCGAGGTATTCTTTTTTAAGATAAGAACCTTTAATGTGATTTGTTAAATCTTCTCTATTCATACTAATTAAATATAAGACATAAATATATCTCAAGAACTTGGGGTACTATTTGTGATTATATGACCCAAGATACGCGGCGCGTGAAAATTTTTCGACCAAAATGTACGAGTAGTACATTGCGTGGAGAAAAATTTTCACGCAACAAAGTAGATTGGGTTAGAGAATCACAAAGAGATTACCAGCTTAAGGTTCCTCCTACTTTGTATTCAGTAACTCGTGTCTCAAAGAAATTCTTCTCCTTGTTAAGATCCACCGCTTCTGACATCCACGGGAAGGGGTTTGATGATCCGTAAATAGGCTCAATTCCTACACGAGCAAGACGACGATCAGCGATATGCTCGATGTATTGCTTAAATCCGTCTGCGTTAAGACCAAAGATTCCTCGCGGGAATACTTCTGTCGCAAACTTGTATTCAAGATCTACTGCTTGGCGCATAAGCTTCACAAATCTTTCTACAAACTGCGGTGTCCAAAGTTCTGGCTGTTCTTCCTTAATAGTGTTAATCATATCAATGCCGAAGTTCATATGAGCACTTTCATCACGCATGATGTACTGAATCTGCTCTGCAGATCCAACAAGCTTGTTCTGACGCTGGAATCCAAACATCACTGCAAATGAAGAGTAGAAAAACACTCCTTCTAGGATAAGCGAGAACACACACATGTTCTCGAGGAATTTCTGATCATTTTCAAATGTCCCAGTCTTGAAGTTAGGGTCAAAGATTCCTTCGTTGAAAGAAAGGATAAATTCATCTTTGTTGTAGATGGCGTCTACTTCACGATACATGTTGAAGATTTCTGTTCCATCAAGACCAAGTGACTCCACAATGTACTGGTATGCTTGAGTGTGAATAGCTTCTTCATATGCCTGACGAAGGAGGAAGAGTCGGGCTTCAGGAGAAGTGATGTGCTTGTAGAAAGCAAGTACGAGATTGTTTGCAGCGATTGAGTCTGCAGTTGTGAAGAATCCAAGCACCATACGAAATGCATGACGCTCATCATCGGTAAGCACATTCTGTGCACGCCACTGCTCAATGTCAGATTGCATACTGATTTCTGTTGGAAGCCAGTGGTTTGAGTTTCCAACGTTGTACGCATCCCAAGCAAACTTATGCTTGATAGGCCATAGCTGAACAACGTCAGCCCCTTCTCCGTTAATAATCTTACGCTTATTCACGTCTACACGCCCCGCTGTGCGGTCGATGATTGGTGTGTGTGGTGTTGTATTTGTTAGTGGTTGTGGTTGCATAGTGAAGGTAGTATATCTCATTTTTTAGAAATACACTGTAAGTGTTTAGTTATCTTTTATTGACATCCATCGCATGTTGCTTCTGGCATGACAGTGATTTTATATTTTAGATTAGGCGCTACAGCTTCTACTTTTTCTTGCACGCGAGCAGGTTGTACAGGTGAAGGAATAGGAGTAACTGGAGACGCCTGAGCAGATACTTGGCCAATAGCCTGTTCAACTTTTGGAGTAACAGCTGATGCTACAGCAGTTAAAAAAACGGTAGATGAAGCAGAAGTGATAGCCTCAGAAGAAATCGGAGATCCGGCAGAAGCACCCGTCTCACGCTTATGTGTTGAACCAAATTCTACAGCGTTCACTGTGCTCTTTTCTACCTGTGATGCTCCGAGAGAACGAAGATAGTAAGTTGTCTTAAGTCCAAGAGACCATGCGTATTCGTAGATACCCGCAAGTTCACGTCCTGAAGTGCCCGCAAAGTAGACATTAAGTGACTGTGACTGATCTACCCACTTACCTCGAGCCGCAGCTGACCTAAGAAGCCATGAAGGATCAATTTGGAATACTTCTTTGTACTTATCTTTAAGCGCAGCAGGAATTTGAGGAATATCTTTTACAGATCCATCGTTGTACTTGAGGAGCCCAATCATTTCGAAATCCCAAAGATTAAGCGCCTTAAGATCACTAACAAGGTATGGGTTAATGATAATGAACTCTCCGTTCATATTGGATTTTACGTAGATGTTCTTATAGATAGGTTCAATACATGGTACAGACCCAGCAATGTTTGAGATAGTTGCTGTTGGTGCCATAGCCATGGTGTTTGAGTTCCGCATACCATACTGCTTTATTGACGCTCGCACAGGAGTCCAGTCAAGCTTACCTGTCTTTGAAACAGGAATATCTATTCCACGAGCTTTCTCAAGAAGACTAAGTGTGTCTACTGGGAAAATATTTCTATCCCACTTACTTCCCTTGAAACTTGAGTACGCACCTCGTTCACGTGCAAGCTCTGAAGATGAGAGAATTGCATGGTATGAGATAATTTCCATTGATTCATCAGCAAATGCAACTGCCTGATCAGAATCAAAGTTGATATTCATCATATAGAGGGCATCATGGAAGCCCATGATGCCGAGTCCGATCGGGCGATGCTTCATGTTACTATTCTTCGCCTCAACTGTTGGATAGTAGTTAACGTCGATAACATTATCGAGCATACGAATAGCAGTCTTTGTAGTTGCAGCAACAAGATCAATATCGAACTTGTTGTCACGCATAAGACGCTGATAGTTAAGAGATCCGAGGTTACATACTGCAGTTTCTTCAAATGAGTTATTGAGAGTGATTTCTGTACAGAGGTTTGAGTTGTGTACCACACCAGCATGATCCTGCGGTGAACGAATGTTTGAAGGATCTTTGAACGTAATCCAAGGGTGACCTGTTTCGTAGAGCATAGTGATCATCTTTCGCCAAAGATCACGCGCTTTAATTGTCTTAAATACCTTTACCTTCCCTTCTTTCGCAAGAGCTTCATAACGTTCATAGTGATTTTCAAACACCTTACCATATGTTTCAGTAAGTTCAGGTACTTCATCTGGAGAAAAGAGTGTCCAATCTGCATCATTTTGAGTACGCTTCATGAAAAGATCTGAAATCCAAAGTGCTGTATCCATATCATGAGTACGACGACGATCATCTCCTGTATTCTTACGAAGCTCAAGGAATTCATCAATATCATAATGCCAGTTCTCAATATATACACATGTTGCTCCACGACGACGTCCTGAGCGGTTAATGGCAACAGTTACATCGTTTGCAATCTTGAGAAATGGCACAAGACCGTTTGACTTAATACCTGACTTCTTCACAAGAGCGCCAGATGCACGCACCTGTGTCCAGTTGGTACCAATACCTCCCGCCCACTTAGAAAGCTGGGCATTATCTGCATATACCTTAAAAATAGATTCAAGTGAATCTCCTACGGTGTTAAGGTAACAAGAAGAGAGCTGTGGGTGCTTTGTTCCAGCATGAAAGAGTGTTGGTGATGATGGCACAAAACGAAGTGTCGACATCGCTTCATAAAATTCAATTGCTTTTGATGTTCTGTCGAGCTCTTTTTCTGCAAGTGCAACACCCATGGCGATACGCATCCAAAATCCTTGAATGTTCTCAATAATCTTTCCGTCCCCCTCTACATCACGAACGAGATAGCGCTCATAGAGTGTTTGTGACCCAAGGTACATAAAAAGCTCATCGCGTGAACGCACAATAGAAGATGACAAGCGCTTAAGATCAAAATTAAGCATACGAGCGTCGAGAAGTCCTTTCTCTACTCCATTTTCAATACTCTTCACAAAAAGGTTTTTGTAATCTTCTTCAAGCGTTGTGTAATTAATGTGTTCACCAAAAAGATCTTCATCAATTTGTTTGAGAATCATACGAGATGCAACGTATGAGTACGCAGGATCTTGCTCAATCATTGAGCGAAGCGTCATAACAAGAGCTTTACTGATATCGCGAGTAGGGACACCTTCGTACACTTCAAGCTTTACCTGATTAACGATCTGTTCAACGTTAACATCTTTTTCATATCCTTTTACAACATACTCAACACTCTTTCTTACTTTTTCGATGTTAAACCGCTCTTTTATTCCATTTTTCTTAGTGATATAGATCCCCCCTTCTTCTACTTTTTCAAGTGTTTCGGCACGTTCTTCTTCTCGTTCTTTTGATCGTTCGTAGCGATAAATGATGTAGGCTTTTGCAACGTCAAAGAAACCTGCTCCCATAATATGTTTTTCCACCAAATCCTGAGTGTGTTCCACAGAAGGAACATACTCATCTCGAGTAAGAGCTTCAAGCTCAAGCTCTTTAGCCACAAGCTCCGAGAGGTGTTTTGCGACCGCTGCTTTCTCGTCACGCAAAACACTTACAAATGATTTCTTAACCGCTCTTTCAATCTTTTCAACATCAAAAGGAACAATATCTCCATTTCTTTTCTTAATTATTTGCAGAATAGCCATAAATATTTACATCATTTACTAATGACTACAGTGTACAACTTTTTACCTAAAAGCCATTTTTTTGTCCCTGTATTTGATGTCAACACTTTCTCTTGACACCCCTCCTTAGAGTGCACCTACAACACCTTGTTTCGTAAGGTCTTGTGGTAAGTGATCGCAAAACGGTGAGCCTCAACATTAGCCAAAAGTATTTCCTTTTTATGGTAATCCACATGTACTTTATCCCCCAGAATGTCTTTTGCCTTATGTTTACTATCTTTTACTACTGACACACAAGGGATGAGAAGGTTCCTTTCTGCTAAAAATTTCTCAGCTACTTTTTTGTGAGCATCTCCTCCATCTATCACAATAAGATCTGGATACCGCCATTCTGCGTGCGAAAAACGTCGCTCTAAAAGCGTTCTTAATCCAGCGTAATCATTATTTATAGACTCCTCTAATTTAAACTTTCTATACTCACTTTTTTCTTTTTCTTTGCCGTCTACTACTACCATTACCCCTACTCTATAAGAACCTGAAATATGAGCAACATCATAAGCTTCAATGCGAAATGATGTCGTTTTAAAAGACACAATATCATCATCTTTAATAAGCGATACATCTTTAATATGATCGAGAGCGAAGAGAGTATTCCTTATTTTTAAAGCTTTTTCAAACATTTGTCTTTTAGCATAGTCGTTCATGTCCTTTGTAAGTGAAGCTTTAAGTTCTGTTTTTTTACCTTCAAAAAGCTTGCGAATATTCTGTACCGTTTTTTTATACTCAGCTTCACTAACACTTCCTACACACACACCCGGGCAAAGCTTTACCTGAGCATTAAAACATGGCTTCACTGATTCTGCCTCACAGGTATCTCGATACGGAAACATCTTACGAATAATCTTCATTGCCTCCTTAAGGGAAGACATTGAAGCAAAAGGACCGTATACGTAGGCTACTTCTTTTTTGGTGAACTTTTTTTCAAAGTCTCGCACGCGCATAGAAAGCACTCGAGGAAAAGTTTCCTTAGTGATAACAACACAAGTAAAACTTTTATTATCTTTCTC
The DNA here is from genome assembly GCA_964369115.1 of uncultured Candidatus Saccharibacteria bacterium. Lineage (GTDB taxonomy): Bacteria > Patescibacteriota > Minisyncoccia > Phycocordibacterales > UBA5272 > UBA11704. Next base: position 8,496 of record CAYJED010000010.1, read on the forward strand.
CTTAACGTTATACGGAGGGTTATGCTCCTTAATAAGCTTACTCTCAAGTAAGAGCGCCTCAAGCACACTTTCTGTCTCCTGATGAGTTACTGTATGCGCAGCGGTCACCATACTTACAAGACGCAGCCCTCTCGTCTCTACAAGATCTTTACTGAAGTAACTTCGTACGCGATCACGAAGTGATGTAGCTTTTCCGATATACAAAATGTTACTGTCTTCATCTCTAAAAAAATATACCCCTGGATTATCAGGAAGTAGACATTTTTCGAGGTCTTGCTTTTTCATTCAATATATTGTATAATAAATAATCCCCTTCGGCAACCAAACCAAGCGACAGACTTGTATGGACACACCTTGGTGGGATATAAACAGCACATTACAAGAAAGGATCAGAAGATGAAGTGGTCACTCGGAGAATGGAAAGGTCCACAACGCAACCGTCCCCCAAAGACTCCACGGGCCTGGTGGAAGAAGCCTCCCCCTCAAGGAACTTCCAATATCCCTGCAGATACCCTTGAAGCGCTTGATTACTTTGAGTGTGAAGCAGGTCTTGGTTTCAGTTCTCCAAACAAAGACAAAGGAGTTGTCCATGGGTAAAAACCAAAATAACCCTCTTTGCTTCGGATGTCTCAACGTGGAAAAATGCAAACAAAATCCTCGTGGAGAAGACACTGACGGTAAGGCGGTCTGCTTTATCCAAAGAAAACCTCCGCTTATCGGAGTGCATGCACGTGTGCACTACGGAGACGGTGGTGACTTAAACGGCACCCCTCACCTCTTCCCGGCATCAAGGTACTAAACCTTGAGCACAAGACCGCTTACGAACAAAGTTTCGTGGCGGTTTTTTATTTTAGATAAGAGAACAATAAAAAAAACGGCGCCATAGGCGCCGTTTTTTTTATTGTGTCAATTTATTTATCTTTTTTCTTTTTAAGTAATTTCTTAAGATACTGACCAGTGTAACTATTTGGGTTACTTGCGACCTGCTCTGGGGTTCCAGTTGCAACCACCTTACCACCTCCTACTCCACCTTCTGGCCCAATATCGATGATATGATCCGCCGACTTCACAATATCAAGGTTGTGCTCAATCAAGACTACAGTATTTCCTTTATCAACGAGACGATTAAGAATGTCGATAAGTTTTGCAATATCTTCATAGTGAAGCCCAATAGATGGTTCATCGAGAAGGTAAATTGTTTTTTCTACATGAGGGCGATAGAGCTCAGAAGAAATCTTTACACGCTGCGCCTCACCCCCAGAAAGAGTTGTCGCTGACTGCCCGAGCTCGAGATAATCCAAGCCCACATCATGGAGCGATTTGATACGATCGTAGATAGCAGGAATATCGTAAAAGAATGTCATCGCTTCTTCCACGGTCATACGCAAAATATCGTAGATACTTTTTCCTTTCCACTTTACTTCAAGTGTTTCTTTCATAAAGCGCTTTCCAAGACATACATCACACTGCACGTACACCGTTGGGAGGAAGTGCATTTCTACTGCAATTTCACCATTTCCCTGACACGCTTCACAACGTCCACCTTTTACGTTAAAAGAAAACCGTGACGCCTTCCAGCCTCTCACGCGAGCTTCTTCACTTTCTGCAAAGAGATCACGAATATGTGTCCAAGCACCGGTGTACGTCGCAGGATTACTACGTGGAGTGCGCCCAATAGCAGACTGATCAATCATCACTACACGTGAGACGTACTCTGTTCCAGTGAAACTTTCACAGTTGAAAATCTTTACTGTTCTGTGACGCTTCTCAAGTCGAGCAAGTAAGTTCTTGTACAAAATTTCATACATAAAAGAACTTTTACCTGAACCAGACACTCCTGTGATCACATTCATACGTCCAAGCGGAATAGAAGCCTTAAGATCTTTAATGTTAAAGACATTTCCACCCTCAACACGAATAGTGCCTTTATCCGTCTGACGACGTGGAGGTACAGGGATTTCTTTTTCACCACGAAGGTAGGCAAGCGTAAGACTTCCTGACTTATTTTTAGATGCAGTTAAAAGCTCATCAAGCCAGCCTGAAACAATCACTTCCCCTCCATGCACTCCAGCCTTAGGTCCAATATCCACAATATAGTCAGATGCAAAGATGGTGTCTTCATCGTGCTCTACAATGATGATTGTATTACCGATATCACGAAGGTGAGTAAGTGTTTTAATGAGGCGATCATTATCACGCTGATGAAGACCAATTGTTGGTTCATCAAGCACATAGAGAGCTCCTACAAGTTGCGAGCCGAGCTGAGACGCTAGGCGAATACGCTGTGCTTCACCTCCTGAAAGAGTATCTGCTTTACGATTAAGTGCAAGATAATCAAGTCCAACATTAAGCATAAACTCAAGTCGAGATTCGATTTCTTTGATCACCACCGCTGCAATTTCTTGCTCTTTTTCGCTAAGCGGAATACGTGCAAAATATTCTTGTGCATCCTTAATAGAAAGCGCTGTAATATCTACAATGTTAATTTTTTCTACATCATCAAGGTATACATGAAGAGCCTCTTTACGAAGACGCTTTCCTCCACAATCATCACATTCATCAAGTCCGCCAAAATACTTAGTACCAAGCCCATTACATGTTGGACACGCTCCGTATGGAGAGTTGAAAGAGAAGAGTCTCGGTTCAATTTCTGGGAAAGAAAATCCGCATTCTGCACAAGAAAACTTATTACTCATAATGGTTTTTTCGCCAAGAATTTCTACTTCAAGAAGACCATTTGATTCTTCAAAAGCTCGCTCAATCGCTTCAGAAAGTCGAGTAAGAGCATCTTTTTCTGTCTGCTTGTTGCGAAGCTCATCAAGAGAAATAGAGTCTACAACAATAGAAATTTCATGTTTCTTATTTTTTGAGAGAATGATTTGCTCACGAAGACTTTTACGTTCTCCATCAATTACCGCTTCAGTGTACCCTCGTCCAAGACAGTCATAGAGCATCTGATAATGCTCCCCTTTTCGTCCACGTACAAGTGGTGCCATAATGTGAATTTCAGCATGTGAAAATTCTACCCCCACGAGTTCTGTTTTTATTTTTTTGTAGTCAACGTTTTTTACCTTATCGATAATAAAGTGAAGGATCTCTTCATTTGTAAGACGTTTAATTTTTGCACCACAGTCCACACAGTATGGCTTACCTACACGCGCATAGAGCACACGGAGATAGTCATAAATTTCAGTAATGGTGGCCACTGTTGAGCGAGGGTTGCGTCCAGCTGATTTCTGGTCAATAGAAATTGCAGGAGAAAGGCCTACAATTTCATCAACGTCTGGCTTTTGCATTTGATTAAGAAACTGACGCGCATACGCCGAAAGCGACTCCACATAACGACGCTGTCCTTCTGCAAAGATAGTATCAAAAGCAAGAGATGACTTACCGCTTCCAGAGAGACCGGTGAATACAATCATCTTGTGACGAGGCATCTCAACGGTAATATTTTTCAAGTTATGAGTTCGTGCACCTTTCACAATGATTTTTTCAATATGCTCAATGTCTTTTTCTGATTTTTTAGCAGCCATATAAAAAAGTAAAATCAAATAATAAATTTAGTAAAATACAATAAAAATAAAAACTAGTCAATTGCTCTATTATACCATAATTGGTACTTTATTTCATTAGAACGAAATACTTTTTTATAACACTCCTTTCTGTCTAATAAAGATATTTTAAAAGCAAGTTCTGTTTTTCTTTTTAGCTTTCCATCGAAAAAGACGGAATAATTTCTTGCTAGAAATTTTCCTCTGCCTCGGCTCGTCAGCCTGCGGCAAGCTTTTTCTCATGGAAAGCTAGGGGCTATTTGATACATACCAAAAATACAAAAACAAAACCCCGTACATCCTTATGGATGTACGGGGTTGAGACATAAGCCTCATCACTCCTTGCGACGAATAAAGATCAGGTCTGCTTTTGCGCAATTGCTAGGGAAACTTTCTTCGTCGATATCTCCGTTACAACATTCAAGAAAGAATCCTTCGCCAAAACTCTCAACACAAATAACCCGTCACCACCCTTTAGGCCAGCGATGGGAAGCATCGCAATGATAAGTCTTTCGCCCTTCGGGTGATCAGTGTACTGCAAACGCAATTGCGGACCAACCTCAGGAGGACAGAGACCCAGCCCAAACTCTTCTGCACGAGCAGTGCCGAGCTTAATGGTTTTCCACGTCGGAAAACCATTTTGGTTTCAGTGGCAGCAATGTTCATGTCATTCTCTTTACGCACTTAAGCGCAAAAGTGATTGAAAAACAAAGACCAATTCATGTTTTATAATATCATATTTATATACTTACGTCAATAGATTAATAAAAAGATCTTAGATTTTAAACTCAATGACGTCACCATCATGTACAAGATATTCCTTTCCTTCAGTTCTTACTTTTCCTTTAAGCTTTGCTTCTGCAAAACTTCCAGCACTCACAAGGTCATCATACGCAACCACTTCAGCACGAATAAATTTCTGTTCAAAATCAGAGTGAATAGCTGCTGCGGCACGAGGTGCAGTAGACCCTTTTTTAATAGTCCATGCACGTGTTTCCATTTCCCCTGTTGTAAGATAGGTTTCTAGACCAAGGAGGTCATACCCCGCCTTAATAAGACCGTCAATGCCATTATTGTGAGCCCCAAGCTCGCCACGCATCATTTCTTTTTCCTCACCTTCAAATTCTTTAAGCTCATCTTCTATCTTTGCGTCCACTACCACATAGTGATAACCATGTTCCTTAAAGTAAGCTGTGAGCTTCTGAAAGCGATCATCATTCATTTCATCCAAATTCTTTCCCCCGTGCTGCTTATTGAGCACATAGAGAAATGGTTTCATGGTAATAAGGTGAAGCTCGCGTACTAACTTTTTTTCTTCATCATCAAAATCGATACTGTTTGCAAGTTTTTCTTCTTCAAGTGTTATCTTAATTCGCTGTAGCAACCCTTCAAGCTTAATAGCTTCTTTATCACCACGTTTTATATCTCGTCCAATAGTCTGAAGCCTTTTCTCAACTGTTTGCATGTCAGCCAAGATAAGTTCCATATTAATGATTTCAATATCACGAAGTGGGTCGACCGTTCCTTCTACGTGAACAAGGTCAGCATTTTCATAAATACGCACTACTTCTGCAATTGCATCCGTCTCACGAATATGTGAAAGAAAAGCATTACCAAGCCCCTCTCCAGCAGATGCCCCTTTTACAAGTCCAGCAATATCCACAAATTCAACAACAGCAGGAAGAATCTTTTTAGAATCACTCATTTTTGAAAGTGTCTCAAGACGAGGATCAGGAACAGGAACAATACCAACAGATGGATCAATAGTACAAAACGGGTAGTTATCCGCAGGAACTGATTTTTTTGTAAGAGCATTAAAGAGGGTTGATTTTCCAACATTAGGAAGCCCTACGATTCCGATAGATAGTGACATAATGAAGTGATTCTACCAGAATACTTACATTTTAAAAAGACACAACACCTGCTTTAAATATTTTTCTCTTCTTGGGATGAAACAAAAGACTTCCAATGACGCTTATCTGTATCACAAAGTCTTGCTTCATCTAACGTAAGCACAGCCCCTTTACCTGCTGCTTTTACAACGTAACGTGTGTAGTCAGCTAACTTTAACAACATTTCTTTACTAATGTCGTGATTATCTTCACAGCTCACATGAAGCACTCCAATACTTGCAGACACTTTACTGTTATATCCACGCTCTTTGAGGCGAAGGGTCACCTGTTCTTCGATAGTGTGCAGCACTTTTTCACCTACGGCACGAGCATTGGATTCATCGGTGTTAGGTAAGATGACGACAAACTCATCCCCTCCTTCTCTTGCAAGAAAATCAGATCCTCGTATTACTTTCTGAAGCTCTTCTCCAACCAACTTAAGACACTCATCCCCTGCTTCGTGACCATACGTATCGTTCACTGCTTTAAAACCATCAAGATCAAACGCAACAAGACTGTATGTTCTCATTTTTTCACGTTCATACAAAGCTTTTACTCTATCAAGTTCTTCTATAAAAGCTCTTCTATTTGGAAGACCAGTGAGAGCGTCGTGATCTGCTAAAGCTTTTAAGTGTTCGTTTTTTCGTGTAAGATCTTTAATCTCCTGCTCCTGAAGAGCGTTTAAAGCTGTTAGGCGTTTAACGGTTGCACGTAAAGCAATAATTTCACGTTCGTTATTATGGAGAGGTTTTTCTGGACCGTTAATAAGACGAAGAGGATTTTGGTTGTGCGGCGATCTACGAACCTTACTTCCTTTTTTTATCTGGTGATTTTCAGGAGATTGAGATGGCCCTTTCGGAGACGCGGCAAACTGAGTAAATTTCATACTCTATAGTATACACGCTAAAGAAGCAGTAATTCTATACTACTATAAACAAACTAAGCGAGTGTCATCCAAAAAGATAAACAAAAGGTAATTGCGGTGATTGTTCTCATACAAAAAATAACATCTATGTTTATGCAACTTTCCCTAAATAAGGAACAGTGAGGCGCATCTTCTTTGAAGAAAGGGATGCTCTTAGTGGACGACGAACTGAAGAGTCCACAAATGAGGCACCAGTAAAGAGAGTATTCATCTCATTGAAGGTAGAGATAGTTTTTGTAGGCTTTGATTTTTTGAGGTACCCGTCAAATTCTTTTTCTGTAGCAACACGAACAGAACATGTAACTCCTATTTCTTTCTCAAGGTCTTTGCGTATAGCTTTTGCAAGCTCCTGATAGGTCATCTTAAAAAATGTACGTAGTCCGGTAAGCTCTCCTAAACATTCATTTTTCCCACCTTCCACTACTTCTGGAGTGTAACGTCTGACAATTGCATACATGCGACGAGAATAGTTAATAGAGCTGTTTTTTGTACTTGTTACGGTGTATTTTATGAGAGCGCGAGATGGTGACATGGTGATGGTAAAAGAATTTTGTAATGTGAGTAATGAGATAAGAGACTAAACCTCGATAAGAGAAGAAAGTTTTGTAAGTCTTTCTCCAAAGTTACTCCTTGCACTTAGAAACTGAAATGATTCGAGAGTGTCTAGATTGTTAGTATCTACGAGATTGATTGAAATAGAGACTCGCTTCATGTTTTTATATGGTTAACGATATTTTCTAATAACTGCTTTTAGCACTGCTTCGATTTTTAATGTATCTGGATCTGGGTATATTTTTTTGAAAGCTTTATTTGCTGGAATAAGTACCGGTCGCCCTTTTTCTTTATCTAAATATTTAAGCGTGTACTCATGGTCAACGAGAGCAAGTACGATGTCTCCTGGTCGAGGCGTTTTACCTTTCTCAACAAGCACTAGATCACCTTCTAAAATTCCTGCATCTTTCATTGATTCCCCAGAAACTTCAAGCATGTACGTTGACCCTTTTTTATCAACAAGAAAATCATCAAGCGATAAAAGCTCGGTCTCAACATCTTCATCTGCAGCAGTTGGAAATCCAGCCTGCACGGTACCAAGCACAAGCACTGAACCCATTTGCGCAAGTGATAATCTTCCATCTTCTTTTGTTAAAAATCCTTCTTCTAGAAGTTTGTTAACACGATACGCAACAGTATTTTTGGATGCTACACAAAAGAGTGACTTCATCTCTTCGTATGTTGGCATACGCCTATTTTCTGTAAAAAAAGTTTGTAATACATCTTTGTCGTTCATGTTTCTAGTATGATAGAACATATGTTCTAAATCAATAGAACAACAAATAAAAAGTGTGGATATCTTTATTTTCTTTTATTTTGCAACTGTCTGCTTTGCATATATATCGCTTAAAAAAGTAAAAATATCTGTAGCAACATATCCTAAAAAGTCATACCCTGATCTATCGAAAATAACCCCGTATACAAAGAAGAATTGAATGGGGCACATAAGCCATGGAAGCGGTAGCAGTGAGAGAATATAACTCATATATGAAGTATGTCATAAAAAAATCACCCACCATAAGGCGGGCAATTTTTTACTCACTACTTCTGAAAAAGCTCCTGCAACTCTTTCTGATATTTTTTCATCACATCGAGCGCAGCGTACATTTCTGGTTTACCTGTCTTTTTTACTTCTTCAATTTCCTTCGCTATTGTTTCGAAGAGTTTAGGGTTTTTTTCTACCGCAGCTTGAAGCATTTCAGCTTGCTCCTTTGGTAAATTTTTTGTGCCGTGTTTTACGGCCTGCTTCATGAGAAATTCTTTAATCATACAACGATTGCGTAATTACTTTGCAAGCTCTGCGTGAGCATCCTTAATTGCTTTGTTAAATGAAGCAAGATCACGAACACCTTCAAGCTTCTTTCCGTTTAAGAAGAACATTGGTGTTCCTTGTACCCCAAGACGCACACCTTCACGTAGTTCTGCAAGCACCTTTGCTTCAAGATCCTTGTTCTCTAAATCTTTAGTGAACTTTGCGATATCAAGCTCAAGAGTGTTTGCGTAACGAATAAAATATTCACGTGAAGTAAGTGTTCCTGACCACTCTTCTTGCTTTTCATAGAGAAGGTCATGCATTTCCCAAAACTTCCCCTGCTGAGCTGCTGCTTCAGAAGCAAGCGCTGCGAGAAGTGCATTCTTATGAATTTGCATAAGCGGGAAGTGTTTAAATGAAAACTTAAGAATATCCTTGTTATCCGCCATTACCTGCTGAACAAGCGGCTCAAATGCAGCACATGCTGGACACTGGAAATCACCAAACTCAACAAGAGTAAGCACAGCATCTTTGTTTCCTTTTACATGATCTTTTTCTGAAAGAGTAACCTCCTGCACAGCTGGTGCCTGAGCGTCTCCCGAAGTTGCATAAAAGTAGTATCCAAAAAGAAGCACCAAAACCCCCGCCACAGAAGCAATGAACTTGCCTTGTGGAGTTTTAAAGAAATGTGACATTTTTTTCATAGTACTTGGCATTATACCAATCCTATTTTAGATAAGTAAAGGAAACAGGAGGAGAAGCTATATTTTCGTTGCAGAAATACACATAAAAAGTGGGATTTCTTTGCGGGATACGTTTTCTGCTTCCTGACGAGGACCTTTTTCGCTCTCTCTGTGACTTACCCATTCTTCAAGACGTGAGATAAGTAAACCATGCTTACTGAGCGCTTTTACATACACCTGAAGCGGACGATGAAATGAGACAGTAAACTTTTTATTTTTAAATGATCCAGGTGTCATGTCAATTTTAAGTGACGACTCAGACATATACTCATCAACTCTTCTGTATTGCACTTTTTCATCTTCATCATACCCCCAACGAGTTTTACGAGGATTACGAAATGCAGGATGATTGAGCACAAAAGTAAATGTTCCACCTGACACAAGAACACGAGATACCTCTTCGACTGTCTTTTGTAACTTTTCAATATTCTGTAACGCAAGGACACACACCACTGCATCAAAACTTTTATCCTTAAGCATGTACAAATCATCAGCACTTGAAATGTGGTACACAATTTTATGAAGACCTGTCTTTTTGATGGACTCATTATGGGTCTCAGCAATAGCAATAAGCTCTTTTCCAAGATCTACCCCTGTAACAAATGCCTTACTCTCACGAAGCATACGAGAGAACTGCCCTTGACCACAGGCAAGATCAAGAATTTTTTTACCAGAAACATCCCCAAGCAGACGAAGCAGGTTTGGTTGTACCACTTTTTCATGATAGGTATCACCTGACTTTTCAAGATGTGAATCATACCATGATGCCACCTTTCCCCAAGAAGTGTCTTCTTTTTTTGGTGATGATGACTGAGCGTTTGAGTGCGCTCTTTTTTTAGGTGCGTTCATGTATTCCATACTAGCATACCTGTGCTATTTTACAGCGTTTAAGAGATATAGTAGTGTACAGAGTAGTTTGTTATTTCATGGAGAAAAATGATGTCAGCCTTCCCTAGGAAGCATCTAGACTATCTTGTTGCAACAGTGTTTGTGGGTGCAGAGCGCTATAAACTAAGAGATTCACTTATTTCAAATCAAATAATCGCTGGACTACTTCACCAAAACTGTTTATACAACCCACAAGAACCAGGACAGTTTTACTGGCAAGAAAGGGCTGAAAGAAGAAAACTACTTGCTCTTAGGGTTGCTCCTGATGAGCTCCTTTTGCTTCACGATATCAATAAAGAGGCTCTCCTTACTGTTGCATCGTTTGTCTACTAAAGCAAAACGCAAGACTGAGAATGTCTTGCGTTTTAATTTATTCAAATAACGTATCCCCTTTTTTGAGATACTCATTCATGAATGTTTTTATTTTTCCTCGCTTCTCTACTCCAGAAACTGCCATGTAGCGAATAGCGCCAAATATTGGACGCTTAAACCATGGTCTATCATGCACCCCTCCTATGCTCCACGCACACCCAGCGTACCCATTTGGATCACGCCCATCTAATTCATACACATCATTTAACTTTACCGCTATCTGCATAGCTTCTTCTGGAGATTGTGTCCACTCTAAAATTTTCTTTGCCCAGTACATGCGCATATAGCCGTGCATCTTACCTGTATGCACCATTTGTAGCTGCGCCGCATTCCAAACATCATCATGTGTTTTTACATTCTTAAATGCTTCATATGTATACACATACTCTCGCGTATCACTAGAAGCTATAGCAAGTGACTCCTTTGCCCACGCAGGAAATCCTTCATAAGCATCATACGAAGAATTATAAAAACAAAAATTCTCACATAACTCTGCTCGCACCACGCACTCTTCTATAAACGCAGCAATAGATCCTAGCTTCCCATTTGATCCATTTTGCACAGGATCAAATGCAAGTTCAATTGCTATATCTGTTTTTTTAAGTAGCTCAAGCACAATATATCTGCGTGAAATATTTCCATGAGCAATGTATGGTGAAAGGTTACTTTGACCATCTTCATTAATAGCATTTCGTTTTTCGTCGTACTCATCTAACTTAGAAGAAAGAAAATGTTGTAAGACTTTCTTTGCTGCAGCTTCTCCTGGCACAAAATCTCCGAGACCAGAAACAGTTTCGTCACATACAATACTCTCTTTCAAAGTATCAAAGTTAATTGATGGATAACGCTGCAGTATCTCTTCATTTTCTTTATAGCTTGTAAGCGCAGAAAATGACTCTAGGAATTTTGGCAACATCTCATGTACCTTACGACGAATGGTATGTGCAGCAAATTCTTGTTTTTGTGAAAGTACTTCTACTGGAATACAGTTATGTGCATCAATTTCAATAATTGGAAGTGACGGATTATCTCTCGTCATTTTCTCTTTCCACTTTTTCATGAAGTGAAGTGGAAGTGTATCGAAAATAACTGCGCCGTACTCATCAGGTGCTTTAGCTGAAGTAGCTTCTCTAAAAAGTTTTTTGCTTTCAAGCGTTATGACGAGCGGAATATTGTGTGCACGAAGTGTGCTCTCCACTTCTTTAAGAGACGGAAGCACCCAATCATAAAAACGTCGTGTCGCCCCAGTCCACACGTAATTCCAAATAACATATTCCACAATAAGCGGAGCATTATGCGTGCGAGCATACTCTAGAGCATACAGAAGCGCCTCGTTGTCGTGGGCGCGAATATCTCGACACATTCGATACACCACCGCACCTTTTTGATATGGTGCAGAAGTAACATTTTTAACACGAAGAGGATTGATAGACATGGATATGAGTATACAAGGAAAGCATTTTTAGACACACCGTATTCTAATCAATACCTTGAGAACACCTAAGCATCTCCTGTGGTGTTTGTAAT
>CAYJED010000011.1:0-19361 GCA_964369115.1 uncultured Candidatus Saccharibacteria bacterium
GTAGGACAACGGTTTCTGGCACCGTTAATTGAGGTTCGAGTCCTTATACCCCAGCAACACACAAAAACACACTTGTCAAAGACAAGTGTGTTTTTGTGTTAGAAAATCACTTCGTGATTTTCGTTGCTGGGGTATAGAAAGTGACCTCCCTCACTTTCTTGGATGGAAGTGAGGGAGGGGTTGAGAGAAGAATAAAAAATAAAAACCCCCTCTGCACGAAGTGCAGAGGGGGTTTGTCTTTTTTTATGCAATCATGCATAAGAGTTGTTTTGCACATGAAGTGAGATCTCTTTCTTCGCCATTATTGATGACGATGAGATTAGCTACCTCCACCTTTTTCTTTTCGTCATAGTGCAGTAGAAGTCTCCTCCGCATGTCTTCTTCGGTTATGCCACGCCCCATAACTCGTTCTTTTTGCTTTTGTTTACTGCAAACAACTGAGATGATGTGGTTCCAGGGGAATTTTTTTGCCCATCCATTTTCTATTGCCACAGCATTTTCTACGATAACGTGTTTACAGCCTTGCTGTTTTCTTGCTTCATTTATTTGACGTTGAATCGCTTCAGTAATTTGCAATCCAAATGCTGCAGAGAATTGAGTGGGTACATCTTGTGCTGAGAAAAAAATTGAAGCTACAGCTTTTAGGTCTACGTCAACTATTCTTCTGCCTTGTGTAACGAAAATACTTTTCCCGAATATTTCTGCAAGAAGAGGAATATTAGCTTGCAGGTTATCCTCATAGACGGTTCTTTTTGCAAGTGAGTCAGAATCAATGACATGTACCGCAGAGTTACTTGCAAGAATTTTCCCGAGACTTGATTTTCCTCCACCCATCATTCCGGTAAGCAAGGAAAGGGTTGCTACTCCTCTTGTCGGAAGAGCTAAAGCAATCGTTGAAGTGTTCTGGATAACTCCAGAAACAGGTGCTTGGCAGATCTGTTCAGATGACATCGAATGTCTCCTTTAGTTAATAAGTTACAACTGTGCACTATACTACTAAAAATAAATTTTAAATCAAATGAGTCTGCTATACTTATCTGTATGAGAAAAAAGCTATGGTTTAGACGTAAACGATATGGGTGGGGATGGACACCAGCCACTAAAGAAGGGTGGGTCATAACTCTTCTTTACGTTGCTTTTGTTGTGCTTGTTGGAGTATATGCGGATAAAGCTAACTCACTTAGACAAAGTGTTGAACTATTCTTTTTCCCTATCATTATTGCAACGGTGGCGCTTATCGCTATTTGTTATAAAAAAGGGGAACACCCTCAATGGGGCTGGGGAGACGATGAGAGAGAATAAATAAAAAAGAGCTTACAAAAAGCTCTTTTTTATTTGTATTTTATGTGGACGACAAACAGAAATACGCTGTCTTTGTTGCTATACTTTTAGTGTACTATGGGGAAATTTCCATTTAAACGACCTCGCATCATTGCAAAAAAATTCCCTCAGGTGGAGTCTTCTATTGAACGCGTTACTGAATCTCTAAATACGCTTGTTTTCTCATACCAAGATCAGGTCGATAGAGCTCTACAGAAGAAGCATATTATGATGGGGCTCTCATCACTTACACTTCTTATTGTGCTTGGTAGTTTTATTTCACCAAAAGGTAAAGCTGACAGTAGTATCTTTTATCCAGATACATGTCTTGGTGGTTGGGTAAACCCTTCTCTTGCAGAAGGGGAACCAGAAACAACTTCAAATGCTGACGCTTCACAATTTACAGAAAAGAACTCTGCGGTACTTCCAAGAAACACTGACGCAGAAATGTACTGTGGTAACTTCAAGGGAACGTATAACAATGAAACTGTTCCAAAGAAAATCCTTGTATCCCTTGCTCTTACCAAAGGAGAAGATTCTTTACTTGAAAAAGAAATTGTAAGTGACTCCTTTGCTTCATCTTCAGGAGAAATATTAGACACGGCTTCAACTACAGATGTTTCTTTTACACTTTCATCAAGCACACTTCTTGTTGCGTCTTCTACGGGAACAAGTACAGATGACGGACTAAACACCTCAACAACTTCTCTTGCGACAACTACCGACCAAGCGGCTGTGACACCTTCTCTAGAAGCAACTACAACAAAAACTGAATCACCAGAATCTTCTTCTGTGATTGAGTCTGTAGTTGATTCAGTAAAAGATGCTATCTCTACTCTTTTTGGTGGTGATAGTAAAGAAGAGCAGTCTCAACCAGTGGCTGTGCCAGTAGAGACTGTTCCTACACCTAATGAATCTTCTCCGGTAGAAGTATCACCGGAACAAGCTCCGGCACCCGCCCCTTCACAGATCCCAGAAACCGCCCCGACTGGGATGTTGCTACGGCTTAAAAATAGTTTCAGCCAACTTTTCTTTGAAAGAGTTTTTGCTGAAGAGGTTGAAGGTGTAATTTCTTTACCTGAGGAGACGTCAGAGGTGGATGGTCCTTCATCAGAAAGTGTCCCTATCATTGTGGCTACCTCAACAGAAGATCTTTCTTCTGTAACTGTAGGTACATCAACAGACACTTCATCATCAACTGAAACACTTCTTCAGATTTCTTCCACAACAGCTGCGACTACAACAGAGGAAACATCTTCTTCAAGTAATGCAACAAGTACAGATGATGGTAATCGTTTCCAGAATAATTTTCTTGAGGTCTTGTATACGTTTGATGGGGTCGAGTGGCACACTTTAGGAACTTTAAATGAAATTTCTATGAAGTATAGAACATTTGAAATTCCAGGAAGCGCAAGTACAACCTGGGAAGATATGACAAAGCTTCAGATAAAGATAGTATCTACACACACCCTTGAAGACACTCCTACACTCTATCTTGATGGAGTAAAAGTAGAGGTATTTTATGAGACTACTGTAACTCATATGCATCCAGACTTTGCTCGAGACACAATTTTAAAAGATGAGATTATTGACGGGGTGCGTGTTGTTACTATTATTAATAGCGACACAAAGCAAGAAGAGATTTGGTATATGATGTTAGAGCAAGTTCCTGTTCCTCAGGTACCTCTATCTTCTAGCGCTACAACAACAGCAACCACTACAGCAGAAACTTCAACAACTACAGATTTTTCTACATCCTCGTCATCTGAGGTTGTAACCTCAACCACAAGTAGCACTTCACCTCCTCTTGTTCAGCAAGAGTCAGTTAATCTTCTTGTTAAAACATGGAAAAAATTTGAACCAAAAAGTACACCTGAGGTGAACGGTGATCAGACATCTCTACAAGATGTGGTAAAAGAAATTAAAGAAAAAGAAGAGAAGATTTTTATTGAAGAAATAACTTCTATTCCAAATTTTGAAAAAGATACTATAAAAAAAATGAAAGGTGTTTTTGCTGAGAGTGTTATTATTCAGGTGGAAAAAAGACAGGAGGTAATGAGTACTTCAAGCACCCTTACTCCACGCACGGAGCTTTGGCTTTTTGATATTCGTACAGGTGTTCAGGAAAAAATTGGACAAGGAACAAGTTCACTTATGATGAGTATTGCTGACGATACTCCGCTTGGAGTAAAAGGTGGCTATGTGTTTTGGCTTTCTTCACAAAAAAATATTCTCTACGCTTACAGTGTGGCAGAAAAAAGTCTTATGATGAAAGATGTACCACTTTTTGTGGCAGAGAATGGGGAAAGAGCCTCACTTTATTTTGAGGAAATAGGATGGACTGTTTATATATCAGATCAAGGGTTTACTTTTTATTCGCCAGCTACTGGTGAGGTGTTTAGTGATGAAGATTCACGTATTGTAGAAGATCTTCGTACTGAAATGAACCTCGATACACTGCTTACAAAAGATGAGCTTAGTGATTTAAATCTTCCAGTTCAAGAAGAGGACTAATCAGATGGCATGCTTATGAAAAATTTCACTACCTATCTAGAAAATAACAAAAAATCACTTTTTATCTATACAAGTGTGTTTATTTTAGGCTGTTGTTATATGTATGTTTTTACACAGCTCTCACCGTCATCTTCTCAGGCACCACTTTCATCGTTCCTTAATCCTTCACTTTCTGTGTTTAAAAAAGAAAACATGATCGTTGACTTTCAAGAGCTAAGAGAGTCTCTTCAAAAGAAATATGAAGGAGAAAATGAAAAATATATTATTTCTGTTTATTTTGAATATCTTCCGACAGGGTCAAATATTGCTGTAAACAAAGATACTGAAATTTGGCCAGCAAGCCTCATTAAAATTCCTGTAGCCATGGCTGCCCTTAAAAAAGTGCAAGACAAAAAATGGAAAATTGATAATGAGCTTGTTATTCTTGATGAAGATAAAGATAATGAGTATGGTGATATGTATAAGGAGCCAACAGGGACCACGTACAGTATTAAAAGATTTTTAGATAAAACACTTATTGATTCTGATAATACAGCGCACTTTGTGCTTTTACGTAATTTAGATGGGGAAGAGCTTGAAGATGTGTATGTTCATCTTGGTATGGATGATGTTATCAATGCACTTAAGCGTTCAAAAGATGATGAAGACATCGATAATCGTATTACAGCAAAACGTTACACTATTTTTTTTCGCTCTCTCTATAACGCGAGTTACTTAAATCAAGAATATTCTGAACTCTTCCTCAATATCCTTTCTCAGGCGCCTGGCGAGCTTCTCAGTAAAGGGCTTCCGGAAGAGGTTAGGTTTGTGCATAAAACAGGTATACGAATTGATGAATTTGTAAGAGCAGATTCTGGTATTGTCTATGCAAAAAATAGACCATACCTTCTTACGGTGATGGTGCAAGCAAAGTCAAAAGAAGATTTTGAAGAAGAGGGGATGACTAAGGTATTTGAGTCAATTTCAGAAGAAGTATATAGATATGTTACAGAGGTTCGTTAAAAAATTTTTTGTTACGATTTTCATTGCTGTCATTACAGTCTCTTCGTCGTATCCAGAAGCATTTATTGGAGATATTATTTCTCTCATTTCCTTGCACAGTAAAAAGAATATTGTAGATAAAATTTATTTAGCAAAACAAAATAAAAATGTTGTTGATAATTTTGGTGCTGGAGTACAAAGGGTGACAGCTGCTGTTAATCCTGCTGAACGAGAATACATGGTGGATTTAGGTCCAGTGAGCGGATCAACTGCCGCAAATTATGTGTACGGGTCACTTTTTAATCCGTCCGGATCAGGAAGAACTATCGTTGTGAAGCGAGTTGGAATACGTACCAATACTGCATCTTCTACGGCTTCAAACTATGTTAACTTAAGCTTGAGACGTACTACCGCAGCCTCAGCCGGAACACAGGTTACTACTGTAGATATCCCTAAGAAAAATACTAACTCCTCTGACAGTATTGCGGATGTGCGTCATACAGGGGTTACTGTTACGTTTGCTGGTGTAACGGATTCAAGAATTCTCGGACTTCCTCAATCTGGAGCGGTTGGAGCTCTTCATGCGCGAAGAAGTGTTGATTTTGGTACTTCAGATGAAAAATTAATTTTACAACCAGGTGAAGGTGTTGCTGTGTATCAGGAGGCAGCTGGAACAGTTACTGCTTCTGTTCGTACTTTTTTTGAATGGGAAGAGCAGGTGACGGCACCTACGGCAGAAAATGAATTTTTGTTTGCGTTTCCACGTGTTGAAGTTGCTGCAACTGCAAACTATGCTTACAACACTTTTTTTAATCCTGCTGGTTCTGGAAAAACTGCTGTTGTAAAACGCATTTGGTTCGGTTCTGAAACATGTGATGCTGGAGCTGTGTATACTAACAATATCGTTCTTCGTCGCATCAGTGCGGCATCCGCTGGTACACAGATTGTTTCTACAAATATTCCAAAAAAACATACAGGAAGTGCAAACAGTGTCATGGAGTTTCGTCGCACAGGGGTAACAGTAACAACGGTTGGAGGGGCTGATGCTCGACTTGGAAACGTGACACCGTGTGCGGCGGCAGGGCAGTCACAAGGGTGGCAGGAGATTAATTTTCATGAACAGGATGAGAAGCTTATTCTTCGAAATGGGGAAGGGGTTGCTCTTATGTCAGATACAGCTGGAGATATCGATCAGCTTGTGCGTATGATTGTTGAATGGGATGAAGTAACAAGCGCCCCAACAGCAACAAACGAGTACATTTGGGCGTCTTCACGTGTTGAAGCAGCTGCAGCACTTAACACAACCCACTACACACTTTTTAACCCTGTGGGGTCAGGCAAAACAGCTAAAGTAAAAAGAATAGTTCTTCGAGTAAACGCTGATGCTGCAGCTGTGTACGGGTCTTTTACAGCAAGACGAATTAGTGCGGCGTCTGCTGGTACACAAGTAGCCTCAACAGATCTTCCGGAAAAAAACACAAGTTCTGTCACAAGTAGTATGGAGGTGAGATGGTGTGGAGCTGCTTGTGGAACAGCAATTACTGCAACATATCAAGGGGATGCAGACTCGAGACTGCTTTCAGTTACTGCGCCAGCTGCGGTTGCTCAAATGAGTGGTCAACGTGAAATTGTGCTTAGTCCTCATGAAGCAATTATTCTTCAGCCAGGTGAAGGTGTCGGAATTTATAATGAACTCCTTGCTTCTGATATTGATCAATATGTAAAGGTTCAGTTTGAATGGGAAGAGGTGGCGAGTGCTCCGTCTGCTTTAGATGAGTATCTTTTAGATATAGGTCCAATCAACGGATCGACTGCTACAAGTTATACCTACGCAACACTCTTTAATCCATCTGGTTCAGGTAAAAGTGTTGTTGTTAAAAGAATTGGTGTGCGCGTAAACACTGTCGCTGCTGCAGGGTATATTCCTATGCAGCTTAGAAGAATTACCGCTGCTTCAGCAGGTACTCAGATCGCTTCAACAAGTGTCCCTAAAAAGCATTCAGGTGCAGCAAATACAGTAGCTCAAATAAGAAGAACAGGAGTTGCTACAACGTATGCGGGAACAGCAGATTCTAAGATAATTTCTATTCAGACTCCGGGTGCAATTGAGAGTATGGCCTCAAGGAGTAGCGGATACAGAGAAGTATTATTTAATCCACAAGAGCAAATCATTCTTCAGCCAGGGGAAGGTATTGGTTTTTACCATGATACAGCAGCAGGAGATGCTGACTTACGTGTACGACTTTTAGTTGAATGGGAGGAAGTAGTCATAGGAAGTACACCCTCTCCTCTTTCAGAGTACATGATGACAACTGGTCCAATTACACAGTCAACTTCTGCAAACTATGTATACAGTACTTTCTTTAATCCAACAGGGAGCTCTAAAAACTATTTAGTAAAACGTATTGGTTTGCAAGTGAATCGCTCAGGAACTGCGGTTACTCCCGCGTACACTCCTGTCACTATTCGTCGCATTACTGCTGCATCAAACGGAACACTTATTGCTTCATCAAGTGTTGCTCGTAAACATCAGGGATCAGCAACAACAACAGCAGAAATACGAAATACAGGAGTAACTGCTACACTTTCTGGGGCAACTAACTCACGTCTCTTAGGGGTTACAACTCCTGGGGTGGTGAATCAATTATTTGGTCAGTATGAAACAGAGATTACTGAAGGGGATGAATTTGTTTTGCAAGAAGGGGAAGGTCTCGCTCTTTTTCAAGAGCAAGCGACGGGTGATGCTCTTGTAAGATACAGATTTATGTTTGAATGGAAAGAAGAAAGTAATGCAGCTCCACCACAGTCGCTTACGTTTAGTGTTTCGACATCTACTATTTATTTTGGTGTTGTTTCTTCTGTACAGGCCCGCTTTGCTTCGAGTACAAATCAGAATGGAAGCAATGTGGAAGTAGAGGCTCATACCTTTTCTGTTGCCACAAATGCTGCTAATGGGTATACCGTTACCGCAAAAGGGCAAACCCTTACCTCAGGCGCTCACACCATTAATGCAATCGGAAATACAAATACAGCTTCTGCGACAGGTACGGAACAGTTCGGTATTCGTCTAACATCAGCTGGTGGTTCTGGAGTGGTCACATCACCTTATGCGGCGAGCGGCTTTGCGTATGCGGGTACCGCAACAACATCCACTCAGGTGGCCTCTGCTTCTATTGGTGATGATGTAGAAACAATTTATTCAGTCCGCTATATTGCAAACATAGCACCTATGACAGAGCCGGCAACGTATGGTGCAAATATTGTTTATGTTACAACGGCTAATTTCTAAACATAACTTGTTTATTATAAAGTTTTCCACTACTGTACTTTCTTCTACGTGGTACGATATACAGTATTAGATATGATAAAAAATAGTTTTCTCAACAAACTCACCAGTAGTTTCACTATCCTTGCACTTTCTTTTGGTGTCTCAGCTGTTCACGTTGAGCTTGCAGTAGCTGCTGCTCTTACAACACTTTCAGATACTCAATCATCAGTAAAAGTAAACACTCTTTCTGATCACACTATTCAATTTGTGACTCCAACAGGGGTTGCTGCAGGAACAAACATTGCTATTACTTTTCCAGCAGGATTTACTCTAGGTCAGCTAAGCTTCTCTGATGTTGACTTTGCAACATCTACTTCAGCATCTTGTTCTGGTTTTGCTGATGCTACGCTTGCAGCATCCCAGTCTGGGCTTACATGGGGAGTAGCGACATCGTCACAAACACTTACCATTACTTCTGGTACTGCTGTAATTCCAGCAAACCGTTGTATTCAGATTGAGATTGGTTCTAATGCTACTTTTGGAACTACAGGACAGACTCGTATTACGAATCCGGCGACACCAAACTCTTACCAGATCAGCATTGCTGGAACCTTTGGTGATACGGGCACCATTACTGCAAATATTATTACTGACGATACGGTTTCTGTTACCGCAACAGTTCAGCAATCACTTACATTTACTATTTCCACCTCAACAATTTATTTTGGTAACCTTTCTTCGAGTTTCGCCAAATTCGCCTCCTCTACTAATCCTGCAGGGGATACAGCAGATAACGTAGCTCACACTCTTGCTGTAGGGACAAATGCACCGTCAGGGTACAACATCACGTTGCGCGGACAAACGCTTACGTCTTTACAAAGCGCGTCTAATACTATCAGTGCTATGGGGGCATCTCCTGTTGTTTCTGTAGCTGGAAGTGAGCAGTTTGGTGTTCGTGCAACAGTTTCAGGTGGAACTGGTGCAGTTGTTGATCCTACGTATGCGTCTACCACAGCTTTTGGTTTTGACGCAACAGCAACAACCTCTTCTGTTCTTGCTACAGGGTCTGGTGCAACAAACGTATCAACTTACTCTCTTCGTTATGTTGCAAACATTGCTGCAATAACAGAAGCCGGTACATATGTCGCGAATATGGTGTACGTTGCAACAGCAAACTTCTAGTGAGTATAAAATAAAAACACCTTAATTTAATTAAGGTGTTTTTATTTTGCTCGATTGACTAAACTCTTATTTTCTTTGTTTATCCACATAAAATGAGCACATTTAAGGTGTACACTTTAAGTGTATAAGATGTAGAAATCTTACCTTAATAAATTATATAGTATTTTTATGTTCAATAAGAACTTTTCTACAAAATTCACCAGTAGTTTCACTATCCTCGCACTTTCTTTTGGTGTCTCAGCTGTTCACGTTGAGCTTGCAGTAGCTGCTGCTCTTACAACACTTTCAGATACTCAATCATCAGTAAAAGTAAACACTCTTTCTGATCACACTATTCAATTTGTGACTCCAACAGGGGTTGCTGCAGGAACAAACATTGCTATTACTTTTCCAGCAGGATTTACTCTAGGTCAGCTAAGCTTCTCTGATGTTGACTTTGCAACATCTACTTCAGCATCTTGTTCTGGTTTTGCTGATGCTACGCTTGCAGCATCCCAGTCTGGGCTTACATGGGGAGTAGCGACATCGTCACAAACACTTACCATTACTTCTGGTACTGCTGTAATTCCAGCAAACCGTTGTATTCAGATTGAGATTGGTTCTAATGCTACTTTTGGTGCAACTGGTGTAAGTCAAATCACAAATCCAGTAACTCCAGGGCTTTATGAAATTACTATTGCCGGAACCTTTGGTGATACAGGAACCATTTCTGCCAACATCATTAACGACGATACGGTTTCAATGACAGGTACCGTACCTCAGTCTCTTTCGTTTACTATTTCTACATCAACTATCTATTTCGGAACCCTTTCTAGTTCTTTTCCAAAATTCGCATCCTCTACTAATCCTGCAGGGGATACAGCAGATAACGTAGCTCACACTCTTGCAGTAGGGACAAATGCACCGTCAGGATTTACTCTTACTGCTCGTGGACAAACACTTACATCACAACAAAACGCACTTAACACTATTTCAGCTGTTGGAGCGGTTGCAGCTTCATCAACATCAGGAACTGAACAGTTTGGTATTCGTATGACTGAATCAGGAGGGGTAGGGGTTACGCTCGACTCAACCTTCTCACAGGCATCATCTTATGGATATGACGGTACAGCAACTTCATCTACTGTTGTAGCGACAGGGTCAGGGTCTACACCAACATCAACTTTTGGAGTTCGTTATCTTGCAAATATTGCTGCAGTTACAGAAGCTGGTACCTATGCAGCGAATATGGTGTACGTTGCAACAGCAAACTTCTAAATAAAAGATTACTACTCTCTAAACAACAATCATGATCTCAAGAAACGACTTTAAAAAAATACTGAAAGGCTTCTCTGTTGGTGTGCTCGCTCTTAGTGTATTTTCAGCTTCAGCTCTCACTATTTCTCCTGCTCGAGTTGAAATAACAGGAGATAAAGGTGAAACACTCAATGATTCATTTCTCCTTATTAATGAACAAGATACTGAGCAAACATATTACACCTCAGTAGAAGCGTTCGATTCACAGGGTGAGTCAGGAACACCTAACTTTACAGCTTCAAAAGAAGGTCTCCCTTCTTGGATTACTGTTGAAGAAAAGATTACAGTAAAGAAAGGTGAGCGTCTAAAAATCCCTTACACGATTACTATTCCACAAGATGCAGAATCAGGTGGACACTTTGCAGCTATTTTCCTTTCTACAGTTCCTCCGTCAACATCTGAAGGTCAGGTGTCTGTAGGTGCTAAAGTTGGAATGCTTGTACTCCTTAAGGTTACAGGAGATGTAAAGGAAGAAGGTGGTCTCCTCTCATTTATTATTAAAGATGAAAAGAAGTTTCTCACAAGTCTTCCTGTCGACTTTGTTTATCGCTTTAGTAACAAAGGAAATGATCGTGTAAAACCAGAAGGAGAAGTGGTGGTTAAGAATCTTTTTGGAGGAGAAGTTGCAAAGCTTGATGCAAACAAAGCTCTCGGTAACGTGCTTCCAGGCAGTGTACGACGTTTTGAGGTTCGTTTAGGAGAGAAGGAGGCGCCAGCTGTCTCTGCTCCTTTCTTTGAACATGTATCATTCCAAAAAGAAAATTTTGCCCTTGGTATGTATATGGCTCACCTTGACCTATCTTTCGGTAACTCAGGTAAAGCAGAAAGCAAAGTAACTTATTTTGTTTTCCCTTGGCAGCTTATGACGGTTACTATCGTTGGCGTACTTATCCTCCTTATTGTGCTTGTTTCTCTTCTTAAGCAATACAATAAATGGATTATCAAGCAGGCTCGCTCACATTCAAAATAATAAACATAACAAAAACTACTCTTGTAGCAAGGGTAGTTTTTGTATTTTTCCTTACCACACTTTTTTCTTGCACGGGTGTTTTTGCTAGCACCACAACAAACCCACTGTATCAGGAAGTTATTATTTTTGCTCAGGTTCCAATTCCTCCAAATGCTGTTCCGCCACAAGAGCCTCAACCTCCCGCTCCTCCTGGGCCAATTAATTTAATTGATACAAAAGATGTTGCTATCTTTAAAGGTCTTGCATACCCAGGGAGTACAATATCGCTTACTAAAAATGGAGTACTGATGGCTCAAATGCCGGCTAGTCCTAATGGTACCTTTGAGATTCGTGTGCGTAACTTAGATGCAGGAACATATACATTTGGTATACGTGCTGAAGATAGAGAAGCTCTTACTTCAAAACTTCTCTCATTTACTATTTTTGTAACGGTTGGAATTACGACGGTGGTTGACGGTATCTTTATGCCACCAACAATTACTTCAGATAAAGTTGAAGTAAAGCAGGGTGAGGTTATTACTTTTATGGGGCAGTCTGTGCCAAACGGAGAAGTACGACTCTCATTCCATTCTGCTTTTGAGTTGCTTAAAAAAACAAAAGCAAATTCAACTGGAGCGTGGATTTATAAACTTGACTCAAGAGAGCTTGAGCTTGGTGATCATGAAAGTAAGGCAAGGTCTCTTACAGAAGAAGATCTTTCTCCGTACTCAGATATACTTCCGTTTCGTATCAGTAATGTGACTCGTGATCGCCAAAAAGTTAAGTCTCTCGCAGGATTTCGTCAAAAGTGTGACCTTAACAATGATAGTAGAGTAAACCTCATTGATTTTAGTATTATGGCGTACTGGTATAAACGTACAGGGTTTCCTGAAAAAGTTGACCTTAATACCGATAAAGCTATTAACTTAACTGACTTAAGTATTCTTGCATTCTGTTGGACAGGATAATTATTTGTATATGTCACTATTTAAACTATTTATTACATGTTGTATCACTGTAGCCTCTCTTACTGGACAGGCTTTTGCGGTTAAGTTTTCTGTTGTTGCACCAGAGGATGCACTTACAAATAGACAACCTATAACAGCTCTTGTGTATATTGATACAGAAGGAAAAACATTAAGTGGCATTTCTGGGAAGTTTTCATTTAAAGAAGACCTTTTTATTGTGCGATCAATAAGCGTAGAAAGTAGTGCTGTTTCACTTTGGGTGGAGCAGCCAACTGTAAGCAAAGAAAAAACGTATGACGGTAACACCTCAATTTCTTTTGAGGGTATTTTCCCTGGAGGCTTTGATGGTGTGCGTAGTCCGTACTATAAAGGGGTAAAGCCTGGACTTCTTTTTACTGTAACGCTTGTGCCTAGGAATAAAGGAAAGGGGGTGTTTATGGTACACGATGTAGATGTTCGTCAGTATGATCCGCAAGCTTCGCGTATAGCCACTCCTTCATACATAAAAGCTGTTAGTGTTCCGGAGTTGTTACCAGAAGGCAAAGAAACATCTGAGGTATTCTTAAAAAAAATAGAAAGTGACACGCTTACTGCAACAGTCACACGGAGTGATTTAGTTGCAAATAATAAATGGTTTGTCAGCTTCAATGAATATGCACCAAAAAGTTCTTACAAAGAGGTGTATGTTGCTGAATCAAATAGTTATAACTATGAATCAATTAGCCCATACTTTTGGCGTGAGGCACGTAACCCGCATATTCTCGCTTATCAAAATAGATCAATGTATGTTCATTTAAAAATTGTGTACTCCAATAACACATATACCGTTATCACGATTCCTCCTGTTGAAAACTCATCAGCTACCACAAGTCTTTCACGTATACTAATAAGTGTAGTCGCACTCTCCCTTCTTCTGTACTTTTATGTTTATCGAAATAAGGAATATTTTAAGAAACGCTAAGAAGCGCAGTGTTGCGTTAGTGGCTTTTTTGTTTTTCATATTTCCTAGCACAGTCTTTTCTGCTAACTTAACAGTTTCTCCTTCTTCCGTAAAAACAAATGTAGGTAAAAACTTCTCTGTAGATATTGTTGTTAGTAATAATATCGATTCTATTAATGCTGTTTCTTCACTACTCGATTTCCCTGAAGATGCTCTCCAGGTAGTTTCAATTTCTAAAACAGGATCTTTCATTACTCTTTGGGCAGAAGAGCCAAACTTTTCAAATAAAACTGGAACAGTATCTTTAGAGGGGGTAGCACTTAATCCTGGCTATGAGAAAGCAACAGGAAAAGTGCTTACAGTAAACTTCAAAGCTCTTCAAGCAGGGAATGTAAGCATCTCTGTGAAGTCTGGGTCTGTGCTTGCAAATGACGGGAATGCAACAGATGTACTTCGTACCACGGGAGCTGCTTTTGTATATATTAACGAAGAAGAGGAAGAGAATACACCTGTTAAAAAAGAGGTAAAAGAAACGTTAGTACCTGTTATTACTTCCCCAACACATCCTGACAGTAATCTTTGGTACAGTAGACGTGACACTTCATTTGAATGGAAATTACCACAAGGGGTAACCGCGGTTCGTACTGTTTATTCTGAAAAAGAAACAGACACTCCAAGTAAGGTGTATGATCCTCCGATTAGTAACAGATCGTTTACAACTGATGCTGATGGTGTTTTCTATATGGCTGTTCAGTTTAGAAATGTAAACGGATGGGGTGCTGTTACTCGCTATAAATTCCAGATAGACACAGAAGCTCCTCAGTCTCTTAAGGCATCTTTCCCAGATGGACCAATTACCACAAATCAAACCCCAGCAGTTCTCATTCTTGCAGAAGATAAGCTATCTCAGGTGGCAAAAATCACCATGAGTGTTGATAACGGTAAGCCTGTTGAGTTTGCTGTTGACCCTTCAAATCTCTACAGACTTCCAAAGCAGCCATCAGGAAACCATACTGTGGTAATTACGGTTATTGATAATGCAGGGAACGCAAGTACAGTTTCACTTGATTACACTATTCAAACAATTACCCCTCCTGTCATAACTGAATATACAAAGAAAGTTGATTTTGATACTCCTTTTAGAATCTCAGGAGCAACATATCCTCAGTCTATTATTGAAATAGAGCTTCTTAGTACAGAGGGAGAGAAAGTGTTTATGCAGGCAACATCCTCAGACCATGGAGCATTTTCGTTTACGTCAGATAGAAAAATTTCTGCCGGAGTATATGAAATGAGAGCTCGTGTATCTGACGGTAGAGGGTCTCTCAGTGATTACACAGAAACAAAGGTGGTTATTGTAGAGCAGACTGCATTTGTGAAGTTCGGGATGTTTATCATGAATTGGCTTTCTGTTATCCTTATCCTTATCTTAACGTCAGCAACTATTGTTGCGACATTGTGGTACGCTATCGTACAATTTAACCGCTTCAGGAGAAAAGTTCGTCGTAACTTAGCTGAAGTAGAAAATACACTTCATGCAAATGTTCAGGCATTAAAAAAAGACACAGAAGAATTCCATGACATTTTGGTAAAAGCAGAAAGAAAGCGCGAACTTACAAAAGAAGAAACTGCTATTTTAAAGAAGTTTAAAAAACGTCTTGAGATAACAGAAAGAGAGATTGAAAAAAAGCTTGAAAAAGCGGTATAAACAAAAACCTTGCTACGGCAAGGTTTTTGTTTATAAAAGCTATAAGATGAAGGTAAAGATAATGGTATACTTTTACGTATATGAATACCCCTGATTATCAAAAGATTGCAAATGATTTAAAAGTATTACTAAAAGGTGAGGTGACTCAAGAAGAGGTAGATAGAGAGAAAGTGTCACGCGACACAAGTATCTTTTATGTAAAACCAGAAATTGTTATTTATCCAAAAAGTGCTCACGATATAAGTGAAGTACTTAAGTATGTCTCTTTAAAGAAAGCTGAAGGAATGGATATTTCTATAGCAATGCGTGCTGCAGGAACTTGTATGACAGGAGGACCTCTTTCGCAATCAATTGTGATTGATGCAACTAAGTTTATGAATAAGGTAACAAGTGTTGATGAGCAGTTTGCTATTACTGAACCAGGAGTATACTATCGCGATTTTGAAAAGAAAACTCTTGAGAAAGGGTGGCTTATGCCGAGTTATCCAGCGTCACGTGAGCTGGCTGCAGTTGGGGGTATTGTTTCAAATAACTCAGGTGGTGAAAAGACACTTACCTACGGAAAGACAGAAAATTATGTTGAGTCACTTGATGTTCTGTATGCAAACGGGGAAGGCGATGTACTTCATGCTTTTTCTGGAGAAGAGCTTAAGCAGAAATGTAACGAAGCTTCTGAGGGAGGGAGAATTCATAAAGCAATGTACGATCTCGTAACACAACATTACGATACTATTATGGCCGCTAAGCCGACAGTGTCAAAAAACTCTTCTGGGTACTATCTTTGGAATATTTATAATAAAGAAACAGATACACTTGATCTTTCTAAGCTTGTAGTTGGTAGCCAGGGGACACTTGCCGCAGTTTCTTCTATTACCTTTAGTGGAGTGAAGCCGAAAGAACATTCTCGTATGCTCGTCATGTTTGTACCTTCTACAGTACATCTTGGTGAAATTATTGTACGTATGCTTTCTCATAAACCAGAAACAATAGAATCATACGATGATCATACATTTAAGATTGCGATTAAGTTTTTCAAAGATATTGCACTTCGAATGGGAGGGAATATGTTTAGTCTAGGACTTCAGTTTATTCCAGAATTTATGATGGTACTTACAGGTGGAGTGCCAAAGATTATTCTTATGGCTGAATTTGCTGGAGATACAGAAGAAGAGGTAGATGAAGCGGTGACTAAGTGTTATGAAGATATGAAATCGTTTGGTTTACCGATGAAGAAAACAACCTCTAAGAATCAGGCGAAAAAGTACTGGACATTCCGCCGTGAGAGTTTTGCGCTTCTTCGTTCACGCATGAAAGGAATGCGTACAGCTCCTACTATTGATGACATTGTAGTGCATCCTGCAGACCTTCCGGAGTTTCTTCCGAAGCTTGATGAGATATTTAAAAAAGAAGTATATAAGGATCTTATCTATACCGTTGCAGGACATATGGGGGATGCAAACTTCCACATTATTCCGCTTATTGATGTTCATAAAGAAGGTATTGTAGAAGTGTTGCACCAGCTTATGGATGAGGTGTACGAGCTTGTATTTCAGTACAAAGGATCAATGTCAGGAGAACATAATGACGGACTTCTTCGTACCGCGTATCTTTCTAAAATGTACTCACCTGAAATTATCACTCTCTTTGAGCAAACAAAAAATATTTTTGATCCACATAATATTCTTAACCCAGGCAAGAAAGTATATGGAGATAAAGAATTTGCATGGAGTCATGTAGATAAGCAGTAATCTTCTTTTGTCTATACGGTACTAATGTTATACATAAAAACAGCCGCAACAAGTGTTGCGGCTGAATGTGTTGTGGACGAAGAGTTCAGAGTTTTCCGGCTGCTTGTGCTTTTGCTTGAAAAAACACAAATCGAGTCCTTTTCGGGGGTAGGGAGGCGTTGATGATTCTAATTATATTATTACATATTTTATAAAAAATGTCAAGTAATAATTGGCTTTTTTAGCACAAAAAACCTTTATTTTTATTGATTTCCAAAGATTTTTCACCATAATCTATTTACTATTAAAGCACATTATGGTATAATCGCGTGACTATTGACCGGTATCTGATTGAGTAGTGATGAGGCAATAAGAGAGATATTATAAGGTTTTCATAAATAAAAGATAAGCCAAAGGGAAAAAACTTTCCTTTGGCGACATTTGTCGTTATGTCAAAAGCAACTGAAAAAACAAATGTGCGCCCGCAAAAAACTTTTGCGAAGTACCGCAAACCTCTTACTAAACTCCCTAACCTCGTCGAAAATCAAATTCTTTCGTACAAAGACCTTACAGAAAAAGGTATTGTCGAAATTTTCCGTGAATTCTCACCAATTCGTGATTATTCAGAGAAGAAATTCGATCTTGAATTCATTTCATTCGAGCTTTCTGATCCTAAGTATGACGAAGTCTATGCAAAGGAAAATAAGCTCACCTACGAAGCTCCACTTCGTGCTCGTGTAAAACTCTCAAATAAAATTCTCAACACTGTTAAAGAGCAGGAAATCTTCATGGCTGATTTTCCTCTTATGACTGTGCATGGAACCTTCATCATTAACGGTGTAGAACGTGTTGTAGTTCCTCAGCTCGCTCGATCATTTGGTGTTTTCTTTGATTCAGAAGAAACAAAAGGAAAGCGTTACTTCGGTGCAAAGATCATTCCTTCACGTGGAGTGTGGATTGAACTTGGCACAGAAGCAGAAGGTGGTGTGTATGTTCGTGTTGATAAGAAGCGTAAGTTTTCAGTAATTGCACTTCTTCGTATTTTTGGCTACGCAACCGACGAACAGATTAAAGATGCTTTCAAGCGTCACGATATAGCAGGCCCTCTTATGTCAGTGCTTGTTGAGCGTGATGATATTAAGACACTTCATGATGCATACGTTGAAGTATATAAGCGTCTTCGTGATGGAGATTTGGCTACTCCAGAAAATGCTAAGGAATACATTGATTCAATCATTTCAGCTGAACGTTATGACCTTTCACCGGTAGGACGGTTCCGTTTTAATAAGCGTTTTGGAAAGTCAATTGATCAGAAAGATAAAGAAGCACAGCGTCGTACTCTTTCTAAGGAAGATCTTGTTGAGATTGTTGTTCACATGATTGAACTCAACAATAATCCAAATGCAACAGAAGATGATATTGACCACCTTGGGTCACGCCGTGTGCGTTACGTTGGTGAAATGATGTCACAGAAGATTCGTACTGGTATGATGCAAATGAAGCGTAATATTCAGGATAAAATGTCTGTTATCGATACTGACACTACTCTTCCGATTGCTATCATTAACCAGCGCCCACTTCAGGCTCGTATTAAGGAGTTCTTCACCACAAACCAGCTTTCACAGTTTATGAACCAGGAAAACCTCCTTGCGGAAGTTGAGCACCTTCGTACTCTTTCTGCCCTTGGTCCCGGAGGTCTTACTCGTGAACGAGCAGGTTTTGAAGTACGTGATGTGCATACTTCTCACTACGGTCGTGTGTGTCCAATCCATACACCAGAAGGTCCAAACATCGGTCTTATTCTTCGTCTCTCTAACTACGCACGTATTAACGATTTCGGTATTATCGAAACTCCATACGTAAAAGTAGAAAAAGGTGTTATCTCTAAGGAGATTGTATATATGAACGCACTTGAAGAAGAGCGTTACATTATTGCACACGGTGGTAATGAATTTGATGAAAATAATAAGCTTGTACAAAAAGAAATTGAAGTACGTAAAGCTGGTCAGCCAGGTCTTGCTTCACGTGATGAAGTTGAATTTATTGATGTTGCAACAAATCAGGCTTTCTCTGTGGCAACTTCTATGATTCCTTTCCTTGAGCACGATGAAGCAACTCGTGCGCTCATGGGGTCAAACATGCAGAAGCAGGCTGTTCCGCTTATGTGTCCTGAGGCTCCTCTTGTAGCAACAGGCATGGAAGGTGAAGCTGCAAAGCACATCGGACGTCTTGTTCTTGCTGAAGAAGCTGGTGAAGTTTCATATGTTGATGCTAAGAAAATTGTTGTTAAGACTGATAAGAAAGAATACGAATATAACCTTATTAACTTTGCTCGTACAAACGCGTTTAACCTTTTCCATCAGCGACCAGTTGTGTCTCTTGGTGAAAAAGTTGCTAAAGGACAGGTACTTGCAGATGCTGCAACATCTGATAATGGTCAGATTGCACTTGGGCACAATATTCGTGTTGGATTCATGGCATGGAATGGTGCGAACTATGAAGATGCGA
>CAYJED010000012.1:0-19273 GCA_964369115.1 uncultured Candidatus Saccharibacteria bacterium
GTTGAGAATATCCTATTTTTAAGCAGGGTGTTCTCAAGGTAGTGAACCATAACGACACACTTGACAAGTTTGTAATTATGATATATACTAAAAAAGTACTCGAAGTTGCATCTATTGCAACCCGTTAAGAGCAAGGCAAAGGTGGCAGTACCCATCATAATCCTGGTGCTCGGCTGAGAAGTCAATCTCGTACCCCGTTCGCTTCTATTAGCGAACGGGGTTTTCGTTTTTTATACCCTATCTATCCGGTGGAATCTCGTAATATGAGATGAGGAATTTTACAAGTTTAAAGAATGGATCAGTGAGTGTAGCGGAGGCATACTCGGCTCCTTTTGGATGCGTATGAAAGATAAACACAATAAACTTTGGATCATATGCCGGGAAGTATCCAAAGAGTGAGTGAAGATATCTGTCATCATAGTAGCCACCACCTGGCTTTACCATTTGTGCGGTCCCTGTTTTTGCTGCGATAGTATAGCGGTCCATTTTATACGCTCCATCTTTAAGTGCGGTATCTACTACGTGTACAAGCATGCGAGAAATAGCTTCGCTTGTCTTTTCACTCATCACTCGCTCGGTAACGCTATGATCTATCTTTTTTACGTCACCATTTTGATACACAATACTATCAACAATATGAGGCGAAACGAGGATGCCACCATTTCCTAATGTAGCGAGCGCTCGCACTGTCTGAATAGGAGTAATAGCAGGACCTTGTCCAAATCCAGCTGTTGCACTATCTACAAGCACCGAACTATCTAAGTTTTTTGTAAGACCGCTCGCTTCTCCGGGAAGATCTATTCCTGTCTCAAGACCGAGACCGAACTTTTTAAAGTATTCTTGAAACTTTGGAATACCAAGCTTCTCTACCAAAAATACAATACCAACGTTAAGTGACTTGTCAAGAATTGTCTGCATACTTGTACCAGCACCACGCGGTTTACCGTCGAAATTTCTAACCTTGTAACCGTTAAGATCGCGAAATCCGGTATCGGTATAGATTGTATCTTCTGTAACAACTCCAGCATCAAGTGCTGCGGCTACGGTGAGTGGTTTTATAATACTTCCCATTTCATATACTCCGGAAATATTTTGATTAAGAAATACAGAACCATCTTTTACTTCAGTAAAAGTATTTGGATTATACGTTGGAAGATCATCAAGAGCGATAATCCTTCCTGTTTCTGGATCCATAATAATTCCCCCTATTACATCTGAATTCCATGCAGCCCTTGTTTCAAGAAGCGTCTGATGAAGCACACGCTGTGCTTCAGCTTCAACAGTAAGTACAATATCTCCCTCCTGCTGATCAACATTTGAAATAAGTGTTGTATTTATGTCAGTAAAAAGCTCAGCAAAAAAATTAATCGTAGTATCATTACTTTTTCTTGAAAGAATGTCTTCATAGTAACGCTCAAGTCCGTACTGACCACGAACCGAAATACCATCACTCCCCACAAAACCAATCATCTTAGCACCAACAGACTCTTGTGGGTATGTTCTTTTATTATCTTTAACAAAAGAAACGGCTTTTAGCTTTTTTTTACGAAGCTCTTCTACTTTTTCTTCAGAAATATCTTTTGCTATTTCTTCATAGTAATCATCCACCTTAGAAGCTTTTACCATAAACTCCTCTTTATTAAGAGGAATAGTTTCTGAAAGTACGGAGTATATCTTTTCCTTATCTCCAATTGTTGCGGGATCAATAGCTATACGATACGTTGTTTTGAGCTGAGCGGCGGGTACAGGACTACTTTTATAGTGAGAAAAGTAAATGCTTCCACGTTCAAAGTTTTTTGGAATCTTAGAAACATACTGTTTCTCAGCAAGATCGGTGTAATAGCGATGTTCTATAACTTGAATATAAAAAGCGCGCCCCAAAACAAGAAGAGCTATCAATACCCAAAACAAGATCACGATGTCTATTCTGTCTCGCGATCTGAGGTCCTGGTCTTTTGAAAGGTCTACAGTACTAGCGTGCATAGAGCACAGTATAACTTGCTATATCATCCTTACGCACAACAAACGTAGCATCATTTACACGAGAAAATTGAGCATTCTTCAAATCTTCATCAGTAATAGAAGCAACGATTGAAGCGTATGATGTTTCAAGTATTGAAAGCCCTGAAGAAAGTTCACGTACAGCAATCATATTTTGCTTTCGCTCAATCACAGAAAAGACAAGAGAAAGTAAAACACTAACGTATACAACCGCAAGAAAAGCAAGGGTAAAAAGCATTCCATGAATAACCTTTTCTTGTACTTTTGTAGTGAAATACTTTTCGTTCATACTTTTTCTTTTAGGCGGTGATTAAATTCTTTCTACGATTCTCAGTTGAGCACTTCGTGATCGTGGATTGCTGGTAATTTCTTCTTTTGACGGAATAATTGGTTTTTTTGTAATAATACGCACAACGTCCCCAAATGTTCGAAGACCATGTTTTACAATTCTGTCTTCGGTACTGTGGAAGGTAATGATACAGGCACGTCCGTTAGTGTTGAGTGCTTCTGGTAGCGCAGCAAGAAGATCGTTAATACTTCCGAGCTCATCGTTTGTTGCCATACGGAGAGCTTGAAATGTTTTTGTTGCGAAGTGAATTTTTTTGTGTGTATAGAGAGACGGGACGGCACTTTTGATAATATCGACAAGCTCAAATGTTGTTTTGATTGGTGCACCTTTTCGATGTTCAACAATTTTATTTGCAATTCTTCGCGCATAACGCTCATCTGCAAATCCAAACAAAACATCTGCTATCGTCGACTCGCTCCAAAAGTTCACAATGTCATACGCGGTCGTTGTTCCTTCGTCAGGCGAAGAATCGTATGTCATAACAAGTGGCTCATCATACCGGAAGGTAAAACCTCGCCCAGAGCTATCAAGTTCTTGAGAAGAAATTCCTAAGTCAGCAAGCAAGCCGTCGACATGAGGAATCTTAAGATCAGCTAAGATAGAAGATACATGACGGAAATTTGAATTAATGAAATGAATCTTTGGACCCTTCTCTACTGTCTCAAGTAGTGTGCGAGCTTCTTCAAGTGCACTCTTATCAAGATCAATACAAATGAGTACTCCGTCTTCTCCTAATCGCTTAGCGATTTCTACACTATGTCCTCCACGATTAGTGGTGCAATCAACGTAGACTCCACCTTCTTTGATAGCGAGACCCTCTATACATTCATGTAAAAGTACTGGAATATGCATGGCTTTTGTTTTTAAATAATTCCAATATCAGAAAGGCGTGACGCTAATACATCTGCTTCACCGTTTACTTTTGCAATGCTTGCCTTCCATGTAGCCTCATCCCAAAGCTCAAGACGAGAGTACATACCAACAAG
Source organism: uncultured Candidatus Saccharibacteria bacterium (assembly GCA_964369115.1). Lineage (GTDB taxonomy): Bacteria > Patescibacteriota > Minisyncoccia > Phycocordibacterales > UBA5272 > UBA11704. The sequence goes on from CAYJED010000012.1 coordinate 3,337, forward strand.
CACTACTTTATTTAGAAGATGTGCAAATTCTTTAAGTGAATCTGGGATAACAATACGTCCCGCAGTATCCACATCAAGTTCAAATGCATTTCCTAAAATAAAACGATTAAAGCTTCGGTTATCTTGATTACCAAACCCCCCTTGTGAGAGTTTTTGTGCAACCTCTTCCCATTCTTTAATTGGAAAAACAAAGAGCGATGAATCGAGACCGCTTGTCACCACCACTTTTTTTCCTAACGAAGTTCGCCACTTTGAAGGAAGCGTCAATCGTTTTTTTGGATCAAGGTCGTGTGTGTACTGTCCGATAAGCATACTATTCTCCGTTAAAGCGAATCTCCCACTTCGCCCCACTAGGACCCATTATACCCCACTTCTATCCTAAAAAAGCTTTTTTATGTGGATAATCAATAGTTGTTCGTTATTAGTAATTAATTATTGGTTTTTATAGACAAAATACATAGGCAAGGCCTATGTCATAGGCCTTGCCTATGTAAATGTAGAAAGATTTTTAGTTTTTTCGAATAGTGTTTTGAGAATAAGTAAAAAGCGCACCCGAAGGGCACGCTTTTTATGTGCAGTTACACTCTTTGTTTACTCTTTAGTTAGATAGTAGAAACAACAGTGTATTCAATATTTCCCTTAGGAGCATGAACAGTCACCTTATCTCCTTTTCTCTTTCCAAGAAGAGCTTGTCCAAGTGGTGATTCGTTAGAAATTTTTCCAGCAATAGAGTCAGCTTCTTCGCTTCCTACAATTGCGTATGTTTTTTCTTCTTTGTCACCTTTTTTAAGTACAGTAACAGTAGATCCAACACTCACAACACCAGCCTCATGAGTATCCATGATAACTGCGTTTTTAAGGATTTGTTCAATGTGACTGATACGATCTTCACAGTTTGCTTGATCTTCACGAGCCTGATGATACTCAGCATTTTCTGAAAGGTCACCAAGAGACTTTGCATACTCAAGAGCGTCCGCGATTTCCTTGCGGCGCACAGTTTTGAGCATTTCAAGCTCACTTTCTAATAATTGCTTCTTTTCTAAAGTTAAGTATTCCATAAAATATATACTTACCATTATACCATATAATTCTTACTTTCTTAATATTGACATAAAGTAAAAAAGCTGTAGTATGATTTATACGTGTTCATTTTGAAACTTGGAGGTGCTTTATGAAACCAGAAAAGTTTTTTCTTATATTAGTTTTTCTTGGTGCTAGTATAATCACTAGTTTATTACTCAGTGTTCCTAAAACAGTCTCAGCTACTGAATACAGTGAAACAGTTCATTGGTTTCGAGCTTTGCTTATAGCAGCAAGCTGCTTTTCAGTGCAAGCGATTATCGTTCTGTTACATTACACCACGCATACTACATTAGTAGAATTTGAAAGGCTTGCAGAAATACATAAAGCAGAAAATCCTCTTCTAAGATTTTACATAAAATGTAGAGAAATCTTAAGGGAATTTGGTTGGACTTGTTATGTATTTGCTTTTTTAATATCTTTTCTCGAAAAGGATACCGACAAACAAGAACAAAATCTGATAGCCTGGATTGCTTTCTTTGTATTATTTTTCTTTTGCTTTCTTCTGGTGTTTGTAGAAAAATATTTAGTAGATAAAATCAAAACTAACATACATCATGACAGCTAGAATCCCTTTAATAGAGGGATTTTTCTTTTTTATTTTAAAAGAAAAATCAAGAACTCTTTATGGAAGCTCTTTTGTGTACTCTGTATTATCCCTCATCCACTCAAGTACTTGCCTCATAACAAACGATGCCCCAACCGTGTTGTGACGACTTCCTTTTTCCATAATAACCACAAAAGCATAACGAGGTTTCTCGTAAGGAAAGTAGCCACTAATCCATGAGTTAACAAGTTCTTTACTTACTCCGAGCTCTGCAGTTCCTGACTTTGCTGCAACAGAAACGTCTCTAACATTAAGTGCTTTTCCGATGCCGATTGGTTCAGTCACTGCCATACGCATACCCTCTTGTACAATTTTTAGATTTTTTGCATCAATTTCAATTGCTTCTTTTTCTACAGGTTTACGTAGTAATACTTTTGGTGTCACAAGATGTCCATCATTTGCAATAGCAGCAATTGCACGAAGTAATTCAAGCGGAGTAAGCTGAAATCCATATTGTCCAATTGCTGTGTGATAGGTATTTCCAAGTAACCATTCTTCATCAAAAACTTTCTTTTTCCATTCAGGAGACGGAATGACACCGTGCTCTTCACCTGGAAGATCTATTCCCGTTGTTGTGGCAAATCCAAACATCTTAGCATACTTCTCCAAGCGTAAAATACCAAGCCCTGGCTGATCTTTATACCCACCACCAATTTGATAAAAATATTCATCCGATGATGCGGCGATTGCTTCGCGAGCATTCACGTAGCCGTGTTTTTTCCAATCTTTAAAAATAGTATCTGGTCCACCGAAGCGGTTTTTGATAACGAGTTGCCCCGCACTATAAATATATTTATCTGGACTAATAACATTTTCTTCAAGTGCAGCATATGCAAAAAACGGCTTCACTGTAGACCCTGGTGTAAAAAGCCCTCCTACTGCACGATTAAGAAACACCTTTCGTTTATCAACAAGCGCTTCCCCTACTTTTGCTTTTTCTTCCTTGGTGTCTGCATTTGTAATGAGATTATTATCATATTCTGGATAACTTGTAAGAGCGAGCACTTCTCCAGTATGGACATCCATAATTACTCCAGCACCTCCAGTGAAGCCTATTTCGTGAGCAAGACTACGTATTGTTTCGTGAAGCTTTTTTTGTACACCAGCATCTATGGTAAGCACCACATTTTCACCGTGAGACGGATACACTACAACGTTCTCTGCTTCTATAGTATGTCGCGCAGTTACTTCAATGAGACGTTCTCCACGCACTCCCGCAAGAGCTTCTTGATACTGCTTCTCTACTCCATCTTTTCCAATGTATTCATCTTGCCAAAAAACTCCTGACTGATCACGTTTAGGGTAACTCACATAGCCAAGCAAGTGAGAAAATCCTGAATCTTTTATATACACTCGTTTTGGAATATCGTTATTTGAAGGTGTTGCGCTTGCCGAGCTTGTTCCAACAGTATCAGTGGTTGAGTTCCAAGCAAGAAGCTCTCCATTTCTATCAGAAATAGTACCTCGTAGTGCAAAAAGAGGGATCTTACGTAAGTGATTATTATCAGCACGTTCACGATACGCATCCCCTTCAACAATTTGAAGCGCAAAAAGTCTGTATGAAAAAAGCCCCATAAGTGCAATAGAAAAAAGAAGGGCAATATAAAAAACATGCTTACCCAAAGGACGCTCAAGCTGTCCTTGCATTTGGTTCATGTCAAAGTTGGAGATATTTTCTGAATCCAAAAAAACATCCTCAGGATCAATTTCGTGAGATGCGGCACGCCTAGCGCGAAACGTAGAGATATGGCGAAACACATTCATATACAACAACTATACCACAAAGAGTAAGCGTGAGAAGCGGGTAACGTTCTGTGCCAAAAATAAGGTCAAATAAAAAAGCTGCAACAAAAAGACCTGTAATTCCTATAGTAAAAAAACGTGAAGTACTAGTTTTGTTGTACATAAAAAACCGAAGCAGAAGTAGGGTTATGTGCACTTTCTATAAAAACTCTCCAAGAAGTATCTTGATTATTATTATAAATTTCAGAAATAGTACCGACACTTAACATCTGGTCTTCCTGAAGATACACTTTTTCTCCAACAGAGATTGGAGTATCTCGCACCACATCAGCTAGGTAGTGCCCACCACGCCCCTGTAATGTAAGCACAATAGACGAAGATGCTGTTACCGCTTCTGTACGCATTCCATGAGCAGTAAGAAGCTTACAGAGAGATGTTTTTTGAGACACCTCTTCAATGACACACACCACTTCCGCACCGCGCACATACACTTTATTCCCCACTTCTACACCATCACGAAAACCTTTTGAAAGAAGAACCGTACCATACATACCTGTTCTGTCCTTAATGATTGGAAAAGCAGGAATAGGTGGTTTTTGAGAAAAGCTAAACACTGAAGAAGATGACACCTCACTCCAAATACGAATAAGTGCATCTCTTTCAGCAAGAGAAGTTTCAAGTTCTTCAACTTTTTGCAAAAGAAGGGCGTTCTCATCTGAAAGTGCTTTCTTGGAAGAAAAATATACTCCAAAAAAAGAAGATTTCGAGGTGTCCTTTTCTGAAACAAGAAGCGGCTCAATAACAGCGTACACCCCGCTCTTTACTGATGGCCAAAAGAAAGAAATGAGGAGCGCAATAACTCCAAGAATAATATATTTTTTGTATGCACTTGGTTTTTTATTAACGGAACGATATGTCATCAGTGTTTTCAATTAAAACATCTCGATAGAGCTCTACATCTTCAAGAATAATCCCTGCACCACGAGCAACTGCTGTAAGAGGATCATCAGCTACAGTAACAGGCACCTTAAGCTGCATCTCAAGAAGTTGAGGGAGGTTACGAATAAGCGCACCACCTCCTGCAAGAGTAATCCCTTTTTGCATAATATCTGCAAGCACTTCTGGTGGTGTTGTTTCAAGCACTTCACGAATAACATCTACAAGCTGAGTAATAGATGAATACATCGCCTCTCGAATATCAACATCAGTAATCACCGCTTCACGAGGAAGTCCTGTAACTAAGTCTCTACCTTTTATACTCATCTCCATACTTTCTTCATCAGGAAGAGCAGAACCAATCGTCATCTTAATATGCTCTCCTGTTTTTTCTCCAACAAGCATCTTAAACTCATCACGCATATAGGTAATGATATCTGCTGTAAGTTTATCCCCTGCAACACGAAGACTTTTGGCACGAACAACTCCAGAAAGCGCAATAACTGCAATATCGGTAGTTCCGCCTCCTATGTCTACGATCATACTTCCAACAGGTTCATGAATAGGAAGATGCACTCCAATTGCTGCAGCCATTGGCTCTTCAACGATGTACACACTACTTGCTCCCGCTGACTTTGCAGCATCATACACAGCACGCATTTCTACATTTGTTACACCAACAGGAATACCAATAACAACACGAGGACGAAAGACTTTTCTGTCAATTTCATTTGCTTTATTAATAAGGTAGCTGAGCATTTCTTCAGTTACTTCATAATCAGAGATAACACCATCAACGAGAGGACGAACAATTTTAATGTGCGCAGGAGTACGCCCCATCATATTCTTCGCTTCAATACCCACAGCAACCACGCGACTTGTTTTTGTGTTAAGTGCAACAACAGATGGCTCATTAATAACAATCCCTCGGCCACGAACATATACAAGCGTGTTTGCAGTTCCTAAATCGATACCGATATCATTCGAAAAGTGTTGCAGAAATCGATAAAACATTAAGGGTAGTCTAGCATTTATTGAGAAATATGAAGATATTGACTTTTTTAGTAAAAATGTTATAATTATATATAGCTACCACTCCCTAAGGTTCTTTAATTATGAAGCTTAACTACATTCCCGGCTGGCAAGAAGAGATCGACAAAGACGGCCTCAAGGAAACGCTTCTCAAGCGTCTCAGATTCCATGGAGGGTTCCACCTTTCTTGGTTGCCAGGGATGACAGGTGTTTCTCAAAACACCCTCAAGAAGCACCTGGACCGCCTCGTCGAAGCCGGCATCGCCACGAAGAAGGTGAGCGATGAGGACTTCCACTACCGCTTCGTTTTCCAAGAAGTGGCAGCGGAAGAAGCTGAAGCCACAGCATAAGAATTGCAAAGCCGAGTAACGCGAAGCGTTACTCGGCTTTTTACTTTATCTATACAACTTTATATAGTTTGCTGACGCTTCCATTCATAGAGAGTCACAGCAACCGCATTTGATGCATTAAGTGATTCACAGAGCTCTGAAGTCTTGATAGAGAGTCTAAAGTCCGCATGCTCAAGCGTCTTCTTTGCTATTCCTTCACCTTCACTTCCAATTACCACCACTGTTGGAGTATCAAATTGTGCTTTATGAAGTTCTGTATCCCCGTCTCCCGTAAGAGCATACGTCCAAAACCCTTTATCTTTAAGCGAAAGAAGTGTTGCGTTTACGTTTTTTATAAGCACAATCGGAATTGCAAAGTTCATCCCTGATGCTGCCTTAATAACAGTTCCATTTATATGTGCCTGATGATGCTCCGGCATAATAATAGCTGATGCACCAAAAGCAACAGCAGAACGAATAATAGCTCCAACGTTATGAGGATCCTCAAGTCCATCCATAAGGACAAAGGCAGGGTTTGTATCTTTATTTACCGTAGAGAGAACTTCTTCAAGTGAAGTGTAAAGCGCTCTCTCATTAAGCGTTATTAAAACGCCCTGATGAATAGCGTCACGTCCAACAGCACTTTCTATTTCTTCTTTTGTAACAACAGTGTGCGTAAGCTTATGCTTTTGAATAAGCCCCATAAGTTCACCATCTTCAAGCGCACGCTTTGTTACTGAAATGCTTACTATAGGAGAAACACCAGTACGAGCAGCCGATAAGAGTGCTTCTTTAAGTGGATTTTTGCCGTAGGCATACGTAGCGTTTGACATAATACTAGACAGTATAGCAAATATATTGCATTATAACAACTTTCCCCTTTTCATATACCTATGAGGGTGCACACTTAAAGAGTCGGTTGTTCCCGTAAGGGAACAACCGACTCTTTCATTTATTTTTCCTTTTACTTACCTCTCTATTCCTCTTCAAACGATGGCTTGTCGATAAGTGTTGGATCAATACCTGCATCCGTACCGGTAATACGAAGCACATCTTTATCCACCTTCTTCAGTTCTTTATATGCAGCGTTATAGTGATTCACACTGGTAGAAAGAGTGAGTCCGAGCTTTTTCATATATTCCTCGTAAGCTGCTAAGTGTCGCCCAAGTTCTTCAACACGTTTTTCGATATGACGAGCACTCTCTTCTATTTTAAATGCTTTAAATCCGTAGAGTACTGACTGAAGGTATGCGTAAAACGTTGTCGGAGAAACAATAATCACTTTACGCTTGTTATAAGCGTACTCAATTAAATTCTGAGTATTTACTGCACCGCGTGATACTTGGTTTATAAGAAGATCATAATAAATTCCTTCGGCCGGAATAAACATAAAGGCAAATGGAAGCGTTCCTTCTTCTGGTCTGATGTACTTAGATGTTTCATCGATACGAAGCTTAATATCTTTTTTAAATTCATCCTGGAAGTACGCAGTATCTTCTTCATCTTCTGCGTTCATGAGACGCTGATAGTTATCGAGTGAGTACTTCGCATCAATTGGAATAATCCCCTCTTTGGTATGAATTACTGCGTCTACTACTTCACCGTTTTTGAAATAGTACTGCATTTCATACTGACCTGGCGCAAGCATGTTAGATAAGATAAGTTCAAGCGATGCTTCACCGAGATTTCCACGCTGCTTCTGATGAGTGAGTACTTTTTCAAGATTTTGTAGCTGTTCTGTCATCGAAAACACTTGCTTATTCCCCTCTTTTACTTCGGTAAGCTCTTTTGTAATTTCCTGAATGAGACGTGTCGACTCAGTGTTCTGACGATGAAGAGCTTGATGAAGATCTGTTTGGGAGCGTTCAAGTTTCCCTTCTACGGTTGCGCGAAGTTTTTCAAGCTGATCCTGAAGAAGGAGAAATGACTGATCCTGCTCTTCATCTTTATCTTGTTTTCTAAAAATAAGCACAAGAAGCAGTGCAACAATAACAATTCCAATACAGATAAGTGTAATAAAAAGTGGTGACATATATTGGAAAAGTATATCACGCATGATAGTATGCATTGTGAAGCACTCGTTTGCTTCACTTGCTCTTTAATAATACTCAGTGGATGTCCGTTCGCTTTTGTGCTCGCTAAAAACGAGCGCGTAGGAAGCTACGGAGCACCCAAAATCCACACCAACCTGAAAATGCACAAACGGACGTCATGAAAGCATGATGGGCCAGCGAAAGTCTCTTCGAGGGTAATGCACATAGCGATGGCACCCCGGGACACGAATCAGGTATCAAGCACCCCCTTTTGCAGCTCGTAAGAGAACCAAGGAGGTGCTTTTTCCTTTTATGATATAATCACTACTACTATGCAAGAAAAAATTAAAGCAGAACTTAAGCCTGCAATGATTGCGAAAGATACTGTTCGTGTAGGAACAATTCGCATGATGTTAGCAGCATTTACAAATGAACTCGTTACTCAAGGACGCCCACCAACAGACCCTCTTTCTGATGCGGACTGCATGAAGGTAGTAAAGCGCCTTGCAAAGCAGCGTAAAGATTCTATTGATCAGTACTCAGCTGCAGGACGCCCAGAACTTGCAGAAGATGAGCAAGCAGAACTTCTAGTGATCGAATCTTTCCTTCCTGAAGCAATGCCTGAAGCAGAAATTGAAACTCGTGTAGCTGCAAAGCTCGCAGAATCTCCACTTGACCCTACTAAGAAAGGTCAATTCATCGGAATGATGTGTAAGGAGCTTGGAGACACTGCAGACGGAGCACTTGTGAAGCAGGTAATTGATCGTCTTACAGCGTAATTTCTACCAAAAAACCCTTATACAATAAGGAAACTATTGACAGTATACTATTAAAATGGTATACTGTTTTTAGTTGGTTCTTCCACAATTCTTTTTATTTTTGGAGGTGTCCTGTGCCCAAAGCAAAAGTTGTGCTCGGGTTTAACGAGCACGAAAAGAAGCTTGGCCGAGCCCTCCTCGATCAAGCACAGAAGTACGACGGAGACTTCCGTTACCGCATGAAGCTTGCAGCTCATGCGCTTGGCTACCACGGTGGCTACCATGAAGTTCCCGAACGTGTCCGCGCATTCATATCCTCGATCGGAGGTAAGGTGAGCGGTGTCAAAAGAAAAAAGAAAAAAAAACAAAATAATTCTCGCTTCCCTACTTCGAAAGAATGGGTTGAGGACTTACTTGCGAACAAAAGTTTGCAGCACGGTCTTCATCCGGAAGATGAAGAGAACGTGATCGAGTGGTTGCACTCGATGCACTGAGATCTCAAAAGCTGCGCACTTCGTGCGCAGCTTTTTACATTTATATTCTTAACCAATTACTGCACTTATCTTCCTTTGCAGTTCATCGCAAGAGGTACACGTACTGGAGTTCTGCTTCTCTCTTCTTGGGTGAGAGCTTGTTCAAACACAAGTGCGCATGGTCCAGTGTACGGAACAGGATGAGTGATCTTTGCTTCAAAGCGAGTCCATCCAGGCACACTCCAATCACTTGTGGCACGCGCTGTTGATATACCTATCACACGACGATCTTTATCGACAAGCACAAGTGGGAAAATACCATTTTTCACCATAGTCTGACGCACTTCCCCCACAAAAGAAAGTCCACTTTCAAGCAACCCTCCTTGATAAATAGACAAGTTACGTACATACAGCATTCGTTCTTCTGTAGTTGTGGCAGCACGTTCTCCATACTCAATAACCCCTTTTTCAGCATTATATTTTCCACCACCTTGTACAGCGGTCCCTGTAGAAGTGTAGGTAATAAAGCTTGCCGAAGAGTAGCTGTACGACCCTGTAGAAGAACCATACCCGTCATATGCTTTTCCATGCACATATACATTTGTATATTCATTTGGAGGAGACATTTTTCCAAAAAGCCCTTGATATGCCTTTGGTGAAGGAAGCCAATCTGTTGATGTTCCTTTTTTTGTATCAGAAAATGAAGGCACAAAAGACTTTAAGGTAACACCAGGAATAAAGAGTGTTATCACCCAAATAAGAAATGCCGCCAAGAAAAGTGCAAATGCGATTTTTAAAACATATCCAATGAGAAAGCGCAGTGTATCCATATACTATTTTTCACCATTACAACTTTCTTCTGCCCATAGACCACGCCCTGTACTCTGAGCAAGCCGCTGAAGTTCTCTAAACTCTTTCTGGTAGCGATATGGTGTCATGTAGGTGTACTCATACGCATACCCTTCTGCAATCATCTTTCTATTTAACATTTGCCCATCTTCTAGATATACATACGCAAGAAGCCTATCATAGGTATCACGTAGTGATTGAGACTCATCGTACTCAAGCTTTACAATTTCCCCTTCAGCAAGCTCTTTCATACGAGCACTTGCTTCTTTTCCAAAACACTCCACCTTACGGCGTGGATCTACTGTTTCTGGAGTATTAATACCTATAAGACGCACTCGCTCAGTGGCACCATCCATATCAATTTGAATAGTGTCTCCATCAGTTACTTTCGTTACCTTGTAGTAGGTTCCTACGGTGTTTGGTGTGGTAGTTGGAAGATCTACAGGTAAAAAGCCAAGATTCTGCAGTTCATACACCCCACCCAAAATAACAAAAGCGACTGCAAGAGTTATAAATCTTCCTTTTACAAGCTTTGCCGCATCACTTAGACCATGACCTCCTGACATATACGTTTAAGCTTAACACACAAGCGGGGCCTGTGTTTTCTTCGCAAGTGAATAGGTTGCCACAAGGAGCACCAGAAGCCCTAGGTAGCCAATTTCTTGCCCCTTGTAAGGGAAAACATCCAAAAAGGTAGAAAACCCCAAGAGACCAAATACAAACGTCACAAGGGCAGCTTTACACGCTACACACCCTACCCCAAGGAATGCCAGAACTATCCCCACAGTGCTTGTAACACTTCCGCGTACCACCGCATCTTTTCTCACCTTCATATACATGTAAAGAAGCGTCATATTAAAAGCTCCAAGAATGGACCCAATAAAAGCAAGTACCGTGGAAGAAAGAGTAAGCGCACTACTAAAATCAAAAAGTGCTAACATAAAGAGCGAAAGCTTCTTTGTGACAGAGAGTGAACCAAACTCAAACACCGAAAATGCCGAAGCTCCGTTTACAAAAAGAAGCACAAAGAGAAAGAAGCTTGCTGACGCAATGATAAAGAGATTTCGTGGTGTCCGATTTTTAAACACCTCTCTTATACTTACCGTAATAACATTCATAGATGTGCTAAGTGTAGCAAATCTACACATAAAGAATCTGTGGAACAAAAAATACCTCTCGTAAGTAGAGAGGTATTTTAGTTAATTTCGTTACCGACACGGCGGCGATTCATGAACTCTTCAAGCTCTACAATTTCTTGTTCAATCACCTCTTCCCAGTCTTTTTCTGTACCACGTGCAGCATGAAGCTTTGCCTTAAAGTTAATGTAAAGCGGGTATACAAGCTCAGGATCCTGCTCAATAATAGCCACAAATTCTGACTGTTCGTCTTCTGTAAGATGAGAAAGTCCTACTTCAAAAGCACGCACCTCCTCGAAGGTAAGTGTTGTATTTTCAAGAGCTTTTTTGAGTTCTGGAAGAATAGCCATAGTGCTTTTTTGTTTTTCCTTTATTTTTAAAGGGTATTTATACTTTCACTCTCGCATAAAAATCAAAAAGCGTCAATATAGACGCTTTTTTAGCTGTGGAGAACTTTTAAGGAATCTTTAGGGACTTTTTATGCCTGATCCATACCTCTTTGTGTTGAGCGAAGCACAGCCGTCATCACGAGATGGCTTGCATGAATGAAATTTGTTGCGAGTGGATCGTATGTTTCTTGTGCATCATCACTACGCTGTGCCTGCACTGTCCATGATGCATACTTTCGCTTTGCAATCTTTTCAAGTTCACTTAACTTTGGACATAATTCACATGCCACCTGCCCTTCCTTACGTTCGCTACTAATCTGGTTTTGTCGAAGAGCTGGTGCTGGTGAATGTGATTCCATATCGTAAAGAGTCAAAATTAAATGTGTAATGTAGATGAGTATACTCCTCTCTATAAAAAAGAAGCAAGTATTTTTTGCATAAAAAAATTGTGGACAATGTGTAGATAGTAAAACCTTTCCTTTTGCTTATGTTTATAAACAAAACTACAGACAATCTAGAAATTTGTGTCGAAATGTGATAGGATACATCTCATACTTTTACGTTATGTAATGTAGTTGCTTTCAAAAATCTTGTTTATAAAGCTGGGGTATCGTCTAATGGTAGGACATCAGGTTTTGGTCCTGAGTATCGAGGTTCGAGTCCTTGTACCCCAGCTTTGTAAAGAAGAGAAATTTTATAAACAAAGCTGGGGTACAAGTAATATGCTTTAAAGCATATTACTGAGGACTCGAACGAAAAAGCGGTATACGAAAATAAAAGAGTAGAAGTTTTCTTACAGACTTCTACTCTTTTATTTTTGTCGCTTTTTCTCGGGGTCGCGAAGTTGAGTGTTTTATGATTCACGAAGTGAAGAAATAAAATACCAACTTGATGACCGAGTCCTTGTGCACAAGACTACACATTTTGTAAATAAATGGTGCCTGTCCCCGATTTACCGGGTCCTATTTTTAGAATTGCAATAAACATTTTTCTTAAATAAGTGCTAAAATTATACGAATGGAAAAGAAATCTGCAAACTCAAACTTACGCAAAGCTAACGCCGCAAAAAACGACGAATTTTATACTCAACTGTCTGATATTGAGAAGGAAGTTGGTAATTATAAAGACTATTTCAAAGGTAAAACTATTTTTTGTAATTGTGATGATCCTGAGGAAAGTAATTTCTGGAACTACTTTGCGTTAAACTTTGAATTTCTTGGGCTTAAAAAATTGATTGCTACTCACTTCGAAAAAGAAAAGCCATCTTATAAATTAGAATTGATTAGAGATCAAAATAATGACGGAAAAATAAATAAATTAGACACGATTAAAACCCCTCTTAAACAAAATGGAGACTTTAGAAGTCCTGAATGTATTGATATTTTAAAAGAAGCAGACATAGTAGTTACCAACCCACCTTTTTCTTTATTTAGAGAATACATGGCTCAGCTATTTGAATATAATAAAAAATTTATTATAGTTGGACATCAAAACGCAATAGGGTATAAAGAAATTTTTAAATTAATTAGAGAAAATAAACTATGGTTAGGTTACGGTTTTACTGGCGGAGCGGCTCACTTCATTAACAAACACTATGTTGATTACGCTACCGCAGGAAATCATAAAGAAGGTATGATTAGGGTCTCTGGTGTTGTGTGGTTCACAAACATTGAAACAAAAAAACGTCACGAGGACTTAATTTTATATAAAACATATTATGGAAATGAAAAAGAATACCCTAAGTATGAAAATTATGATGCCATTAATGTTAATAAAACAAAGGATATTCCAATTGACTATAGAGGGGCGATGGGTGTACCTATAACATTTATGGATAAATACAGCCCGGAGCAATTTGAGATTATTGGCTTAGGTATATCAAGCTCAGGGATTGAAATTGGAGTGAAGCCATACACTGCCGAGCATAAAAAATATAGAAAGGAGGTTCAAAAAAGGGCTGCGGTTGATGGCGATCTGTATATGATAAAGAACGGGGCTGTAGATGTTCCATTTTCGAGAATAATTATTAAAAACAAAAAAATCTAATTTTATGAAAATTGAGCTCAAAGAAATTTCAATTAAAGATGTTCAAGAAAACTATCTCAACAATGCTGAGGAAGGTGTTATTGGATATAATGGCAAGCTAAATATTCGCCCAAAGTATCAACGTGAATTCGTATATAAGGATAAACAAAGAGATGCTGTAATTGAAACTGTTAGAAAAAACTTTCCTCTCAATGTAATGTATTGGGTCAAAAATGAAGATGATACTTATGAGGTCTTAGATGGACAACAAAGAACTATAAGTATTTGTGAATATGTTGATGGTAAATTTTCATTAAATTATCAATATTTTCATAATCTTGAAGACACAGAAAAAGAACAAATCCTAAACTATAAACTCATGGTCTATTTCTGTGAAGGTAATGATAAGGAAAAATTGGACTGGTTTAAAACTATCAATATAGCAGGAGAAAAACTAACAGACCAAGAACTAAGAAATGCTATCTACACAGGCACCTGGTTAACAGATGCAAAAAAACATTTCAGTAAGTCAAATTGTCCTGCATATAATATAGCAAGTGATTATCTAAATGGTTCACCTATTAGACAAGACTACCTAGAAACTGCAATCAATTGGATAAGTAAAGAAAATATTGAGCTGTACATGGCTGATAATCAACATAAGCCTAATGCAAATGAACTATGGTTATATTTTCAAAGTGTTATCAGTTGGATAAAAGTAGTTTTCCCTAACTATAGAAAAGAGATGAAGGGTGTTTCTTTTGGTGTACTCTATAATGAATTCAAAGACAAAGAATTTGATTCAAAAAAGATTGAAGCTGAAATAACAAAATTGATGCAAGATGAAGATGTGACCAAGAAGTCTGGTATCTATGAATATGTACTAACAAGAAATGAAAAGTATTTAAGTATTAGAGCTTTTACAGACAAGCAAAAAAGAGAAGCCTATGAAAGACAAGAAGGTGTCTGTACAAAATGTAATAATCATTTTGAATTGGAAGAAATGGAAGCAGACCACATAACACCTTGGTATGAAGGTGGGAAGACAATACCAGACAACTGTCAGATGTTATGTAAGTTAGACAATAGAACTAAGTCTGGAAAATAACATGGAAGAGCTAAGTTATGCTGACATTATTTCTTCACTTGCATTATTTATTGCAGGTATTGGTTTGGGATGGAATATTGTTAAAGACTTCATAATAGATAAAATTTCAGTTGAGCTCCATATTTCATTTGGGGAAGTTGGTAATACTAAGGGCTTTGAAAATTCTTTATTATTTGCAGAAGCTGGAAGCCTCATCCCAGTTCATAAATTTGATAAAGTTGGAACACTTGTAAAAATAATAAACACAGGAAGAAGACCTATTGTTATTTGTAGGGTTGGAGGGAAATTTAACAGTGATGAAGAATTTTATATGAATGTAAATGGTCTTCCAAAGTTGCTAAATCCCTATGATGAATTTTCAAATATATCTGAAATAAGAGATAGCTTTATGAGTAAAATAAAAAATGATGAAATTAAGCAACTTTGGGCTCAAGATACAAAAGGAAAAAAATGGTTAATGTCAAAAAAAGGATTAGAAAATTTAAAGAAAACAGCTGATTACATCAATCAAGGAAAGCACTTACAAGACTTGAATTAGAAATAATACTGGTTCCAACTTCATCCCACAACCCCAGCAAACTTGAGCTAGCACGAGATGCTTATGAAATAAGCTTTCTAATTAGCTAAAGATCTATACAGTTATTGAAGACGCCGCAGGCTAATCCAGACAAAAAACACTTTCCGCAAAGAAGGTGTTTTTTGTTGTTGACTTCCAAAACCATATACCCTATACTATAGGGTATATGGTCAAACAAACACACAATCATGTTCACAAGCACGGTGAGCCGAATACAAAAGCTCGCAAAGTTATTAATATGGCAATAGGAAGTGTAGCTAAGATTCCTGAGATGGTCGACGATGGACGATACTGCCCTGAAATTATTCAGCAGATCGATAGTGTCGTAGGTCTTTTACATAGCGCACGAAAAGAATTACTAAAGGGTCACTTAGAGTCTTGCCTTGCTGAAAGGTTAAAGACCGACAAGGAAGGTTCAATCAAAGAATTGTTAAAAATCTACAACATGCAGTAGATTTTTAGTGTTTTATTATTAAATTTATATAAAAAATTATGTCTAAAATTTCAACAACATTAGCAATTTCTCTTATGGTAGTAACAAGTGTTTTGGGGTGGGTTGCTGGGTATGCCAGTACTGCTGACTATAAAGTGAATATGTACGACAAAACAACTATGGATTTTGGTCGTCCAGATCGAACACTTGATCTTCGTTATATTGATGCGATGATTGCTCATCATAGAGGAGCAATGCTTTTGGCTACACAAGCAAGTACACAGACACAGCGACAAGAAATGAAGGATCTCTCTGCGATGATTTTGCGGGATGAGCCAAAATCAATTGCTGAGCTATACACATGGAAAAAAGATTGGTATGGAGATACAAAACAAGTAAAAGACCCAATTGTTTCTAACCTTGGAACGT
>CAYJED010000013.1:0-18068 GCA_964369115.1 uncultured Candidatus Saccharibacteria bacterium
ATATGTTGAGAATATCCTATTTTTAAGCAGGGTGTTCTCAAGGTAGTGAACCATAACGAACACCTTGACAAAATCATATTTTTATGTATACTATATACAGCCTTGCGTCATCTTTGATTGCAAGATTCAACAGTTTTTTGAGAGGACAGACCCGTGTTCAAAGCCTTGATTTCCTTGGTTATCCTCGTGTTTGGTGCGCTTTATGCCGCACCCGCACACGCTCAGCACTTCACCTACGCCTACTGCAATGG
This sequence comes from uncultured Candidatus Saccharibacteria bacterium, assembly GCA_964369115.1. GTDB lineage: Bacteria > Patescibacteriota > Minisyncoccia > Phycocordibacterales > UBA5272 > UBA11704. The sequence continues at coordinate 252 of CAYJED010000013.1, forward strand.
CGCCTGGGTGCCCGGCTCCTGCCAACAGCCTCTTTCGGGTCATGTTGGTCCGAATCAGTGGCAACAGTGGGGTCAACTGCAGCAAGTGCAACAACAGCAATGGCAGCAGCAACAGCAGCAGCAAATGCAGCAGGTTCAAGTGCTGCAAGCCGCTCAAGCGTTCAGTAACGGGTTTACCCGTTGCCAAACGATCGGCGGCATCACTGGTGCCACCCTCGGCAGTCTCGCCAAGAACCATCGCATTCAAGCGGTGATTCTGGGTGCCATTGCTGGCGGTGTCGCGGCTGACATGGTGTGCTCCAACACCCAAGGTCAGCAAGTCATGGTGATGAATGCTCCACAGCAGATGGTCGGCCAACAGGTCGTTCAACAGCATGTTCAGCACCATGTGACGCAAGTTCCTCCACAACAGGCGACAACCCGTGTCCAAGCTTCCTGTGCACATGACCCTGGTACCAAGCAAGGGATTCTCAATCTTCCTGGCCACCAGCTTCACGGTCGCACGGTGTGTGCCAAACCAGGAGATGTGAACATCTCCGAGTGGCTGGAGTAATCCAGCCCACCCTAAAAACCCCTCCCTAGCAATAGGTGAGGGGTTTTCTTATTGAAGAACTTGACAAAAGTATATTTTAATGTATAATATAAACATACTTCTCATGAATTGTTTCGTGTAAGAAGAAAATGTTGTTTTCAAACCCGAGGCAAATTCCAAAAAAGCCTCATATTTCAAGGAGTTTTCCATGAACAAGCTGATCGTTTCCTTCGTCGCCGTCATCATGATCCTGATCACCGGCACCGCTTCGGCCAACGGCCTCCAGCAGTCCTGCTGGATCAAGGACAAGAAGTACGACTGCCCGAAGGGCAACGCCGCAGTGATCGTCACCGCAGAAGGTGGCAAGCGTGCGCTCCTGTGCCGTCCGGCACACCTCCCGCTCCTCGAGAACGAGAAGGCATGCACCGGTAAGGCTCCGACGAGCGCTCCGCGTAGCCTCCCGGCAAACGCGGTCATGCTCGATGACGAGCCGCCGACCGCCTCGGTCTCTGCTCCGCGATAAGTACGTCGAAAGATCTACTCTCGCAAACCCTCTTCCACTGAAACGGAAGAGGGTTTTCTTATACTTAAAAGGGAAACAATAGCACAATATTTTTCAAAAAAAGAAAGCTTGACAAAAGTATATTTTCATGTATACTATATACATGCTTCACCGCATGCTAGAAATAGCAAGCACAAGCAGTTCATGTTCTTTAACTTTGGAAAGGAGTCCATCATGGACATGCGTAATAGTAACTCGAAGATGTTGCTGGTCGTGGCTTTCGTTGCTGTGTTGGTAACTCTCGGCTGTCTGGCATGGAAGAAGCCTTCCGATGTCTCGGCCTCGGCTCCGATCGCACTCTCGGCAGAACCGGCCGCCTCCGCTGTCGTGGTGGCAAGCGCCGGCAATCCCGAAGGTGGTTTCAAGCTCGTCAAGGCTGAAGCCATTCAAGAAGGTGTGGTCTACGCCGACGGCAACGGCAACACGTTCCAGCAGGAACGTGCCGGCGACCGTCTGTGCCGGTTCCATGTCAATGGTCAGCTCCGCAAGGAAGAGTTCGTTTCCGGCAAAGATCCGGAAACCACCAAGCGCATGTGTGATGCGCGTGGTGAGCTCTTCAAGCAGAGCATGACCGCCTACCCGAAGCCGGAAAAGAAGAAGTAATTTTTCCGGCACCCAAAGCTCTCGTCTTAGGACGAGGGCTTTTTCTTTTGATGCTGTAAGGGTAAAATAGGGGGAGGGCTTGACAAAAGTATATATTGTGTAGTATAATAGAAAGACTTTATACTTTACATTATTAAGGAGAGGTATAAGGCATTTATTTATGAAAAACAAAATTACATCAATTGCACTTCTTGTGGCTGTGCTTACAGCAAGTCCTCTTGCGGTATTTGCTGATGACTACACAGTCCCTGTTTCGTCGTATAATTTTTATGCGCCTTATACATCATCATACGATTACACTGCACCATACGTGAGTGGATATAACTACACAGCACCAGCTGTATCTTCATACGACTACACAGCTCCTATGGTGTCAGGGTATAACTACTTTGCTCCAACAGTTTCAGACTACAATTACACTGCACCAGTTGTAAGTAATTACAATTATGTAGCTCCAACTGTATCTGACTATAACTATACCTCTCCAATCGTTTCAGACTATAACTACGTAGCTCCAACCGTATCTAACTATAATTATGTTGCACCTACTGTATCTGACTACAATTACACTGCACCAGTTGTAAGTAATTACAATTATGTAGCTCCAACTGTATCTGACTATAACTATACCTCTCCAATCGTTTCAGACTATAACTACGTAGCTCCAACCGTATCTAACTATAATTATGTTGCACCTACTGTATCTGACTACAATTACACTGCACCAGTTGTAAGTAATTACAATTATGTAGCTCCAACTGTATCTGACTATAACTATACCTCTCCAATCGTTTCAGACTATAACTACGTAGCTCCAACCGTATCTAACTATAATTATGTTGCACCTACTGTATCTGACTACAACTACACAGCTCCTGTGGTAAGTAACTATAACTACAGTGTTCCATCAATTACAAGTAGTCCTTCAAACGGATATTCATACAGTGTTCCAAGTATTACAACAACACCAGGGAATAACTCTATTGCTCCAGTTACTACTCCAAATTACACAACACCTAACTATACAACGCCTAATTACACAACTCCTTCATATACCTATACTGGTACAACAAATACCACAACAGTAACTCCGATTAACCAGAACCCAATCACTCCAATCACTCCTGTTCCTCCAGTAATTACACAGATTAATTGTCCAACAGGATCATCTCTTGTAAACGGTCAGTGTATTAACACTATCACTGGAAACATTGTTACTGTGGTTACTTGTCCAGCAGGGACTGTGCAGAACGGAAACAACTGTATCAATAACATTAATGGTACTGTCGTAACTCAGATCGTATGTCCTAATGGATCATCTCTTGTAAACGGTCAGTGTACAAACACTGTTACAGGAACAGTTATTACTAACGTCATTTGTCCAGCAGGGTCATCGCTTGTAAATGGCCAGTGTCTCAACACTGTGACGGGTACTGTAGTAACTCAGATTACTTGTACAAATGGAGCGGTGCTCTTAAACGGTCAGTGTGTGATTACTGTTACTCCTCCAGTAACTACTGTTACACAATGTCCAAGTAATACTCAGTTTATAAACGGTGTATGTCAGCAAATTATTAACCCTCCTGTAGTTGTTAATCAGACATGTTGGGATGGGTCAGTAATTCCTGCAACATCTATGTGTCCTTCACAGTACAAGGTGTGTCCTAACGGAACAAACGTACTTGTAACACAAGTGTGTCCAATTACTTCAACACCGATTTACATTCCACGTGAAGTTGTGAAGTTCAACAATGTTGTGACAAGTATTGCAACACAGATTACTAACACACAGGGACGTTGTAATGGAATTGGACTTATTGCAAACGGTGCTCCATCAACTGCATGGTTTGAATACGGAGAGACACCATCTCTTGGTCGTACTACAGCTTCTGCTTCAATTGGAACTTCAGTTACCGCACCATTCTCTAACCTCCTTACAGGTCTTAAGTCACAAACTCGTTACTACTGTCGTGCTGTAATGCAAAATCAGTACGGTATCGTAAAGGGAGAAATTGTAAGTTTTGTTACAACAAAGACTGCTACATCATATGTAAAGCCAATAACAACACCTAAGAAGACAGTAACCCCAGTAAAAAAGAATGAAATTGTGTGTACTGATGGATCTGCTGTTACCGTAAAGAATGAATCTGCTGCGTCTCTTATTTCACAGGGAGAAAAACTTATCTCAGTTGCTATTGAAAAAGCAAGTGGTAAGCTTACTCCAAACGAAGTTGTTACCTACAAGGTAACGTACAAGAACCTCACCGATACTCGTCTTACTGGAGCGCTTATCAAAGTGACGCTCCCACAGGAAGTATTCTTTACAAGTGCAACAGCTGGTAACTATGATGCTATCACTCGTACCCTTATTCTTAACCAAGACGGTATTGATCCTCACGCTGAAGGAACAATCACTGTTACAGGAACAGTACTTAAGGATGCTGCGATCGGTAAAACTGTAGTAACTAATGTATATGTACTTTACACAGTTCCTGGAACAAAGACTCAGGATGAAGCAACAGCATACATTATTGGATCAATTGTTCCTGCAACAGATACATCTGATACAGCAACTGGAGCAAAGAAAGTAGTAGGAGCATCTGAAGGAAAAGGGTTTATGCCAAACAGTCTTATTGAATGGCTTGCCCTCCTTGCAATTCTCTTCATCATCTTTATTCTTGGTCGTAGTATCTACGCGTCATATAAAGAAGAGGGTGGTGCACACCACTAATCCATAACGTAATGCCTTATGTGAGCCGAAAGGTTAAGAAAAATCCCCGAAAGGGGATTTTTCTTTTGGTAAGGGTGGGGCGGCCGTAGGCCGCCCCACCCTTCATTCTGTGTCTAAAATCTAACGTCCAAATATGGTATAGTTGTTACATGAAAGAAACGTTTACCGTAGCTGAGTCTGACTTAGGAGAGCTTGCAGAAGGTGTTATAAAAACACTTGTAAGCGAAGATACAGGAAAAGCGAAAGTGCTCTTTTTGCACGGTGACTTAGGTGCAGGTAAAACGACATTTACAAAAGAGCTTGCACATGTGCTTGGCATTAAAAAAGAAGATGTACATAGTCCTACCTTTATTCTTAAAAAAGAATATAAAGGAAATCACCCTTCATTTAAAAAGCTTATTCATGTTGACGCGTATCGCTTCTCTGGCGCAGAAGAAGTTGAAGTGCTTAAACTTTCAGAAGATTACGAAGACAAGGAGACACTTATTGTTGCTGAATGGCCGACACAGCTTTTTGGACATCTCAAGGAAGATATGGAGCTTTCTTTTTCTATTCTCGATGACGAGATGCGAAGTATTACTGTTAATTACGTTCGACCATAATATATGAAGCGTAAAAAAGTTGTTCTCCTCGACGCTCACGCCATACTCCATCGTGGATACCATGCGATGGGTGGGTTTGCTACAAGGTCAGGTGTACCTACAGGGGCGCTCTATGGATTTGTAACAATGGTGCTTCGTATTTATGAAGAACTTAAGCCGGACTATATCGCAGCATGTTTTGATCTTCCAAAACCAACATTTCGTCACTTAAGTTACGATGGCTACAAAGCTGGTCGCCAAAAAACAGACGACTCTCTTGTTTCTCAAATAAAAGAAGCTTATGCGCTATGTGAAGCTCTCTCTATTCCTGTATATAAAGAAGAAGGATTTGAAGCGGACGATCTTTTAGGAACACTTTCGGAGCAACTTAAAGGAGAATTTGATGTGGTGATTGCAAGTGGTGATATGGATACCTTTCAGCTTATTGATGGTAAGCGTGTGCAGGTGTACACCTTAAAGAAAGCAAATGAGTCTGTGCTTTTTGATGAAGCGGCGGTAGTTGCACGGTTTTCATTTGCTCCAGAGGCTATCCCTGACTACAAAGGTCTTGCTGGCGATACATCAGACAACATTATTGGTATAAAAGGTATCGGAGAAAAGACGGCAACCGAAATGATTAAGAAGTATGGAACTATCGAGCACATGTATGAGGTGCTTAAGAAAGATAGACAAACTCTTCTTGGTGATGGTTTTAAGGAAAGAATAGTAAAACTTGTTGAAGAAGGTGAAGAAGAGGCTCTCTTTTCAAAGACGCTTGCCACAATTAGACGTGACGCAAAGAGTGTGTATGTTACACCAGAGACATCTTGGAAAGAAATGATTAGTATAGAAAGGTACGAAGAAATGTGTGATAGGTATGAGTTCCGCTCACTTCGTAATAGGCTTACCAAGATTAAAGGTGAAGGGGAGAAAGTAGATGAAGTGGCGGTAGATGTTCCACTTGAAGTTCTTGAAGAGTTGCGAGTACTCACACATTTGCTTCATAGTGAAATGACCAATGCTTCATTTGTTGATATTCAAAACCTTGCTGGTGAAAAAAGTATAGAAGCGTGCAAGGCATTTTTGATACAAAAGGTAACAGAGAAAAACCTGCTCCCTCTTTTTGAAGAAGTAGAAAAACCTCTTATGGAGGTTCTTAAGAAAATGGAAAAAAGAGGCATTGTACTTCATACAGAAAACTTAAGTGCCATGAGTAAAGAGCTTCATACAGAAGTGAAAGAGCTTGAAAAAAAGATACACGATCTCTCTGGTGTTTCATTTAATATCGCTTCCCCAAAACAGCTTGGTGAAGTTTTGTATGAGACGCTAGGACTTGGTACAAAAATCAAAAAAACAAAAACAGGACAGAAGAGTACAAATGTTTCAGAGCTTGAAAAAATAAAAGATGAACATCCAATTGTTGAGCTCATTATTGAATACCGAAAACTCACCAAGCTCCTCTCTACCTATGTAGATCTTCTCCCTTCTTTTGTAAAAGAAGACGGCAAGATTCATGCACACTTTGTGCAGACCGGAGCAGGGACGGGGAGATTTAGTTGTGAAGATCCAAATCTTCAAAACCTCCCTGTAAAAAGTGAATTAGGGAAGCGTATACGAGATGCTTTTGTTGCGTCACCTTCACACACACTTCTTTCATGTGACTATGCGCAGATTGATTTGCGTGCAGCTGCGATTCTTTCTAAAGATCCGCATCTTGTAGAAATTTTTGAGAAAGGAATTGATGTACACACCGGAACCGCAGCACGAGTGTTTGGTGTAGAAGAAAGTGAAGTGACATCTGATATGCGAAGAAAAGCAAAGGCGATTAACTTCGGTATTCTCTACGGCATGGGGGTGACCGCTCTTAAAGAGGGGATGGGTGTTGAACGAAAAGAGGCACAAGAATTTTATGATCAGTACAAAGCAACATTTGTGCGCCTTATGGAGTATCTCGAAGAAGTAAAAGCGTATGCTTGGAAACACGGACACACAGTGACACTTCTTGGACGAGAACGCGAGGTGCCTCTCCTTAAAAGTCCTCTTCCGTTTTTGCGTGCACAGGGGGAACGTATTGCTATTAATGCTCCTATTCAAGGAACGAGTGCGGACATATTGAAGCTTTCAATGCTTGATGCAGATGAGTACATACAAAAAAATAAATTAGAAGATAAAGTATTTCTCTTGCTTCAAATTCACGATGAACTTGTTTTTGAAATAGAAGGTAGTGTTGCGGAAAAAGTTGGGAATGATCTTGTGAAGGTTCTAGAAAATGTTCTTAAGAAAAGAAACTTCAGCGAACTGCCTCTTGTGGTAAGTAAGTCGCTTGGAGAGAGTTTGGGGTCGCTATAATATACGTATGATACACAGCCTTGTCGGAACACATAAAGACACGAGGAAAAAAGCACAGGTGTTTTTTGATACGCTTAGTTCACCTTCTTCGTATGTATACAGTGAAAGCATCGATAGCCTTTTGCCTCTTGTTGATGCAGTGTCACTTTTTGGTGATCCAGTAGTCGTTGTGTGTGAACGACTCTCAGAAGTTGCTTCCTCAAAAGAAGTTATTACGGAACTTCTCCCTAAGATGAAAGAATCGTCAAATGTCTTTATTGTCGACGAGCCTTTTTGTGATAGCTATTTCTTTGCGCGACTACAGAAGGTTTCTGAAACAATAGCTGATGCTCGAGAAGAAAAAATAAAAGATGTTTCCGTGTTCGGTCTTTGTGATGCTTTTATTTTGCGTAACAAAAAAGAAGCATGGGTTCGTTTTATGGATGTAAGAAAAAGAGAAAGTGGGGAGGCGATAGCAGGAGCTCTTTGGTGGAAGTTTGAAGGTGTTTGGAAAAGAACATTAGAAGGTAAAGCAACAGGTTTTACAAAAGAAGAGTGTGAGCGTATCGGACTACTTCTTGTAGAGTCACAGGTGTTAGCACACAGGGGAGAGAAGGATATTATGGTGGAGCTTGAAAAAATAGTTCTTACTGTATAAGTGTAATAACTAAAAACCACGCAGCTATAGCTGCGTGGTTTTTAGTTACCCATTTACACCTGTCTCTGTTGAAGATGCTGTATCTTGGTGGTTTTCTCGACACTTCTCTTCCTCTTCTTCTGCTTTAGTGTAGAGCTCTGGAGCGATGTAGTAACGTTTTGATTTTTCTTCTAACTTTGTTACATTGAGGTACCACGTTTTTTCTGGTTCACTCCAGGTACTTTCACAAATCATATTTGTGCCGATGGTGTGGTACTTAATAATAAGTTTTGCATCTTCGGTTGCAAGGAGAAAGATTTCTCTTGTGCAGGCGCGCGGATCATCGCTTGAAAGTGTTCCGCTATTCTCTTCGTACATAAGTATTTTTGTTTTTGCAACAGTGTCGAGAATGTAGATTCTATTTGAAAACTCACAGTTCTCAATATTGCCAAAAGAATTTTCACTTAAGTAAAACTTACCCTCTGTTCCTTGAATAGGAATTGCACCAATAACAGGAGGAACATTTCCGATCGGAATAACGTTTACTGGTTTTGTTTGCCAGGTATCTGGTACAGATCCTGATCCTTGTGTTTGAGGGATGGTATAGATAGTTGTATTGTTTTGAGAAACAATCTGATTATTTTGTACAGAGTATGTTATTTCATTCACTGGTTTATTTTGTGAAGGAGGGGTCTGTGGTGTCGGGGGTACAACTTCGTCATTATTCTGTGACTCTTCTTTTGTAAAGATTTCAACAATTGCTTTTCTTAGAGAAGAAATGCGTGAAGGTTGTGATGTGGTGTCTACCTCTTTTTTTTCAGTGCTTGTTGCAGGTTCGGTAACAGGCTCTTTATAAGGAGATTCTTCTTGTTTGCATATACCAAATGCGCAGTCTGGTAGAAGCCTTGGAACTGAGCTTCCGTCAGGACACATCATCACATCATCTGGACAAGGTTCTGGAAGCGGAGCTTTTGGTTCTTTGTTTTTAAATATAAGAACACCGGCAAAACTAACACCAAGAATAAGCACAAAAAGAGCGAGAATAAGAGTAGACTTTTTCATTACTAAAAGTATAGCAGGGTAAGAGAGGGAAGGAGGGAGGGTTGTGCACGGGTGATCTACCAAGAACGAGATGAGTCAAAAAAAGAGTTTAGTTTTCTTTTTAAAAAGATATACTTATTAGCATGTATTTTAAAGTAAGTAAAAATAAAAATAGTCCAACAGTATGTAATGTCCCACATTCGGGATTGCTAATCCCTGAAGAATTTAAGAGTGATTTTGCTATAAATGAATTTGAGTTACGTGATGAGGTAAAATACATGGCAGATAATTATACTGACGAACTATATGGAGAGCTTACTTATATCTCTAGTTCCATTATTTCAACTATAAGTCGAGTGGTTGTAGATATTGAAAGATTCGAGAAAGATGAAGATGAGCCCATGTCTAAAGTTGGCATGTCGGCGTTGTATACAAAAACAAGCGAAGGTAAAATTTTGAGAAAAATAAACGAAGAAAACAGGAATAAATTAATCAGTCTCTATAAAGAGTATCATGACTCCTTTAAAGACTTAGTTGATGAATCTCTTAGAAATAATAATATTACAGTAATAGTCGACTGTCACTCATTTCCATCGCTACCAAGAATCTATGAACCAGATAGTAGTAGTAATAGACCAGATATTTGTATTGGCGTAGACGACTATCATACACCAAAAGAATTAGCTGCTACTTTAAAAAATAATTTCGAAAGTATTGGTTATAGTGTAAAAATTAATTCTCCATTTTCTGGAAGTATTGTACCTATAGAGTATTACAATAAAGATAAGAGGGTTGTGTCTGTGATGATAGAAGTAAACAGAAAAGTGTACATGGATGAGAAAATGTTTCTTAAAAAGAAAGATTTCACCAACATAAGTAAAACTATCTCTAGATGTGTTATTAAAAGTCTTAATGAATTTGTAAAATAATATGACACAAGAAGAAGATTTCTCAAATCCAGAAAAAAGAACTTTTAAACCAGTTAATCCAGAAGAGTTTATACGGTTAAGAGATAAGTTAAAGCCGGAGCTGTTTGCTTTTTTAACTCCTCACACTGAAACAGATTACACAGCAAAAGGAACAAGGCTCTTTTTGTCAGAAGACATGCAGTCAGGGTTTGGCATTAATCCAGACGGTGAGCTGATTTCAGTTTTTGCTCTAGAAAGATCTCGAGGGAGAATACTTGTAGCAGAAGCCATGCAACAAGGGGCGAAGTACTTGAGTTGTATGGGTGACCATCTCCTTGAAATGTATTCTGAGTTTGGTTTTGGACCAGTTAAAGTTTTAAAGTGGGATAACCGTTTCGCGCCAAATAATTGGAACTATGAAAGATTTGGTACCCCAAATATTTATGATATGAAATTAATTAATCCGTACAAAGAAAAATGAGAATCTGAGTAAAGGGATTTTTTAAATTGTTAAAGAAGGGGTGATCTCAAAAATAGTTTATACATACCTGAGAAGATCTTTAATAGATTTGGCGATCTTTATTCGCTTATCCTTTTTCATGTAGTCACTTGTAAGTAATAGCGCATCAACGCCAACGTTTCGAGCAGGTTTATAATCCCAGAAATAATTATCTCCCACCATGAGCGCTTTTGATTTCGGTATTTTTAATTTTTTTAAAATCTGAACAATGTATTCTCCTTTTGATTCATAACGGTCTTCCGTTGCGTGCACCTCATCAAACAAACTATTAATTTTAAAGTAGTTTACTTTCTTGGTAAGAATTTCTTGAGCTGCCTTTTTTGATTGAGGGTGAGTTGAAAGAATCACTGTAATAACCCCAAGTCGTTTTAATTTTTTTAGTGTATCTATAGTATCAGGAATCATCATAAGGTGAAGGTGATAATCCTCAATATTTTGGTCTTTGTAAACCCAGTGTGGTTTTACGGTATGCTTAGTTTTCTTTGGATACCATAAGGTTCCGTCACCATCTAAGAAAATTATTTTCTTATGTTTCATTGTTTGAGTATATCAGGAATGGTGGTGACGTTTTTAGCTATGCTTGAAGCAGATTTGTGAACTCTGTTCAACCCCAGAAGGGTGATCTTCCTCAGTAATTATTTTTCTATAAATTGGCCAGAAGTTTTATTTTTCTTACATTTGTTCCACGGGTAAATTCGTCCACTCATTGCAATATATACTCCCGCAGGCAGGGTCTGAACTGCAGCTACTGCAAATCCAAGATTAAATTCAGCATCGGTATCTTTGATAAGTTGTGACTTTAATGAGCCCACTATAACAATTGTTTTATCTTTAATAGTTGCAAGAGTTTCGCCGATATCAGTCATCGCATCTGTTCCGTATGTAAGAATAATTTTATTAGTAGTCACCTTTGAACACGTTTTTGCAATTTTGTTTTTATCTTTTTCTGTAATATCTACACTTACTTTTTGAAATAGAGAAATAATATCTGCCTTAAAATTTGGGTTTACAAATTTTAGAACTCTTTCAACGGCACCATTACCGATAGTAAAAGCTCTATCAAGTGCTCCGTATTCCTTGTCTATTGAGCCGCCAGTTAAAATAAAAGCTATTTGTGGTTTCATGTCGGGAATTATAACATGATGTATTACGTGATAGTAAAAATTTTTTAAAAGGAGGGATCGGTCACAAAGTCTATTTTGATTACAAATATAAGACTTCGCGACCCCTATTCGATCCCTTACGAAAGCCAAGCAGTTGGCTTTCTCTGGGGGCACAAAAATACAAAAAGCAGAATCATTATGATTCTGCTTTTTGTATTTTTGTGCCCCCAGAAGGGATCGAACCTTCGACCGTCTGCTTAAAAGGCAGCTGCTCTACCGACTGAGCTATAGGGACATTGTTTATTTTATTTTTCAACTAAAGTTTTTTGCTGAGTAAGTAGTTGATGTCTTTTTAGACATCTTGCCAGTTTACTTTGCCTACTGAAGCTTGAGGACGTTTATTTAAAGAAACGTGGAAATATACTACCACATAATAACAGTATTTTCAAGTTGAGTTGAGGCATTTAAATATCTACTTTTGTAGAGTTGTTGTACTGAAAGACTGAATAGTACCAGAGGCAGTGAAGCCAACGTATGGGTTTGATTTATCATCACGAAGAGGGCCTCCTGTTACGTACCAGAGAATCCAGATCGCCCAGAATATTCCAAATGCTTTTAAGAAAAATCCCATATGTAGTTAGTATATAGTATTTAATATTGGCAGGAGGTGCAGAAGTGTGCACTACGACCCCCAACAGTTTTCTTTTCGACAGCACCACGACACCCTCTCTTTAAACATTTTTCTTTAGTACGAAGATACACAAGATGATGTGTATGAAATGCTCCACGATCACCGTCGATGTTTCTGTAGTCACTAGTGCTATCACCGCCAAAGTCTATTCCTTTAGTGAGCACGTGTTTCATTGCTTTAAATAAATCTCTATATTCTTTTTCTGTAAGTGAAGCAGGTGTGCGAAGAGGAAGAATGTGAGCTCTGTGTAACATTTCATCTGAATAGATATTTCCGATGCCTGAGATGATCGACTGATCCATAAGTACTGTTTTTATTGCTCTTCCCCCTGATTTCATTAAGCGTTCTTTAAACGCTGTAAGCGTAAATGACGTTTCGAGTGGTTCTGGCCCAAGGTGAGCTAGACGATTACTATGTAACGAAGATGTTTTTTCTACAACGACAGTGCCAAACTTTCGTGAATCACAAAAGACAAGGTGATTACCATTTGAAAGTGAGAACATGGTACGGATGTGCCTGTTGTAAGGATCAAGAAGAGGGGAATTTTTTACAACAGGTTTCCATACCCATTCACGACCGTTTGAATTTTTATTTTCTTCATATTTTCCATACATAAGATGTCCTGTCATCTTCATATGAATAAGGAGGGTGAAACCATTTTCAAGATCAATGAGAATATGTTTTGCGCGACGGCGAACTTGAAGGACTTTTGTATTACAAGAATATTTTTTGAGGTATTCAAAATAGCCTCTATCTTTAATAGTGTTTTTTGCGAGCTTAGACTCACTCCACATGTAGTTGTGAACTTCCGTCATCGAAAGGTTTGGGAGTATTTTTTGTAGTCCGGTAACAGTAGTGTGTACTTCAGGTAACTCTGGCATATATGTACATACTACGGGTATTTTGTTAGGATGCAAATGTGTAGTCCTTTTATTCTCTGATATTCACTGGCAAGAGGACCCCTTCACCACAATTTTCTTAACAGGAGGCTCGTGTGGCAAAACCGAAACGCGAAAGACATCTTCGTCGCATGAAATGGCTAAGATGTAAGAAGAAAAAAAAGATGAAGGATGCGATTAGAAGACTTTACCCTAAAGGAGGGTACGCTATTGCAGATCTCCCCGAGGGTTTGAGAAGGAGATTTCAGCGACATCTTGAAAAGCTCTTTTTCACAGGTAAGGCTAGGATTTGGGGGTAGGAGTATCTAGAAAATAACTTAATGTTGTAACATTGAGGCATTAGCCAAGATCTTGGCAAGAAGTGAAAAGCGGCACAGGTGTGCCGCTTTGTTTTTATTTATTTTTGAGTAGTTCGTGTAATTCTTCTCTTGCAACAGTTGCGTCATCCCAAACTTCTTTTGATCCACGTGGTCCCATAATGTAAGGGTCGGTACCTTTTCCTGTGATAAGTACTACATCACCCGTAGTTGCTTTCTTGAACGCTTCACGTATCGCAGCTCGTCTGTCTGTAATAAGGGTTGGGGTGTGGTGAGTAACACCAGAGGCGACCTCATTAATAATCTTCATTGGATCTTCATCGTACGGATCTTCGTTTGTGATAATAATTTCGTCACAATATTCGTCAGCAATTGCTCCAAGAACAGGTCGCTTCCATGTATCGCGTCCACCACCAGTTGATCCAAGTACAGCAATCTTTCGTAACCCTTTAAATGTTTGATAGAGTTTTCGTAGTGAGTCGTCAGTGTGGGCGTAATCTACTACTACAGTAAAGTCTTGTCCTTCATTTATTTTTTCTACACGACCACGGATTTTTGTAAGTGACTCAATTCCTTCTTTAAGCACAGGAAGAGGGATGTTATTTTCTTCCCCTAGAATAAGTGCAGCTAACGTATTTCTAGTATTAAATTTACCTGGAAGGGGGATGGTAATTGTTTCTCCTTTATAAGAGACGATACTTTTGTCTTCATTTTCTTCGATAATGGTGACATCCTTTAATGAGTAGCTACGGTTAGTGGTAACAGGTTGTACTAAGAATGAAAAGCCGTGTTTGTTTTCGTCGATACATGCGATCGAGAGAGTTTTTGCTTTTTTACTTTTCGCTAGTTGTTTTACGAGGCGTAGCTTTGCTTTTTTATAATTATCAAATGAACCATGACTTTCAATATGTTCAGGAGAGAGTCCTGTGAAGATAAGTGCATCCATATGGATTCCGGCATGACGATAAAAGCGCGCACCTTCAGAAGTCATTTCGATAATTGCATAGTCACACTTGGCATCCACTGCATCGCGAAGAAATTTTTGTGTAAAAAATCTTCCAGGCATAGTCATTTTGTATTTATTTGGACGATCAGTATCTCCAACCTTAAAACGAATTGTTGAAAGAATGGCGGTCTTTTTTCCGGAGGCTTCAAGTGCCGCGTTTACAAATTCTGTTGTTGAAGACTTACCTTTTGTTCCAGTGACCCCTATGACGTAAATAGACTTTGAAGGGTTACGATAGATAAACGTTCCTATTGTAGCAAGAGCATAATGATAAAGAGGCTGAAAGAAGCGATAGACTTTTTTTGGGGTGTAATGCTCAATGGTGCGAAGTAGTTTTTCCATACATTATTGTAATTGCTGTAAAGCTTCTTTAATAAGAGTGCTTGTTGATTTTCCTTCTTTATCTGTTAACTCTTTAAGAGAAAGCATGATTTCTTTTGGAGAGTACCCAAGTGCTTCAAGCGCAAGTCGTACCTCAAGAGTTTCATCTCCTTTTTCTTCAGTGATAAACATGGAGAGCTTTCCTTTAAGCTCTAAGATGATTTTTTCTGCAGTCTTTTTTCCAACCCCTGGAGTATGCGAAAGAAGGTCGGTGTTACCTTCTTCTATTGCTTGAGCAAGTGATGAAGGGGAGTGAACAGAAAGCATTGCAAGAGCGCTTTTTGGTCCGATTCCTGAAACAGAAATAAGTTTTTCAAAAACAAAGAGATCAGCTTCTTCTTTAAATCCATAAAGAGTGATTTGGTCTTCTCGTACATGAGTGTGAATATAAAGCTCACAAGGATCATTTTTGCTAAGGGTTACTGCTAAAGAAAGAGGGGAAAGTACTCTATATCCTACCCCAGAAACATCAATAAGAAGAGTGTTTTGGTTTGTACTTTTCACTATTCCTCGTAAAAATCCAATCATAAAGGCCAGTATATCATGCATAAAAAGGGGATTATCCTAACATCTTAGTAAAAAATAAGGCAAAAAGGCCTTGAAAAAATTAAAAGTTTGTGGTATAGTTCCACTACAAATTTAAAGATTATGGCAATTACAAAAAACGCAAAAAGAGCAATTCGTGTAAGTACAGCTAAGCGTGTCGTTAATGACAAGCTTCGTCGTAGTATGAAAGATGCAGTAAAAACTGTTCGTAAGGACGTTATTGCAAATGACACAAAGGCTGTTGCGAAAGACCTTTCTCTTGCTTTCAAAGCACTTGATAAAGCTGCAAAGCGCGGAACAATCAAGAAAGGGCAGGCTGATCGCAAGAAGTCACGTCTCGCTCGTGCTGTCGCAAAGACAACAAAATAATATACTCCCTTGGCAGCAAGGGTATATGCTCTCGTAGTTCAATGGATAGAATTCAAGTTTGCGGTACTTGCGATGTAGGTTCGATTCCTGCCGAGAGCACAAACATAAGAAAACCCACTTTTTAAAAAGTGGGTTTTCTTATGTTTGCAGTATAGAGAAGCAAAGCGTCTGCGCGCTTTGCGGCAGGAATCGAATAGGGTGAGAAGTGAGTAAACCTCACTTCGCAAGGCCGGAGAGTGGGGACTCGAGGCGGGGTCGAAAAATTTTTCAGTAGAAAAATATTTTTGACCGCGAAAACCTTTCGAGCATAGCGAGACAGATTTGTGACCGATTCCTGCCGAGACCGAGACTAGCGAAAACTATTTGTAGTAATCCCTGACTCTTTCTATAAATGCCTATAAATCATCTATGTGGATTTTCATGTCTGAATAATTACCAGAACTTCCTTTATAACGTAAACCTTCTCCTAGATTATATTCTGGAGCAGATCCTTCATCTCCATCTAAAAATGCAGCTATGCTTTTTGACTGCCGCTGAAGTTCTTTTATAGCAAAATCACTAATTTTTAAAAAACCTTCTCTATCAGAAATTGCAACATATTTTTCTTTTAAAGTAGGGGTGGGTGTTTGATTAAAATTTTCCATGTTTATGTGTGAGTAAGTATAGTCTTTTTACATAGTTCGTCTATTTAAACAGAGAAGATCGATTCGGCCACCAAACACATCTTTTTATTTTTTGATTGATAGAGGGGGGGTGAGATTCACTCACAAGCCTCCTCGCTTTGCTCGAAGTAGACTCGTGAGCCCCATTCTCATCAGAAAAATAGAGCAGGAAGCTCGATTCGGTCACCGCTACGGCTCGCTTCAAAATACTTCATATTTCTCATCTCGGCACGTAGCCCCGACCCCGGGAAACGTCGACAAAATTAAAATAACAGAAACCAGGAATTCAGTTTCTGTTATTGTGATTTCGTAAACCGACGTTTCATTCGAATCTCACGTAACAGTGCTTAGGCACTGTTACTACCTCCTCCGCATATGTAAAAATACCAAGCTTGACGCTTGGTATTTTTACATATGCGGTGATTGTGGGTTAAGTATCCGCAGGTCTAGACCCCGTAAGGGTATTTTAGTATCTTTTCCACGTTCTAAAATATGTATGTGGGTCAGCAGATTATAAGGACACATCGTTACTATTTTTAGAAAAAGTTCCAATGTTTCCAATAGCAGATTTTACCTGGTTCGCATCAAATATAACGTAGAAATTATAGTGAGGGTCTCTATTTACATAACCATCAAAACCATCTTCCTTTAAACGTTCCAAAGCGTCGCTCTTTACATGTCTTGCTTTCATTGAATCCCACTCATACGAAAGATCTTTTTTAAACATTACTTTGATTGACTTCCAGAATGAATTATCTATTACCTTTGGATTTTTAATATTGAGAAATACAGGATAAACAGTGTCCCCTTTATCATCAAAACCTAGAGAATTCTCAGCATGAAACTCAGCTACTTTAACAGATTCAGTAAAATAGACAGCATGATTATCGTCAATATTTCCAGACATTTTTGCAGAACTTTGAAATTCTTCAATGTCATGGATTGAACCATGATAAAGAACAAGTGGTTCACCTGTCTCTGGGTTTAGAACTTTTGAAGCTTCTTTTGGGTTACTTTCCCAGTCACCAAACCAAGCTTTGAAGTGAGGAGTTCGCACAGCAAGCCATTGACCTTCTGTCAGTTTTGACTCTTTCCCATTTGGTGCTCTCAGCCATTCTTTTGTTCCAAAATATTTTAATCTTACTTCTTGCGTTTGTTTTTGTATTTCTCTTATATCTTCAAAAGAAAGTTCCACACCTTTTTCTTTAGCTTTTTTGAGAACCTCTTTAAAGGAATCAGGACCAACACTTTGATGATTCAAATCTACCTGTTTAGCTTGTTTTTCTAACATGATTCTATTTTAGCAAATATTTTAGTATTCGGGTCACTCCGATACTTAGTTGTGTTGGCGGTGTGTATTGGACGAAGTTCGAATGTATTTCGGACAAAATCCGCAGGAT
>CAYJED010000014.1:0-14592 GCA_964369115.1 uncultured Candidatus Saccharibacteria bacterium
TTGGGTGACGCTACATCCTCAGGCTGACGCCGTGGGGTATTGTGCGCGAATAAAATTGCTAATTAAATTAATATAATTTAAGTATACTCCTGCAATTAAATGTTCATTGCTAATTGTTAACATTTAGTCATTTTCTATGAGCATTTTGTCGGTAACTTCAGAAAAAAGTACAAAAAGCCATATTTATGACTGCTTTCGAACTTCTTATAAAGTAAGAAATGGCCTTAGATACGCGAAGAGCGCATAGTTTTGAAGGAAGACGACTTAGAGGTGCGGCGACTAAAAAACTATGCGCTCTGGAAAGTTGATAGGTGATTTATGACTTTTTAGTACTCGCGCATTGAAAGCTGAGCATCAATCTTCTTAATAACATCAAGCACCACCGATACCGCAATAAGAAGTGATGTTCCCCCAACCTGAAGCGCACTAATACCTGTAATTCCCTGCACAATAACTGGAAGCACAGCAACTGCTCCTAAGAAAAGTGCTCCAAAGAAGGTAATACGACTAAGGATGAATCCAATATGTTCAGCAGTAGCTACTCCTGGACGATATCCTGGGATAAATGCACCGTTTTTCTGAAGATTATCTGCTGTCTTTTCTGGATCAAACATTACCGCTGTATAGAAGTAGGTAAACGCAACCACAAGGAAGAAATATACACTTCCATAAATCCACTGATTTGCAAGTGTCTCATTAATAGTCCTTGCAATTGCTTGAAGACTACCATTTGAAGATGAAGCAAAAAGCTGACCAAGAATTTGTGGGAAAATAAGAATAGAGATAGCGAAGATAATTGGTACTACTCCTGCTTGGTTAAGGCGAAGCGGAAGGTACGTTGAAGCGCCAAGTCCGTTTGCCTGCCCTACTTTTGCCTGACGAGCATACGTTACAGGAACAGGACGCTCTGCTTCGGTAACAAACACGATACCTGCAATAACAACAAGCGAAAGCACGAGAATACCAGCGAGAGTTGGAATCTGTGACACATCAAACGTAACGAAGTACTGACCAAGTGCTGAAGGAAGTGTTGCAACGATACCAGCAAAGATAATGAGTGATACACCATTTCCAATACCACGCTCGTTAATCTGCTCTCCAAGCCACATCATAAGCATGGTTCCAGCGGTAATGATAGTGAGGTTCACAGTCATTTCCCCTGCTGTCATAGCTGGGATAACATTCTGCTTTACGAGAAGTGAAAGAAGCGCAAATCCTTGCAAGATCGCAAGTGGAAGCGAGAGAAGACGTCCGTACTGCACAAAGCGACGACGCCCCGCATCACCTTCTTCTTGATGCATCTCCTTAAGGCGAGGAGAGAGCACTGTCGAAAGCTGCATAATAATCGATGCGGTAATGTATGGACCAACCCCAAGCATCACAATAGAGAAGCTTGCAATACCACCTCCTGAGAGAATGTTAAGAAGTCCAAGGAACTGATTCCCTTGAAGAAGACTTTTGAGAGCTTCTGCGTTTACTTCCGGAATAGGAATCACCGCCAAAAAACGAGTAATAACGAGAACACCGATTACAAAGAGGATTCGCTTTCGTAGTCCGCGGTCAGAAAAAATAGCCTTAATTGTTTTCATAATTCCCCTATTCTAGCATAAACAGCCTTTAATTACCACAATAAAAGAGACTGAGCAATCATAACAGAAACAGTACATATAAAAAGAAAATAAGCGCTTTTGGCGCTTATTTTCTTTACTAGTTCAGAGAAAAAGTGATTACTTCTTCTTTGATCCACCTTTTGTTCCACCTTTAGAAGACTTCTTCTCAAGTTTCTTCGCTTTTTTATCAGCAATTTTCTTGAGCTGTTCATCTGTCTGAGGCTTTGCTTTTATGGTAATAGTGATTGTTCCCCCAGCTTTTTCAATCTTTGTCTTTGCTGTTTCAGAAACAGTACAGCCAGTGAAAGTAAGAGCGTGAGTGATTTCACCAGTTCCAAGGATCTTAATTGTAGGAACCTTACCAAGCACTTCTTTTACAAGACCTTTCGCAATAAGTGTTGCAGGGTTAACTGCATCTCCTTTTGCAAAAACGTTGAGTGCTGAGAGGTTAACCACAGCTTCTGGTCCACGGTAAAATACAGATTCTGCGCGGTTCTTTCCATGACCTCGAAGCTTTGGAAGTTTCTTAATAATGTCACGCATAGCAGGTCTCACTCGGTGCCCCGCACGAGCGGTTTGCCCTTTTCCTCCCTTACCAGCGGTTTTACCACGCTTTCCTCCACGAGCTACGAGCTTCGATTTTTTGTGCGCATGAGCGCGCTTAATTTCATGAATTTGCATAGTCGTTTATTAATTACTTAGTACCTTCACTCTTCACTTCTTCGATCTTAGCTACAGCTACTGGCACCTCACCGTGAGTATACGCAATAGCCTCAAGAGCTTTCATTGTTGCACGAGCGTTATTAAGCTTGTTCTTTGTTCCTGAGTAAAACTTAGCAGTAACGTTACTTAATCCAGCAAGCGAAAGAATAGTACGAGCTGATGATCCAGCAATGAGACCACGTCCCTTGTTTGGCATAATCATCACGTCAGCTGACTTGAATTTAGCTGAAATATCGTGAGCAAGTGACTTTTCTTTTGTAATCTTGATTGTCATCATGTTACGCTTTGCTGCTTTAAGAGCTTTTTCAATAGCTACCTGAGTATCAAGAGCCTTACCTGTACCAAGACCGATACGACCATTTCTATCTCCAGCAACAATTGCAACTGAAAGCGCAAAACGGCGTCCACCTGAAACCACGCGGGTTACACGACGGATACTAATAGTTTTACTGTCGAATTCTGGCTTCTCACGAGGAGCGCGAGGAGGTCGAGCTCCTTGACGTCCACCTTTAGGTGCTCCCTTGCCACCACGAGGAGCACGTTGAGCTCGCTCTTCAGCGACCGCAACGTTTCCTGTAGCTACAGTTGTAGGAGTTACCTCTGTTGTGTTTACTTCTGACATACGTTTAGAAAATTAATCCACCTTCGCGCGCACCATCTGCAAGCGCCTGTACTCGACCACGGTACGAGAACCCGCCACGATCAAAAACGATCGTAGTAATATTTTTCTTCTTTGCCTCTTCTGCAAGCTTAACTCCTACAGTTTTAGCACGTTCAACTTTTGTCATCTTACTTGTGAGAGCAATATCTGAAGCAGATGCAACAGTAACTTGCTTCACATCATCGATGAGCTGAGCGTACATATAACGGTTAGAACGAAATACAGCAAGACGAGGACGAGCTTCAGTACCTGATACTCGTGCACGAATCTTCTTATGAAGACGTGCTCTTTTTTCTACTTTACTATTTGTTTTCATATATGTGTACTTAAAGACTATGCTGACTTCTTACCTTGCTTACGACGAATAACTTCATCACTGTAACGAATACCCTTACCCTTGTATGGTTCAGGTTTCTTAAGTGAACGAACTT
Organism: uncultured Candidatus Saccharibacteria bacterium; assembly: GCA_964369115.1. Classification (GTDB taxonomy): domain Bacteria; phylum Patescibacteriota; class Minisyncoccia; order Phycocordibacterales; family UBA5272; genus UBA11704. The sequence goes on from CAYJED010000014.1 coordinate 3,426, forward strand.
GGTTCGCGAAGAGACCGACCAACTCTTTATCAATACCAACAATAGTAAGTGTCCCCTTTTCTGCTGTAACAGTGAGACCTTGTGGAATTTTCTTCATCACTGGGTGTGAAAATCCAAGTGAAAGGTTAAGGTCTTCACCTTTAACATCCCACTTAAAACCAACTCCTTCTACAATAAGTTTTTTTGTAAATGGAGTTACTACACCTTTGATCATGTTATCGAGGTGTGACATGTAGGTACCCCAAAGAGAACGTGAGAACTTGTCGTTACGACGTGGCTCTGAAGTGATGATATTATTTTCAATTTTGAAAGTAACTTCATCACGAAGAGGTCGAACAAGTTCTCCCTGTGGTCCTTTTACACGTACAGCATGGGCATCGAAAGTTACTTCAACACCTGCTGGAATTTGTATTTGTTGTTTTCCTATTCTGCTCATACGTTTTTACCAGATTGTGAATAATACCTCCCCTCCCACCTGCTCCTTGCGAGCAAGCTTGTCAGAAAGAATACCCTTAGGGGTAGAAAGCACACGCATACCATGACCGTACTTAAATGATGTAATATCACTTACGCCAGCATAGACACGCTTTGATTGCTTTGAAACACGAGTGACACCATTAATACGAGGTGAACCCTTAACGTATTCAAGAACAATTTCGATAGTAGGCTTTGTGTCACCTTGTACCTTATATGTCTTAATGTATCCTTCGTTTTTGAGAAGCTCGAGAATTGCAACCTTCATCTTAGATGAAGGAATAATAACAGATGATTTCTTTACGAGACCACCGTTTTTAATTGCAATGAGCATGTTTGCGATCTGATCCATATATCGTTATTACCAAGATGCTTTCTTAATCCCTGGAATCATACCTTCGTTCGCAAGCTCACGAAAACATGTTCGGCAGAGACCAAAATCTCTCATGAACCCGTGCTTTCGACCACACTTAAAGCATCGGTTAACTGTTCGTGATGAGAATTTTGGCTTTTTATTGCTTCGTGCAATAGTTGATGTTTTTGCCATTCTATTTTAGAAGTTAACGGTTAGTAGTAATAATTCTAAAGTGACACAGAAAGGAGATATCCTTATAGCTTTGCTTAAGAATTACCATTTTGAATATCAAACGTGTATGACTGTAAAACATCGCTGTTTTCTAGACAAAATCTTACGGAGAAACACGGATTACAAAATGTAATATACATTATACCACAGAGCGCACATGGTAGCAAGACACCCCCTTTCGCAAAAAAAGAGGGTGTGTTTATTTTATAGCCTTTAAAGATCCTTCAGGTTTTCAGGATTTTTTAAAAACCACATGTTTTTTATTTTTAGTGAACCTTTGGCGGGAAGCTTTTTAACACAGTGAACCATCACCGCATGACTGCTGTAACTCTTCCACAAGAAAGAAAGGACGCTTGTCGGATTTATACTCTTGTAAGAACTTTTTCTTAAGGCTTCCACTTTCCTGTCTCTTTCTTCCTGATATCTTTTAATGTCTTCAGCAGAAAGACCCGATAAGTACGAGCCATCTATTACACCGTTCTTTTCAGTAAAGTGAACATAGACCCTGTCAACCAGGCCACTTTTGTCCAAAATACAGATAAGAGTGTGGAAGAGAACATTTTCCCTTTTTTCTCTGTTCCATCCCCTTACTAACCCGTACAGGTTCCACAACAGAGAGTCTCTCAATTTTTTTATACGTGTACTAGGTCTTTCTCGAAGTCTCCTTTTGAGAACATCAATAGCTTCGAAGTCTGGCAACAAAAAAGTATGTAGCTCAAACGAAGCAGCAGGAAGCGAACGAACGATTGTTATATGCATGAAAACATACAGCAAAAGTGCCGCCGCCAGTGTAGACAAAGCAATAGTCATTTCTTTTCTCACTAAGTAAAGAACGATAGTTACTACACTACAAGAAACTATAAAAAAGTAAAGATAACCAGGAAAAACTATCGTAGTATCTCCTCTTTTTCAATACAACCGTATTCGTAGAGGCGAAAGAAAATGAGGTGTGCTTTATGTGTCCATCCATCTTTAAATAAAAATGAGAGATCGTCTTTATGGTTTAAGACATCCTGAATACTTACCTCATATGGAAGACCGTCTTCATGAGGGTACTTTTTACTTATCTCTGTACGAAGTTCTTCTTCTAAGTCATGAGTAAGCCCAAGAAGGGCAATTGAAGAGCTGAGTACTTCATCTCTCTTTTTTGGAAGATCTTTTGTATACGGTTCAAAATCAATATCCTGATACACTTTTTCATACATGGACTCATTCATATCTTTACGCTTAATCCATGGATATACCACCTTAGTGATATGGTGTCGTGCAAGAAAGATAAGATCCTCAGTGTCTTCTCCACCACCCCCTTCTCTGTGTGAAAGAAGTGCTTCTCTAATATGAGTAAGCATATCCTCTGCTTCCTTAAAGGATTTTTCACGATTTATAACACGAACATGAGATTGAGGGAGTGGGTGATAAGCGCCAGCTTCTGCTTTTGTGTGCTCTTCTTCAAGAAGAAGATGTGAACGCCTGATGGCGCTATCGAGTTTCGTAACAAGGCGATTATGATTCATACCTTTACGGCATACGACGTATCATATGTCTTTATATAAAAAAGCATAGCACCTACACAAAAGAACACAAGTTGGCGATAAGTCTTTTGTCAGGGTACACTTGCTATATGCTTCCTATTATTCTTTCATCACTTGCCGGAATTATAAGCTTTATTATTCTTGATTATATTTGGCTTGCTCGTATCGCAAAAGACTTTTACCTTACAAGTCTTTCACAGCATATTCTTGTTAAAGACGGATCGCTTGTTCCCTACCTTCCTGCAATTCCTTTGGTGTATCTTGTAGCAGTTATTGGAATATGGGTATTTGTACTTAATCGTGTAGCGACAACAAAAGAAGCATTTCTCTACGGAGCACTTCTCGGATTCGTAATGTATGCGTTTTATGATTTTACTAATCTCGCAACGCTTAAAGACTATCCTTGGTCACTCACCATCGTGGACATGCTATGGGGAACACTTCTTGTGGGAGCTGTGACTGCAATTATGTTTTTTGTTAAAACACTTCTCGCGTGATTTTTAATTACGTTAAAAGAGGGACAGCGGGGTGATCTTCGATCACCCCGCTGTTGTTCTCCTTAATATTAAGGCAAAATAGCAATCTCATCAACTGCTGACTTTGCAATGGCGTGAATTTCATCTGCCTGAAGACCGTCTCTCCAGCTACCTTTTCTGCCCCGCTTAGAAAGAATTTGTCTTAATATTTCTTCACGGAGCGAAGAAAACCACGCATCATTTGGTCTTTTTTCTTGAGGGAGCAACCCTAGCTCTCTTTGAAAATTTCTGCAACGAATAAGCGCCTGCTTTCTCTTGTTGCGACTTGCACAAGATGCTTGTAGTATGAAAAACGTAATGTGCGCTTCTTGGAACTTACTCTCCAAAGAGTTCGTACAAAGGATATTTTTCATGACATAACTCCTAAAAAGAACGAAGATACTTGTAACACTATTAGAAAGTGATGCTTTTGTCAAAATAAAAACACCCGCTTTCGCGGGTGTTTTTATTTTTATTTACCAACCAAGTGGGGCACTGTTTACGGTTACTTTAGTTTCCTGAACAGCAATTACTTGTCCTAAGATATTTGTTACAAATACCTGGAAGGTAACATCTTGTTTTTGGAAGTAAGGGTTAATAATACGTGCAGATACCTCTTGCTGGAACTGATTAATAGTATTTATTGGAAGTGTGTAATCTTGTCCACACGTAACACCACCTACGGTTACCTGAAGCTGATTCTGACATACTGCACGTACCTTAACGGTGTAATTTGCAGCGAGTGTACTGTTCCATGATGTACTTGGGAAGTTAACAAAGAGTTTAAATGTTTCCCCAGAATCAACAGGTGTCTTACTTGTAGAAAGGGTTACTGACCCTGTAACTGTTGTTGGACGACGAACAGTAAGCGGAGCAATTGCAGCGCGGAAGGTAGAAGGGTTTCCGTAGGTATCTACCTGTGGAGTTGCAATTACAACACGAAACGCTTGCTGCTGTGACTCATTACATGATGAGAAACATACCGCATCAAGAAGTTCACGAGTGAGTACAAAACTAAATGATGTATTTCCTGTAGTTCCTACAATACGACTTTGTGCGGTCTGAGAGTTTTCAAGAAGGATTGAGTACTGACCTGTAAGCACATTATGTGGCGAGAAAATAACATTTACTGTATCCTCTTCTCTGTAAACAGAGTTTGGAAGAGGTGATGTAATAGTCATTGAACTACTTGGTTCTGGGTTGTAATTAGGACGAGGATTAATATACCCAAATCCGTTTGAGATGTATCCTGTTTGACCAGAAATAACTGGTGCTGCAGATGTTACAGGTGAAAGTGGTGATGAAGAAGTGAAAAGTCCAGAAGGAGTAGTTGTGATACTTGTCTGAGGAGTAGCGTATACAGTAGGTGTTGTAACAGAAGGAGTAACCACACGCACAAATGGATCTTGTGCTCCAACATACGTAATCCCTGATGCGTATCCAAAATCATCATATGAAAATGGACGATTATCAATAAGGTCAGTGTCACAAAGACGCTCATTAATAGCATTTCGTGTAGAAGGACCAACCATACCTGTACCCTGGATTCCGTTATCACGTTGGAAACGAATCACCGCAGACTTAGTCGCAGGACCAAAGTATCCGTTTGGTGCAGCAAAAAGGTGACCTGAGGAACGGAGAAAATTCTGAAGTGTAAGAACTTCACTATTTTCCGAACCAACTTGTAATGCGCGAGTAATTTGAGTCTCGCAACGGGCGATCGGGGCAGAATTAAAATATCCCGCTTGTGCACTTGTAACAAGTGCTGCAAAAATCCCAAAAAACCCTACTCCTGTAATGACTTTTTTCATAATTACTATAGTATACACTATTATTATTAAAATGTCAAGATATTACTTGACAAAATAGTTTAGTGGTGTAAAAAAGACAAAGCCCCACAAGTGGGGCTTTTGTTATTTTTATGGTATTTGGTTTTACCGGAAAAGACGAGCCTCAAATTGAGCAATGAGGCGTTCACGCAGATTTTTGCTTTTTTTGATATACGTGGCCTGCTCAAGAAAATCAAGGTAATCCTGAACATCATCAAAACCTGCAACTTCTGCACGAGCTTTCAATTCTTGTTGTTGTTCGAGAACATCAAAAGCAGAGCCCGCAAACCCACACTGTGATGCTTGCCACTCGAGCTTGGTGAGACTGTCCCCTGCTTCGATCGGATCAGGTGGCTCATCGTGATCCACCGGATGTCCACCTGCCCCCGAACCACAATAGGCACGGCAAGCACGCAAAGCAGCGGCACGTTCGCGGCGCATATTTGCTCCGCTTCTTCTTGTGATTGCGGTCGACATTTCAAACTCCTTGTATGAAAAAGAACTGAAAGGCTTTACTCTAAGCCTACGAGATAAGCAAGGGTACCACACATTCCCTCACTTAAAGGAAATACTACAGTATTCGTAGATAAATGCAAAAGGAAAAGCGGGGCACCCATAAGGCGCCCCGCTTTTCACTTGTATCTACTTAGAGATTACGCTTTCTTAAAAGGTACTCCGATGATTTCAAAGAAACGAGCGGCCTCATTCTTTGTTTTTGCTGTTGTTACCATGGTGACAGCCATACCAAAAATATCTTTAAGTTCTTCATCTTTGATTTCTGGGAAAATAGTGTGCTCCTTGATACCAAACGTCATGTTTCCAATATTGTCTACCGATGTACGGTTAACACCGCGGAAGTCTTTTGTACGAGGAAGAGCCACATTAAACACCTTATCAAGGAAGGCAATCATGCGAGCTCCACGAAGTGTTACCGCAACACCAATCTCATCACCTTCACGAGTCTTAAATGACGCAACTGACATCTTTGCTTTACGAATAGTTGCCTTCTGTCCAGTAATCTTAGTAAGACGATCGATAACGAGATCATTTCGTTTACGGTCACGCTTCATAGCAGAACCTGTTGCAACTGAAATACTTACTTTTGTAAGCTTAGGTGCAGCCATAACATTCTTGTAACCAAACTCTTTAGAAAGAATCGCAAATGACTCTTTTTGCTTTTCAGTAACTGACACAATTGATGATTTTGACATATATTTTTTGTAAGTACGATTAGCTTTTTTGGTAGAAACAAATGTTTTTACCTAGAAAGCGGTATACGCGCTTATCTTCAAGATCTCTTTATTAAGAAGATCTTTTTTACTTAATAGACTCTCATTCTACTATAAAAATACCTTTTTGTAAATAATCCCCGTAACAACTCTGTTACGGGGATTAGAAGCTACCAAGCTCGTTTATAGAGCTGTTTAAGCAACATTTTTGCTGCCACTCTTAGTTCTTTTGTTTGATTAAATTGCGGAATTCCTTGAATCTCAGAAAGAAGTGTCAAAAATCCATACACCTGCTTCCTCTCAAACTCTCTTAGAGAGGAAAGCGTTCGCACAAAGTAATCACACTTTCTCTTGTAATACTCATCATCTCTTTTTTGGTATACATGACCGGCAAACAAAACAAAGAAAAGAGCAAGCGTGAGAGCGACATAGCTCACCACAACAAGTGTTATGTCTTTTGAAAGGTGAGCAACCACCAAGAAGACGAAAGAAAGACTAAAAAATCCGCCAACAGGAAGTGCGGTATGCCAAAAAAACTGTCTATGCCACCATCTTTTTTCCAGAACATCTTCAGCGCGATCCTTACTTAAAAAGAGACGCTTGATGGTGAGGAGTGCTTGGCAGGCAACCTCTCCCCCGATTATCTTACACCTATATTCAACGTAGCATTTTTCTTCTGGAAAATTTTTTGGCTGAACAATGACGGGCCCACCACAGCATTCACGCACCTCATCTTCTTGTAACTCTTTATGCATGGAATATCCTCCAAATCGAAATGAACGTCGTAGTACACATTATCACAATCATCAAGAAAAACAAAAGGTTCCTTATGTGTCTATAGAAACACTTGCTTATTTCTCATCTATGCTACACTTTTATATAACCATGGAAAATCTCATCAATATCACCACACAAGATATTCCAAATTTTGTAAGGCAGATGTTTTTTGATGCGTGCACAAGAAGAGCATCCGATGTCCACATTGAACCAACCTCACACCATATTCGTATACGTTTTCGTACTGATGGGCTTTTAACTGAATACGCCTCCCTCCCCCTTGTTCACCATGAGCAACTACTTAGCCACTTAAAAGTGCTAGCAAACCTTGATATTAATGCTGTTTTTACTCCACAAGATGGACAGTTTTCATTTACTTTTGATGTAACTCATGACAATGGTGCGCCCGGAAAAATAACACTTAATATTCGTATTTCAGTATTCCCTACTATTAACGGAGATGCGGCTGTCTTTCGTATAGCAAACTCAAACGCAACACTTTTTAGTTTAGACAATCTTGGTATGACTCCTCACATGCTTCAAAAAGTAAGAAATATTATAAAGAAAAGCTATGGGATGTTTCTTATAACAGGGCCGGTTGGGTCAGGAAAAACAACAGCGCTTTACTCAGCGCTTAATGAGACCATGACTGAAGATAAGAATATTATTACCTTGGAAGATCCTGTAGAAATTCGTTTTGATAAAATTAGACAGATTGAAATTCATCCTGACCGAGGGCTGACATTTGCTCTTGGGATGAAATCCATTTTACGACAAGACCCTGACGTTATTATGATTGGTGAAATACGTGATAAGGAAACTGCAGAATATGCAGTAAGAGCTGCACTTGTTGGGCGCACCGTCTTTTCTTCCGTACACACTAATTCAAGTATTGGAACGGTTGCTCGACTTATTGATATGGGTATCGATAAAAGTATGATTGCATATGCACTAAATGGTGTTATTTCATCACGACTAGTGCGAAGAAATTGTGATTATTGTAGACAGCCTTACATTCCAGCGCCGGAATTTTGTGTTTATTTTGGAGTAGATCCGTCTGCTCATACTTTTTATAAAGGTGTAGGGTGTGACCAATGTGGACACACCGGCTACCTAGGAAGAACAGGGATTTTTGAAGTACTTGAGTTTGATAGTGAACTTCGTACACTTATCGTTGACGGTGTTTCAATGGGTGAACTTCAAAAACATACTGAAAAAAAGGGACAAGGAACAATGCAACAAGATGCTTTAGAAAAAATACTAAACGGAACAATTACCATGGAGAATGCAGCCCATGCGATATAAAATAATACAACGTAGCTTATGGCTACGTTGTATTATTTTATATATATTATTCAGCTGATTCTTTTTTTACTGTTTTCTTTGCAGCTTTTTTAGCTACAGGCTTCTTTTCAGTTTTTTTCTTTCCATCAGCAAGCTTCACATTTGATGCGTGAATTGAGAGAGCAATTGAAACAATACCACCCTTCTCCCCCGCCTTTTTTGGACGAGTAGATTTCTTCGCCATGTTGACTCCCTCAACAACAACGCGGTTTTCTGCATGGAGAACTTTTACAACTGCTCCACTTTTCCCTTTATCTTTTCCTGTTGTGACAATTACATTGTCTCCTTTTTTTACGTGCATAGTGATGTACTTAGAAGTGTCTAATAATTAAATAATTTCAGGAGCAAGAGAAGCAATCTTTCTGTATCCTTCAATACCTGTTTGTGAAAGCTCACGAGGAATTGGCCCGAATACACGTCCAGCTTTAGGTTCCTTCTTGTTTTTATCAACAATAACAACAGCATTGTCATCAAATGAGATATAGGAACCATCTTCACGGCGAACCTGCTTTGTGGTACGAACAACAACAGCGTACACAACATCTTTCTTCTTAGTTTGCTTACGAGGTTCAGCAACCTTAACAGAAAGCACTACCATATCTCCAAGAGAAGCGTAACGACGCTTACTTCCTCCAAGCACCTTAAAAACTCGCCCGCGCTTTCCGCCAGAGTTGTCGGTGATGATTACGTTTGTTCCTGCTTGTATCATGGTAGTTTAATTAATTGAATAGTAAATGCTGTTAAGTAAATTATTTCTTTCCGATAACGGTAAAGTTCTTATCCTTTGAGAGCGGACGACACTCTTCGATAATTACCATATCCCCTACCTTGTACTCATTATTTTCATCATGAGCCTTGTAGTGTTTATCGATTTTGTAGTACTTGCCGTACTTCTTGTGCGCAACGTAACGGTTAACGTTAACAACTACAGTTTTGTCCATCTTATCTGATACGACAGTTCCTGTGAGTTTTTTGCGAGTTGTTGTGGTTGTTGTTTTCATACCTTGTGTGATTAATAAATGCGTTTAGCGAGCAATAACGCGAGTCTTTACAGGAAGCTTACACCCTGCTTTGCGGAGCGCTTCGCGAGCAACCGCTTCTTCTACTCCATCGATTTCAAAGAGTACTCGTCCTGGACGAACCTCAAACACGTATCGATCTGGATCTCCTTTACCTTTACCCATCGGTACTTCGGCAGCTTTTTTAGTAACTGGACGATCTGGGAAGATACGAATCCAAAGCTTTGCTGTCTTACCTGCTGAACGCTGTGCCACACGACGAGCAGCTTCAATTTGATTTGCTGCAATACGAGCAGGAGTTTCTGCTTTAAGACCAAATGCCCCAAAAGAAACAGTAATTCCTCGTGTCTCAGGTCGAGCAAGCTTCTCCTCTGAGAGGCGAGCATTTTGCCATTTTCGGTGTTTTACTTTCTTTGGGAATAACATAGTTGTGTACTTAAATCCTAATAAATTGCTTTATAAATTACTTACCTTCTTTCTTATCAAACTTCATACCACGATAAATCCATACCTTGATACCAATAACACCGTAGGTCATATTTGCACGTTCACGAGCAAAATCAATATCTGCACGAAGTGTCTGAAGTGGAATACCTCCACGCTTAATCTGTTCACGACGAGCCATTTCAGCTCCACCAAGACGACCTGACACCTGGATACGAGCACCCTGTACGTCACGATTAGCCATTACCTTTTCAATAGTAGTTTTAAGAACACGACGGAAAGGAAGACGCTTCTCAATTCCTTCTGCAATCATAGAAGCAACGATAGCTGCATCAGCTTCTGGATTAGAAACTTCAATGATGTCAAGCTTTACATCCTGAGGAGTAACGATCTTGAGACGACGCATTTCTTTCTTAAGAGCTGCACGAAGCTTTTCAATACCATCTCCACCACGACCGATAATCATTCCTGGACGTGAGGTGTGAATCATAATACGGTACTGCTTTTCACTGCGCTCCATCTCAATAAGAGAGAGGTACATGCCTCGAAGCTTCTTAGTGAGGAACGCGCGTACAAGTACGTCAGTACGGAGATTGTCTACATACTGTGTGGTGTCTTTTCCAAACCAGCGTGACTTCCAGTCACGGATGATTCCAAGTCTATGTGAATATGGGTGTACTACGTGTGTCATAAATTTACTTTGATTCGCTTACATTTTTCTTTGCAAGCTCAATTACTACATTACTTGTATGCTTGTGAATTGGGAAAGCACGTCCCATCGCTCGCGGCATCCATCGTTTAATAACAGTCCCCTTATCAACTGTTGCATTTTTAACTACAAGAGTTTCTGCTGAAACCCCTGCGTTTGCAACAGCAGAGTCGAGAAGCTTCTTCATAGGAAGAGCCCCACGCTTCACAAGGTGAGAAAGAATTCCCTGTGCCTGCGCAGCTGATTTACCTTTAATAAGGTCTGCAATGAGACGGATCTTACGAGGTGCTTGTCGGTAGTTTTTAATTGATGCTTTCATACAAGTAGTAATAATAAATTAGTAGGACTATTTCTTCTTAGCTGCCCCTTTAGCGTCTCCAGCAGACTTAGCCTGCTTTGCAGCATCGATTTCTGCTTGCTTCTTCTTCTGATCGATCTCCTTCTGCATCTTACCTCCGTGACGAACGAATTTACGGGTTGGAGAAAATTCACCAAGTTTATGTCCTACCATATCTTCAGTAACAAGTACTTCAATATGAGTTTTACCGTTGTATACACCAAACGTGAACCCTACCATTTCAGGAGAGATATCGCTTCGACGAATCCAGGTCTTAATAACGCCTGTATCTTCAGGGCGCTTTCCGAGAACTTTCTTAAGTACTCGTTCGTCTACGTATGGACCTTTGTGTAGTGATCGTGTCATGGTGTT
>CAYJED010000015.1:0-13203 GCA_964369115.1 uncultured Candidatus Saccharibacteria bacterium
AAGGTGGAGGACAGCGTTTTGGAGAAATGGAAGTATGGGCTCTTGAAGGGTACGGTGCGTCACATATTCTCCGTGAAATGCTTACAGTAAAGTCTGACGATATCGTAGGACGTTCTGAAGCTTTTGACAGTATTATTAAAGGTGAAGATGTTAAGGAACCTAACACCCCTGCATCATTTACTGTGATGCTTAACACACTTCGTGGTCTTGGTCTTGATGTTGATCCACGAAAGAAAGAAGAAGTTGAAGTTCCTCTTATCGGAGATAACGCATTATCAGCCTAACTAAAGAACGACATACTATATGAAAACAATTGATACAAACAATTTTGACGGTCTTGCGATTAAGGTTGCTTCTCCTGAAGCAATTCGCTCATGGTCATTTGGTGAAGTAACCAAGCCAGAAACAATTAACTACCGTACTGGTCGTTCAGAACGTTATGGACTTTTTGATGAGAGAATTTTCGGTCCAGAAAAAGATTACGAGTGTTACTGTGGTAAGTACAAGCGTATTCGTTACAAGGGGATTATTTGTGAGAAGTGTGGAGTAGAAGTAACAAAGTCTATCGTTCGTCGTGAGCGTATGGGGCACATTGAACTTGCTTCACCTGTTGCTCATATTTGGTTCCTTCGTACAGTTCCTTCTCGTATTGCTCTTATCTTGGCTCAGCCAGTAGGGGATGTAGAAAAGGTGGTGTACTTTGCAGGGTACGTTGTTAAGTCAGTTAACGAAGCAGCTCGCGAAGAGCTTCTTCATAACCTTGAAAGTGAATTTAAGGCAAAGGTAAAGTCAGCAACTGATGAAAAAACTCAGGACAGACTTCGTGAACTCCTTCTTGCAACAAAGAAAGAAATTGCAGAAATTAAGCCACATAAGATTTTTGATGAGCTTACCTATCATCGCTTTGCGATGAAGTACGGTACTTGTTTTGAGGCAGGTATTGGTGCTGAAGCTATTTATGAAATCTTTAAGTCTATGGACCTTTCACATATCGAGGCTCAAATTGTTACTCAACTTGAAAAAGCTGGATCACTTGAACGTGAAAAAGCTGAAAAGCGTCTTTCACTTATTCGTGCATTTAAGATTGCAGGAATTCGCCCTGAGTGGATGTTTATGACAGTTATTCCTGTTATTCCTCCAGGAATTCGTCCGATGGTTGCTCTTGAAGGAGGTCGCTATGCGGCATCTGATGTGAACGATCTTTACCGTCGTGTAATCAATCGTAACAATCGTCTTAAGAAGCTTATGGAGATCGGTGCACCAGATGTAATCTTGCGTAACGAGAAGCGTATTTTACAGGAAGCTGTGGACGCGCTCATTGATAACTCAGCACGTCATGGACAAGATGCTGTTATGAGTCAATCACAGAAGCGTCAACTCAAGTCACTCTCAGATAACCTTAAAGGTAAGCAAGGTCTTCTTCGTGGAAACCTTCTTGGTAAGCGTGTAGACTACTCAGCTCGTTCTGTAATTGTGGTCGGACCTTCACTTGCTCTTAATGAGTGTGGCCTCCCTAAACACATGGCGCTTGAGCTCTTTAAGCCGTTTATTATTTCAAAGATTCTTGAACGAGAACTTGCATTTAATATTCGTGGCGCAAACAAACTTATTGAAGATTCTATTCCTGAAGTGTGGGCAATCCTCGAAGAAGTAATTCAAGGAAAGTATGTACTTCTTAACCGTGCTCCCACACTTCACCGTCTTGGTATTCAGGCGTTTAACCCTCGTCTTATTGAAGGTAACGCTATTCAGCTTCACCCGCTTGTGTGTCAGGCGTTTAACGCGGACTTCGACGGAGACCAAATGGCGGTACACCTTCCACTTTCAGTAGCAGCTCAGGAAGAAGCTCGTACACTTATGGCGGCTAACCGTAACCTCCTCCGTCCTGGATCAGGAGATTCTATTGTTAACCCTCGTATGGATATGGTGCTTGGTGCATACTGGATGACTAAAGAGATTCTAGGTGAGAAGGGTGAAGGTAAATACTTCGCTTCACCAAATGAAGCTATTACTGCGTATGACTTCGGAATGGTATCTTTCCGTGCGCGTATCATTGTGATGCCATCTGATAAGGCAAAATATGCTCAGTTTGAAGGTAAGCCGTTTGAAACTACAATTGGACGCCTTCTCTTTAACTCAGTATTCCCTTCAGAGTACCCTTACATGAATGATGAGGTGACAGGAAAGAAGATGAACACAATTATCGATCAGGTAATTCTTACCTACGGTCTTGAAACTGCTCCTACGGTAATTGATAAGATTAAAGCGTTCGGATACAAGTATGCAACTGTTTCTGGTACAACATGGAACATCGACGCAGTTAAGGTTCCTGAAGAAAAAGAAATTCTCGTAGAAGGTGGTTGGGCAGAAGCTGCTCGAGTAGATGCTGACTATGAAGAAGGTCTTCTTTCTGCTGAAGAGCGTTATGAACGTACTATTGCTGTATGGCAAGGGGTTCGTTCTAAGATTGAAAAGCTTGTTCCTGAATCATTTGATAAGCACGGTTCAGTGTATGATCTTATCACTTCTGGTGCTCGTGGATCTATTGCTCAGATCATTCAGATGTCAGGTATGAAGGGTATTATTGTTAACAACTCAGGACGTAACCTCGACTTCCCTGTTATTTCATCATACAAGGAAGGTCTTACACCGCTTGAGTACTTCATTACCACCTACGGAGCTCGTAAAGGTAACTCAGATACCGCGCTTAAAACTGCACAAGCTGGCTACCTTACTCGACGTCTCGTGGATGTTGCTCAGGATGCAATCATTACTGAACTTGATTGTGGAACAAAAGATAGTAAAGTTGTTCACAAAGAAAACGCTCTTGGTATCCTTGTTCCAATTTCAAAGAATATTCGTGGCTACGTGCTTGCTGAAGATATTGTAGTTAACGGTAAGATTCTTTTTGAAAAGAATCATCTTATGACTAAAGATGACGCTCTTGCTGTTGAACACGCCGGAGTTGAAGAAGTTCATGTATATTCTCCTTCTGTATGTGCTTCACTTCATGGTATTTGTCAGAAGTGTTACGGTCTTGATATGGGACGTAACAAGAAGGTGGATCTTGGTGAAGCAGTTGGTATTGTTGCCGCTCAAGCGATCGGTGAACCTGGAACTCAGCTTACTATGCGTACCTTCCACTCTGGAGGTGTTGCGGGAACTGACATTACACAAGGTCTCCCTCGTGTTGAAGAAATCTTCGAACGTCGTGCTCCTAAGAATCCAGCAATCATCGCTCATGAAGACGGTGAAGTAATGGGAATTAGAGACGAAGGAAAAGAAAAGGTGATTGTTATCCTTGCAGATGATGAAGTGCACGCAAAGGGTAATAAGAGTGGAAAAAATGTTGAATACACAGTACCATTCCGCCGTCAGGTTATTGTTAAGAAGGGAGATAAAGTTAAGAAGGGTCAGACACTTACTGATGGATCGTGTGATATTGAAGAACTCTTTACCTACTCAGGAAAAGAAGTTGCAGAAGAATATATTATTTCTGAAATTAACAAAGTGTACGAACTTCAAGGAGCTGCGATCTCTCGTAAGCACGTTGAAGTGATCATTAAGCAGATGTTTGGTCGTGTGAAAATTGTTAACCCAGGAGATACACGCTTCACTCAATCTGATGTTGTTGAAGTATCAACCTTCCGTACAGAAAACGCTCGCGTAAAAGCTGAAGGTAAAACTGAAGCAAAAGGTAAATACCTTGTACTTGGTATTACTGACGTGGCGCTTTCAACTGATTCTTGGCTTTCATCAGCGTCATTCCAAAATACGACTCGTGTTCTCATTACTGCGTCTACACGTGGACAAATGGATGAGCTCCGTGGTCTTAAGGAAAACGTTATCATCGGCCGTCTTATTCCAGCAGGAACAGGGCTTCGTGGAAAGCAAGAAAATCAGTAAGATTAAAATAACAAAAAAACACCTTATGTATAAGGTGTTTTTTGTTATTTTGAGTGCTATTGACTAATTATACTATAGATTGTAGTATGCAAAATAGAGATCTTTGTACATAATGCAAAGATAGTTGTTTAACATACTTGGAGATCAATATGATTACGCTTGCTCAAGCAAAGTTGGTGAGGGTGATTGCAAAAGCAGACAACCGTACAGCTGCTTCAGGTGACGAAATTACCGCAATTTTTGCGAGTGAAGTTTTTGCTTCTAATGGGTCCGGTCTTTATGTGTATTGGCCTGACCTTGATAAAAAAACATTAACCCCAGAACCTCTTCGGCCTGTGCTGGATCGGTATTATATAGCGCGTAAATCTTCTTCGCATAATCTTCAGGCTGGTATGGAGGAAAGCATTGAAGCTTTGTGTTATGGCTTTACTAAGCATGATGATTCGCTTGATAGCCCTCAGCAGGTAAAAAAAGCCCTCGATGAACTTTTTGCTAAGGTAGAGCTACGCCTTGTGTCTAGGTCAGATTCTCCTGGCTATCATGATTACACGGAAGAACTTTGGCATAAGGAAGGTGAGCACCCTTACTTTAAGGTGTTGTTTACCTTCAGTGATCTTGTTGAAGTACAAGCTGTCTTGCTTAAAGATGTTCTTCGTGTGGTCTATGCTCTTGACTTTGTTCAGCGTTTCAATAAAGAAGCTGATGCTGAATTTGCTGCTCAAGCGCAAACTTCGGGAACAGATAAGTCAGCACTTCCTGAACCTCAAACAATTGATGCTGTTGCTCAGGTCTTGGGTCGTCACAGCTCCTTGATTGAGGCTGGAATAGCTGTAGACCGGAAAGGAGAAGTTTTGTCTGTTGATGGTGTACGTTCACCTGAGCTTTCCCTTCCTGTTGATCTTGTAACCACTCAAGTGACAGAAGAGGCGGTAGTTGAAGTGGCACAAGGTCCCACTGTGAATGAAGAAGCTCCGGTTGCGGAATCTGATCCGATGCTTGGAGTTGTTCCGAAGAATGAGGGTGTACCTGAGCAGCAAGTTGCACCTGAGCAGGGTTCGTCGGATCATGAGTATGAGTATGTAAATGGTGTCCCATCTTCATCTCTCCAAGACACTTGGTTGTCAAAAAGCTTCAGGCTCATGGATCGTGGTGGGGCTTGGATTGTGATTGGTCTCCTTGTTCTTGGGCTAGTTGCTCTCTACGTAAAAGGAAGGTCTGCCATTCTTGATTCCTTGGAAACAGTGCCACCTCAAATTCAGGTGGTATCCGTGGAAAAGCGTGCAGTTCCTCAAAAAACAACACAAGAAAAGCCTGTGTACATCCCTCAGTGTGTCAGAATTGCTTCCATTGGTGGTAAGCCTCCGGAAGCAAAAACGCTATCGTGTGAAAGAGGATATGTGGGAGTTATTCGCCTTAGTGGTGAGATGGAATGCTGGAAAGAGTATAACCTTCTTCCAGGTGAAAGTATTTGTAGTGGTGTGTAAAAAGCATCACCAAGCGCAGCCTTTGGCTGCGCTTTTCTTTTGTTTTTAAAGCATTTTTAAGCGTGGTACACTAAAGCGTATAATGAGCCCGAAAGATCAAATAAAAGAAAATCTCTCGATTACTGAAGTTGTTTCTACTTATATTCGTCTTGAAAAATCAGGAAGTCAGCTTCGTGCACGATGTCCTTTTCATAATGAAAGAACTCCATCATTTTATGTTTCTCCAGAACGTAAAAGTTTTCACTGTTTTGGTTGTCAGACACACGGAGACATCTTTACCTTTGTTGAAAAAATTGAAAATATTCCATTCGTGGAAGCGCTTAAAATTTTAGCTGATCGCGCAGGGGTGCAACTTATCTCAAAAGAGGTTTCAAAAGAAGAAACAAGACTCATTTCCCTTCTTAAAGACGCAACGCTTCACCTTGAAGAAAATTTTAAAAAGAGCGCAGAGGCTCGTGAGTATATCTTTGGGCGTGGTATTACTGAAGACACTGCTACAATATTTCATATTGGATATGCAAAAAATGAATGGCGAGATTTATTTATGCATTTAGCTCAAAAAGGATATCAGCCAGAAGAAATGGTAGAAGCAGGCCTTGTGATTGAGGCTAAGGACGACCATGGAAAAACTAAGGGCTGGTACGATAGGTTTAGAGGACGTATCATGTTTCCAATCAGAAATATTTCTGGTGCTACGGTCGGATATTCTGGGCGTATTATGCCAAATTTAGTAGATCCAAATGTGGCTCAAGGAAAGTATGTCAACACTCCAGAAACTCCCCTCTACCATAAATCAAAAATTCTTTTTGGTTATGACACTGCAAAGAGAATGATGATGGACACAAAGAGTGTTGTGGTTGTGGAAGGCCAGATGGATCTTTGTATGAGTTATCAGTCGGGGATTCATCACACGGTTGCGGTTTCAGGGACCGCGTTTACTGATGAACACATTCATCTCATTAAACGTTTTTGTGATACAGTTATTCTTTCTTTTGATACTGATAGTGCCGGGCAGAGTGCACTTAAAAAAACAGCAATGCTTTGTCTTTTGGGTGGGCTTGATGTCTATGCAGTTTCAGATATTGGTACAAAAGATCCTGCTGACCTCATTAAAGATGATCCGTCTCTCTGGCATACAGCAGTCAAAAACAAATTACATATTGTTGAAAAACTCCTTAATGATGTACTTGCTTCTGTAAATGATGATCGCGAGCGTGGAAAGGTGATTGTGCGGGATGTTCTTCCTTTTATTCGAGCAATACAGTCGCCTATTGATAAAGCGCACTTCCTTCACCTTGTTGCACAAAAGACGGGCATTAGTCAGGAAATATTAACAGAAGAACTGACTCGAGGTATACTTCCAACTGTTAGTGAGGAAAAGGAAACAACAGCATCTCTTTCCTCGAAAGATCGTCTCCATAAAGAGCTTCTAGCTTTTGTACGTCTTACCGGAAAAGAAAAAGATGAAACATTTGTTTCGCTTGAGCTCGACACAACGCTTTTCCCTGAAGTGCTTATCGAAGAAGAGATGTTTCTTTTAGAAAAGAAGGGGATTAGTAACAAAGAGCTGTATTTTAAAGATCTTATGACATCATATAGACGCGAAGAACATAAAGCCGAACTTATTCGCCTTCAAAAGAAATTAAAAGAAGAAGGTGCTGACATTGAGGTTGTTTTACGTCAGATTTATGAACATGCTAAGAAGGCTATCGATTAGCTTTCGTGTTAGGTAAGAAAGTATAAGGAAAAATGAGGATACTGTATTTACTTACAGTTTTCTTTGTGGTATAATTTCGTTTATCGTGCTTATGACAAAAAAAGTATCTTCACAAAAGAATAAAAAAGCTACACCTGTAAAAAAGACAGCTGTAGCAAAGAAAAAAACCGCACCTAAAAAAGTGGTCAAGAAAGTCACAGCAAAGAAGGTTGCAAAAAAAGTAGCACCTTCATCTTCTAAAAAAACAATTACTAAAAAAGTAGTAAAAACCGTACCTAAGAAAGTAGCAGTTAAAAAAGTTTCTCCAAAGAAAGTTGTTGCAAAAAAAGTAGCTCCAAAAAAAGTTGAAGACAAAAAAATAAAAGAGATTATTGAAGTAAAACAAAAGTATAAGCCAAAAGCTTTTACCATTAAAACCGGTCCTTCAAAGCCAAAAGCTCCAGAAAAACCAAAAAAAGTAACTACTCGAGATCAAAATGAGCAAGAGCTTCTCCAAAAGGGTAAGGAGCGTGGATTTATTACGTATGATGAAATCATTCGCTACTTCCCGACGATTGAGACGGATATTATTTATCTCGAAGAGCTATACGAAAAGATCAATAAAGCGGGCATTGATATTCTGGAAGGAGGAAATCTCCTTGATATGGATGATGACCTTACTAAGCTTGAGAGCCGTGATGGTTCTCACGATAGTATTCAAATGTACCTCCGTGAAATTGGTCAGTACCCTCTTATTTCAGGAGATAATGAGCGTGAGCTTGCTATCCGTATTGAGGCAGGAGATAAAGAAGCTGCAACCCTTCTTGCAAAGGCAAACCTTCGTCTGGTGGTATCTATTGCAAAGAAATATGTTGGACGAAGTTCCGATCTTACGCTTCTCGATCTTATTCAAGAAGGTAACCTAGGCCTTTTTAAGGCGGTAGAAAAATTTGATTATTCAAAAGGATTTAAGTTTTCAACCTATGCTACATGGTGGATTCGTCAGGCGATCACTCGTGCGCTTGCGGATCAGTCTCGTACTATTCGTATCCCTGTGCACATGGTAGAAACAATTGCTAAGTATAAGCAGGTGGTGCGTCGTCTCTCACAAGACCTTGGACGCGATCCTCTTGCAGAAGAAATTGCAGTTGAAATGGGAGTAGATGTAGAAAAGATTCATGTTATCGAAAACATTAACCAAGATACTGTCTCACTTGAAAAACCAATTGGAGATGATGATGACAAGAGCACTCTTGGAGAATTTATTGCAGACGATAAAATTCTTTCACCGGACGCCGAAGCCTCACATCGTATTCTTTCAGATCAAATTAATGAGATTCTTGATGATCTTTCACCAAAAGAACGTAAGATCGTAGAAATGCGTAATGGTCTTGGGGAGTTTGATGGAGTAATGCATACCCTTGAAGAAGTGGGGGCTGAGTTTGGGGTAACACGTGAACGTATTCGCCAGATTGAAGCAAAGGTGCATGAAAAAATCCGTTCTCACGAAAAAGCAGAACGTCTTAGAAACTACTAAATGTAATAAAACCTCGTCAACAATTGTTGACGAGGTTTTGTGTTAAGTTGTATATTTGCAAAAAACTTTTTTTGTTAGTATGAAATTCCGTCGTTCTTTAGGAGTTGTAGATGACTACGTTACTTAAAGGTTTCCAAAGAAAACGTTCAGCGATTGATAGAAATAAAAAAATGCTTTACAATGTTTGTTTTTTGGCTACTTTTGGCAAAACAAATCCTAAGAAAGTTTTGTTGGAAAGAAAAGTTAAAGTAGGTGATGCTATTTTTTTAAATAAGCAATTTTATTCTACTGTTTCTATTGAGGTTGAAAAAAATTGCCCCCATGTTCTTTTGCTTAAAAAAATTCCTACAGAAGAAGCTACAATGTCTAGTGTTCTATCTGGTAAACATATTCCGCTTTTTGCGGTTTCAGCTTCGTTTACAAAATAATAAATAAAAGGATCCAAAGGGTCCTTTTATTTGCTTTACAAAGAAGTGAGCAGTTTTCAAGTATGCTCATTTTTTCTTTATGAAAAATACATGACTGCATTATAGAAACACATTTCCGGATGATGATCTCTTTTGTTTGAAAGAAAGTGTGCTCTCTACGAAGCTTTCCTCATCTACTACTTAGGGTGGAGATGTAATTGTTTTTCAAAACAAAATCAGTCTTTAAAGGAGGTGATCATTCTAGAGGCTTCATTAGGTGGTAATTTCACTCAAGGGGTAGTGTTGTTGCAGAGTGATTACAATTCGACTTACGTTTTCTATTTACTGATCGATGAAGAATAAAAACCCTCGCACGTTGCGATGTTTTTGTTCTTTATTGGCAAATTCTTTGATTGTTGTAGTAATAACAGTTTACCGTTGGCGTACTTACAAAGCCATTATTCCAATTGGTGTTCCAGTTATTATATTCGTAGAGATGGTTGTTGTTGTAAGAAGGATACCATGTTCCTTCTTGGTATTGATAGGTGTAATAGGGAGAAGTATAGTAGGTGTAGGTTACGGGTTGTGTGTAATAGGTGTTTGTTTGGCAGTTGTAACTTACCGCTTGAGATGTTTTGGTGTATGCATTGTAATAGTAGGTGTAGCATCCTTGGGTAAAATAGTATGACTGCTGGTAATTTTGGTATGAGCAACCATATGACCCATATGTTCCACAAGAATAATAGTGTGAACTTTGTTGTGATCCGTAAGTGTATACCTGTGCAGAGGCTGTAGTAAAAGCACCAAAGATAAACATGGTACCAAAAATAACTGCAGTAATCTTTTTCATATACTCATATTCTACTCCTCTTAAGGAGCGGGTCAATCTTGCATTTTTTATATAAATATGGTATAATGATACTATCAATATATCTTACAAAAAACGTATAAAAGTGTTATTTTGTAAGGCTTTTTACTTTTATGTTAATCGATCATATAATGCTTGAAATAAGTGCAGGAAAAGGTGGTGACGGAGTAGTTCGTTGGCGTCGTGAAAAAGGTGTGCCTTTTGGAGGTCCAGCTGGAGGTGATGGAGGAAAGGGTGGAGATGTGTATTTTCGCGTCGTTCGTGATATCGCAGCACTTGCTGTATATAAACACAAAAAAGAATGGTCTGCTGATACAGGAATTGCAGGACAGAAACGTGGTATGCATGGAAGTGACGCAAAAGATCTTTATCTTACTATTCCGCTCGGCGCAGTCGCATACAATCGTGAATATGATAAGCGGTATGAGTTTATGGAAGAAGGGGATTTTCTTATTCTTCGTGGAGGTAAAGGTGGTCTTGGTAACGAAAACTTTAAATCTTCTACCAACAGAACTCCGATGGAGTTTACAAAAGGGGAGCTTGGAGAGTTTGCAACATTTGATATTGAACTTAAGCTTATTGCTGATGCTGGTCTCATCGGACTTCCAAATGCAGGTAAGTCATCACTTCTAAATGCACTTACTCGTGCAGGAGCTAAGATTGGAGACTATCCTTTTACGACACTTGAGCCAAACCTTGGCGCCTACTTCGGGTATGTACTTGCAGATATCCCAGGACTTATTGAAGGGGCTAGTGATGGGAAAGGGCTTGGACATAAGTTCCTTCGCCACATCACTCGTACAAAAGCACTTGTTCATCTTGTGTCTGCAGAAAATGAAGATGTGGGTCAGGTCTACACAACTATTCGTAATGAGCTTGCAAAATTTGATAAAGAACTTCTTGCAAAAAAAGAACTTGTGGTACTTTCAAAGATTGATACTATAAGTAAAGAAGAAGTTGCAGTAAAAGCAAAAGCTCTTGAGAAAGTGTCTGGAAAGAAAGTAGTACTTCTTTCTCTTTACGAAGATGACTCTGTAAAATCTTTTGGAGATATTATTGCTACCTTACTTAAAGGGGAATAAGATATGTGCCACTAAAAGAAATGAAGACTCTTTTTAGTTATCATTTAGAAGATCTTTACCCCACCCCGGAATAAAAAGACCTAAGTAACGTGAAGGTAAATTCATACAGGTAAGAAGTGTGTAAGCAACGGAGTTTGAATTCTCTGTTTCGCCACCAAGTTTTACACCGTAAGGTGGATAAGGTATTTTTTTTTCATTAATAGCATCTTTGCAAGGGTAACTTTTTTCCCATTTGTCTTTTGCTTCAAATTCAGTTCCTGTAAAAAGAATCACTCCAGTGTAGTCTTTTTGAGCTGTAAGATAGCGAGTATCATCAAATTCCCAAACTTTAAGAAGATCTTTTTTATTATTACCCCTATATTTCCATTCACCAGTTTCATTATTTGTAGCAAGTCCGTGCAACTCTTTATGAATGTTATTTTTGTTATCGCGAAGTATTAAATAATTATGCCCCGCTATACCAAGGACGATTGGATGTTGTACAAGTTGAATAGTCCACACCCCTTCCACTTGAGGGAGTTTTGGTTTTGTGATTGGGTTGTGTACCAAAAAGTAAAGCATTCCCCCAAAAATAACAATGAGAAGAATATCTTTTATGAAGCGTTTGGTAAAAAGTTGTCGAATGAGCGTTTCTGCCATAAGGCGTACAAAGAGCAATTAAAAAGAAATAATTTAAGCGAGTTTTTGTTTTAGAATTTCTTGGAAAAGTGAAGGGTTGCCCGCACCTTTACTTTTCTTCATACACTGACCAACGAAAAACATAAACATGCTTTCCTTTCCAGATCTGTAGTCAGCAACTTGTGTAGGGTTTTCAGTAAGCACTTCCTCTACAATCTTTTCAAGCAGCGCCGGATCGTTCTTCTGAATAAAGCATTTCTCTTCTGCTACTTTTTTCACATCGAGATGTGTATCAGAAAGCATAAGTGGAAGAAGGTCTTTTGCTCCACGAGATGAAAGCTCACCAGCTTGTATCATAGACAGCATTGTTCCAAATGAGGTAACGCTAGGGAAGTTTGCTTCATGTAGCTCTTTACCTTCTTTTTTAAGAAGCCCAAACACATCTGCAATAAGATAGTTGGTTGCAAGGGTGATAGCCGCTTCATCTTTTCCTAAAATAAGCTGATCAAAGTAATGTGCTACATATTTATCATTAATAATAATATCTACAGCATCTTCTTTAACCCCAAGAGAGAGAAGGCGAGCTTTGCGAGCTTTAGGAAGTTCTGGAATTTCCTTTCTAAGTGCTTCAATATCAAAAAGTTTTGAGAGGTACAGCTTAGGAAGATCTGGGTCAGGGAAATAACGATAGTCGTGTGCGTTTTCTTTTTTGCGCTGACTAAAGGTTTCTTGTTTTGCTTCATCCCATCCGCGAGTTTCTTGTACAACCTCTCCACTTGATTCAATAAGGTCAATGTGGCGCGCTACTTCGTATCGAATGGCATCTTCAACAGACTTAAATGAGTTAAGGTTTTTTACTTCACACTTTGTTCCAAATTTATTCGGATCTTTTGAAACAGAGATATTTGCTTCTACGCGCATCTGTCCCATTTCCATGTTTGCTTCTGATGCTCCAACGTAGCGTAGAATTCTTTGTAATTCACGAGCAAAAGCACCAGCTTCTTCTGCTGAATGAATAACGGGCTCGGTTACAAGTTCCATAAGCGGCACTCCTGCACGGTTGTAGTCCACGAGAGTCTTTCCTCCTTCATGAGAGCTCTTAGCAGTATCTTCTTCAAGGTGAATACGAGTAAGTTCTACACCATTTACAAAGCCGTGAGATACGATAGGGTGTTTGTACTGTGAAAGTTGATACCCTTTTGGAATATCTGGATAAAAGTAATTCTTGCGATCAAATTCTGTAAAGTCTGCAATGGTACCTTCGACAGCGAGTCCTACTTGAATTACTTTTTTAATGGCTTCTTTATTTGGAACAGGAAGTGTTCCTGGATGAGCCATACATATTTCACAAATATTCTGATTAGGACGTTTTTCGTTTGGGTTATTAGTACAGCCACACCACATCTTTGAGTTAGTGTGGAGTTCTGCATGAACTTCAAGGCCAATAGTAGTGATATACGGTGTAGACATGTAGGCTATTATAGCAAAGAGATGCGTATTTTTATAGTAAAAAAGAAAAAAGACTTCGAGGTGAAAGTGGACAGCATTTACGTATTCTAATCAATACCTTGAGAACACCTAAGCATCTCCTGTGGTGTTTGTAAT
>CAYJED010000016.1:0-12560 GCA_964369115.1 uncultured Candidatus Saccharibacteria bacterium
GTCGTCTTTGACATTCTTTTTTCTATTAAAAGCTGATAATGAAACAACTGCCTACATACAATTGTAACAACACTACGTGCTATACTCAAGAGGAAAAGTGATAGTTATTCACATGTCCCTCAATCATTTTTAGAAAAAAGAGAAGCCTGGTATGAGTGAAATATCTTACGATAATGATTTTATAAAAACAATTTTTTCTTTTTACAAGAAAAACGGAAGACATGATTTGCTTTGGAGGAAAGATATAACTCCATACAAAATACTTGTAAGTGAGGTAATGCTTCAGCAAACACAAGTAGAAAGAGTTCTTACAAAGTTCTCTTTTTGGATGAAAAAATATCCAACACTTGCTTCACTTAAAAAAGCGTCACTCACAGATGTTCTCATTTTATGGCAAGGTCTCGGGTATCAAAGAAGAGCAAAAGGGTTGTTTCTTGTCGCTGCTACACAAACAAAAATTCCAAGTAGGTACGAGGAACTTCTCCTCCTTCCTGGAGTTGGGCCGTATACAGCTTCTGCTGTAACTGCATTTGCCTTTGACACGTTTAATGAGCATCCTTTAATTGAGACAAATATTCGCACTGTTATTATTGAACATTTTTATGGTGAAAGAGAAGTTGTAACCGATAAAGAAATAGAGGCGGTTTTAAAAAGGCTTGCAGAGCATCCTGTAGTTAAGAAGCATGGTGCACGCGCTTGGTACTACGCTCTTATGGATTACGGAGCTCATCTTAAAAAGAATGCAGTGTCTCATAATATAAAAAGTGCTCACTACAAAAAACAAACCCCATATAAAGGGTCGCTACGAGAACTACGAGCAAAAGTACTTTTTGCTATTACTCACAAAAAAGATATTCCAAAAGACGAAAGGGTAGAGAAAGTGCTTGATGAGTTAACTCAAGAAGGGTTTATCAAGAAAACAAAAAAGACGTACAGTATTTTGTAAGCTCTCTAGAGAAGCTCACAGTCTTTAAGGAGGGTGTGCTTTTGTTTTTCTGTAAGAATATGAACTTGGCCTGATTTAAGTCCGTGAAGCACAAAAGACATAATGCGAACTCGCTTAAGTGATGAGACAGTTAAGTTAAGTGCGTTTAACATTCTTCTGATCTCATGCTTCTTTCCTTCAGTAAGAATAATTTTAAGAGAGTACCCTTCGTTGTAGATGGATACAGCCTTTACAGGAGCGTACGTTGCTTCCTGGGTATAAATACCACGCTTAAGAAGCGTAATAACTCGCGGTGTTGCTTTTTCGCGAATAGTAACCTCATATTCTTTTTCTCTTGCGTGACGCGGATTAAGAAGTGCATCAACTACACGATAGTCATTAGTGTAAAGGAGAAGACCTTCACTTTCTTTATCGAGACGACCAAGAGGTTCACATCCAAGGAGTGATGGAATTTTGCCAGTGACTTCACCTCGAGGTTTATGATAGAGAGCGTAGATAAGATCTTTAGCTACTATCTTTATGGTAACAACATCATTTTTCTTAACTTTGCTTCCTAGGGTCGCTTTTTTGTTGTTAATAAAAACATTACCTCCTTCAATGTATGTGTCGATAGTTCTTCTTGAACCTATTCCTTCATCACGAAGAAAGACGTTAATTCTTTTCTCAATATGATGCTGTGATGTAATTTCTTTCATAGTGGTTTCTTAGATTACAGTATACCTAATTAGCGAGTATCTTTCATAGGGAGAATATATGCAATACTCCACATGAGCGCACACCCAAGCACAATAAACATAAGTTGAGGTCGTTCCACAAGGAAAGGTGAAATTGCGATACCTGTTGTACCTACAACAAGAACCGCCATAGGGTGAGCATTAATGAAGAGTGCTGTAAGAGAAGAGTCCTCTTTATCTATTTTTTTAAAGTAGTAACTAAATGACATTGTTTCTACAAAAGATGCTCCGATTCTTGAGACAAAAAACACAAGCGCCCAAACCCATATAGCTGTGGTAGTAATAAATACACAAGCAAAAACCGTTACCACTAGAATGAGTATTCCAATAATGAGCATTTCTTTTTCTCCAAATTTTTTATCTGCAAGGTAGCCCAGTTCGTACGGAAGAACAACAAGCGGAATAAGTGCTATAGGAATAATAACAGTAAGATAACTTGTAAGAGGGACACCTATTGCTGTTAGGTAAAGTGGAGAGTAGATAACCATAACAGCATAAAAGCATTGCACCATAAATTCCCCGATAAGTGCAGCGCGTAAGTTTTTGTTTGTGAGTGCCACTTTACCTGCTTGCGTAAGACTTATTTCTCGATAGGCAGGTTCTTTAATATGGTGAAGATATTTATGTAAAAAGAAAAGATAAGGAACAAGAGTGAGTGCTGCTACGGTGTAAAGTGTTGCAAATGAAGAGTAGGTAAGAATAGCTCCTCCTATGATTGGAGAAATAAGTATTCCCATATTAAGGATAGCTAAAAAGATACCGCGAATACTTCCTACCTTTGCATGAGCACTAAAGCTTTCGATGAAAATATTAAGACAGATGTAAAGGAGCGTCTGAAGAACAAAGTGAATAATAAAGAAAACAGGAAGAAGATAGTGGTTGTCTGTGTGACCAAAGAGGGTGACGACGACAATCTCTGCAAGTGCAATACCGAAGGTAAACTCATAGGTGTGTACACGTTTGATTGTTTTTGCAATTCGTATTGAGGCAATAAGAGCAAGTAAGCTACCTATTACATATGTTGCACTCACTAATGATGAGTCAAAATATTTATGAAGATATGATGATGTTGCGTACACCGGAATAGCGTAGTGAAGCGCATACAAAAGCGTCATCGCATAGGTGACTAGAAGTAGTTTATTTCGGAGAATAGCATCCATAGGTATAGCTCAGTATATCAAACACTTTAAGCTCTTTTTCGTATAAATGTTGATAGAAAAACCTCTCTTTTAAAAGAGAGGTTTTTTCTTTTGTTTGTATTAAACAGTAATAATAACTGGAATAATAACTGGACGTTTTGCTGTTTTTTGGAGAAGGAACTTTGTGGTTGCTTCTGCAATGTCTTGCTTCATCTGATCGAGATTAGTGTATCCACCTTTAAGAAGAGCATCATCAATAATCTTCTTAGTGAGGAGTCTTGTCTGGTAAAGAAGATCTTGTGATTCTTTTAGGTATACAAATCCTCGAGAGATAAGGTCAGGAGATTTCTTAAGGGTATGAGTGTGACTATCAATAACACCGATCACTACAAACATTCCATCTTCAGCAAGTGCCTGACGATCACGCATGACAACATCTTGAATCTTACCAACAGATGTTCCGTCCACTACAATCATCTCGCTAGGAGCTTTTTCTTTTATGGTTGTAATAGTATTACCTTCATCACGAATTTCGATAATCATTCCGTTGTCAGGAATAACAATTTGCTCCTCAGGCATACCAAGCTTTCTTTCGAGATCAGCGTGAACGCGAAGCATGTAGTGGTAACCGTGAACAGGAATGAAAAACTTCGGATGGATTTTACGGTGAATCCAAGTAAGCTCGTCTGCATTTGCGTGCCCGGAAGAGTGAACGTCAGATGTTTTGTAGTGAATAAGATGAGCTCCTTGTCGAGAGAGTTTATCTTTTAAGTTTTGTACAGCACGTTCATTTCCTGGAACCACTGAAGATGACATGAGAATAGTGTCACGAGGGGTGAGACGGATAAACTTGTGAGTTTTAGCTGCAATTCTTCCAAGAGCAGCAAACTCTTCTCCTTGCTGACCTGTTGCTAAAATAATAAGTTTATTTTCTGGATAGCGAGTCATTTCCTCGAGAGGGATAAGTGTCTCTGGGCGAACCTTAAGCATGTCTGCAAGTTTTGCAATTTCCACATTTGTTTTCATACTACGTCCTTCCACCACCACTTTTTTACCATATCTTTCTGCTGTTTCAAGCATGAAAAGCATACGTTCTACCTGAGAAGCAAAAGTACTAATGATAAGACGGCCCTGAGTTTCTTTAATAATATTTTCTATGTTGCGATAAACAACACTGTCAGAGATTGAAAATCCTGGGTTCTCACAGTTTGTTGAGTCAGCCATAAGGAGAAGTGTTTTTCGGTTTTCAAACACCTTATAGCGCTCAATTTCGTCATCAGTTGGAATACCATCATTGTGCTCAAGACGGAGATCTCCTGTGTGAACAATATCTCCGTAAGGAGTCTCAATCATAATTCCCATACTGTCTGGGATAGCATGTGTTACCCCAAAGAAGCGCACCTTTAAATCTCCAAGAGTAACAGCATCTCCTTTTTCGACTACATTCATTGTAAGAGAAGGAAGGTGAGGGAATTCTTCTTGACGCTTCTTAATCATGAGTGATGTAAAAAGACGCGCGTAGATTTGAGGGTTCCCAATTCTCGGCATGATGTAAGGAATTGATCCGATATGGTCAAGGTGACCATGAGTTACAAGAACACCTTTAATTTTGTGTTTGTTTTCTTCGAGGTATCTTGTGTTAGGAAGAATGAAATCGATGCCAGGGGTATTTGTTTCTGTGAATTGAACACCGCAATCGATAATAAGGATGGTGTCTTTGTATTCAACCATACTCATGTTTCTACCAATTTCTTCTACTCCACCAAGATGAATAACACGAATATCTCCATCCTTAAGAGGTGGAATGTGATCAGTTTCTCGCTTAGTACTTACTGTTGTGTCAAATTTAGGCCCTGTAAGTTGTTTTGGCGGTCTCTGATTTCTGTTTGATCTTCCAGATGATCTTGATGGTCCTGCTGGACGTCGTTGCTGCTGAGGGGTTTGTGGTTTTTCTGTCATAGTGTCTTTTAATGGTTGTGATGAAATTGGTTGAGTCATAGTTTTTAATTAAGTTAATGAATAATATTGTGAAGCGCTTCTGATAAAGGTTTGTAGTATGTTGTGGGCCATATTTTATCGGTGTATCGATACCATGTTTCTATTAAAAGAAAACGAGAAGCATTCTCTTTTCCAAAAAGCGGAAGAGGGGAAACTACTTTATCTTGATTAATATACATAAGCGCTGGTGCATATAAGAAAATACCAGG
The DNA here is from genome assembly GCA_964369115.1 of uncultured Candidatus Saccharibacteria bacterium. Classification (GTDB taxonomy): domain Bacteria; phylum Patescibacteriota; class Minisyncoccia; order Phycocordibacterales; family UBA5272; genus UBA11704. The sequence goes on from CAYJED010000016.1 coordinate 5,027, forward strand.
AACTTCTTCTTTAAATTCCCCTCTTACTGCCTCATAAGCAGATGTTTGCTCTAAAGGATCTATAGAAGATCTAAGAATTTCAAGGTTTTCGTCTAATTTTTTACTTACGTAGTTTGAAATATTAAGTCCAGGATATGTTCTCTGGGATGAGTGCCAGAAAGCGTAAAGATCAGAAGGGGTTTCTGTTATAGCTCCGAAAAGGAGTACTTGAAAGTCTCTATCTTTAATAATTGTTTGATTGAGATCTGAAACTTCGTAAATTGCTATTGTTACATTTACACCAAGCAAAGCCCAGTCATTTTTAATAATCTCAGCAATCTTTTTCATCTCATCTGTGTTTGCTGTAGCCAAAGTTATGTCTAAAGTACTTGAAGCATCTTTAAGTGTTTTTGTTTCAATGAGTAGATCTTTTGCTTTAACAGGGTCGTATATATGCTCTGTTTGATTTTCATCAAAAGGATATGGTTCACTAAGAGCTTTTCCGTAGCCATGGAGTACATCCGTTAGAATTTTTTGCTTATCAGTACCAAACTGAAGGGCTTGGCGTACTTCTTTATTTGCTAAGCTATTAAGTTTGTTAGGGTTAAAGAAAATAGCAAATGTCCTAGGGAGAAGCGTTGTTTCCACACTACTTGTTGCAAGAGAAAGCTCTTTAACTTTTTCTGGAGATATGCCATGTATACGGGTAATGTCCTTATCTGCTAAGGCTTTGAGAAGGTAGCGTTCATTTTGGTAAGTTGAGATGTTGATTGTCTCAATGTAAGGTCTACCTAAGGTGTATCTCTCATGAGCCAGGAGGGTAAAGTAAACAGGAATACCAGATTCTTTTTTGATTGTCTTTATTTTATAGGGACCACTTCCTATTGCGTGAATATTAAAATCACTAAGACTTATTTGTTCTTCGGTAAGGTTTTTCCAAATATGCTTTGGAATAATTCCAACAGAAAGTGTTTTCATAAAAAGAGGAAAAGGTTTTTTGAGGATAAAAACAATCTCTTTTTCACTAACAATTTCAGTCGTGACACCTTCCCATTCAACGCGATGAGGGCTTTTAATAAGAGGGTTTTGTATAAGCCCTACAGTATATTGAATGTCTTCAGAAGTTACAGGGGTGCCGTCATGGAAAAAGGCTGTGTTTTTTAATACAGCAGTAAAACGTAGACCGTCCTCACTCTGTTCAATTCTCTCTGCTATATCAAAAACATAATTTCCATCAGAAGTTTTTTTTGTTAGACCTGTAAAGACGAGTGTTGTAAGATCTTTATCCTGATCACTTGTAGCTAAAATAGGATTGATAAAACGAGGGGTTCCAATAATTCCTTCATGAATTTCTCCACCGTATGTTGGAACGGTAATAAGAAATTTTGCATTAAAAATAACCAAAGAGGTAAAGAAAGAAATAACAGCAAACACACCAAGTACATGAAGTGTAAGCACTTTTTCTGGGGTAAGTGATTTGTAGACAAAGCTAAAGCGCTCTTTAAAAAGAGTTAGCTTTTTTTTGTAGAGAGATGTGTCCATAATAAAAGTGGTTACACTAAAAAATATCTTTTGTGCGTAACAAGACCTCCTTTTATTCTAAAAGTTTTTAACGGATCACGAGAGGGTAAATAAGAGAAACAACGAAGATAACACTAACGGTAATAGTCAGACGGTGAAGTGTTTTTTCGGCTCCTCTTTTTTCAAGTGATGCACCAACACCTCCATCTGCACCAAAAGCGCCAGAAGCATCAGTGTTAGCTCTTTGAATAAGGATAAGGGCAATAAGAAATACTGCCAGTAGTACATGCACAACAGATAGCAATTCAAACATGTATATAGTATAGCATATCACGTAAAATCATGCAAAAACAAAGCTGTCTGTTGATATGTTTTAGGTGGTTGGGGTTTCTAATTTTTTAATCTCATCTATAGCCATAGTTCTGTCGCCATTTCGAGTAGAAACCTTACCTTTGAAAAGAAGTGGGGTGTCAATAACAATAGCATCCTTATAACGTTTGTATGTCTCTGGGAATACTGCAACTTCCATAAAACCAGAATAGTCTCTTAGGGTGATAAGTGCCATCTTATCTCCTTTTTTTGTTATGGTTATTTTTACTGACTCTATAATAGCTGCAATTGACGCTTCTTTGTTTTCCGCAAAATCAACTTGCAGCTTACGAATATCTAAGTTTCTTGCAAAAATCTTTTCCTTCCATGGATCAAGAGGGAACCCAGAAACAAAGAGACCGAGAAGTTCTTTTTCCCAGGAAAGTTTCTGTTTCTGTGTTGCAGGGGTAGTTTTTTTCATCGTAAAAGGTGTTTCTGAAAATTCCCCAAAAAGACTATCTTGAAACATATTATCTTTTACGCTGTGTTTATGAAAATCAAGAATACTTTCGAGGTTATAGAGAATTTCGTTTCTTTCTCCAAAAATATCAAGAGCACCACACATAGTGAGAGCCTCAAGTGATTTTTTGTTGAGATTCTTATGTGTAATACGCTTAATGAAGTTTTCAAAAGAAGTAAACGGTCCCTTTTCTTTTCGTTCTTTAATGATTGCATCAGAAATATCAACACCAAGGTTTTTGATTGTGTAAAGACCAAAACGAATTTCTTCTTTTCCGTCTATTTCGTTTTTAATAATACTAAAACCACCTTCACTTGTGTTTATGTCTGGAGGAAGAACATTTATTCCCATACGTTTACACTCTGAAACAATTTCAGAAATTTTTTCAATATCACCACTTTCGTTTGAAAGGATTGCTGTCATGTAGGTAACAGGAAAATTTGCTTTCATATAAGCTGTTTGATAAGCTACTCGACCATAACTCGCAGCATGGGCTTTGTTAAAACCATAAGCAGCAAAAGGCTCAATTTGCAACCAGAGCTCATTACTCTTTTTTTCAGAAAGTCCGTGCTCGTGAAATCCTTTCATGAGCTTTTCTTTTTGTGCCTGCATTTCCGCAGGAATTTTTTTACCCATAGCCTTACGAAGCTTATCTGCTTCAAGCCATGAATATCCGGCAAGGTGAATAGCGATAAGCATCACGTCATCTTGATAAACAATGACACCAAAAGATTGGTCAAGTATTGGCTCGAGACGTGAATCAAGATAAGAAACGAGGGAAGGATTTTGTTTACGTTTAATATACTCAGGGATCATTTCAAGAGGTCCGGGTCGATAAAGTGCCACCATGGCGTTAATGTCAAAAATAGTTGTAGGTCGAAGCTCCTTTAAAAACCTTGTCATACCTGAACCGTTGAGCTGAAACAGCCCCATTGTTTCTCCGCGAGTAAGCATGTCAAATGTTGCCTTATCTTCAAGAGAAATGTTCTCAATATCAACATCTACTCCGTAACGTTCTTTGGTAAGAGTGATAGCATCTCCTAAAATGGTGAGATTTCTAATACCCAAGAAGTCAAACTTAAGTAGCCCTGCATCCTCAATGGTATACATGTCGTATTGAGTAATAACTTTTCCTCCCTTAGGGTCTTTTTGTATTGGAGTAAAATCCCAAAGAGGAGAAGGTGAGATAACTGTTCCTGCAGCGTGAACGGAAATGTGACGAGCGCACCCTTCTACTTTTTGTGCCATATCAAGTATCTCTTGGGTTTCTCTGTCTGTGTCGTAGATCTCCTTTAGTTCTGGAACTTCTTCGAGAGCCCCTTGAATAGTTACGGGGAAACCTTGTCGTGGTGGAGGAATCATTTTACTAATTCTGTCACCTACAACATACGGGTATTTCATCGCTCTTGCCACATCTCGCACAGCTCCACGTGCCATCATTGTTCCAAAAGTTCCGATTTGAGCCACGTTATCAATCCCGTACTTTCTTCGAGCGTAGTCAATTACTTCATCGCGTCTTGTATCTGCGTAGTCCATGTCGATATCTGGAGCAGAAGGACGTTCCGGGTTAAGAAATCGTTCAAAGGGGAGTTTGTATGCAAAAGGATCACACTTTGTAACCTGAAGAAGATAAGTAACAAGGGAGCCAGCAACTGAACCTCTAATATTTGTAAGGATGTGATTTTCTCGAGCGTAACGAAGGAGGTCATATACCACAAGGAAGTACGGTGAATATCCTTTATCTGCAATAACCTTAAGTTCATAATCAAGTCGAGACTTAACCGTATCTGTTAGTTCCATTTTTCTTACAGAAAGACCTGTGTAGGCAAGCTCTTTAAGATCTTCATCGTAAGTAACTTTACATTCAATGTTTGGAAAAACCCACTGTCCTAGAGGTATTTCTAATTCACAGAGTTCAGTAATTTTTAAAGTATTAGAAAGTGCTTCTGGGGCATCCTCAAAAAAGGTTTCAATATTTTCTGTTTCAAAAGCAAAAACATCCTTTTGAAAAAGGTTGCTGTATTCTTCTGTGGAACTCTCTGTTCCTTGTACAAGGTATAGTATTTTTTGAGCTGGTTTATCTTGTTGATGTAAATAATGTGAGTTCCAAGTAGCTACAAGAGGTGTATCTGTTTCCTTTGCGACTTTTATTGTTGCTGAACGTATCTCATTTGAACTGTCAATTTTTTTTTGAGGGTTAATTTCTAAAAAATAATTTTCGTTAAAATGGGTTTTATAAAAAGAAAGACGTTCTTTTGCTAAATTCTCGTCAATAATTAAAAGATTGTTAACATCACCCCAGAGTCCGCCGGATAGAACAATTAAACCGTCTTTATGCGAGATTAAAATGTCATCATTTAAAATTGGATCAAGAGGGTTATCTGTGTTTACTATAGAAGTTATTTTCATCAAGTTTTTGTACCCAGCAGTATTTTTTGCGATAAGTACAATTTGAAATTTTCTATCTCTAAAGAGAAGGGTGAACTCAGCGCCTATAATCGGCTTTACACCTTCTTTTTTGCAAGTAGAGAAAAATTCAATGGTTCCATACATGTTGCTGTAGTCTGTTATAGCAACAGCTGACATAGACGCATTTTTTGCTGCCCGTATAAGATCGGGAACTTTTGGAAGAGCTTTAAGTAAGGAGTAATGTGTGTGATTTCGAAGGTGTACAAACATGGTGCAGGAATTTATTTGAGGCGGTTTCTTAATTCATATTGTAGCAAATATATAGCAAGCAAACTTCTTTGAAACAGTGGATTAATCATTGTATTTTAAATTGTTATTTAAACTATTATATAATATATAATAGTTTAAATAACATAAAATAACACTATATTTAAACTATTATATTTAATAAAATAATTTAAATATAGTGTTATTTTAAATAATTTAAATAACTATATTAAAAAAACGTTAGTTCTTAATATAAGATAATTACACTATTACTCCACTCTTAAAACAGGGGTTTTAAATATAAATAAAATATTTTCTAATACCAGTCCTGAATTAAGCAAATAATTAATCTTATATATAAATTTATTAATCTGGTGTATATTTTTTATTGAAAATTAACCCTTACTAATAAAAATGGTATTTAAATGAAAACTAGTTTTTAATTACAAAAAAACCTATTTAAATAATAAGGTTTTAACTATTAGTTAAAACCTTATTATTTATTAATAAAATAAAAATAAGCAACTAAAATCCTTTCTTTTGCATAAGAAACAGGGTTTATTTACTAACCTAAACCTTTTCTTTGTTAAAAATTTTTTGTTACTTTATTTTATTTTTTAATATACCTATTTTTATTTTATTTAGTTAAAAAATAAAACCTTTATTTTTTAACTAAAACCTTTTTTAAAATAAGGTTTTTTTATTTGTACTTTATCCACATTTTTTTCACCTTTTAATATGTACTTAAGCAAGTTTTTTACTATACTTATTAACATAAAACTTCATGCAAGATCTTCGTCTTCGTCTAGGTCGAATACTGTTCCTTTCTGTAACTGCCTTCCTCATTCAGTCTCTTTCGCTTTCTCCTGTGTTTGCTGCTTATGCTGAAATTAGAACTAAAGACGTTTTTACAAATTCTTCAGTTCTTAAAAAAATTAAGAATAGCCTGACTCCTTCTGTGTCAAAATCTAATGCATCTTTTTTGCAGATAGGTTTACCTAAAACTACTAATCAAAAACTTTTTTCTTCGATCTCTTCTTCTCGTATAACAAAAGAAGTTAATTTACTTTCTGCTGAGCCTCGTCTTATTAATATTGTTGGAGCTGGTATTGCAGCGCCACTTGTAACTGAACCAGTACAAAAGCTTACTGAAAAAATTTCTTCAAATATTTTTTCAAAAACAACTTTCGTTACTCCATCAATCACTCCTTCAAATTTCTTTTCTGCTCCTGTTATTACATCAGTAACCTCTTTACCTGTTACTTCTTTTTCTGCTACAAAAAAAGCTAAAGCAGAAACATCTCCGGCTTTAATTACAGGTAAGCAAAATTTCCCACTTTTTGATAAAGCTTCTTTAACTTTTTACTGTAAAACTTCAGCGTTCTTTTCTCCTTTAGATGAGGATCGTTGTGATTATGAAAAAGTGGCATTTGGCCTTATTAAGCCTATTATTTCAACTGCTACGACAACAACATCTACGTCTACAATTGTTGTGCCAACCCCTGTAATTACATACATCTCAACAACGACAGTTACTTATGTTACTCAGTATGTTCCGGTTCCAGGTAGAGATGGTCGTGACGGTAAAGATGGTCGCGATGGTGTTGATGCAACAAGTACGCCAATATTTTATCCAATCTTTTCTGGAGGAGGTTCAGGTGGTCCAACAACTATCATTGTTAGTGGTACAACAACAAACAATTTTAACAACATAACAATATCAAGTTCTACATTTGTGGGTCCTTCTTTGTTTACAGGAGAAAATCTTTTCACCGGTAGTCTTCAGCTTGCAGGAGAGCTTCGCGATTCAAATAATTTTGCTGGCGCTAATGGACAAGTTCTTGTTTCAAACGGAAGTTCTACATATTGGTCAAATGCCACAGGTACTATTATTGGAGGATCTGCAACAGGTTCAATGTTTTATTGGAACGGGTTTACTTGGATTGAAAATACAAACGTTACAACTGATGCTGGTGGGAATCTTAATATAGGAGGTAATTTGACTGTTGGTGGAACTGTTAATATTGGTAATACCACCATTAATGAACTTACAACTGGTACAACAACTTCAAGCACAACTATTACAAACAATCTTGTTGCAGGAAATGCAACTATAACTAATGCATTTATTAACGCATTAAATAGTAATAGTGTTACCACAGGAGAGATTTTCGCTGCATCTGGAACAGCTACAGCACTTAATGTTGAGAATGGGTTGTTTACAAACAGTACGACTACTAATTCGTTCATAAGCAACCTTATTGCAAGTGTTATAACTGCAGTAACTGGGTTCTTCGATTCTCTTACAGCAACAAATGCTACGTTTACAAATGCAACTTCAACAAACTTTTTTGCTAATAATTTTATTACCAATAGTCTAAATGTGCTCCTTGCAAACATTACAGATCTCATTGTAGGTAACTCAACAACTACTAATGCTGTAATCACTAATGCGACAATCGGCAGTGCTACAACTACTAACCTTGTAGCTACTAACGCATCTACGACAAACAGTACATCTACTAACCT
>CAYJED010000017.1:0-7057 GCA_964369115.1 uncultured Candidatus Saccharibacteria bacterium
AACCCAACGGGTTGCATCTGATACCCCACGGCGTGAGCCTGGGGTAGTTCATTTTTAAGTTTTGCAATTATTTCAGCTACTACATTTAGTTTTGCTCAAGTGTCTGGAGGTGGTGGTTCATCACCGAAGAAAAAGCCTATTGCTCCAACCAGCATCACTGCCGTAGCCCCAAATATTGATACTCAGTCAGAAGGATCAACTTCAAATGTTGTTGTTTCTTGGACTGACAATGCCACAAATGAAACAGGATATTATGCGCAAGCATTCTGGCAGAACACTGGACTACCTGTTTATGATGAAAGCATTAATTTTGTTATTTGTAATGGAGGGGTAAGCGCTACAACATGTACTGTAACAAATGCACCAGCAACAGTTGATCAGATGTATTTCATGGTGACAGCATTTAACTCATATGGAAGTGCTTCAGCAACTAGTACTGCTATCCCGACGGTGAAAGCACCAACTGTTCCTCAAAATCTATGGTTGAGCACAGAAGACAGTGTAACTTTTAGTGCAACGTGGGACGAAGTTTCTAACGCGAACTCATATCATGCACAGGTGTATAAATTGGTAAGATCAGCACAAGTACCCGGTTTTGAGGAGGTTCTTTCAAGGGACATTTACCTTGATAAAAACACTAGAACATTTTCTGAAAGTGGAGTAAGCGGTAATCCTGACGAAATCGGTTTCTATGTCAAAGTAAGAGCTGTAGGGAATGGTTTATACTCAGATTTTGCAGAAAGTTTTCCAGTTGATTACTAAATAAAGGTTTATTAAAAACAAGACGCATCTCAAAAGAGATGTGTTTTGTTTTTTGGTCGGAATACGATATAGTGAGATAGTGATTGAAATGATAGATACAAAAGAATGAAAAACTGAATTTGAGATACTGTTTTTAATTATTAAATAAATATAAACGACATATATGACAGAAGGAAATAATGTACCAAATGTAATCTTTAAAACTCGTGTGCGTGACGAAAGTGTGGGAGGAGAAAATCCATTTCGCTGGCAAGATCTCTCAACAGACGATGTGTTTAAAGGAAAGAATGTCGTAGTATTTGCTCTTCCTGGGGCCTTTACTCCAACTTGTTCATCTACACACGCTCCTGGGTATGAAAAAGCGTATGATGAAATGAGGGCTCTTGGAGTAGATGAAGTAATTTGTCTTTCGGTAAACGACGCATTCGTAATGTATCAGTGGAAGCGTCATCTTGGTCTAGAGAAAGTTTTTATGCTTCCAGACGGGAATGCTGACTTTACTCGTGAGATGGGAATGCTTGTTAAGAAAGAAAATCTTGGGTTTGGTGATCGTTCATGGCGCTACTCAATGCATGTAGTAGATGGAGTCATCAAGAAAATGTTTATCGAAGATGGAAAAGCAGATAACTTTGGAGAAGATCCATTTGTAGTGTCTGATGCAGAGACTATGCTTGCTTACCTTAAGGAGGCAAAATAGATTTTTCTTTGATATAAAAAAATGCACATTTATGTGCATTTTTTTATTACCTAAATTATGACATGATACACTAATGTATATATGAATTCACTTTTTAATAAAATTAAACATATACAAGGGTTTGGTTTTCTTGTTGGAGTTATCTTCGGGTGTATGCTTTCGCTCGTGCTCTTTTCTCATTTAGTTCCAAGCGGTGAGAAGATGATCGGTTTTTATCATAGAGCAATATCTAAAAAAGCTGCAGAGCAAAATAAAGAGCGCATGAAAGAGGTGATAGGAAATCATATGAATCATAATCCGTACCTCATGAACCCTATAACAACAGAAAGTGATTTTTTGAAAGAAATGATTCTTCATCATGAGTCAGCTGTCGTAATGGCAGAACAAGTGCTCTCTCTTCCTTCGGTAAGCGAAAGAGTAAAAGTGTTAGCAAAGACAATTATTACTGCTCAGACACAAGAAATTGTACAAATGAAGTCATGGTTACAAAAGTAAATGTGCTCACTTTTTGGGAAAGGGTGCGGTCTTCGTGTGCAAAGCAGTAACATGCTTTTATGTTATTTGAAATTTTGATGAATAGGAGGTAATCTATATATAGATTCACGTTGTCAGTGTAGTGAAAGGTGGTGCCAAAATGTTTGTTAAAAAACCTTTTTATGTAAAAGTTGCAGAGAAAAGAGTTCTTTATTACGAAATACGTCCACTTGTAGGTAAAGGTAAAAAACGTTGCGGACGTGCGGCGTTACTTACTGTTGAGAGGGAGATTGATGCTGATAAGCTCGTTGCTTGGCTTAATAAACTGAACCAAGAGAGTTTTGCATTTTTTTTGGATCTTTTTAAAAAGAGTGCAGAAGTACGAGCTGTGATAGAAAAATTATATGAAGCACAGACCCTCTTCACGCTTGACCCTTACGCAGATGTTCACCCAGAACATCAAACACGTCAATGAAATCAAAGAAACAGCTTTTCGGCTGTTTTCTTTTTTGTCTAGAAATTATTTTGACTCTCCTTTTCTTTTAATGAGAGCAATAAATTTAGCAATATGTTGCTCTCTTTTTTCTCCGATCCACTTATCAAGATTGCCACACACCTGAAAATCAACAAGATCTATCCCGACATATTCAAAGATACATGTCTTCCAAAATGCTTTAAGTGGAAGCATAAAAGGAATATGATAATACCATGATGGTCCACCGCATGTTGCAAAGACTTTTGCTGTACGCCCCTCAAGGAGCTTCATCACTTTTCCTTCAGGAGAATAACGATACGCAATACGAGGCCAAATAGTAAGATCTGTCCAATTTTTTAGAATTGCCGGAGGGCCACTCCACCATACAGGGTGCACAATAACAATTTCATTTGCCCAGATAATTTGCTCCTGAAATTTTTTCTGAACATCTGATGGGGTAAATTCTCTAATATTTTCAAAACGAAGAAGGTCTACTGCATATTCTTTTGAGTAGAGATCCACAATAGTTACGGTATGACCTTGAGCACGCTTACCTTCAGCATAGGTGTTGGCAATAGTATGAGTATCACCTTTTGACGAAGGATGTGCAGTAACAATAAGAATGTTCATATTAAGAATAGTATATAGTTACTAGTTACTAGTTACTAGTGGATATGTGACATAGAAAAGAAAAACCACGACTTGTGGTCGAGGTTTGTGAGTCTTTGTCTTTGTTTGGACGCATTCCGGTGTACAGCATCTTAGAAACGTCAATTTGGCCTGTGGATATGATGACCGGAGTATTTCGCCACGTATCACGATAGGTGTGCCAATAGAGACGGTCGACAGTCATCGTGAAGGTTGGTTCACTGCTTGCAATGGTCAATCTGTTTCCGGTAGCAGCTTTAGTCAAACCTTTGAAGTAGTACAGTTAGAATTAATGCATTAGCAAAAATTTCAATTGTATGAAATATAAATATCTATCATTTGAGGAACGGTTTGTCGTAGAAACATTGTTAAAAAAGAGTGCCAGTATTAGAGCGATAGCTCTAATACTGGCACGTAGTGCAAATGCTGTAAGTAATGAAATCAAGAAGAATAGTGCAAAAGGTATCTATGATGCAAAGAAAGCACACCAGAAGGCATATTTAAAGCGGTGGAGGTCAAGACTCAGTGTCTTAAGGTTGCTATGAATGATTTCTTGTATAGATATGTAGACAAGAAACTACGAAGTAAATGGTCCCCAGAGCAGATTAGCGGAGAACTGAAAGAAGCATACAGTATCATCTGTTCCCCTAAAGCAATCTACAAGTTCGCAGAAAGTAGATGCCTTGAACGATACTTGTTCTGGGGTTGGAACAAGAGAAAAGGAGGCAGGAAGAATTATCACTACGATACACCAAAGGATGATAGGAAGTATATTGATGTACGACCTGTGGAGGTCACAAATAAAGACTGGGAGACGGACTTCATCGTATCTTCACAGAGTACCTGGGTACTTCTTGTGTTAGTTAACAGAGTTACAAAGTTTGCAAAGGTTCTTAAACTACCAAACAGAAAGCGCACAGCAGTGATGTGTGCGCTTTCTGTAGCATTTCGTGGTGAATCAGTAAGAAGTATTACCACAAACAATGACATTGCTTCTGTTACTAGGAAAGACTTGTATGATATATACTCCTTTCTTAACAACAGACCACGTAAGATTATTGGATTTAAGATACCAAGCGTGTATCATAGAGGGATACGTGTACTACTTCGGGGGTAGGGAGGCGTTTGATAGAGTCTTTTTATTATAACATTTATAACTATTTACGTCAAGTTTTAGTATATTTTGTTCTATATCTTTTTCTACTTAATTTAACTATACTGTGAGCATATTTATTTTTACTTGGTTACGTATTTTCTTGTAACCAATTACTTGGCACATGACACAAAAAACCGCACTCTCTATTTTAAAACTTGGTCATACTACTTTTCTTACAGGAGCTGCTGGAGCTGGTAAAAGTTATGTGCTTCGTGAGTATATTAAGTACCTTAAGGAGCATAAGGTAAATTATGCGGTGACTGCGTCAACGGGTATTGCGTCTACCCACATTAATGGGCAGACTATTCATGCGTGGAGTGGTATCGGTATTAAGAGTCATCTTACGGCGTATGACTTAGATATTCTTGAAGAAAAGCAGTCGCTCTATAAAAAGTGGAACAGTACTTCAGTATTAATTATCGATGAAGTGTCCATGCTTCATGCTTCGTTTATTGATATGTTAAATACCTTAGGTAAACATATGCGACGTAGTGATAAACCTTTCGGTGGCCTTCAGGTTATTTTTACAGGAGATTTTTTTCAGCTTCCACCGGTAACAAGAGGTGTGGTGGACGGTGATATTTTTGCTTTCACATCAGCTGCATGGAAAGAAGCTCGTCCTGTTATATGTTATCTTACTGAACAGTTTCGTCAGGATGATGATGCTCTTACCTCACTTCTTAACGCAATTCGTTCTGGTGATATTGAAGAAGATCACTACACTCTTCTTGAAAGTCGTACCAAAACTCCTCACAAAGATGATCATATTAAACTCTATACACATAATGAAAATGTAGACAGTATCAATGAAGAAGCTTTCCAGAAACTTAAAGGAGAGATACGGAGTTTTCATATGACTACAAAAGGTAAGGCTTCTATCGTTGAAACACTTAAGAAAAACTGTCTCGCACCAGAAGTTCTTAATCTTAAAATTGGAGCAAAGGTGATTTGTATTAAAAATGCTCAAGATAGAAGTTATGTAAACGGATCTATGGGAGAAGTGACTTCATTTGATAAAGATGGCTCACCTGTGGTTATTCTCCTTAATGGTAAACGTGTGACGATCTTACCTGATTCATGGAAAATAGAAGAGGAAGGAAAAGTGCGTGCAGAGCTACAACAGCTTCCGCTTCGTCTTGCGTGGGCTATTACTGTACATAAGAGCCAGGGAATGACTATTGATAAGGCAGAAATTGACCTGAGTCGTGCCTTTGCTTCAGGGCAGGGGTATGTTGCGCTTTCGCGACTTACATCTCTTGATGGGCTTTATTTAAAAGGGTTTACCAAGCAAGCGCTTCATATCATCGAACGAGTACGAGAAGAGGATATTCTCTTTCGTAAAAAAAGTGACAATGCAGAAGATGCGCTAACGAAGTATTCTTCGGAAGAACTTGAAAGGCTTCATGTGAGCATGTTGAAGGAATGGGGAGGATCCGTGGAAGCTGTAGCTATAGATGATGACCTTTCAGATGACGAGGTAAAGACACCGTCGCACATGCTTACCAAAACACTTTTGGATGAAGGTAAGACGATACAAGAAATTGCTGAGCTTAGATCGATAAGTGAAGATACGGTCATTGGACATATTGAAAAATTAAAAGAGTATAAAGAAGATGTATCACTCGAGCATCTTCTTCCAAAGAAAAAAGAGTTTGATACAATTGCAAGCACATTTGAAAAATTAGATACACGTAAACTTACGCCGGTATTTGAAGCACTTAAAGGAAAAGTCTCGTATCATACACTTCGTATTGTAAGAGTGTATCTTAATCTGTAGTTTGCAAATGTGCACACTCTGGTTTATAGTACGAACATGAAAACACTACTTCATAAAGCAGTGGACCGTGGGCAGGGAGATTATGGCTGGCTTTCAACTAGGTATAGTTTTTCTTTTGCAGATTGGTACAACGAAAGTAGGGTGGGGTTTGGAGCACTTCGTGTATTAAATGATGATGTCATTGTAGGTGGCGCTGGATTTCCTACGCATGGTCATCGTGATATGGAGATTATTACTATTGTCACAGAAGGTGCTGTTGCGCATAAGGATAATGCTGGAGGTAACGGTGTAGTAAGAGCAGGTGAGGTGCAGGTAATGTCTGCAGGTAAAGGGGTACTTCATTCGGAATATAATGCAAGTGAGTATAATAACCTCTTTCTTTTTCAGCTTTGGATACTTCCAAATAAAAGAGGGATTACCCCACGATATGATCAAAAAAATTTTGATTTTATTAAACATCGCGAAGGGGTGCTTCCTCTTGTAAACGGAGGTGAGGGAACGCTTAGAATTGAGCAGGATGCTGCTATTTCTTATGGAATCATTAAAGATAAAGCCCTTACTGTTTCAGTTGGAAAAGGAAATGGGGTGTATGTATTTGTAATACAGAGCACTATTACGATTGGCGATACAAACCTTTCTTCGCGTGATGCGTTCGGTGTATCTGATGCAGAATCTTTTACTATTACAGGGGAAAGAGGTGCGACATTTCTCCTTATAGAAGTGCCAATGCTTGGGTAGCTAGAGAGCTTGGTAAAGTTTGAAAAATATCCAATTTTGTGGTACTATTCTTGAACTCGCTATTTTGTTTTTAAAGTTAATTAGGTCAAACTAATTACGAATAACTAATAACCAATTACGAGCTTTTCAGTATATTTGGGGATACGCTCTATGGTAGGACAACCATAGCTTGGTTACCGCCAAGCATCATATATAGCCTGGCACGATGCCGGAAATATGACAGTGACATCACAAACGTTCTGATTGTAAAAATTATATTGGGGTATCGTCTAATGGTAGGACAACGGTTTCTGGCACCGTTAATTGAGGTTCGAGTCCTTATACCCCAGC